>JAOLZO010000017.1 GCA_028343845.1 Verrucomicrobiota bacterium | reverse complement strand
GGTCGAAGTAATGACTGGCTACAAGCATTACGAAGACGTTCTGGTCGTGCTCAAGGAGGAGGCCAAGAAGGCAGGGCTTGAGCTTAAGCTAAAGATTTTAGAGCGAACTGCTGCTTGGAAAACCGCTGGGGAAAAGAACCACCAAGTTGTCTTTTCCGCATTCAACTCCTTCGTCGAACTGTTTCCCCGTTTTTGGGAACCCTATCATTCCGATAACGCCTATGAGGAGGAGGGAGACTCGAAGTTCGAGGCTGACGGTTCACTGAAACCAAACCTCACGACCAAGACCAGCACTAATAATTTCACCCAAACGGCGGTCAAGGAGATCGATCGCTTGATTGATCTGTATCGCCCTGAGGAAGACTTGGGCAAAATAACCGAAATGGCTCATCGGCTAAGTGTTATGATTCATGATCACGGCGTCTACGTTCCGGCATGGAAGAAGCCCTGGATGAGGGTGGGGCATTGGAACTGGATCAAATTTCCCGAGGACTGGGGACCCAAGGAAACCCGTGATTACGAGGAGTTTCAGGTCTTTTGGATTGAGGAATCTGAAAAGAAGAAAATTCTCAAGGCCAAGGAAGAAGGCGAATCGGTTTCCGAAAAGCCAACGGTTCGGGTTTATGAGAAGTACAAGGCCAATTGACGGACGTGACTTTTGTTGAATGACTACTGAAAGCCAGAGCGAAGCCCTTCTTGAGATTAGGGATCTTTCGGTCGCCTTCGAGGTGGACGAGGGAGAGGTTCAGGCTCTGGATGGCGTGAATCTGGAAGTTGGCCAAGGGGAGACCCTTGGGTTGGTCGGCGAGTCGGGTTGCGGGAAGAGCGTGACGGCGCTTTCGATCATGCGATTGTTGCCCAAGCCAATGGGAAAAGTTCTTGCCGGGAGCATTACCTTCCAAGGCGAGGATTTGCTCAAGCTTTCTCCGGAGAAAATGAGGGATGTCCGGGGCAATGAGGTCGGGATGATCTTTCAGGAGCCGATGAATGCCTTGAATCCAGTAAAGAAAATTGGCGCTCAACTAAGTGAAGTCTACCTGCTCCATCAAAAGGTTGATAAAAAGCAGGCATGGGAAAAGTCGATCGAGATGCTTGATAAAGTAGGGATTCCTTCCCCTGAAATGCGTGTTATGGAATACCCGCATCAATTGTCAGGAGGAATGAGGCAGCGCGTGGTCATCGCCATGGCCTTGGCGTGCAAACCGAAGCTTATCATCGCAGATGAACCGACCACTGCTCTGGACGTGACGGTGCAGGCGCAAATCCTCGAATTGCTCAATGAACTTCAAGGAAACCTAGGATCCTCGGTATTGCTTATCACTCATGATCTCGGGGTGATTGCCGAAACTTGCGACGAGGTGTGCGTGATGTACGCAGGAAGGATTGTCGAGAGAGCCGGTACCGGTGAGCTTTTTGCCAACCCCAGGCATGCCTATACCCGGGGCCTTCTTTCTTCCATCCCTCGTCTCGATGGCGTTCCGAAAACCAAACTTGTCGCGATCGAGGGCATGGTTCCCAGCCTTTCCGAACTTAAGCCCGGTTGCCGTTTCGCTCCCCGGAGCGGATTGAATCATTCCACGGAAATGCTGGAGCAGAGACCCCCTTATCTTGAAATCTCGCCCAATCATTGGGTGGAGGCATGTCCCGTTTGCACAAAACCATGAGCGAGAGCGAAAACATTTTGGAGATTAATGATCTTCGGGCTCATTTCCTGACAACGCTTGGCAAGTACGCGATGAATGAAAGCGAAAACATTTTGGAAATCGAGAACCTTCGGGTTCATTTTCCAGTGCGGGGCGGGGTATTTCGACGAGCCGTGGGTTCTTGCAAGGCTGTGGATGGAGTTAGTCTCAGTTTGAAGGAGGGGCAGACCCTTGGCTTGGTCGGTGAGTCCGGTTGTGGGAAATCCACCCTTGCCAAGGCGGTCGTCCGCTTGGTCAAGACAACGGCAGGAACGGTCAAATTTCAGGGGAAAGACATTTTGAAAACCGATCGATCCGGGCTCAATGCCTATCGTCGAGTTACCCAAATGGTTTTTCAAGATCCTGCTGAATCCCTCAATTCCAGGCATACGGTCGGCTCGATCGTCCGCGAGCCTCTCGAAATCCACCGGATCGGGGACAAGGCCCAACGCGCCGAACGGGTTTCCCAATTGCTTGAACAGGTTGGGTTGCCGGCAAGCGCGGCCTCCCGTTATCCTTTCGAATTTTCGGGAGGTCAGCGCCAACGCATCGGGATTGCCCGGGCTCTTGCCCTTAATCCTGATCTCCTTTTGCTCGACGAACCGGTTTCTGCCCTCGATGTCTCCGTCCAAAGCCAAGTGCTCAACCTGCTCATGGACTTGCAAAATGAATTGGGGTTGAGTTATTTGTTCATCGCTCATGATTTGGCCGTGGTGAAGCACGTGTCCGACGTGATCGCCGTCATGTATTTGGGGAAAATCGTAGAGATCGCTCCTGCGGAAGAACTTTATGCAAACCCCATGCACGCCTACACCAAGGCCTTGATCTCGGCGATTCCGGTTCCTGACCCGACTGTTAAGAGAAAGAAGGTTGTGATACCCGGCGACGTGCCTTCTCCGATCGATCCGCCTCCCGGTTGCGCCTTCGGTCATCGGATAAAGGCCGACAACTACAAGGCAAGCATTGATGTTGCGCTGGAACTCAAGGAGGTTTCCGAAGGTCATTGGGTTTTGGATTGTCCCTGTTGCGTGGACGCCTAATCCAACTTGACCATCCGAAGCGCGGGCTTTGAAAAAAGGCTTGCGGGAGTCGTGATCAAAGGCTTTTATTTATGCGATACCTGCCCTTGACTGCTATCAATCAAAAGTTTGAGTTTATGAAGTCCGCCTTCTTGCTATGCATGGCTTGCTTTGCGGTAAACTACGCATCCGCCCAAAACCCGTCGGACATGCCTCTTCGGCAGGTGATTTCCGAGGCTCAGGCAAAGATAGCTGCTAATGATTTTGCGGGGGCCTCCCCCTACTTGGACGAATTGGAAGTTCGCTTTGAGGACGAAAAGGATCCGGCCGTTGCAAAAATACTCCAGCAGTTTGGTTTTGTCCGGGGTATTGGCTATCTTCAGAGTTTTGGAAAAACGGGCAACCAAAAATTCTTGGGCAAAGCCGCAAGCGCCTTTGGTTTTTTCGCAGAAAAATTCCCCACTGATCCCAAGGCCGTCATGGCCTTGCAAAGAAGAACCGACTGTCTCCGCGCTCTCCATGAGTGGGAGGAAGCCGCCCGGGTTATCGAAACCCTGCTTGATCCGGGCAAGCCGTACAAAAAACAGATTAAGAAGAGGAGTGAATTGCTCAGCCTTTATTTCGGTCGGGCGCAATGTTATCACATCAAGCAAAATTGGGTTAAGGGAGAGCCTTCCTTTAGGGAACTTTTGAAGTATGCAGACTTGGCCAAGGACGAGGACCGGGCTGCTTATGCGGTGTCCTGCTTGACCGAGATGTTCGTTGAGAAAAAAAGAATCGATGAAATCTTCCCTTTTCTTCCCCGCCTATCCATGGATACCCCGGCCCGGTATGACCTGCGGCTGAACATTAACCTCATGAAGGGCGCGGCCGATTTGACCGCAAAGGAGAGGCATGTGGAGGCTTCCCTCTTTTTCTCCCTGACCATGACGACCGAGGAAATCATCGTTTACTATACCGACCGGGAGAAGCGCTTGCAGACCGAGCTTTCTCAACTCGATCAGTTTTTGGCTCTCAACGCCAAGGTTTTGCCCAGAAGGCGGCTATCCATCCTCAAGGACAAGTCGAATGGCTTGGCCATGAAACTGACCAACGCCAAAGGTCAGTTGGACATGGCCAAAAAAACTCCTTCCTTCACCACCACGCTCCGATGGAAAAAGGCCGACAACTTCCAGGATACCAAGAGAGATTGGGAGTCTTTTTGGGCCTTCTACTGGCTGTACAAGGATTTCCCGAAGCATAATCAAGTGGAGAATTTCATCTACGCCGCCTTTGCCTCCGCAAATACGGTCAAGCACCGGGAGAAATCGATCGAACTTGGTGAGGAGTATCTGGCCAACAAGAAATGGATGTCTTTTAGGCCGGACGTTACCTTTATCATGGCAAATGCCTATCGGTTGGAGGCTGAAACGCAAAGAAAGCTTGCCGTAAGCCTGCAAAATGCGGTTTCGACCTCCGAAAGGGACATGGCGGAGAAAGCTTCTGCCAAGGCCAAGAGCTACTATGACAGGTTTTTTGCTCTGTGTGACGACTACCTTGAACTGGCTCATGCTTCCGGATCTACCGAAGAAGACAGGAAGTACGCTCGTGATTTCGTGAATTTGATGGGCACCGTGTACTTCGAGACCAAGAGATATGCTGACATGTTGGAAAAATTCGCCGGATTCGAGGAAGGCGTCATGAACCCGGCGAAAGGCTATGTCAACCGCCCGGAATTCCGTAACAGTCCTGCAATGCCATCGGTGCATTACATGAGTGGCCTTGCCTTGACTATGGTCGGGAAGTTCGAGGAAGCGAAACCTTTGCTTGGGGCCGTTCTCGGGGTGAATGTCAAGGGACTCCCTCTGGACGACCCGAACCAAGTGCTGGATGTACAACCGGAGGAGCAACCGTTGGAAGGAGATGGCAATGAGAGTGAGTAGCGGGTTTTGCTTCCTGTGGCTGACTGCGGTTAGCTTACTGTTCGTTTCATGTGGCGGAGATGAAGATCCTGCGGAAGCAAATCCGGATCAAGCTGCCGCGGATGATGCACCTAAAAACCCCGACCCTGTGGATGAATTGCCCGAACCCGAACCTGAACCGGTCGTCATTCCTGATCCCAACGGTATTTACCTATCGACCGGCGAAAAATACCCTCAGGGACGAGACACGGAGGTCTACTCAAACGGCGAGGGCTTTTTCATGTGGTTCAATGGTTCGGTTTGGAAGATTTCCGACAAGGTTGGTGGGGGAAGGACAATCAGTACTGGTCAGGCGAACATTAATGCAAAATGGACGAGTGGCGGCAAAGCCAGTTACTACCCGAGCAAAACGAGCCAGAAAGAAGCCCTTTTCAGTTTGGCAGTCGCCTGTCAGGGATCTTCCGACAACCACAATGCAATCCGTCTTTTTGAAAAGTACGTGGCGGAATACAAAGGTGATGCGCGATTGCCAGAGGCCTATCTCAGTTTGGGGGACCTTACTATCAGTGTGGTTAAAAAGGATGAACAACCCACCTATGCCCAAATCAAGAAGGCTCAGGAAAATTATGCTCTTGTTCGGGAGTCTGAGCAGGTGCCCCTTAGGCTCATTAACGATGCAACCTTTAACGAAGGTGGTCTGCTTGAAAGGATTGCCGATAACCCGGAAGGCGTGGTGGCCGAAATATTGCCGTCCGCAATCGATTATTCTGCAGAGACTTATTACCCTCGAGGAAGCCTTGTTTTCAACAAAGGCACCAAGAAATTCTATTATGCCAACTCCGCTGCAGGCAAAGGGGTAGAGCTTTCCGACAAGAGTAGTTGGGAAGAGCGTTCTTTTCCGGACAAGGACAACAACGGCGAGCTTACCAAAACCGAATTTTCAGACGCCCCGATTTTCAAGGAAGCGTCCTTCGATGAAGCCGATCTGAATGGTAATGGGAACGTCGACTATGCCGAGACGTTCGATATCGTCTCTTTGATCTTGTACAAGGATATGGAAACTTTGTTCAGGGAATACAGTGAGGCGCAAACAGGGAATGAAGGAGCGCAAATATCTCAAGCAACTGAGAAGATAGGATTTGCCTGCGAGAAACAAGGCCGCCCTTCCGAGATGTTGGCCATGTACTTCAAGGATATCGAGAAGTATGGCAATGATCCGATGAACGTCGGGGTTGATGGTATCCTGAAAAAATATTCCGATAAGTTTAAGGAGTATGATGATCTTTATGGAAAAACACTTGATCTTTTGGAAAAACTGCAGACCCCCGCCCAGCCCGTAACCTTTACTTCAAGAAGTCGCAAAGGTGTTGAAGAAACGATTTCCGGAACGGTGGAAGAGATTCTTAAGGATCGGAGAAAGTTGCTGCCTTTCCTCTCCTCGACCTACAAAGGAATGGACTCGGATATTTATACCGAGGTGACCAAATTCCGCTCTGCCATTTTCGTCAACCCCGACTATGCGTCCAAATTCAAAGGCTACTTGAAGAAATACAAAGGCTTGAGGGCAAACTTCCCATCGGACCTTTCTCCAGGGGTCGCATTTGCGAAGTTGATGGAAAGTGCAAAATCGTCGGGCCAGCGGGCGCTTGAACTCAGGATGCGTGCCGCCCTGGAAAACATGGGTTCATCCGCCGGAGGAACTTACACCCCGCAAAGGAGTGATTTCCCCGTAGCCAGTCCTTCGGTTCTCGTATGGATGGCAGAAAAATTTATCAAAATCTCCCCCAAGGATTCAATCGCTGCCATGGAACGCTTGATCAGCGTTTTTGGAGATACCGGTGGACCTTTCCTTTTTGACGCCCATTACTTGATAGGACAGGCGAATGAAAAGGAGAAAAGCTTCGGCAAGGCGGCCAATCATTACACCCAGGCGCTTAATAATTCCTGGGGACACGAGAGTGCAAACGACGCCCGTGTCAGAAATGGGAATTGCTTGTTGCAGGTAGGAAAGTCAGCGAACAATCAATCCGCAATCGAACAAGCACACGCTTCCTTTAGCGAGGTGAGAGGTGATACGGATGCGCCTCTTGAGGTAAGGGCCAGGTGCTCATTCATGATGGGAGAATCCAAGTTGGCGCTCAAGGACTATTCAGCAGCCGCTTTTCTTTACCTTGAAACAACCTTGAACTTTCCTAGCGCAATCGAGTGGGTCCCCAAGGCATTCGACCAAGCGATCAGGTGCTATGAGCAATCAGGTCAAGCGGATCAAATCGGTATAGTTAACAAGCAATACGTGGCTTGGCAAAGAAAGTTCCTGAAATGATGAAATATCTTCTTTTGCCAGTATTTTTTCTTTCCTTTTTGGGTTATTCCCATGGTCAGCAAAGCAAGGATTATTTCAAGGTTCACCAAGGACAATTGCCCGTAAAGGTTTATTACGGTACCAGTCCAAACCCCAAGCCTATGGGTCTTTTGGGATTGGATGGATCGAAGGGCATTATCTATGCCAAGATGGAAGGGGCAGGGAGTGTCCAATTGGAACTTCGCGGTCTTAAGAAACAAAACATCAGTCGTTTTCAGTACGAATGGTCAACGGATTTACGCAAGACCATCCAGCTTCTTTCCGATGAGCAATATGACCCCAGGTTGTTACCCCTGCTTCGCCCCACCATGTACAAACTCTTGCTCTACTTGGAAATCCCCCAAGAGTATTTCCAGATACACGACGTTTGTTTGACCTACGTTCAGGCTCTCGTCGCGATGGAGCAATTTGAGGAGGCGTTTTACATCCTTTCCCGATTGAAACTGAGCAAATTGGACGAATTCGGGTACCGTGAATTTTCGGAATTATCCTTGGAGTTGGCTGGCAAGATGATTGCGGCCAACCCAAAATCGGCCAAGATTGCCCGCGCCCTTCTGCAAAAGGTGACCATAAGGAACAATACCGGAGATCATGCTGCTTATTTGAAGTTGGCTGATTCGCTCCGTGAGCAAAAATTGTACACCGATGCGATTTCGGAATACGCCAGGCTATCTCCTATCGTGATGAAATCCCCTGGCAGTCCCTACAAGGAAATTCTGCGAATTTGGCCTGTTTACTGTTACGTCAAATTGTACGAGCAATATTCCGCAGCGGCGGCTAGGGACAAGAGATACAACCAATACGCCAGCAAGTATTTTAACACCGCCTTGCAGACGATCAAGAAGCTCGACGAGAACCCGCCTTCCAGGCAATCCGGAGAATATTCATTGTACAAATTGGTGCGCTCCCTTATCCGCGTGCAGTACGCGAGACGATTTGAAGCCGCAGGTTCCGAAGCTCAAGCGGCCGAATATTACAGGCAGTCCGTACTCGAGGTGACCGAGGGTATCATTTCGGCTCGGGTAGGCCTTGATTGGTTACCCGAGTCTCTCATGATGGCCGGCGCCGCTTATGAAAAACTCGAACTTACAGATCCAGCCCGAAACGTATACAAGCAGGTTTCGATGTTCTTCAAGGACACAAAATGGGAGGCCGAGAGCAAAAGCCGTTTAGCCAATCTTCCGCCCGCCGGAACAGACGATGGCGATGAGCCTGCCCCTTAATCCTTGGTTGACCCTTATCCCGCACTTGGCAATCATAGCAGAAAACAAAAACAAATCATTATGAACAAAGGTTACACCCGAATATTACTAACACCAGCCTTGGCCCTAGTCGCGCTTTGTCCTGACTTGTTGGTCACTGTGGCTCAAGCCCAAACAAAGAGCTTCGGTGCCCAACTGATGGACTCCTTGGGCTGGACGTTCCTTATTCCTTTTGCGATTTTGATTCTCGGAGGGATTACCCTGATTATTTACAATGGTATTGCCATACGAAAGGGGGCTTTCGTAAAGCCGGACGTAGTGGAACCTATCATGCAGGAACTGCAACAACTCAACATCGATGGCGCCATTGCCCTGTGCGAACAGTACAAGCTACCCGTAACCGCAGTCCTCAAAGGCGGACTTGTCCGTATTCAGGATGACGAATTGGATATCGAATCCATTGAAAAGGGCTTGGAGGAGACTTCGGGTCTAGAACTAGCCAAACCCTTTACCTGGATTAATTTGCTTAACACCATTGGCTCGATTGCCCCGATGATCGGTCTGCTTGGAACGGTCGTAGGTATGATCGGAGCTTTTACGGTTCTTCAGGATTCCGGAATGGGGGGAGAGTCGAGTCAGAAGATGGCCGGTAACATCGGTAGCGCCCTTTGGACGACAGCATCGGGGCTAGTCGTGGCCATCCCAACTCTTATCGCGTATTTCATTTACAAGACCAAGTTCGGAACCATCGTGGCGGACGTCAACCGGGTTGCCGGTGAAATGGTCTTTACCCTTGTCCGCGCTGCCCGTGGAGGATTTGACGGAGAAGGTGGAGGAGAGGAATATTACGAGGAAGAAGCCGGAGACTCAGGAATTCCTGCACCTGGTGCTCCTCCGATGCCTCCTGCTTGATCGAATCGGATTCATTAAGCTTTTTCCGATTGGACTTTTAGGAAAATGAAAGGTTTTAAGCCACCGGAGACAAACGATGCGCCGGACCTTACTCCGATGATTGACGTTGTTTTCCTTCTCATTGTTTTCTTCATGGTCGTGGCCCAGAGAATGTCCGAACAGTATGTCGAACTTTCCGCAATGGCCGTGGCAAGTAATTCGGCGGTAAAGGAACAGCCCCCTCCGAGGACCATCATAAGTATCGACGAGACCCCCGAAGGGCAAAAGTTCTACTGGGGAGAAGCGGAGATTGATATCTCGCAAATTCCCACGGTTGTGCAAAAAAATCCCGAATGGAAAGTTTTTCTTCGGGTTCATCCGAAGGTTACTCATGCCGTTGTGCAGGACGTTATGAGGGAAATTGGTAATGCCGGGATGGCTGACGTGATCTTCGGTACTTGGCAGGTAGCAACGGGCCCACCATCCTGAGGGCATAAGGTCAAGGAACTATGGAAACACTCAAGAAAATTTTGTCAGACGAGGATACGGTCGACCTTACACCCATGATTGACGTTACCTTTTTGTTGCTCATCTATTTTATGGTTACGACCATGCTCAAACAGCCCGAAGCCGAGCTTTCCATCCAATTGCCGGGCAAACCGCAAAGCAGTGACGTCAATCCAATGGAAATGGTAAAAGTGCGCATCGGTGACGAAGGGGAAGTTTACCTCAACGGATCGGAAATAGAAGACGGGTTGGACTACGAGATGCCTGATTTGGTCGGCAACCTAAAGCAACAAAAGGGCATGAGGGATCAGTTGATCAGTTCCGGAGCTAAGACAAAGGCGGAGGCCGAATTGAAGGTACAGATCGAATCCTCGGGAATTGCTGAGCATCAGGCGTCGATCAGTGTTCTTAATGCATGCTCGGAAGCCGGTGTGCAAAAGGTCACCTTTGCCTTTCAATAAGGTTTCTTCACTAATGGCTCCCGTAGTTTCCAAGTTTTTGCACACCCGTATGCGTGTGGACGACTTGGATAAGACCGTAGCATTTTACGAGAAAGTTTTTGGTTTGGAGGTCTCGCGCAGGCATGAATCTCCCCGTGGTTCTAAACTCGTTTTTCTTGCCGTGCCCAACAGTGAGGAGGAAATCGAAATTACCTACTATCCAGGCTCTGGCTCCGTACAGGTGCAGGAAGACCTGATGCACCTAGCTTTTGAGGTCGAGAGTATGGAGGCATTTGCCCAGCACCTTCAGCAGGTCGGTTATTCTTTTAGTGATGGTCCCACCAAGAGTTCGTCTGGTTCCGTCTTTGCATTTGTGGATGCGCCCGAGGGTTACGAAGTCGAAGTGATTGAAAAGGCCGCCCTTTAAGCTTTTCTTCCAAGGGTGACGAAATGGAGGGTGTCCGCAGTATCGTGCTTATGGGGGTATCCGGTTGCGGAAAATCTTTCATTGGAGAAGCACTGGCCAGGGAATTGAATATGGAATTCGTCGAGGGTGACGAATTCCATACTTCGGAAAACAAGAAAAAAATGGGAGCTGGCATTCCCTTGGATGACGGCGACCGTATGGGTTGGTTGAAAAAATTGGCAGAACTTGCATGCGACAGGACTCACCCTCTGATCATAAGTTGTTCGGCTCTAAAGAGAAGCTACCGCGAGCTTCTTGGCTCGAAGGGAGCCGATCTTGTCTTCGTCCACCTGCATGCTCCTCGGGAAGTAATTGAACCTCGAATCAAGGAGCGGACAGGGCATTTTTTCGACCCCGGACTCTTGACCAGCCAATATGAAACCCTGGAAGCGCTTGAGGGTGGCGAGCAAGGCTTTCAAGTAAACGTTGTTAACCCCGGGCACTTAGTACTTGCCGAAATCATTTCCCGCCTAGACGATTGGAAATCATGATGAACTTTATGAAACCCTTAATCTTTCCCTTAACGATTGGCGTAGCGCTATTATTCATGTCCGGATGCAACCGGGATATCGTCCTGTTTGACGGGACTAGTCTTGATAATTGGGAAAGAACGGATTTTGCCGGAAAGGGTGAAGTGCTCATCGACGAGAACGGAAGCCTCGTTTTGGAAATGGGCGCGGAATTAAGCGGAGTCCATTGGAAGGGCAAAACCGAACTGCCCAAGATGAATTACGAGGTATCCCTCCAGGCCAAACGCACGATGGGTAGTGACTTCTTTTGCGGGCTCACGTTCCCTTTCAAGGAATCTCATGCCACCTTGGTACTGGGAGGTTGGGGCGGATCGTTGATCGGTATTTCAAGCCTCGACGACTTTGACGCATCCGAAAACGATACCGGAGACGCGTATGTTTTCGAGGATGGCAAATGGTACGACGTCCGTTTGCGCGTAACGGAAGCGAAACTTCAGGTTTGGCTGAATGACAAAATGGTCATCGATACTGACGTCGAAGGCCGAAAGGTCAGCATGCGCTTTGGGGAAATAGAGATGTCCGTGCCTTTTGGAATTTGTACCTACGCCACGACCGGAGTCATTCGAAATCTCAAGATCAAGAAACTTTGATCTGACATCTTAGGTTTGCAGCCGAGAGAGGTATTGTTTTTCAGCAAGCATCGACCGAACTTTCTCTAAGCCTCAACTGTCCGCAAGCAGCATCGATGTCGTGTCCTTTTTCCATGCGCAAGGTCACCCGCGGAGCGTTTCCTTCTTCCACTTTTTTATGAAATGCCCGGATCTGTGAAAGTTCCGGTCTTTTCCACTCCAGTCCTTCGACTTGGTTGTAAGGGATCAGGTTGACCTTTGCGTTCAACCGGCGGGCATGATTGGCAAGAAGTTCAGCTTGAGCCAAATCGTCGTTGATGCCCTCGATGAGGATGTACTCGAGGGTGATCATTTTCTTTCGTTCTTCGATAAATCTCTCGCAAGCCTCCAGTAGTTGCTCGATCGGATAGGTCCGGTTAATAGGCATGATCCTCTCCCGTGTCTGGTTGTCTCCGCCATGCAGGGAGATAGCCAGTCTGACTTGGGCCGGATACTTGGCAAGCTCGAGAATCTTCGGGACCAATCCGCTCGTCGAGAGAGTGATGTGCCTGGCCCCTATGCCCAACCCCTTGGGTGAAAGAATCTGATCAAGAGCCGGTCGCACTGACCGCAGGTTGGCCAGTGGCTCGCCCATCCCCATGAAAACAAGGTTGTCGATTCTTCGCCCCGCCTCCTTCCGGGCCAAGAGGATTTGACCAATGATTTCGCCAGTCGATAGGTTTCGCTTGAGACCGTCCAGACCGCTTGCGCAGAACTTGCAACCCAAAGCGCATCCAACCTGTGTCGAAACGCATAGGGTCAAGCGTGAGGAACGGACTCCTTTCGTGCCTGTTGTGGCGGGGATAAGAACACCTTCGATCAACTGTTCGTCACGTAACCGCCAAAGAAATTTTTGGGTGGTATCCGCCGAACCCTGTATGCGGACCTGTTCCATGGGTATGGTATCCCAAATTTTAGCCAGCTCATCCCGTAGCGAACGGGGTAAGTTTGACATCTCTTCCCAATCCAGAATTCCTTTTTCGAAAATCCAGTCGCGTATTTGCTCCACTCGATAGGCGGGGGCGCCTTCCAGCTCCCAATCATCCCAAGGGCTATCCAAAAGCAAGGGTTTCATATTCCTCATCCGAAAAAGAGCCTAGCCCAAGGGCGACTCTATGGCAACGGGTATCTGTGAGGAAACCCCTTGTCCTGCGCGTAGAAAAACTAAGCGATTACCTGATCGATCGGTTCAGCCCCTTCCACCCCGACAAGGCTTTTATCCAGGCCTCCGTGGAAATAGGTCAGATCGTTTGGATCCAAGCCGAGGAGTCGCAGGATGGTGGCGTGCAATCGACGAACGTGGAAACGGTCAACCACGGCTTGACTACCCAGTTCGTCGGTTTCTCCAACGCTTATGCCGCCTTTGATCCCTCCTCCGGCCATCCACATGGTGAACCCGTAGGAATTGTGATCCCGCCCAGTTCCTTTGGCATATTCGGCAGTAGGTTGACGTCCGAATTCACCACCCCAGACAACAAGGGTTTCATCGAGCAGGCCTCGTTGTTTGAGGTCCTTGAGCAAGCCCGCAATCGGTTTGTCGGTATTACCCGCATGGTAAGTGTGGTTCTTGACCAGATCGCCGTGAGCATCCCAGTTGGCATCGTTGTGGTTTCCCCCGGAGTAAACTTGGATGAAGCGCACACCGCGTTCTACCATACGACGGGCCAGGAGGCATTTTCTGCCGAAATCCTCGGTTTTCGAACCGTCTATTCCGTACAGGCTTTTGACATGTTCGGGTTCCTGGTCGATATCTACTGCCTCGGGGGCGGATGCCTGCATTTTGTAGGCGAGCTCATAAGATGCGATTCGGGCGGCCAAATTCGTATTGTCGTAGCGGGTTGAGAGATGCCCTTCGTTCATCGTCCTGAGATGATTGAGCAGAGTGCGTTGATCGGGGCGCTTCATGCCATGCGCATTTTCCAAATCCAAAATAGGCGTACCTTGAGAACGTAAAACGGTTCCTTGATAACTCGCAGGCATGTATCCGCTTGACCAGTTTTTTGCTCCGCTTATCGGTCCTCCGGTCTTGTCCAACATGACGACGTAACCGGGCAGATTTTCATTTACGCTTCCCAGTCCGTAATTGACCCAAGAACCAAGTGACGGATGACCAGAGAGCAAATTACCTGCATTCATCATGAGCATGGCCGATCCATGAATGGGAGACTCGGCTGTCATGGAGTGAAGGAAGGCGATGTCGTCGACACAGGAACCGACGTGCGGGAACAAGTCGGAAACCATCTTTCCGCATTCCCCGTAAGGTTTGAAATCCCACTTGGGGCCAACGACACGACTTTTGTTGCGCTTTCCTCCGCGCCCGAAGGTTTTTACGTCGATAGTCTTCCCGTCAAGGGGATAGAGGTTTGGCTTGTGATCGAAGGTGTCGACGTGGCTTGGCCCTCCGTACATGAAAAGAAAGATTACGGACTTCGCTTTGCCGGGGAGGGGAGGGTTCTTTGGTGCAAGTGGGTTAACGAACTTAGGCAGTTCCTTAGCCATTGCCTTGCTTGAGAAAAACCCATCTTGGGCGAGCATGCTGGTCAATCCGAGGGCGGCAAAGCCTCCTCCTAGATCACGCAGGAATTCTCTTCGGTGAATTTGATTACAAAATGTGTTCTGTGGTTTGTTCATGTCGAGACTTTCAGGTTCGATTAGTCGAGGTAAAGGAATTCGTTGAGGTTGAGCGCCAGCAAAGCGAAACGGTCGAGGGCATCTTTATCGGAGAGCTTGGCGGACGTCTTGATGTCCTCGAGCATATTGATAGCGCCTTTGATCTCCTCGGAGGATGGTGTTCGTGACAAGATCAGCTTAAGTCCATGCGCGATTTGTTTGGCAGGGTCTTCTCCCGCTTCCTTGCGGATTCTTTCGGCAAACGTTTTCGCCGAGTCGTTCATGAACTTTCCGTTCAGCATATTGAGAGCCTGAGTTGGCACAGTTGTACTGAAGCGCACTGGGCAGGTGGAGTCGGTATCCGCCATGTCGTGGTTGATCAGGATTGGCATTTGCATCGATCTTTTGACCTTCACGTAAACGCTCCTGCGGTTTGCTTGCTCGGGAGTTGAACCACCCCAACCTGCGCCCTTTCTGGATGCAGTGGCCAAAATAACGTCGGGAAGCGGTGGGGTTACGCTGGGCCCGCCGATTTGAAGGTTGATCGTTCCCTTGGCGGCAAGCACCGAATCTCTCACTTCCTCGGCTCCCAGTCTTCTCATGTCAAACCTCCACAGAAGGTCGTTCAAAGGGTCCTTCTCGAAGCACTCGTCAGATGGATCGGAGGAACGCTGATAGGCTTGCGAGGTCATGATAAGCTTGTGCATGGCTTTTATGTTCCAGTCTGACTCCATGAATCGAACGGCTAACCAATCCAGAAGCTTGGGGTGGGTTGGAAGATTCCCTTGGAATCCAAAGTCACTGGTACTGCGTACGATCCCACGGCCAAAATGATGCTGCCAGATCCGGTTGACCATCACCCGCGCGGTGGCAGGGTTTTCCTTTGATGTAATCCACTCGGCCAAGGCCCGTCTTCTTCCTGAGGATTTATCGGTTTTGTAATCTGCAGGAATGACAGCGGCTTGCGAAGTCAAAACCGAAGGAAACGCGGGGCTTACTTCGTCACCTTTTAGGACAGGGTTTCCCCGCTGGAGAATGCGGATTATATTATTGCCCCGTTCCCCTACTGCCATCACTTCGAATTCGTTCTCCTTAGGCCTCGTGGGCAAATGTCTCTGCAAGTCGCGTGATCGGGCTTTGTAGTTGTTGTATGCTCCGTCTCCCATGAGGCTTTTGGCATGCTTTCGGATGAGGGCGGCGAGATCAACCGCTTCATCGAAACTATCCAATCCCAAGTCAACATACTGCCCGCCGGAGGTCTGTTGGCAATGAATTGCGATCACGTTTTTGCCCGTTTGCAAAACGTCGGCGGCTTCTTTCGAGACGTCGTGGGTCTCATATTTGGAAACATGCCCCTTTCTTTCGAGTATGAGTTTGCCGTTCAGGTACACTTGGACGTCCTCGTCATGGTGGATGGTGACGCGCAAGGTTTTGGGGATGGCGGCCAAACGGAAGTTTTTCCTTAGCCAGATGTCCGGCGTATGCCACTTGGTGTTGACCTTGGATCCGGGAGTCCCCTCTCGTCCAAACCCTCCATTGCCCAAATTCCATTTTGAATGATCAAATCCCACCTCAAACCAATCATCCGTGGGCTTTTCCGTAGAAAAACTCCAAGTCGAAGTTCCAGCCCTCGCATCGGAAACCAAGACGACCGGCTTGTTTCTTATCTTAGATGACTTTTCCAACAAAAGATCTTCCTCAAACTTAACCAGAAATTTACTTTCAAAGTTATCGATTTGACGCTTCAAGTCTTTTTCCCTACGGGACCATTTTTCGAATTGGTTTGAGAATTGAGAATTTCCTTTTGCACCCTGAACTTTAACCAAATTGGCGCCCCCTTTGCCATGGGGCGAGACATTGGCGAAGAAAGAGAGCATGGAATAATAATCCTTAGTAGGTATCGGGTCGATCTTGTGATCATGGCAACGGGCGCAGCCGATAGACATAGCCAAAAATATATCTCCTGAAGTCCGCAGTATGTCGTCGAGGTAATCATATCGGGCAAGTTCCCTGTCTGCAGGCTCGTCGTCCCATATGCCCAAGCGCTGAAAGCCGGTAGCAGTTATGGCATCCGCATCTGCCTCCGGCAATTCATCACCCGCCAATTGTTCCTGTACGAAACGATCGTAGGGCTTGTTCTCATTAAATGCTCGTATCACGTAATCACGGTATCGCCATGCCATGGGCTTGTCGCTATCACGTTCATAGCCGTTGGTTTCAGCGTAGCGGACTAAATCCAACCAATGGCGACCCCACTTTTCCCCGTATTGAGGGGAAGCGAGCAAACGATCGATCGTTTGCTCGAACGCTTCTGGAGAGTTATCTTTGAGAAAAGCGTCGACTTGATCAATTTCCGGTGGCAATCCAACCAAGTCAAAATGGGATCTTCTAAGAAGCGCTGCAGGGTTGGCTGGCGGATTAACAGGCAGTCCTGACTTGTTTAGCTTGTCTAGTATAAAAGCATCGATGGGGTGTTTGGCTCCGGTGCCTGAGGGAGGGGAGTGGTCGACAGGCTTGACGTAGGCCCAGTGCGCCTTGGTCCGCTCGTTCACTACCGTATTGCTGAAGTTTTCGTTCTTTTCGTGGTGGAAAATGACTTCATCTTCCGGGTGAAAAGGCAAACCGCGCTTTACCCAACTTTCAAGGGTGGCTATCTGTTCATCCGACAGTTTACCCTTCGGGGGCATTTCGTGGTTCTCGTCCTTGTAAGAGATCATTTGCAGGAGCAGACTTGCATCAGGCTTTTCCAGATCGATCGCGGGTCCAATTTCTCCACCGTCCAAAATCCCTTGCCGAGTGGTCAAGACCAGATCGCCTCTGATTTTCTTTTCTGCGCCATGGCATTTCCAACAGCTTTCCTGAAGGAGCGGCTTGACCTCATCTTTCCAGAAAGCAAGGTCCTCTTTGCCGATTTCCTTTTGGGCAAAAGAAAACAAGGGCACAAGGACCAATGATAAAAAAGGGCCGGTGAAATGGGATTTCATTATTTAAATGGGATTTTGTATGATATAATAAGGACTAAGCGACTTGAAGCAAAACATGACCAAGGCTGGAAGAGATTTTTTCCGCCGCTTCCTTCACCTGCAACCCAGCTCGGGAAATTTCGGATTCGGGCAGACGGTTGGAGGGTGCAACGATCCAAATGGCCCCCGCAAGTTCGGCGCTTCGGTTGAGAACGGCTGCGCCAACACAAACCTGACCTTCCATCTCTTCTTCCCGGTCAACCGCATAGCCAAGCTTGGCAGCTTCATTTAATTCCTTAAGAAGATCTTGTGATGACGTAAGGGTGTTATCGGTGAATTTCTTGAGTTTCAGTCCGCTTACGATTTTTTCCCGGAGTTCCACCCCCAAATGGGAAAGGAACGCTTTTCCCGGGGCTGCGGTGTGGAGAGGAAAACGCAAGCCGGGCTTAACGCTAAAGCTAAAGTTGTGCACCCCTTCCACTTGCTCCAAGACGACGCCCTCGTTTTCAAGCATAACCCCAGCAAGGGTGCTTTCCTTGGTGAGGTCGCGAAGAGCTCTCATGTGCGGAATGGCATTCTCGATAAAGGAAGGATCCCCAACAACCGGGGTGGCCAGGCCAAGCAGCTTCTCGGAAAGCACGTAGCCCGCTGCGCCAACGCGCTTGACGACGTAGTTTCTACGCTCAAGCGTGGACATGATCCGATACACGCTATTAACTGGAAAATTGAGCGAAGCCGCAATTTCGTTCACCGAAAGTCCGCTTGGGTTTTCGTTGAGTAACTCGATGATCGTAAGGGCTCTGTCCAAGCCGGGCACGTTGTATTTCTGCTCTGCTAAGGAATTCATGTTTTGATATATAAATCACAATTCAAATATCAAAAAGCTAAAAGTTTAGGACTTTTTAAATTAATATCGTGGTCCTTTCACTTGAGATTCCAGTTGCCAAGGGCATATCACCTTACTGAAATCAGCTTACTATGAACCTATTGAGACACCGGAGCCTTATTCGACTCTTTCCCATAGCCATGTTGTTCTTTTTTTCCGGAACGCTTCTTCTTTCCCAACCCCGTCCGGGCAGGCCTCCAATGAGGAAGCATTCGGTTACCCAAAAAAGGACCTGGTCGCCCGTTCCCGCAACCCAAACCTTGAGTCTTCAGAGCAAGCAGTCATTTGAGCAGAGCCGTAAGCAAATCAAGGTCACGGCAAACGGAATCCCCGAACATAAGGTCGGGCGCTTCCCCAACCGCGGAAACCCTCATACCATTGGTCAACAGGCTTATGGGTTCTCCATTCCCGCTAACCAAAAGCCCGCAAAAGCCCCCGTTTCCTTGCATAACGATACGGGACGGGGTCCGCCTAACACCCCATTCGGCATTGCTCTCAACGGTGTGCTTTTCGATCCGGGAACCGCGGAGTTCTTCATGGGCAATCGGCAATCCGACTGGAATTACGAAGCCCTGAGCGGGGCGGTTCCGTTAGGGGTCGACGAAAACAACGCCCACGTTCAACCCAGTGGCGCCTATCACTATCATGGTTTGCCCATGGGCTTGCTCAGGCAGCTTGAAGTGACCGAGAAGAAGCATTCCCCCTTAATCGGTTATGCGATGGATGGTTTCCCCATCTATGCCCTGTACGGCTATGCGGATGTCAGGGATTCGAAATCCGCCATCAAGGAACTGAGAAGCAGTTACCGCTTGAAAAAGGGAAACCGACCGGCGCAACCCAAAGGACCGGGAGGCAAATACGACGGAACCTTCAGCAAAGACTACGAATACGTCAAAGGATCGGGGGACTTGGACCAATGCAATGGTCGGTTCACCGTGACCAAAGAGTTTCCGAAAGGAACCTACGCCTATTTTCTTACCGCTAATTGGCCGGTGATCCCAAGATATTTCAAGGCCGAGCCATTAAAGTTGCGGGGCGGACCTCCGCATGCCCATGGCCGGCCTCCCGGGCCACCGAGAAGACGGCCTTAGCACTTACTTTTTCATCAGCGCTTTTGCTGCCGCTGCACGCAGAACCTTGGCATGTCGCGAGTTCAAGGATCCGTTCCAGCGGATCGAACTGGGATCCTTGCCCGAGAGGGTTCCCCACAAAACGCAGGCGGCCAAATAGCCGCCCTCGGCCGAAGGGTGGCTCCCGTCATTCTTATAAAGTTTCCGGAACAAGGCTTTGTCCTGACTGTGAATAATGGAAAAGGCCTGACCGACCGGAGCAACCAGGGAGCCGTTTTCCCGACCCGCCTTCTGGTATGCCTCGCTGATTTTCCCATGCATCGTGATGAAGTCCGGATAGACGTGCGTATTGCGCTTGTCCCCATCCCGCCTGCCCCAAGTCATGAAGAAGCAAGGTTTCGCTCCTTGTTTCCTTATGGCTGAGCAAAGTCCCTTCGCCGCAGTATGAAAGCCTTGGGTGTATTGTCCTCCCAGTCCGGGCTTTTGGCTTTGGTCCTGGATCACGACGAAATCCCATTTGGCCGACTGGAGAGCTTTTTGGCTTGTCGGGTTGGTGAGATGAAAATGCAGATCTTTCCCCCCGGGGGTTCCGAAGCGCAACTCGTACGAGCCTCCTTCCCGTTTGAAGACCTCTTTGATGAAATTGGCGCTTTGGGCGGTGTAGCTGTTGCCAAGAAAGAGGATCTTCTTGTCTTTGCCCGTCGAAACCGACAGCAAGAGGCTGGAAAGGAGTAAGGTAAGGATGAATTTCATATTTTTGGCAGTGAACGGCATGGTCTCCCAAGGTGTCGATCGGGACAAGAAGATATTTGATCGGTTCCTTCAACCGAAGGGCATGGAGTCTTCCCGCAATCTTTCGCGTTCGGACGGTCCTAATTGATTGCGGATGATCCGTTTCCCTTTCAATATGAAGGGTAACAACACCCAAGCTCTTCCATGACCCAAGCCCGTCTCTCCACTTTGGCCAAGCCATTCCTTTTCCCCTTGCTTGCGCCATTCCTTTCATTCACCTCAGTCCAAGCTGCCGAGGTTTCTCCTCTCTTGCTCCAACGGTGCGCCCCTTGTCATGGGCCCGACCTGAACGGAGTGGGAGGAGTCTTCCCGAGCCTGATGACGTCGGAGTTGGTCAAGAAGGGGGTAGCGGATCCAATCGTCAAATTCATTACCCAAGGGAGCCCGGCGGATTCCAAGTCCTTGGTCAAGATGCCTCCGCGTGGCGGACATTTGGATCTCACGGATTCCGAGATCCGCAAGATTACGAGCTTGGTGATCGAGATGGCTACAGGATTCGAGGAGAAAAAACCATCTAAGGTGGTTTCAAAAAAAGGCTTCTTTACCGAAAGGTACGGACCCATCGTCTCCACTGGAATCGAGACGGAAGCCGTCGCCTCATGGCCCCCGGGTCAAAGTGCTTCGGCCGAGGTCAAGGCTCTTTATGCACGGGAGAGGAAGCTTCTTTCGGAAGTCAGAAAATCCGGAGCCAAGGAGCTCGAAGGTTTGACCTTGGAGCAAATGACTCACTTGCAAAGCGCGGACCTGTCCAAGCCTTCGGACAAGGTGATCGGCACCTCCGGCAATTCTCCCGCAAAGGAACAACCCAAACGGGCGATCGATAATAACCCCAACAGCAAGTACCTGAACTTTGACGGAGAGGGTAGTGGACTGATCCTGGATACGGCCAAAGGAGTCGTTTCGGGAATAAGCCTTACCTCGGGTAACGATTCTCCGGAAAGGGACCCCCGTAGCTTCGTTCTTTCCGGCTCGAACGACGGCACGAAGTTCACTGAAATTGCCAAAGCAGACATCCCTCCTTTCAAGGCCCGGAACCAAGCCAAAGGCATATCTTTCGAAAACGACAAAGCCTACTCCAAATACAAACTGACTTTTCCTACCCTGTCCGGGAAAGGAAAGATTCCCATGCAAATTTCGGAGGTCGAACTTATCAGGAAAGACGTCGGCCAGTTCCACGAATTGTCAAACCGTGCCCGTGCCCTGCAGGAGGATATCCGCAAATCCCGCAAGGAGGTCCGTTACATTGTCTCTCGAGCGCATTTGGTTCCTCTGGGAAAAGACCGTAAGGCAACCGTCGTATTCGATAGCGATACCATGGCTTATACGATGGGCTGGTTTGACCCCGACAGTTTGTCTCCGAACGGGATGCCCTACGGAGGGGCCCATGGAAAGACAGCCGTGACCAAGATGAGGGGTAATCTTTTTCAAACGGGGATACGTCCAGGGTGGGCGAAAGATGGAAGCCTGACGGACCCCCGCCCTTCCAAATTCGAGAAATTTCCGCCCTTGGGACATCTGCCCAAGGATTGGGCCCATTTCAAAGGGCACTACGTTCACGATGGCCGGGCCATTTTTTCCTATTCCGTGGGGAAGGGCAGCGTGCTCGACATGCCGGGCATGATTGAGGAAAACGGACTCTCGGCCATTACCCGAAGCTTGGAAACCGACAACCCCGACTCTTCCGTTCTGGTTCTTGCCGAAGGAGGCTCGGGGCAGCAAAAAGACCGTACCTTGGTCGTGGCAAACAAGGGCATGCGCTGCAACTTTTTCGTAACCAGCGGTCCGAAGAGTACCCGGTTAGTCTTCGAGCAAGGATTGGCCCTGCTCAAGATCCCCGCCGGCAAGCATCGGATCAAGTTGGCCATGTGGGACGGCGATCCCGCCTATCAACCTGCAGTCAAAGCCGCTGCCGGCAAAGCGGAGAACTTGAGTGCCCTGACCCGTGGTGGTCCGGCCCAGTGGGGAGAACCCATTGCCGTGAAGAGCAAATTGGCGGAGAAAGAAGATCGGGCTTACGTAGTGGATCGCATAGGGGTCCCCTTTGGAAACCCGTTTGAATCACGCATGCGCATAGGTGGCTTTGATTTTTTCGAAGATGGCAAGACGGCGGCGGTTTGCACCTGGGACGGAGACGTGTGGATTGTTTCGGGCATCGATGAAAAACTGGAGAACGTTCGCTGGAAACGGTTTGCCACCGGTTTGCACGAACCGCTCGGTCTGGCTATTTCGGATGGTATGATTTACACGGTGGGGGACAACCAAGTCACCCGCTTCCATGATTATAACCAGGACGGAGAAGCGGATTTTCTGGAAAACTTCAACAACGACTGGGAATTGACCGAGGGCTTTCATGCCTTCTGCTTTGATTTGCAAACGGGTCCCGATGGAGATTTCTACTTCAGCATGGGATGTCCGGTCCGGGCGGGTGGTCGCGGATTCGAGAGAATGGGCAACCACCATGGGGCGATCTTGCGGGTAAGCAAGGATGGCAAGCGCCTGACCCATCATGCCAGTGGATTTCGCGCTCCCAATGGGATCGGAGTGGGGCCGGACGGACAGGTTACCTGTGGTGACAACGAAGGAACCTTCGTTCCGACAGCTCCTTTGCACTGGGTCAAGCCCGGCCAGTTTCACGGCGTGGTGGACGCCTACGAGCACAAGGACAAGCTCAAGACAAGTTCCGTCGAAGGGAAGCAAGCCCGTCATCTCGACCCGGAGGAAACTCCCAAGCCCCTCGTATGGATGAGCAAGCGCCGGGGTATTGATAATTCCGGAGGCGGACAAGCTTGGGTCACTAGTGACCGCTGGGGGCCGCTCAAGGATCAGTTGCTCCACCTCTCGTATGGGCAAAGCAAGATGTACCTCGTGCTCAAGGAAGAAAAGAACGGTCAGGTTCAGGGTGGAGTGACCCGCTTGAACGTTCCCTTGAGCAGTAGCGCCATGCGTGCCCGGATTAACAAGAGGGACGGACAGCTCTACGCTTCTGGCCTTAAGGGTTGGCAAACCAATGCCAGGAGCAACGGGGGGTTGGACCGGATCCGTTACACGGGCAAGCCCGTTTACATGCCCAAGTCACTCCAAGTAAAAAAAGACCTCATCGAGATCGGCTTTCATGAAAAACTGAGCAAGCCCGAAGCTTCGGACCTGACGAAGTACAAGTTGGGAGCTTGGAACTTGAAATGGTCACATGCTTATGGTTCGCCCGAGATTCCGGTCGATGATCTGAAGATTCAAAAAGTTCAATTGTCAGACGATGGCAAGACCGTTGCCCTCCATATTCCAAACCTCAAGCCCGTCCACATGATGCAGATCGATTACGACCTCAAGTTTGCCGATGGGCATTCCACGAAGGGAAGAATTGACAACACCATCCATGTCCTTGAGTAAGGGGATCCAATGATTCCGGCCCGACCGTTTCAATTCCTGCTTCAGGTTTTCCTCCTTTCAGCCTTTGCTTCCGCCCATGGCGTGGAGAAGGTCAAGTTTCCCCCGCATACCTTTACGCTTCCCGATGGCTATGCCTTGAAGCAGGTTGCCGCCCCTCCCTTGGTGAAGCGTCCCATCCACATGTATTTCGACATCGATGGATCGCTCTACGTCACGGATAGCTCGGGGAACACGGACAAGGCCCCCAAGCAACTCAAGAACCCGAGCCACCGGGTCTTGCGCTTGGTCGACCGGGATGGCGATGGCACCTTCGATGACTCAACCGTCTTTGCGGAGCGCCTGCCTTTTCCGGAAGGCATCCTGGTTTATGAAGGTTCCGTCTACGTCGGAGCGCCCCCGCATATTTGGAAGTTCACCGACACGGATGGCGACCACGTTTCGGATGAGCGGACCGTTTGGTTCGACGGCGGTTCCATCGAGGGGTGCGGGAATGATTTGCACGGGCCCTACCTTGGTCCGGACGGACTTTTCTATTGGTGCAAAGGAGCCTTTGCTCCGCAAAGCCACGTGCTGGGCAACGGGAAGACCTTCAAATCGAGCGCCGCTCATATCTATCGAGCCCGGCCCGATGGCACTCAACTCGAAGTGGTCATCACCGGTGGGATGAACAACCCCGTAGGGCTCGCATTCAGCGAATCAGGGGAACGTTTTTTAAGCGGTACCTTCTTTGATTTGTCGAAGCCCGGCAGGCGCGATGGTATCCTGCACGCGGTGTACGGGGGAACCTATGGCAAGCGCAACGACCGTGTTCTTTCCCCTCACCCAAGTTCGGGTGGCCTGTTGCCCGTCCTTTCGCAGATGGGCCCCTCCGCATCTTCCGGAATCGTTATGCCTCAAGGCAAGGCGCTCGGAATGAGGGGCGATCTGCTCTGCGCCGATTTCAACCTGCGCCGAATATCCCGGCACCGGCTGTCCCGTGACGGATCGACTTATTCGGCTCAGATGAGCGTGCTGCTGGAGAGCGACCAAAGCGACTTTCATCCCACCGACCTGATCGAAGATGCGGATGGGAGCCTTTTGGTGGCGGATACCGGAAGCTGGTACATGATCTGTTGCCCGACCTCCAAGGTCGCCAAGCCCGACGTTCTCGGTGCAATCTATCGGATTCAACGGAAGAACGCGCCTTCTTCCAAGGATCCCCGTGGCTTGAAACTAGACTGGAAAAAGCCTCAGGTCGAGTGGCTCTCCTACAAGCGGCCCGCCGTGGTCAAGCGTGCCATCGAAACTCTTGCCGAGCCAAGCAATGTTGATGAGCTCAAGGGAGCCAAGGCTCGCAAACCCGCCCTTTGGTCGCTCAACCGTATCCCCGGTAAGCCGGCTCGGGCTGCCGTCCGGGATTTCCTCAAGGACGAGAATTCGGATGTCCGAATGGCTGCCATTCACAGCGTAGCCCTTTGGTTTGATGCCGGGGCGGTTAAGCCGTTACTTGGGCTCCTCGATACGGGAGATGCTCGTGAGCGCCGGCTGGCCGCCATGGCTCTGGGCAGGATAGGGAACAGTCTGGCAGTGAAGCCTTTGCTCGAAGCCGGCCTGCAAAAAACGGATCCTTTTCTTAACCATGCCATTACTTATGCCCTCTATGAAATCGGAGATGAGGAGGGGCTTCCAGCCGGTCATCCGATGACCGAACAAGTGATGCGCATGCGCAAGGTCGACGAGCAAAGCCCGTCGAAGTATGTCATGCCCGAGATCCAACTGGCCGATACCGTGAAACCGGATCCGGCCAAGGAAGCCCGCCAATCCAAGCGTCTCGAGCAGCTTGCCGAATTCTTGCCCGAGGGGGATCCTCTTCGGGGAGAGAAACTTTTCAATGACCCGGCCAAATCGCTGTGCATCACCTGTCACGTCAAGGAGGACAAGGGAGTCGATTTCGGGCCTGACCTCACCCGGATCGGAGCTATCCGCACCGAGCGTGACCTGCTTGAGGCAATCGTTTACCCAAGTTCCACCATCGCCCGTTATTACGAGCTTGTGACCGTGGAAACGAAACAGGGCCAAGCAGCCGGTTTGCTCCGCCGGGATTCCGTTGGCGAAATGGTCCTTGGTCCTGCGCCCGGGGCTGAGCAAGCCATTCCCTTCAAAGAGATCAACCAAGCCAAGTATTCCAACCTTTCCCTGATGCCCGAGGTGTTCGACAACCTATTGAAACCCGAGGAAATCGCCGATGTGGTGGCTTACCTCAAAGAAGCGAAAGGGGCGCTTTCATCCGCCCCGAAAGACGAGATCCCTCCGCACCATGCAATCAACCTGCCCGGTCTGCATGCCTATGCTCAAAAGAGCATTGCTGCCGGTGAGGAGATCGAGTTCCGGGTAAGCAGCGCCGTACCTTACGACTTGTCCGTGGTCAAGTTGGGAGCCGATCCGGAGAACCGTGACAAGGATCCTGTCTTGCAGTCCTTTCAGGTCGAACAACCGCAAGCTCAACCGATTCATCCCGGATCGTACCTGCACGTGGCCAAGGGGCTGCCTGCCCACAGAAGCCTTTCTCAATTGACCTTGGAATGTTGGATCCGTCCGTTTCAGTTGTCCGGTTGGCAGGGCTTGGTTACCCAGCACGATTATCCTGAACGCTGTGGCATCGGTTTGTTCCTGAGCGAAGGGAAGATCGTCTTTGGTACCGGCTCGGGCGGGGCTTACGATGCCACCGCCTTTCAGCAAACCAAAGCCGGATTGATCAAGGCTCACCGATGGCACCACTTGGTCGGCAGTTGGGACGGAAAGAAAAAGCGCATTTATGTCGATGGCAAACGGGTGGCCGAGGTTGCCTTTTCCGGTACGACCCGACCTGGCAAGACCGCTTTGCGCATCGGGGCTTACGGAGAAGAGGGAAAGGCAGTGAATTTCCATAACGGGGACGTCGCGATGTGCGCCGTCTACGATCGGGCGCTGAATGAAGATCAAGTAAAGAAACGTTTTGCCGACCGTGGGTTGAGCGTTCCCCAAAACGATCGATTGCTCGCCTGCTGGCCGTTCACCGAGGAGAAAGGAAAGCAAGTTGCCGATGCGAGCGATTTCGGGCGTGATGCCCGGATCGTCAACCGGGGAACCTGGATGATCGGGGGTCCGAGTTTCAATGCTTCGGCCATCAACCGGCATGATTCGCAGTACGATCCGACCAAGGATGAGAAACGTGGACACGGGCTCCGTCTGGCGTCCGACGAAATATACAATGCCCGTTGGAAGGTGAACCACCGTTTCCGTCTGCCGCCCGATGCCAAGTCCGGTGTCTACGCCGGACGCTTCGACTTCAAGTTGAAGGGAAAGCCGATGCGCTACCATACCTCCTTCATCGTGAGGCGTCCCGAGTCCAAGCCGAAGGCCCCGTTGCTGGTCCTTGTCTCATCGAATACTTGGTTGGCATACAACTCGGTTCCCTTTCCCGTCAACCATGGCAAGGGCTTGATCAATATGGGTACGGGCGGCTTGGGCAACAGCCACCCCGGAGCTCCCAAGTACAGTTTCTACAGCGACCACCGCAACGGGCAACCGACCTACAAGGTGGGCTTGAAAGTGCCTTGGCCGGCGGGCGGTCCCAACAAGACCTATATTGGCGGAGGATACAGCCATCTGCTTCGCGGAGAGCGTTTCCTGCATCTTTGGCTAGACAAACACGGGTATGAATACGACGTCATTACCGACCGGGATCTGGATCGTAATCCGGAAGTGTTGAAAGGGTACAAAGCGGTCCTGGTAAACGGGCATAGCGAGTACTGGTCGGCTCCGGCTTACGACGGGATGGATGATTACCTCAAGGCGGGCGGGGCGGCCGTGGTCATGTCAGGTAACACCATGTTCTGGCGCGTGAGCTTCGATGAGACCGGAGAGGTCATGGAGTGTCGCAAATTCGGCGGTGGAATCGGAGGAAGAAAATTGGCCAAAGTGGGCGAGCTTTACCATAGCCATGATTTCAAACGGGGCAGCCTGATGCGCTTTTGTGGATACCCGGCCTGGAAACTGGTCGGTTTGGAATGCATCGGATGGGGCGGTGGAAATTTTGCGAACTACCAAGTCGATCTGCCTGACCATTTCCTGTTTGGCCAGCCTCATCAGATCGATCTGAAAAAGGGAGAGCCCTTTGGTTTTACCAATACGAAAAAGGGTGCCGTCGGACACGAGTACGACGTGCGGCTATCGACTTTGCTACGGGCGACCAAGAACCCCGCCCTGAAGGGGCTGGTCGAACCGGAGGGCATCGTCACAATCGCCAGCAGCCAGAGTAATCGAAACGTCCTCGATTTCAATGCCGAGGGACATCGCAAGAGGGTGGGGGACGAGCAAACGATTGCCGAGATCATTTATTGGGAACGTCCCGAGGGCGGCCGGGTTTTTCATACCGGATCCATCGCAACCGCATGGGCCATGTACTATGACGAACCCCTCAGCAATTTGGTCCGCAACGTCCTTCATCACTTTAAGGTGAAGCCGAAGAAGTAATCCCCACTTTGCCTTTCCGCATCTCTCTTTGCAGGACCGGCAATGCCGGCCTACTTGTTGAGAAAGATCTTGCTTTGCACGACCAAGTGAACCAAGTCGCGCAGACGGTTTCCGTCTTTCTTCAGTTCGGCCGTGATTTGGTCGATTTCCCCACGATCGCCGGCTTCGAGGAGACGCCCCGTGGCGTAGGTTAGCATCTTTTCAGTCAGGCAGTGGGCGACTTGTGATTCGCGCTCCATGAGCATGGCTTTGAACTCGACGAGGCCCTTGACTTCGCGACCGTTCGCCAGTGCTGCTGCGGTATCGATCGGGGGCGCTTGCTTGGCTTTCTTGTCCACCTTCGGGTAGTTGTCGCGCCAACGCCCGATCGGGTCAAAACTCTCGAGCGCATAGCCCATGGGGTCTATCTTCTGGTGACAACTCCTGCACGCCTCCTGGTTGCGGTGGATCGCCAATTGTTCCTTGAGGGTTTTCACCCCGCGCAGGTCAGGCGAAAGCGGTTCCACGTCGGGCGGTGGTGAGGGTGGGGGAGTGCCGAGAATGTTTTCGAGTACGTATACGCCGCGTACGATCGGTGAGGTGTCCACCCCATTGGCCGTAACGGTCATGACCGCAGGCATGGTCAGCAAGCCGCCGCGTCGCGTGTCTTCAAGCTTCACCTTCTGCAAGTGCTCGCCCACCACCTTCTGCTTGTAGATCAGTTCGCCGAGTAGCTTGTTCATGAAAGTATAATCCGAATCAATGAAGTTGCGGATCGGACCATTGGTTTCCAAGAGGTCGCTGAAAAACGCATCGACCTGCGGGATCAGGAAGTCCTTCACCCGGAAGTAATGCCCATAGGGACCTCTTTTGTCCGGCTCCATGCGCCCGAGTTCGTGGAGCTTCAGCCAACGTTCTGGAAAATGTCTGCCAAACGCGGCCGCTTTCGGATCTTTCAACATCCTCTCGGTCTGACGGCGCAACTCTGCGGGGTTCGACAATTTTCCTGCCCGGGCAAGCTTCATGAGCGCTTCATCAGGCATGGACGACCAGAGAAAATAGCTTAGGCGCGAAGCCAGGGCGAAGTCGTTGAGCTCTCCTTGATTCTGCCTCAGGTATACGAAGTCGGGCGAACAGAGAATGGCGGAGTAAGCGCCTTTCATCGCTTCCTGTTTCGAATTGCCATCCGCTATCAGTTGTTCCGCCAGGTCGACGAAAGTATCCATCTCCCCGGGCGCGACCGGGCGCCGGTAGGCCCGCTCGGCGAAGGCGTGAAAGAGCTTTTGCAGATCCGCCTCTTCGATCGGACCCGTTCCGTACAGGGCGGTGTGGCTTTGGGGCGGCCACGCTTGGGGCATGGGTTCGATACGGTAGCTGTGTACCCGCAGAGTCGGTCCCAGATAGCCTTTCTTGAACAGTACGGCAGCGACCTCCTTCTTGAATTCTTTCTGCTTGCGGTCGATCTTCTCGTATTCTGTCGGATACCATTGTTCGAGCAGGATGTGCCACGCATTGTGCCGGAACCAGGGACCGTTCTCCCAACCGATCCAAGTACTCCACGGGTTGTCAATCCAGGTCTCGAAAGAGAAGGTACGCTTCTTCCCATCACCGGGCAAGGTCCAGCTTTTGACACGGTGGTGCCGCGCTCCGCGCTTGTGCTCATTGCGCTGCAGGTAGAGACCGATCTCGAATGGTTCTTCGGAATTTTGGCGGCCCTGATGAATAAGACCTCCCTCGCGGACCGTCCAGTTGCCCCATGCATCCGGCTTCGGGTTGTGGGCGGAGACCTCTACGGTGATCCTGTAGTTGGCCGGCCGGCGTATCCCGCCTATATACTTGTCCGGACCGATCCGGTTGTAGCGGTCCCAGCGCTGAAAGACCTCGTCGTAGGTCTCGTTCTTGTCACGCTGATATTTGCCTAGGCTTCCGCCAGCCAGAGCCTTGGTGCAAATCGGCGCGGTGAAGGTTTCCGCTTCAAAAGGTTTTTGCGGCTCGTTGTAAGTCGCCATGGCGATCGTCTCTTCCGCGGCGCCTATGAGCATCTTCAGCAGAAAGTCAGACATCACCAGTTGCTGTCCGATATTGTCGAAACCCTCCGCCTCTTCGTCGTCCTGAAAACTCCGGGTCGGCTCGATCGTCTTTTGGGCAGTGATGCCGTTGCCATTGAAATCGTAAAGCCCGGAGACCACGGTTGGTTCGAAATCGGGATGATTGACGTAGAACAGGTCACGCAGCGTGTTGCGCAACTCGAATTTGTTGAGCCGCCGGATGACCGCCTGTCCACCCGTGCTCTTGCGGGCCGCGTAGGCCTTTTGCAAAACGGAGGTAAGTCCCTTGATCACTTTGGCATTATCCTCGAAGGGAGGCTGGGGCTGCTTCTTCGGTGGCATCTCCCCGAGATTGAGCTGATCAAGAATGCCCTGCCAGGCCTCGAGGGTTTGCAGTTCGGAAAGATTGGTCCCGAGCGTGTCGAAGCGCAACTCGCCCTTTTGTTTTTCGGATCCGTGGCACTCGAAGCAGTGCGTCTTGAGAAAGGGCCTGTGCGCCTCCAGTTTCGGGTCGGCCTTGCACAAGGAAGCAAAACTCAAAAGAAATGAAAATCCGAGAACTTGTTTTTTCACAATTCCCTTTTCTCTTTGGCGCCCTTGTTTTTGTAACGCGATAAACCTAGGCCGATTTTAACCCTAGTCCGGTAAGCGTTCCGGTGCTCGTACCGAAGCGGTCGACTTCCAAACCAAAGTTTTGCAGCATTGATAACAAAAGGTTGCACGCCTTCACCCGCTCGAACTTGCCCTCGGGCAAAACGACGTGCTCGCCCAGTTTGAATCCTCCCCCGGCAAGGACGAGAGGCATGTTTTTGCACGAATGGGTGCCAGTCGCCATTCCGCAGCCGAAAAGAATCATGGTGTGGTCGAAAAGCGTGCCCCCGTTGATCGGGTCTTCCTTCCCTTTCAACAGATCGATGAGGTAAGCCATTTGCGCGATTTGGTTGCGCTCGATCTTCTTCAATGCATCGGTATGGTCCGGCCGCTCTCCATGATGAGAGAAGCCATGATAACCTCCCTGCAGACCGAAGTCGCCATTTGCAAACCCGCTGGCGAGCGTCATTATGCGGGTGGAATCGGTTTCGATCGCCAGTGCCATCATCTCCATCATGATCTTCATTTCATCCGCGGTCTGCGGTTGGGGGCGCGGCTCCTCCATTTCGGTAGCAGGCTTCGGCCGGTCGAGCCAGGGTTCCTGCAAATCGATCTTCTTTTCCAGGCTGCGAACGGAATCCAGGTATTCAGCGAACTTCTGTTGATCCTGTTTTCCCAATTCACGGTTCACCGCCTTGGCTTTGTCGAGCACCGAGTCCAGAATGCTACCATGTCGTTTCAGGCGCAGTCGCTCCTGTTTCCTCGCATCGGGGGAGTCCTCCAGGAACAGCTTGCGATACATGGCCGTGACGTCGATCGAAGGCACCTGCACGCCCGTGCGGGTGAAACTGGTTTGGTTGCCTTCCTTTACCTTCAGGGTCATGGATGGATAACGGGTAGCCGCACCGACGAATTCGGCCGCTTTCTGATCCATGCTTATGTTACCCTCGGGGAAGCTCGATGACATGTCCGGACGGATTCCGTTTAGAAAGGTCGGTACGCAAGCATGTCCCCCGGTCAGGCCGTGATCGAGGTTGGAGAACACGTTGAAATCCTTGCGATGCTTGGCCAGCGGATGAAGCGTGGGCGAGAGCTCGTAGTCGGTTCCACCGGTTGTGGGAAAGAATGCCTTTTGGTAGACCCCGTAGTTGTTCGACAGGCAGACCATGCGCTTGACGGCTTTTTTGCCATCGGCCGCCCGGGCGACCGGAGAGAGGGATTCCATCATCGGAAGGGCGATCGCCACTCCCCCTGCGCGCAGGAAGTTTCTTCGTGTCAATGCGGGTCTCATGAAAATGTGCGTTTAAAGTGTTACTGGTTAAGAACCTAGATTGAAACACGTGAAAAATGGCATGTCTAACATGAAAAACAGGCCGTCCGCCATTTTCTGGGGCAAGGCTGACCTTTGCCCCTTTTGACTCCAAGGTGAAGCCAGGTAAACGACGTATTCCCCAAATAGAGGTTGCAAACGGGTCGGGTTTTATTGTGCACTTGTGTGTGAAAACGTCCCTGCTCACCCTGCTCACCCTTATTCCAATGTCGCTTTTCGCTGAAGCAAAGCTCTCCCTTGCCTTGCGTTCGAGGACTGGACCTGATCTCGATCAGGCTACTACGAACAAGGTTGAATGGAAAGCATCTCAAACCGCCCTGATCATATGCGACATGTGGGATGATCATTGGTGCAAGTCAGCGGCCCGTAGGGTGGTTGAACTGGCTGACCCGATGAACGAGGTGGTAAAGAAGGCCCGCTCAATGGGAATCTTGATCATTCATGCGCCCAGTAGCGTGGTGGATTTTTACAAAAGCGCTCCGCAACGCAAATACGCTCAGGGCGCTCCCTTCGCAAAGTCTCCTGTTCCACTGAGCGTAAAAGAGAGATGGGGGACCAAATGGTGTTGGCCGGACCCGGCGTTCGAGGGCGTGTTGCCGATTGATGATTCGGACATGGGGTGCAGTTGCCCTGAACCGAAGTGCGCCATTCGCGAAGCCTGGACGAAACAAATCAAACGCATCGGTATTGAAAAGGGAGATGCCATTACCGACAATGGGCAGGAAACCTACAACCTCCTTGCGATGAAGAAAATCGATAACGTGATTCTTTGCGGGGTTCATCTTAACATGTGCGTTTTGGGCAGACCTTTTGGTATCAGGCAAATGGTCAAGGTGGGAAAAAACGTTGCCCTTATGCGTGACATGACAGACACGATGTATAACCCGCAACGCCCTCCCGGAGTTGATCACTTTACGGGAAATGACTTGGTGATCGGGCACGTCGAGCGTTACTGGTGTCCCACCTTCACGAGCGACGCGATCGTAGGGGGCAAACCATTCCGTTTCGGTGAAGACAAACGTTAGGAAACCTGCAAGCTTCCGCCCTAATCCAGATCTTCGATGAGCGGTAAATACAGCCGGCTATTTGTATTTTTCGCTCTTCTCATCAGTCGGGCCGCCTTTGCGCAATCCGAAGAGCCGCCCTTGCGGGCCGGGGCCTACGTCCAGGACGTGACCGGTTCCTTCGAGTCGTATCTGGTTAGCGGAGGGTTCACCGAGCGCAAGCGCGGGAAGATGAACCCCGGGGACCTCAAGGCCCGTTGCTTCGTCCTGCAGCGGGGAAAGGCGAGCATCGCGATTGCCATCGTCGACAGTTGCATGATTCCGCGGACCGTCTGTGACGAAGCGAAGAAGTTAGCCTCCAAGAAAACGGGCATACCGACCGACCGCATTCTCATCGCCGCGACCCACACCCACAGTGCACCCAGCGTGATGAATTACTGCCTCGGGACGAGGGCCGACCCTGCGTATACCAAATTCCTGCCTCCCAAGATTGCCGAGGGCATCCGGCAGGCCCATGCCAAGCTTGAACCCGCCCGCATCGGATGGGCCCAAGTCCGGACACCGGGGTTCACTCATTGCCGCCGTTGGATTACTCGGCCTGACCGCATGCAATTCGATCCCTTCGGCAACCGGACGGTCCGGGCTATGATGCACCCGGGCTACCAAAACCAAAGCTACGTCGGGCCCTCCGCCCCGATTGACGATCAACTCTCGGTGATCTCCATTCAGACGTCGCAAGGCAAGCCACTCGCCGTGCTGGCCAATTTCTCGATGCATTACCATGGTGGTGGTGGACCGGCGGATTACTTCGGCCTCTTTGCCGACCGCTTGTCCACGCGCTTGGAATCCGAAGGCCACGCTCCCGTTTGCGCCATGTCTCAGGGAACCAGTGGTGATCTACACTGGATGAATTACGGCAAGCCTAACAAGGGCTCGAACGTATCCCGGTATGCAGACGGACTTGTCGAGCTTGCGGCAAAGACCTTGGAAGGCATCCGCTATCAATCTTCTCCGCACTTGGCCATGGATCAGAAAGTCATCACCTTGTCCCGACGCTTGCCCAATGCCGAACGCCTCGCCTGGGCCGACAAGCTACTCGCCAAGATGCAGGGCAGGCGCCCGAAAAACCGGCCCGAGGTCTACGCCGAACAGGCTCGGTTCATTGACGAGAACCCGACCGAAAAGCTAGTGCTTCAGACCCTGCGAATCGGGGACCTGGGGATCACCACGCTTCCCAACGAAGTCTATTCGATTACCGGACTGAAGCTAAAGGCCCGCAGTCCCTTTCCCGCCACCTTCAACGTCGAGTTGGCCAACGGAGCGGCCGGATACATTCCGCCACCCGCCCAGCATGCCCTTGGGGGCTACACCACATGGCCTGCCCGTACCGCCGGGCTCGAGGTCGGTGCTGAACCCAAGATCGTGGAGGTCCTACTCAGTTCCCTTGAGTCTCTGAGCGGCAAGCCGCGCCGTGAACCTGCTCCTTTCCATGGAGCCTATGCCAAGACCGTCTTGGCAGAGAAGCCATTGGCTTACTTGCGGTGCGAGGAATTCGAGGGCGGTCGCTTGGCTGATGCATCCGGCAATGAGGTTCAGGGCGAAATCGACGGCGTTGTGGCTTACCATCTGCCTGGTCCGGAGAATCCATCGTTTTCCGGAGATTCGCGGAATGCTTCCCTGCAGCTGGCTGGCGGAACGGTCTCCGCCACTATCCCCAATGCCCGCAGCTTGTCCTTCTGGTTTTGGAACGGCATGTCGGGCGCGGTGCGGGACAACACGGGAGACCTCGTTGCACAGGGCAAATCCTTTCGGTTGCGCATCGGAGGCAAGGCAGACGGCGAAGCCCGAGGCCACCTCGTTCTTCAGGTTGGCGAAAAGGATTTCAAGGGAACCACCGAGCTTGGTCTTAAGACATGGCGCCAAGTATTGCTTTCTTGGGATAATTCCATCCTCAACGTTTTTCTCGACGGCAATCCCGAACCCGAAATTCAAGCCGAACTGTCGGGCCAACCATCGGGCCCCTGGCGCTTGGGTGGCGAACTGCCCTTTGAGGGTCGAATCGACGAGGTCGCCTGGTTCAAATCTTCACTATCCGGAAAGGACGCCAAGAGACTGCACGCCCTTTCCGGCATAACTCCTCCACCCAAACCTCCGCCACCACGGCCTGCGATGACGCGTGGCTCTACCGATGCCTATGCCAGAGCAGTCATGCAGTCCAAGCCCATCGCCTACTGGCCCCTGCGTGATTCAGCCAAGGATAGCGCAACTAAGGCCCGGCATGGAAAGTTTGAAAAAGGATCCGGTCCCAATGCCTCCGACAATGACTCTTTTACGGGGGGGCGCATGCGTGCCGAGGTGGAAGGGGTTGGGGATACCTACAGCATCGAGTTTTGGTTTCGCAACAGCCTCCCCAACAATAGCCGCTCCGTGACCGCCTATCTCTTTTCGCGGGGCATCGACGGCATGAAAGAAGCCGAGGGCGATCATCTCGGGATCGGTGGAAACTACGCCTCCGCAGGCAGGCTCCTCGTTTATCAAGGAAACCAAAGCAAAGGTCTGTTGACCGGGTTGGTCAAAGTTGCACCCAAGAGTTGGCACCATGTCGCCATGGTGCGTGAGGGCGAGCGCATTCGGGTCTACCTCAACGGTAACCCCAAGCCAGATATCGATGGCAAGTTCCCCCGTTCCTACCCGAAAAGCCACCCGCAGTTCTTCCTTGGAGGCCGCAATGACAACTTTGCCAACCTCAAAGGCAGCCTTGACGAGGTCGCTCTTTACGACCGCGCCCTGACGGTCGAAGAGCTCGGCGCTCATTTCCGGTCCGTAAAACTTACGCCGGCAAGCGAAGACTAGTCTTTTTTGGTCTTTGGTCTCCGTCTCTAACCTTTCTATTTCCGCAAGGGATTGGTTGTAATCATTAGGGATTTCTTTACTGTAATCGCTTTGAATAGCCCAAAAAAATCTCGGGATTTCATAAAAATGAAAATATTCTTACTACCGATCTTTACGATTGTGAGTTTGTGCGGCTTGCTGAAGGCCGAAGAGTCCGGCAAGCATTTGTTCATTCTCTCCGGTCAGTCCAACATGGCCCGTTTCAAACCGGCTTTATGGTTTACCCCGGGAATCAACGAGGCGCTGGGCGCCGACAACGTCATCGTGACCTTCCATGCCCAGGGCGGACAACCGATTTCCAAATGGTACAAGGAATGGAAAAGCGGCAAAGGAGAGACCGACCCGGGTGCAGGAAAGATATACGATGCCATGATGGGAGCTACCCAGACCAAGATTGACGGCGAAAAGATCCGGACGATAACTTTCATATGGATGCAGGGAGAGGCGGACTCCAAAGCCCAAAACAGCGACGTCTACCTCGCCAGTCTCAACGGTTTGAAAAAGCAACTGGAACAAGACCTGAAGCGCACCGACCTCAACTTCATCATCGGCAGGCTCAGCGACAGTGGTCTCTACCGGAGACGGGACAAGAAAAGAATTGAAAACCCGCATTGGGAACGAATTCGCAAGGCCCAGCAAGCCTTTGCCGACGCTTCGCAACGAGCGGTATGGATCGATACCGATGATCTCAATGGAGAAAAGAACGCTCTTCATTTGATCAAACCGGAGGGCTACGAAACCTTGGGGAAACGCTATGTTAAGGCGGCGGTCGAGTTGGTGAAAGCGAAGTGATTGACCAACCTTTGAAAATCTTCAAGGCATGACTCTTTGGATTAGGTTTCTTTTGGTTTTGATTCCCTCCTTTCTTTGGGGTGGGGGAGGGCTTTGGTCCGCTCCGTTTGTCATGCCCGATAAGATGGAGGACCTGATGGTCAATTACTGTTTCGATTGCCATGACGACGAGACCAAGAAGGGGGAGGTCCGGCTGGACAACTTGGCGACTTTGGCCCTGAAGGACCGTTTGCATTTGTTAAACCGGGTGCAGGAGCAAATCTTCATCAAAGAGATGCCACCCCAAAAAAGGAAAGCTCAGCCCAGCGAAACGGAGCGGGACCAGTTGTATGATTGGATGAACGCGGAGCTTCGCAAGCACAAGGCTTCCTCCCTAGAGGAAAAGTTGCGTTACCCCAATTATGGAAATTACGTTGATCATGAGAAACTCTTCAGCGGGGAGATTACGGACAAACCGTTCTCGCCCGCTCGGAGGTGGCTGGTCAGCCCGAGGATTTTCCACGAAAGGGTTATGAACGTTTTGGGCTTATCTGACCATGAAAGAAGAGGGTTTTCAACCCGCCAGTTTGATGGAGTGAAGAACCCGTTCCTGTTGCCCGATCGTTCGGGGGTTCGTGATTATGACGTCACGACCTTGGATGGGGGACATTTGTTGGTGATGCTGGGAAACGCCAAATGGATAGCGGGCAAACAAATTTTTGCCGCCCGCCTGAAGACTCCGCAAAAAGAGGAACTGCTCAAAGGCTTGAGTAGCAAAGACCGCTGGTACCCCAAAGTCACGCCCGAGGCCTTTGAGAAAATCGTCCTCAAGGCAGAGCCCCCGACGGACGAGGAAATGAAAGCTGCGGTGGAGAAACAGTTCGATTGCGTATTGATGCGCCAACCGATGAAGGAGGAGCTTGCCAAATACGTCGACCTGTTACGCTCTTCGATTGAACTGGCCGGGAATTCGGAAGGGTTGCGGCAAATGCTCTTTGCCGTCTTGCTGGAGTCCGATTTTCTTTATCGTTTGGAATTGGGAAATGGCGAACCTGACGAATTCGGTCGGAGCAAGCTCACCGCCCAAGAAGGCAGTTTGGCCATCGCCTACGCCTTGGGAGACCGTAGTCCTGACCCCGAACTATCCAAGGCCGCCCAAGAGGGGCGTCTCGAATCCAAGAACGACTACCGTCGCGAAGTGGTGCGTCTGCTTGCCGACGAAAATTATTACAAGGGGCCCGTGGACCATAAGATCAGCGGTAAGAACATGCGCTCCCATGAAACTTCGCACCCCAAGATCGTCCGCTTCTTCCGTGAATTCTTCGGCTATCCGAAAGCAGCCAAGGTTTTCAAGGATATCGAGCGCAGCGATGGTTACTACCAGAATCCCGGGCGCGGCACCTTGGGCACCCCCGGGTTCCTGATCAAGGAAGCCGACCGGGTGGTGGATTGGTACCTGAAGAAGGACGAGAAGGTTTTCGAAAACCTCCTGACCACCGAAGAGTTTTTCGTTTACCACGACAAAGACAACGAAACGGGTCGTAAGATCATTGCAGAATGGACGCAAGCCTACGAAAGGCTCAAGGACACGGACTGGAAGGAAAACCCGGAGAAGGTCATCGAGGAGAATCTGGATTTTCTAAACACAAAGAAATCCGTTCGGGTTTCGGGTACGAAATCCAAGCGCGAATTTATGCGCCACATGCATTTCTGGGGGGAAACGATCGGCAAGGGGCGCACGCCGTTTACGACACCTTCTTTTGCTCATGGTTACACCTACAACCATTCGGTGTTTTACAACCTGCCGCCCACGCCAAATCCTTTCCGTTACGGGGGAGTGGAGAACAAAAACCACAAGGGCTTGGACGATGTTGAGTTCTGGGACTACCCGGTCGAGCAACCTTTTGATCTTTCGCAACGCAAAGGTTTGCTTACTCACCCCGCCTGGTTGATCGCTCACTCCTCAAATTTTCATACCGATCCGATCAAGCGCGGACGCTGGATCCGGGAAAAACTGCTAGCCGGAAGCGTACCCGACGTGCCCATCACGGTGGACGCCCAAGTACCCGAGGATCCTCACAAGACCCTGCGCGAACGGGTCGAGTCGGTTACCAGACAAGCCGAATGCCGGAAATGTCACGAGCGCATGAACCCGCTTGGTTTTCCCTTCGAGGTGTTCGACGACTTCGGGCGCTACCGCCACGAGGAACCCTTGGAGTACGAGGAACAACTCGTATCCAAGGCAAAGAAGAAAAATGGAGCCAACCTCTATAAAACCAAATCCGTGCGCACCTCGGGAGCGTTGCGGGGCACCGGTGACTCGAACCTGGACGGCGAAGTCTCCGACCCCTTTGATCTGATCGACCGGTTGGCCAAGTCAGCCCGTGTCCGCCAATCGATCATCCGCCATGCCTTCCGTTTTTACATGGGACGCAACGAATTTACGTCCGATTCCCAAACCCTCATCGATGCCGATCAGGCCTATCTCCGAAGCGGAGGAAGTTTCAAAGAGGTCATTATTTCCCTTTTAACCTCTGACTCCTTCAGGTACCGTAAATAATCCAATTTTTACCATGAACACACGTAGAGATTTCCTTAAGCAATCCCTCCTTGGAGCGGGCGCCTTGGCGTTTGCGAAGGGCTCATCATGGGCTGCCCAACCAGCTAAGCCCCCCATGCGTTTCATTTTCATGCACCGCGGCAACGGTCTTTGGCCCCGCGTAATGGTGCCACCCGGTCTGGATGAGAAAACCCTCGAAAAGGAAAAGCGCAAAGAGCCCTTCCAGCTCGACCTCGATTCGCACGACCTTCCCGGATGGATGGACCCACTTTCCGCCCACAAGGAAAACCTCACCATCCTGCAGGGGCTCTCCGGCAAGATGTGCACGACGGGCCATCATTCCTGGTGTTCCTCGCTGGGTGTGTTCAAAGCCAACGAACGCCCCAGTTCCATCAAGTGGGCCACCGTCGACTTTGAACTGGCCAAACTCTTTCCCTCTCCCGCCGATCATATCGAGCTGGCTTGTTTCCCTCTGGGAGGGGGCAATGCCCGCGGCACCCTGGACGACGTGGCAACCGGTTTTTCGGCCCGTGGTCCGCAGCAACCCAATTATGCCTTCGGTTCGCCGCGTGTTGCGATGGAGGAACTCTTTAAGTCTGTTTCAACCGACCAGTCCGCCAAGACTCAATACCAACTCGACCGAAAGGTGCTTGAATTCGTCGCCCAGAACGAAGGGGTCACGGCAGGCTCGCTCGGCGGATTTGAGAAATCCAAGGTCGGGAATTATGCCGATTCGGTGGAAGCGATCCGTGAACGCAACCGCAAGATCGACGCCATGTCCGACGTCATCCGCCGGCACGTTCCCAAGCTCGATCCGAAATACCTCGACCCCGGGATGACGACTCTGGACCGTCAAGTTGGCCACTCCGAGGTATTGCTCGGTGCCCTCATCTCGGGCCTTACCAACGTCGTGGCCTTCACCGTCGACGAGTTGGGTCACCGCTATACGGGGTTACCCGGAATCGAAGGCGAGAAGGTGAACATGCACGATGTCGGCCACAACAAAGTGATCGGCGGCCTCAAGGCGGAGACCATCCGTGAGTTGGCCCGTACCCATCACATGACCCTCGTCGATCGAATCGTGACCCGTCTCAAGAGCGTCCCGGAAGCCGGAGGAACGATGTTCGACAATACCATGATTTTCTATTTTCCCGACGGTGGAGAAACCCACCATTCCCATGGAACCGAGTATCCCTTCGTCGTTCTGGCCGGTGACAACACCCGCGTCGACTTGCGCCGCCAATACGTACGCTTGCCCAACTACGGACAAGCCGGTCACAGCACCCTCGGAAACTTTTACACCACCTTGCTCAATGCCTACGGCAACCCCATCGAGCACTACGGTGCGCTTGATACCGGACTGACTAAATTCGGCCACGATCAAACCGGCCCCATCAAACAGTTCCTTTCTTAAAAGAGCATCGTGGGAGGCTAAGAGTAAAGAGAAGATTCGTTCCATGACAATACTGCCCATCCTCGTCCTCGCCGCCCTAAGTGTTTGCGTCATGCAGGCTCAACCCGGATCGGGCGTTCATGAGGGCCGATACCAAAAGAACCTCACTTACAAGGGACCCGTCACGGGGGATGAGATCATCTACACCTTGTACCTTCCCCCGGGACATTCCAAAGACAAGGGGCCTTATCCGCTCATCGTTTTTCTCCATGGGGCAGGAGGGGGCAACGCCTCCTCTCAGGTCATGCAAAGTTACGAAGCGGCCCGCAAGGCGGGCAAAATCGGAAACTTCGCCGTCGTCTTCCCTGAGAAATACGGGGGCACGGTGTGGCGGGACGGGGCCAAGGACAAACGGGCGGAAACCAACGTCCTCAACGAACTGCTTCCTTATCTTGAGAAGGAACACGCCCTCACCCGGAATCGTGGTGGGCGAACCATCATGGGGTTTTCCATGGGGGCGGCCGGCTCGATCTATTGGGGAGCCAAGCACCTCGACGTCTTCTCGACGGCAGTGGCTCTGGACGCGGGAGGGGGGACCAGTTTCACCGATCCACAGGCCCGCAATTATGTGCCTGAATACGGAAAGAAAACCAAAGCTATCCAAGAATCCCTGAAGTTGCGTTTGGTGCAGGGGGGACTCAACACCAGGAAGTTTAGGGATTCCCTCGACCAATTGAAGATTTCTTATGACTATTTTCAGTTGCCTAATGATATCGCCGCTTACCCGGCTGGCTCCTGTTGTTTGAACAAGAAAGACCCTACCAGGAAATTTCTTCACAACCCGATTTGCATGACTGAAAACGCCTGGGGATTGGCAACTTGGGCTTTCATCGAGAAGAATACGCAAAGAGGGAAGAAGTAGCGGCACCAACGAGAAACCCCTGATAAGCGCAAAACATTCATGAAACGAATGGTAAGAACAAAGCGGCTGCTTTTATTGGGAATGATGGTGGGTCTGGCGGCCAATGTGTTCGGGCAACCACCGCATGCATATTACTCGGACGTTGTGTTGTCGACGAAGGGTACTCCTGTTCCAGGGGCATCAGTGCTTGTTTATGAAGCAGGAACCAAAATTAAAGGGAAATTATTCAAGGGTGAAAGTGCAGGCACAACGAAGTTTGCTTCCTTTCTTAACTTGACCTCGGCGACGCACGACGTCTCTTCGACCGGATGGAACCTGTCTGGCCAGCAGGCCTTTGACGACAAGCCAAGCACGCGGTGGTCGTCTGCAGCAGGCGTTTTGCCTCCCTTTGCGCGACCCTCCAGCAACCACCAATGGATTTGGGTCGATTGCGGAGCGGACGTCCCGTTGCGATCCGTTTGGGTCGACTTCCAGAATTCCGCCGCAGTAGACTACACGGTCCGGTTACTGACGGAGGCCCAGGCCATAGCCATGGGGTTGAAAAAGAATGGCAAGGCCGGCGGCGGTCCGGAAAAATGGAAGACCATTGCGACGGGCAAGGGTCTGCCTGGCGGTGTAAAGAGTCCGTACCGAAAAATTTACGGAGTCGCTGACAAGTGGGACTTTGTAAACCGGACGGCGGTCATTCCGGACAATGAGGAGGGTACTGCAAAAATCCATATTTCCAATCCAGTCGGACGTTACGTCATGGTCGACGTAACGAGGTCGTCTGATACCGCCTATGGAAATGTTTCGATATGGGAAATCACCGTGGAAACTGAAGCGGGCGCGACCGAGGTGCCTGTAAAGAGTGTGGTTTATGCAACGACCACGGACGACTTTATCGAACGGCCTAATCCCATAACTACCGATGCGAACGGCAAATTCCGTTTCTACGTTGCCAATGGAGAATACGATATTCATGTCTCCCACCCCTCTGTCAGTTATTCCTTAAGCGGTGTCACCATGATTAATCCCAACGCTCCGCATAGCATTCGATCGTCTTCAAATGCGCCTCCGCTTACTCTCGTCGAGAGAGGGGAGAAAACGAGTGGTGGGAACAACGCATTGTCACTTGGTCGGCCAGGATCCACGGATGCCAATAATCCCCCAACGCCATACCGGATCATCGTCAACAAGGGTAAACAGGGTTGGGCGCAGACGTTAAACGCCGATTGGGATGAAACAACCAACATGTGGAAAAAACGGACCATCAAAAATCAATCTTATGTGTTTCGTATCAACGGGGAGGATCATTCCCTCGAGTATGGAAACGACTCTTTTACTACCCTTACGTCGCCTGTCATGGAAACCCTGTTCCGGGTGTCTGCGGACGGAGAGATGTCAGCCAAAGCTTTTAATGGGGGGCACGAAGGACTCGCAATGGAAGTAAAGAATAACACCGGGGGAAATCTAAACCGCGGGAACGTGGTCGTACTGGATCCTTCCGATCCTTTCGGCGTGATCAAGCCGCGCAAGTTTGCCGATGAGAATCCCGCGGTGGTTTATAAAAAGGACGGTTCCCGCGTATTCGTTATGATTTCGGGGAGAATGGTTCCCAGCACGGCAGGAGCTATAAGCATAGGTGATTTACTTGTCACTCAGGGAGCGGGTTCGCTGCAGGCAGTTGCCGCTCCCGCGGCAGTCGACCCCCGTGCAGTTATCGGGACAGTGAGCACCACTTCACGCCTAACCATTATACCTTAGTCGGGGACGTATTCGATGTTAGACCATAATAGCAAATCACTTTCGTCGAAGATTGTTCTTGGTGCCATCGCGCTCCTTCTTTGGGCAGGGAACGCATGTGGCAAAGCGAAGCATTACGGGCAGCTCTTTCTCGATACCGGAGCCCCGAAATCGGGTGCCCAAGTCCATGTTTACTCGGGCGCTGAGTTAGCGACTCTTTACAGTGATTCCGAAGGGCTTGTCACACTTGCAAATCCTGTCACCACTTCCAGCGATGGCGTGTACTGGTTCTATGCGGATAACGGTCGCTATGCCACCGTTGAGGAAATCGGGGGTGAAAAAAGGATAATTGATCCCGAGGTGCATGTCTTGGACCCAAGCGATCCTCACACCTTAACAGCGACTTCTGAAGAGGTTGCCCTGACCTTAACGCATATTGATTCCGACGAGGTCGAAACCAGCAGTTCCATTGTACTGCGTCGTGAGGATGGGCCGGAAATCGAGACCAAGGGTCCTTGGCGCATGCATTACGTCGGCACGGGCAGTGAGCCCGCGCCACCCCGCAGCTACATGCTTCTATACAATACGGACCTGCAAAAAGATGCGTCAGGAAACGAGACGTGGGCACCGCGCGATATCGAAGACGTGTGCATATTATTCAAGACCACGGCTACTGCCGCCGGCGGTTGGGCTGACGGGTATCTGAAATATTCAGTTGCGCCATCCGGGCCAGCCGGCACTGCTCCTGTTTTCAATAATGCGCTAAGCCATGCTCCGGGCGGTCCCGTTTATACTGCCAGCTCTCTGTTAAAGGTTGGCGAAGGACTTGATGAGAACACCCGGTACTTTCGAGCCCGCTACCAGGGCATCACGTCTCCTTTCGCATTTAGCACCACCTTTGGCGGACCCTTCTTACCGGAACCGCAGATATACGGCGAGGTGCGGGTGGTCGACCTAGCTAGCGGAGAGTTCAAACTTGCAACCGGCAAAGGAGAACTTCACCCCGTGGTTAGAGCCGTCGGCTTTACCTATTATGCCTCGGCAGGGGAAGCCTTTGTTCAGCTTAAAACCGGGGAAGTCGTTAAACCAGGTGACACGTTGGTCGCGTCTGCCCAATCGGGATGCGCCGAAGTGGACAATACCCAAATGGATATAAATAGAATTATCGGCTGGGCAGTTGAGAACTCAGGTGAGAAGAGAGCTGGGTTTGTCTTTGCACTCTTGAAATAGGAGGTTCTTTAGTGATGAAATCCACACCCATCTTTTATGTCTATTTGGTTTTATCCATAATCTTCTTCATATTGCCTGGATATGGGTACGCAATGAAGACGCATCACGGGCGAGTCGCCGACCCTGTGACCGGAGCAGCGGTCGCGAATGCGCAAGTCTTTGTTATGGTTGCCGGCACCATGGACCTAGCTGACGTATTCGCCGATTCGCAGGGTAAGAAACCTCTTGCGAATCCCATCACTGCCGACGCAGGCGGACGATACGGTTTCTCTGCTCCAAATGGAAAATACAGATTACGCATCCTTTCTCCTGCAGCAGTTCTTCTGTATGACCACGACGACGTATCGATTTGCGATCCTCGCGAACCACGAACAATTCTTGCGGATGAAACTCAACCCGCATTATCTCTTAATACGATGCCAAGCGGCGGAGAGATGAACTTGCCCTTGATGATCGAGAAACTCGACAAGGATGGAAAACCGGTGGGAGCCAGGTGGAGATATCAAACGCATAACACGGAAGTCGGATTTGGTAATTTCTATAACTTCAGGAGAAGAGGAGGCTCTCCTGATTCCGCTGGTTTGCACCACATAGACTCGGTTTCCGAACCAGTGCTGACATGGGGGACTAACGATGCCGATGACGGGATACTCACCATGCCCGGCCTCTACGTTTCCGGCGGCGGACTGTGGATTGGAGATGCCCATTTTGTATCTTGTAATTTAGGACTACCCGTCCCTCAGAGGGACGATCCTGCCGGTGTCATGGTCTTTATGCATGCACCGGATGGTCTGGTTAAAGGCGATGTTGTTGCCCTCGACACCAGCGCCCGGTTGAGCGTCAAGCCTGTCAGCAAGCACGGAGAGAAATTGCCTTTCGTGGTAGCGAAGGTCGATGACGCAGGTACCTTTGTTATGGTGCGCGGACTCGCCTGGGCCAAAGTCAGCGGGCCTGTCGAACCCGGAGACGTACTAGTCGCATCCCGTCGCTCACTTCATGTCGAAAAAGACAACCGGAATTCAGACCCCAGTCGTTCCTTGGGCGTTGCTGTAAGTCAACCCGTGGGAGATAAAGTGCTTGTTCGTATTGCGCGTATCGGGAATAAACCAACGAAGCGCGGGTCCAATCCTGAAAGGCGGGAGGAATAATGAAAATGAATGCGTCCTTTTATGTGCCCCGATTGATCCTTGTCTTGGTTTTCGCCGGATTCCTTTCTCAGGCGTCGGCTCAGTATGACGACTGGAAACACTCGGGCTCGACGTACCTCGTCACGGACTCTGCCGGAGCGGACCTGCCGGCATCGGCGGTCGAGAAAAACTTCCCGTTGCTGATTCGGCTCAACAAGGACTACTTCGATTTTAGCGAGGCGAAACCCCAGGGCGAGGACATCCGCTTCTCCTCCACGGGCAAGCCATTGGCCTACCAAATCGAACGCTGGGATGCAGAGGGTGGCGAGGCCGATATTTGGGTACGGATCCCGACCATCAAGGGCAAGGATCAGCAGGCGATCAAGATGCATTGGGGCAATGATAAGGTTTCCACTGAAAGTAATGGCGAGCATGTATTCCGAACCACGGAAGGATTCGCCGCTGTCTGGCATTTGGGTGACAACTTGGAAGACGCCACTTCCAACAACCTGGACGGCGTCAACAGACCGGACAAGCCAACGGTCAATGCTACCGGCATCATCGGTGACGCCCAGGAGTTCGGCGTGAATCAAATTCTCGTCATCCGTCCGCCCGGGGCCAAGTCGGGCCGTCGGGTGACCTGCATGCCCTCGGGCAATGCCGACCGTACGATGTCGGCCTGGGTAAACCCGACCAGCTTCGAGGGGCGCAACTGGGCTCAGGCGTCAATTGGCGGATGGGGTGAGCCGGAACGGGGGCAGAAGCCGAACATGGGCTTGTCTTATTTCACCATGACGGGAAGAGGGCAGCCCCGGTTTCATCTCTACGGCTTTGACCCAAGGTGCGCCAGCCTCTTGCCCCGTAACGAATGGCGGCACGTCGCCCTTGCCGTTTCCGGGGACATGGTCCGCTTTTACGTCGATGGCATTCTGGAGCGGACGATCAACAACTACGGGGAGGAAGTTAGCAAGCTCGGTACGTTGAGAACCCCGACGTCAACACCCGTTGATCTGGGTGATCATGGAAACGGGCGCGGACCTTTCAATGGCGCTCTCGACGAGGTGCGCTTCGAATCAGTGGCCCGCTCGGCCAACTGGCTGAAGCTCTGTTTCGAGAACCAGAAGCCTTTGCAGTCATTGGTCGGACCACTGGTTCAGGATGGGGACGAGTTCTCGGTCTCGGAGTCAAATTTGGAGATGGAGGAGGGATCCTCGATCGCCCTGTCCACCAAAGCGGGAGGAGCCAGAAAGGTCTACTGGGTTTTGCAGGATGGCGACCAGTCGGAGATCCTCGCCGTCGACCGCTTCAACCATACTTTTGACGCCGGACGGGTTGCCGAAGACAAATCGGTCACCTTGCAGTTCAGGGCGGTCTTCGCATCCGGTGTGAAAACTCGGACCATCCGAATTGCCATCCGGGAGAGCGTACCGGATCCCGCGTACACGCTCAAAGCTCCCAAAAGGTGGAATGGCAGGGATGAACTGGAGATCGTACCCTCGATCAGCAACCTAAAGGAGATGAAGTCCAAAGGGGCCGGCGAACTGAACTACTCATGGAAGGTTTCGGGCATGGCCACGATCAACGAATCTGGCAACGGAAAGCTGGTGTTGCAACGGGCCCAGAACAGCGGAAACCTGACCATTGAGCTTGCCCTCGACAATGGGGGGGGGCGTGGTATCACGCTCCGTCCGGATCGAAGTGGTCGAAACAAAGCAGGATGACTGGGTGAAACGCATTCCTTCCGCCGATGAGAAACCGGTGGATCATCAGTTCTACTCTCGCGACGACAAGGGAAAGGGAACGCTTCACTACAGAGGAACGCTCACGGAACCGGCTGATTCGGTATTCCTCAGGCTCTATGCCGGGGACAAGCTGATCGACACGCAGGGCCAGAAGATCGGAGCCGACAAAAAGTACGCCTTGGCCGCAAGCTTGCAGGCGGGCCTGATTGCCTATCGCACGGAGTTCGGCATCAAGCGTGGCGGGGCCGAAACGATTCTGGAAAAAGCCAACGACTTGGTCTGCGGCGACGTCTTCGTCATTCAGGGCCAGTCCAATGCCGAAGCCTGGACGGACCAACGAGTCGTGCATCCGTACCGCAGCCCCTGGCTGCGCAGCTTCGGTACGCCGAGCACGAACAAGGATAGAGCCCGGGACGCGGTCTGGGGCAACGCCTTGTCTTTCAACGGCGGCCCAAATCATCATCATTACCAAATTGGCTATTGGGGCGTGGAGCTGGGCAAGACGCTTATCGAAACCCATAAGATTCCCATCTGCATCATCAATGGGGCACAGGGTGGAACCCGGGTTGACCAGCACCAGCGCAACGAGGCCGACCCGACGGACGTGACCACCATATACGGCCGGCTTTTGTGGCGCTTGCAACAAGCGAAACTTACGCACGGAGTTCGCGCTGTACTTTGGCATCAGGGGGAAAACGATCAGGGAGAGTCAGGAGCGAGCGGTGCCTATGGTTGGGTGAATTATGAAGAATATTTCATCCGCATGTCGGCGGCTTGGAAGCAGGACTATCCGAATATAAAACACTACTATATCCATCAGATTTGGCCGGGGGCCTGTGGCAGTCGGTCGGTTGAAGGCGACCGCTTGCGGGAGCGGCAAAGACAATTGCCCAAGCAGTTCTCCAACATGAGCGTTCTTTCGACCCTCGGTATCCGGCCGGGTGGTGGTTGCCACTACTTGGCGGAAGGCTATGCGGCGATGGCTAGGCAACTGGTTCCCTTGGTGAACCAATACAACTATGGGGTCGAACCGAAGACCTCGATAACGCCGCCCAATATCCGGAGCGTCTCTTATGTCAGCGACAGGAAAGACGAAATCAGGTTGGTTTTCGATCAGGACTTGAAATGGGACGAAGAAATCATCGAGCGGTTTTATCTCGATGATGACTCGGCTGAGCTGACCGCCGTGGGTGGCTCCGAAAAAACCATCACTTTGAAACTAGCCGGGCCCACCGCGGCCAAGAACCTTTCCTACGTCAGAGGCGGCAAATGGAGGCAGGATCAATCCATCATCTGGGGCGTAAATGACCTCGCGGCCCTCACCTTCTGTGAAGTTCCGATCGAGCTTCCAGTAGATTGAACTTGGCTCTATCCCCGACCATCCATAGCAATGATTCCTTATTTTAAAATGAGCGATTAGCCCTGCATCCATGAATTCCTTACCCTTGTTTCTAATCATTTTGATAGCGCCCCTGCTTCTTGGGGGTTGTGTGGACAAACCGATAGGCGGGTATGTACCGGCTTCCTCATTCAGCAAAAAAGGTTTCGCCAAAAACCGTGAGGAAGTGCTGGCTCATCGAGGCAAAGTTCTCAAGGTTTGGGGTTATGTGGATGGCGGCAACGTGTTTCCCAAGGACTCGGGTGTTAACCAACCTGGAAAATGGAGGTTCGATCTAAAAGCCAAACCTTCGGACGACGTGGGTCAGTCTTTTAGCATTCTCATTCGCGTAGACGACAGACACGACGAACTAGTGGCTCTGTTCGAAGCCACCGATTTCGCAGACAAACCAACGCGCGTCTTTGTGACCGGAAAACTATCTACCTTCGATGCGCCCATGAACTTTGTCAGAAAAACGGGCCTTATTATAGATGTGAACTCCTCAAAAGACATTTTGCTTAAAGCGCCGACTGAAATGAGATGAAGAGAATCCTTACTCTGATCGATGAGGATTGTTTTCCAGTCAGTCGTTCGTGATCTCCAGTGGTTCGCCCCAGCCTCGAAAAACCTCTTTCTTCGCCGAGCTCTTGGCTCTGGAGATACGGCTTCGCTGACGCGCGATCTCAGCACGTCCCACCTCAGTCGCTTTTGAGCAAACCCGTAGCATCAAACCATGGGAGTCGTTTCCCTGGTACGCTTTGAGAAAAACGGTTGAGCCTCCCACCTCCCAGACGTAATAGTCAGCGGGATAGCCAAGGACGTCCTCGACACGATGATGATCGGGCTTCTTTGTTGCAAGGCCTGTGAAGTGGTAATGCAAGGCTTCTCCAAGCTTGCGGAACATGGAGGAATCCTCTTGTACCACGATATCTTTGTCGTAGGGAACGAAATCATCCAAGGTTAACGGACTGACGTGGGTCAGGGGAGTCGTGAAGAAAAAAGTTTCATATCCCGCCGATTTTCCGTAGCTAACAGGCAAAAAACCTTTCTGGTCGATGATGATATGCCCGTCTTCGCCCGGACCGACCTTGGCATTCGCAGTCAGCGAAATCTGGCCATGCAAGCGGTTTGCATTTCCTGCATCGAAGGCAAGTTTGCCCTTCTGCAGGGTATAGAGGCAGGTGACCCATCTGGCCGTGGCCACTGGATCACAAGCGGACAACTCCCGTGTCTTGCCGTTCTCAGCATGTATTTGACAAGGCAAGGCCAAAGCAATGGCAAAGGTTGCGATAAGAGATCCGTAAGCGTGCATTTGTGCGAGTCAGAGGAGATTAATTATGAGCGTTTGATTGGATTCCAGATAAAGCACGTTTTCGTTTCCGTCACGACTTTAGATTTATGACGTAGATATTCTCTTCATAGATCCTGCCTTCGCGCCACCGCTGGACGTGTGTCTGCATCTGAGAAATCTCGCCCCACTCCTTATGACTGAAGTCGTGCCGAAACTCGACAATGCTTACCTGATTCTCATCATCGAATGCGATCGCGGTGGGTTCAATCTTTGGCGCCCCTGTCAAGCCGTCTATGAAATGCTGCACTTGTTCTCGGCATGCGTCACGGCCGACAAGCGGCTCAAGCCCAGTGATTCGCCTCACGACGTCTTCGGTGTAGAATTCTTTCCAGCATTCTTCGTTATCGCCAGAATCCTGTAATTTGGACAACCTTGCGCATTGATCTCGATATTTCATTTCTTTTGAAGGTAATGCTTAACCTATATTTTGGCGAACAATGTCCATAAATAAAGTCATAATACTCTTTCTTGCGGTGCTTCTGCAGACCGCTTCCGTGAGCCAGGCGGAATCAAAAAAACTAAACGTCGTGCTCATCATGGCCGATGACGTCGGGTATGAATGTTTCAGCGCTTACGGGAGCAAGGAGTTCTCGACACCCCGTCTTGACGCCCTCGCGGCCAAGGGCATGCGCTTCGACCACTGCCACTCGACGCCGTTGTGCACGCCCAGTCGCGTGAACCTGATGACCGGAAAATCGAACGTGTTCAATTACGTCGACTTTGGAGTCTTCCCCAAGGGCGAACCGACTTTTGCCAATCACTTCAAAGCTCAGGGATATGCCACCGCCGTGGCGGGCAAGTGGCAGTTGCTGACTACTCAAACTGGCATCTCGCCAAAAGAAGCTGGCTTTGACCGGCATTGCGTCTGGAACATTCCGGGGACGGCACGCAGTCGTTATTGGAAACCCTCCCTGATGCATGACGGCAAGGTCATCAACCACGGGGAGGAAAAATACGGATCGACGGTCATCGCGGATTACCTGATCGACTTCATCAAGACGAACAAGGACAAGCCGTTTCTCGCCTACTACCCGATGAACCTGCCGCACAATCCTTTTGATCCGACCCCACGAAGCAAGGATCGCAAGAGCAAGAATGCGAAGCGGAACTTCATCGACATGGTGGCCTACATGGATCATTGCGTCGGACGGATCGAGGACGCCCTGATCGAGCTTGGACTGCGTGAGAATACCTTGATGATCTTCACGGCGGACAATGGGACCAACTCCACCCTGACTATCGACTTTTTCGGTACGCAGCGCAAGGGCGGCAAGGGCTACACCCACGACCATGGAACCAAGGTGCCGTTGATCGTCAACCTTCCCGGGCGTATCAAGGCCGGCCAGGTGAACAAGGACCTGATCTGCTTTTCCGATCTTTTCCCGACCATCGTCGAGGCCGCGGATCTACCGGCCAAGAAAATCACCAAGGGAGACGGGTGGAGCTTCTGGCCCCAATGCCTGGGGAAGGAAGGCAAGAAGCGGGAGTGGATTTACGGCTACTACTTTCCCCGTCCGTTCTCGCAGAAATTCGATACGATGTATTCCCATTGGGAGGTCGCCTGGGCGCGCAACAAGCGCCACAAGCTCTATCGTGACGGTCGCTTCTTCGACGTGATCAATGACGTACGCGAAGAGAAACCTCTGGGTGAAAGGGCGGAACCAAGCGCTGTCCGCAAGAGCCTGCAGGCGGCCTTGGACGACTATCCGACGAAGGGGGCCAAGATCGACTATGAGCGCGTAACCGGCGTGCGCAAGGTTCCCGGAACCAAGAAGAAAAAACCGAAAAGGAAATAAGATTAAGCCATATATCATCTTTTTTGCCTTCTTTCTTTTCTTCACGGCCACTCATTCCAGTGGCGCTGATTATTACGTCGATTCGGTCGATGGATCGGATGGCAATGACGGTCTCTCGATGCGCACGCCCTGGAAGTCCCATAAGAAAGCGGAGTCAGCATCACTGGCGGCAGGCGACGTAGTCCACTTCAAGAGGGGGTCTGCCTTTTCCGGCAATATTCGGATCAGTGAATCCGGCACGGCGGCCAAGCCGATACGGCTGACTTCATACGGAAAGGGAGACCTGCCCACGTTTACCAATCCCACTACCCGCGATGCCAGCGGGAACGCGCTCATCCTTGGCGGCGATTACCTCATTGTGGAAAACCTGCATTTTCACGATACCCCGGGCGAGCGCGTATCGGGAATGATCATCATGACCAGATTGGCCGCTCTTCGAATCGAGCGCGGAGCGGATCATTGCATCATCCGAAACAATGAATTCATCAAGACCGGCCAGGGCATCATGTCGGCCGGCGAGCATACCCTGATCACGGAGAATTATCTGGATGGTCCGAGCTATGCGCTCTGGCGAACCTCAAAAAGCAGCTGGGGGCCGATGGGGATACACTTAAACATCGGAAACCAGGAAGTGTCATACAACACCATCAAGAACTTTGGGACCAAAGACAGCCCGTGGGGCTCAGACGGCGGCGCCATCGAAATAGATTGCGGCAAATACCATAAGAAAAACATCTACGTTCATCATAACTATTCGGAAGGAAATGCCGGGTTCATCGAATCCAGCTGGGACTATGATTGGCCGCCATTTCGACAGGAAATCCATAACTGGAGAGTGTCCTTCAACGTGTGCTACGATGGACAGTCATGGCTGTTCATGTTGGCCCCATGCACCGGAGTCTATTTCGATAACAATACGATAGCCCGATACAATGGATTCGGCAGGGCTCAA
>JAOLZO010000016.1 GCA_028343845.1 Verrucomicrobiota bacterium | reverse complement strand
TCCGCATCGACTCCATCCTCGAAGAGTTCGAGACCGATGCCTGGCTTTCCCGCCAACTCAAGGACCATGATCCCGAATTGCTTCCGAAGCTGGATGCCATGAGGGCAAGCCTCAAGGGAATGCGCAAGAAGTAATCCCTTGTTTGAGCGCCGCAGGACCTTGTGAATTTATGATCTCGATCGTTGCCGGAACCGGCTAAGGCTTCAGCCTGGCTACTGCGTAGACGAGGAATTTGGGCATGGTGAAGGAGATTCTGCCATCGGTAAATCGAAAGTCGGGATGGAGAGGTTTCTCGTATTCCGGCGAGATCACTTCCACCTCGCTAACCTTTACCCCCGCCGGAAGAACGAAGGACACCTCGGCTCCCGACACGGCCTTGGGCCTTTCATCGGCAGGGCCACGGCCAGGATTTGGTTTGCCGTTGGCTCGCTTGGGGAGTTCGTCTCGATCATAGTTGACAAAGTGCAGATCGATTTCATTTCCCTTGGCCGGACGGTTGGCGCATACGCGCAAGGTAGGGGGCGCGTCAAAGCGGCTGAACCCGACTCCTGAAGGCAATGAGCCCCGGATAGGATCAATTTTGGCTTGGTACTTGGCCAGTATTTCCGGCGTCGCCAAGTCGTCGGGCAGAACGTCGAACAGGATATGTCGGTCCAATAGCTTTCTGCCAAGCTTGCGGAAGACGTCCAAGGGTTCGAGGGTGCCTTGACGAATTGCTTTCCGGGGGAAGAGAAGAAGCGCCTCGGCGTAAGGGGAGTTGCCACGGAAAAGGTTATCATTGCGATGGATGAATTGATAGTAGCGTGCGAACACTTCGCGGGCAGCGGGATCGCTGAACCGCGCATAGAAACCCATGGGCGCTCCTCCGTTGGCAGCCAACTCGGCAATGGCGACGCGTGTGCGCGCGCCTTCGTATTTGCCGATGGTGAAGGGTTTGTCAAAGAACGCTCCCCTAAGGTAGCGGGCTTGCAGGGTGGCGTCGCGAAAGGCTTTGCGAAAGGAGACCGGCACCTTGGGGAAAGTGCGCTCGTAACGGGTCCAGCGCATGAAGTTGTTGTTCTCGCCTTGGTAGTAGAGCACCCCGCGCAAGGCGAGATCGCGAATCGGCATCACGGTGGCGTTGAAGAGTCCGGCCGGTGGGCTCCAGGCGCTCCTGGCGTCTCCGGGTTGTTTGGGCAGACGCAATCGGGGGGGCTTCTTGCCCTCGGCCTTAGCCTTGGCAATCTTGCCTTCGTGCTCTTTTTTGGCTTTGTCGCAATCCCGTTCCCATTGCTTCATGAGAGCGGCAACCTGTTTGGGGTCGTCCCAGACAGCGGTTTCGGCATCATAGTCTGCCAGCACGGTCTTGATGATCTTGTCGTCGATGGACTTCAGTTCGCTACGCAGGCACCAAGTCTGCCCGAGGGTGCCGCCACGGGCTACGTTGATGATGCCAACGGGGACCTTTAGGTAGCGATGAAGAAAAGTGCCAAAGAGGTAAGGCACGGCGGAAAAGCGTTGGGTATTCTCCGGCGTGCATTCCTTCCAGCCAATTTTATTGCGGACCTCGTCCAGCGGCTTGTACCAAGAATCCTCCCACGCCACGTAGCGCAGACCAGGAAAGTCGGCCGAGGCCCCTTCCCGTGCCTTGCGGTTGAAGTTGCTCCAGCCCATGTTGCTCTGTCCGGCGCAAATCCAGACTTCGCCGATCAGTGCGTTGCGGACCACAACCGTTTCGTCACCTCCGCGGGCGATCAACCAAGTCGGCTTAAAACTGGCCTTGGCCGGAGGAAAGGAAACCGACCAGCGCCCTTGCTTGTCTATCTGAGCGGACAGGTTCTTCTCCTGCAGGCGCGGCGGGTTCTTCTCCAAGTAGCGCACGCTGACCGAGTAGTCGTCGCTTTCATCCTGCTTGGTCTCCAGATCGGCCTCGGTCTCGGCCTTATGTCCAGTGGTCGCATCTTGAGTAAGGGTCACCTCAACTTGAGTTCCCGGTTTACCCCAACCCCAAACGGTGATCGGCTTGTCCTGTTGCAGGACGACATTATCGCTTAAAATCTTGGCGAAACGGAGGCTTTCGGGACTCTCGCCATGAGAGCCCGAAACAAAAAGAGCCAAGACGAAGGAAAGGAACAGGGTCTGTTTAAGCATGATCCTGAAGATCGTTCTTGATCACGGAGCAAGAGCCAACCAAAAAGTTCAGGGATATAATTTTTCAGGAGGCGCTTTGCCTTGCCCGAGAGGGTGCGCGTTAATCGGTCGAGTTAGTTTGCGTCCAGTCAGGTGGTCTTCTCGGGGGAATCTTTTCTACGCTTGGTGAGGAGCCTGCGGAAGAGGCGGCGGATCAAAAGCAAGAGACCGAAGAGAATGAGAAGCCAAGGAGCAAGGGCGATGACGAAGAGGGTCAATTCCTTGAAAAAATTCTTCATGGCGGCAATCGAGCCTGACCAGGATTCCCCCATCTCCTCCCCGAAGGAAAGGGCCTGGGGCGGCTCGTAGTCCTCATCCTCCCGAACGAAGAGCCTGACTGTGGTCATGGAAACCCGGTCCTTGAGTTGGCGCATTCTTCCTTCCATTCGTTCGATTGCTTCCCTTACCCTGGACAGTTCGCGTTCGACCTCGAGAACTTCCCCGATCTTGCCGCTTACCTGATCCAGTACCTGAAGGATCCTTTCCTCCAACCGCTTTTGGTTGGCCAGTCGGGCGTCCAGGTCCACGAACTCGTCCGTGACGTCCTGCGAGTTTTCCTGGACCAGTTCGGGTACGCCCAAGTCCTTAACGGCGGCAACGAAGGCCTGATAGTGCCTCACGGGTACGCGCAAAACCCATTTCCCCGACCTGCCGTATCCTTGGTTCCCCTCGAAAGTGACGAGCGAGTGGTGTCCCTCGTGCTTTTGCAAAAGGCTCCTTATCTCCTTGTCGAACTCCTCGAAGTTAGTCTTTTTCAAGACTAGGTGGACGTCGGAAGAGTAGATGATCTTCCGTTCCACGGATTGGGTGGCGTCAGCGACGGAACCGGAAGACGCTTCCTCCGTTTCGGAAACGAAGAGGCCCTCGCTTCCGCTGGATTGGAGGCTTGCCACCGATGTCTCCGGGCGTCCATATGCGCCATCCGAGTCACTCTCATCACTGCACCCCATTAAGCAGGCTGCAAAGCATATGAGGAAGACCGGAGCAAAGGTCCGAGGGGAGGCCAATTCGGGAAATGATAGGAATGGGATGCGATTCTTCATGTTCTCATCGTACAAGAAGATAAACGCGCGGGCAAGTCTTGCCGTGAAAGGGGCTATTCCTCAATTCCTTGCTTCTTTCATTGCGTGTCTCTAATCTCGTCCCATGCCAGAGGACTTAGGAAAGAATCACGGACGGCTAACCGACTTGTTTACCCAACCTTCTTGCCTCGAGGAGTGGATGGATCATGCCCTGAGCGAGGAGCAGGTCAGGCACTTCCACGAAAAGGGCTACCTCCATGGGGTTCCCCTTCTCAACGACGAACAGGTCTCGGCTCTCGGAGGACAGCTTGAGGAAATGGTGGATCCCGATCACGAGGGCCGCGAATTTTTTTACGAATACCATTCGAACGAATCGGAAAACCCGGACAACGTGCTTTTTCACGCCTTGGGAGCATGGAGAGTTCGCCCGGCTTTTCATGACGTCCTGTGGAACCCCGCTTTTCTGATGGCGGCCTATCAATTGTTAGGAGCTGACTGCAGGCTTTTTCATGACCAGCTCTTTAGCAAGCCGGCCAAGCATGGCGGGGTGGTGGCCTGGCATCAGGATTATTCCTACTGGACTTGGACAACTCCTATGTCCCACTTGACTTGCTGGATTGGATTGGATGACGTGAGCACGGAAAATGGTTGCATGTACTATGTTCCGAAGAGCCACCATTGGGGCCTGCTTGAAAAAAAGCCCATTGCGGGCGATATGGACGCGATTAGGGAATCCCTTGAGCCCGGTCAAGTCGCCGATTTTGACAACAAGGTTCCGGTGGAAATGAATAAGGGGGAGGCTAGTTTTCACCATCCTTTGCTGATGCATGGTTCCTATGAGAATCGTTCCGAAAGACGCCGCCGAGCCACCTTGATCAACGTTTTTGCCGATGGAGTGAAAAGCAGCCGGGATGACGACGGTTCCAATGCCCCGGGCGCGGACAACTATCCGAAAGTGCCCGCAGGGCAAAAGATGAGCGGACAGTATTACCCGCGCCTCTTTGATTCGGTGGGAGAGCTGGGAGAGGGCTTGTCTCAAATCCCCACAGTCAAGACCTTGGCTCAATAGGAATATCTTTCAATTAGGCCTAGTAAGATGAAAACGTTCACCCTATTCCTTTTGGCATTCGCAAGTCTTCTGTTCGGGGAAACGGAGGAAGGCGGCGAAATTGTCTATGAATTGAAAAAGAACGTTTCTTATTTGGGTGAAAACGGGACTGGCGATCCTTACCGCACAAAGCGTTGTGAACTCGATTTGTACTATCCACGTTCGAAAAAAAAGTTTTCCACCGTCGTTTGGTTTCATGGCGGCGGGCTGCGATCTGGCGAGAGATCCATTCCCAAGCAATTGAGAAAACAAGGAATTGCAGTCGTTGCGCCTAGCTACAGGCTTTTCCCGAAGGCCAAATGCCCCGAATATCTGGAGGATGCCGCGGCAGCCGTGGCTTGGACATTCCTGAATATCCCTAAGTTCGGTGGGAGCCGGGAATTGATCTTTGTTTCCGGGCATTCTGCTGGAGGGTACCTGACGAGCATGGTTGGCCTGGACAAGTCCTATCTTGGCAAGCATCGCATTGATGCCGACAGGATAGCGGGTTTGATTCCCTTCAGCGGACACACGATCACGCATTTTACTCCGAGGGAGGAGCGCGGAATATCCAAAAAACAGGTCGTGGTGGATAAGTTTGCCCCCATATCCCACCTTCGAAAAGAAGCGCCGCCCATCTTGATCATTACGGGAGACCGGGAATTGGAAATGCTGGGAAGGTATGAGGAAAATGCGTACTTTTGGAGAATGCTCAAGGTGTCAGGTCACCCGAGGGCTTCGATTCTCGAACTGGAAGGCTTTGATCATGGCGGGATGGCTGCTCCTGCATTCCGACATTTGCTGAAGTTCGTCAACCGGTTCGAAAACTAGAGCCGAAAAAGAGCTTTTTTCTAAATGAAGAAGGCGACGGGGAAAGGGTCACTTCGGTTCATCCCTTCCTCGTAATCCGAATGGCAACCTGATAGGGTAAAGTGCTTGCAACGAGAATCGTGAAATGTTATTTCTGATCGCTTACCTTCAATTTTCTACCCTCCAAATATCATGTCAGAACTCAGTGATCTTACCATAAACGTTGCTCCTCGTGAGCATACTGGTCGTCAGGCTTGCAATAAGCTCCGTTCCTCCGGAAGAATCCCCGCAGTCTTGTACGGGAAGGAACTTAACAAGTCCTTTTCCCTTGATGATCGTGAAATGCGCATTCTATTGCGTCAAGCATCTGGAACAACCTCCCTGTTGCGTCTATTGGGAGAGCAGGGAGAAGACGAGCTCGTCTTGATTAAGGAATTGCAGACCGATCCGATCAAAAACAGCATTCTGCACATCGATTTCATTCAGGTGAACCGGGGAGAAGATCTGCAGACCAAAATCCCACTCGTTTTGAGCGGTGAGGCCGAGGGTGTAAAGCTGGAGGGAGGCATTCTGGAGGTTCTGGCAAATGAAATCGAAGTTCGTTGCCGCCCCAGTAATCTTCCTACCCAAATTGATCTGGACATTACCGAGCTTGCGCTAGGAGAAAACCTCCAAGTCAAGGACTTGACCGAAATAGAGGGAGTCGTCTTTACTGCGGGTGAGGATGCTGTGCTTGTTTCCTGCGTGGGCAGTGCCGGTGGTCGTTCTGATGCAGAAGATGAAGAGGCAGCGGAAGGAGAAGAGGGAGAAGGCGAAGGTGGCGAAGGTGAAGGTGAAGGTGAAGGCTCTGCCGAGGAGGGCGGAAAAGAAGAGGAATAACCATGGTTTTCGTCGAGTGTGGAGAAGCTTGCGGTCATTGGGTTGGGCAATCCCGGCCCGGAATATCAAAAGTCCCGTCACAATATGGGATTTTGGCTTGTTGACGCCCTGGCGGAACAAGAAAAACTAACGTTCAAGGAAAACAAGCAATTCCATGCGCAAATCAGCCACATGCAAAGAGACGGCAAGAATTTTCTGCTCGTCAAGCCGTTGAGTTATATGAACGAGAGTGGCAAATTCCTTATCCCCTTGCTTTCGTATTTTGACTGTGAGCCTGGCCGTTCAATTGTCGTTCATGACGAGATGGCATTCCCTTTGGGTCATTTGAAAATTTCTCGAAACAAAGGAGCGGGTGGACACAATGGCGTGAAAAGCATAATGTCATCCATAGGCTCTTCCTTCGTTCGTTTTCGTGTCGGAATCGGAATGAAGCCCCACCCTGAAGTCAAACTTGCGGATTTCGTTCTATCAAAACTAAGCAAGCAAGAATGGACCTTCCTTCAAACTTGCAAGGATCGTCTAAGCAAAGCCCTTTTGCATCTTTTGGACCACGGAGAGGATGCAACCATGAATATTGTCAATCAAACCAACCGAGATTCGGAAACCATATGAACAAAAGAAATTACCTAGCAACTATCGTTTACGATGCCCATGGAGCAGATGGCGCTTCGGATGAAATGATCCCAAGACTGAGTGAAATCATTCGTGGCGTTGAGGGCGAAGTGACGAAAGTCGAAAATCAGGGAAGCCATGACTTTGCCTATCCTCAAAGCAAGGAAGTGAAAGCGGGAACCTATCTGCAATTTGAAATTTCAGGTGATACCGAAATGCCCGTAAGGCTTAAAGATAAACTGCGTTTGGAGAAAAAGGTTGATCGAGTGCTGATCGAGCGCAAGTAGTGTAGTTGCATTCTTTTTTTTCGAACCAAATCTTCAGATGGCATCCCTCAACAAAGTACTCCTCATAGGCAATCTGACCCGCGACCCTGATGTGCGTGTCATGACCAACGGCAGACCCGTATGTAATTTCGGTCTCGCCCTCAATCGTTCCTATAAGGATGCCGAGGGCAACCGTAAGGAAGAGGTGACTTTCGTGGACGTCGAATGTTTCGGCCCACGAGCCGAGGCTGTTGGAAGATTCTTTACCAAAGGAAGAGCGATTTTCGTAGAAGGGCGATTGAAGCTCGATCAATGGGAATCGAAAGAAGGAGAAAAAAGGAGCGCATTGAGGGTGGTGCTCGATAATTTTGAGTTTGTCGATTCCAAGCAGGACTCCGCTCCGTCCCAAGGAGCAAAACCCTATGAAGCGCCCAAGGATTCTCCCGCAACTGAAACCGCAGCTAGTACTGACACCGAAACTCCATCTTCTGCATCAACTCAATCAGATCCTGAACTGGAAGAAGACGTACCCTTTTAATACCGACCCCAAAAACATTATGGCTAATACAGAAGTTTTACTCGTAGAACACATTGATAAACTTGGATCAGAGGGCGATGTGGTTGCCGTTCGTCCTGGTTTCGCCAGAAACTACCTAATCCCGCAGAAGAAAGCCCTGCCTCTTAATTTGGCGAACAAAAAGAGGCTCGATTCCCTTAAGCAAGCCCGGGCACTGCGTGAATCGGATGAATTGCAAAAAGCTCAGGAATTCGCGACCAAACTAAAGGACGTAAATATTGCCGTAGCCGTTAAGACCGGTGCCGGAGGAAAGCTCTTTGGTTCGGTGACGGCAAACCATATTCTCGAAAAACTAAGCGAGAGTGGCTTTACCTTGGACAAAAAGCATTTTGTTTCTTTTAGCCCGATCAAGGAATTGGGCAAGAAAAGCGTGACCCTTCAACTCCACAAGGAAGTGGAGGCGGAGGTTGAAGTGGAGGTCGTGTCCGAAAACCCTATTGAGTCGGAAACGACTGAGTAATCGCCTTTTCGTTTTACTGAGGTTAGGAGATGGCAACAGCAGTTTCTTCCAAGAAAGAAAATTCATTTTCCAAAAAAGAAGGAACCGCTTCGGCAAACAAGAAAGTTGCGGATCGTCAGGCGATAGAAGGAAATCCGCTTCCTAGCAACCAAGACGCTGAGCAAGGTTTGTTGGCCGCATGCATCATGGATGCCTCGGGCGAAGTAATCGGGCGTTGTATCGAGCAGTCCTTCGGATCCGATCATTTCTATCACTTTAAGCATCAGCTGATCTTTGAGGCTTTGCTTGATCTGCATAGAGAGAACAAAGAAGCGGATGAGATTTTGCTTGCCGAAAAACTATCCAGCCGCGGACAACTTGATCAGGTTGGCGGGCAGGAAGGGTTGATCGAGCTGACCTCGAGGATAGATACGACCGGCCACGCTTCCTTTTGGCTGGATATCGTTAAGCAAAAAGCCCTCCTCAGAAGATGCATCTACGTTGCATTTGACATTATTGACGGAGCGAACGACTTGCAGGGTGAGGTAGACGATTTCCTTTCGAACATGGAGCAGAGAGTGTGTTCGTTGAGCGATGAGCATAGCATCAGAACGTCCATTCCCTTCAAGGAGCCCATTGGTGACGCCATGGCGCAGATCAAGAGAATGCTCTCGAAGGAAGATTCAGACGGATTGCTTACCGGTTATAAGGATTTGGACAATTTGACAAATGGGCTCAAGCCTGCAGAAATGGTTGTCATCGCAGCTCGGCCCTCGGTCGGCAAGACCAGTTTGGCCATGAATATTGTCGAGAACATTGCGTTCTCTCCAAAATACGTTGATGACCCCAAAAACGTTTTGGTCTTTAGCTTGGAAATGAGCGCAGCTTCTCTCGCCATGCGCATGATCTGTGGAAGAGCGCGGGTCAACATGAATGATTTGCGCAGAGGCTTCATAGCCAAGGACTATGCGGAAAAGCTTAATGATGCGAGCAAAGGGTTTCAAGAGGCTCCGATTTGGGTTGATGACACGAGTGGTTTGACCATAAACCAGATCCGGGCAAAGGCCAGAAGAGTCAAGACCAGAAACCCCTTGAGCTTGATCGTGGTGGACTATTTGCAATTGATTTCGGGAGATACTCGATCCCCTTCCAGGGAGAATCAAATTTCCGACATATCCCGGGGGCTCAAGGCAATGGCCAAGGAATTGGACGTACCGGTTGTCGTGCTTAGCCAGCTCAATAGAGACTCCGAAAAGGAAAAGAGAGATCCGAGACTTTCCGACCTTAGGGAATCTGGTTCAATCGAGCAGGATGCAGATATCGTAATGCTTTTGGGCAAGCACCGCAAAGGCGAGGATATAAGGGAGGCGGATCAAGAACAGCAGGAAGGCGATGAAGACTTTGAGCCCATTCAATTGCTTTTGGCCAAACAAAGAAATGGACCGACGGGAAGAGTTAACCTTGCCTTTCGTCGCAAGTACACAAGATTTGATACTATGGAAGGTGACCCAAGGCTAAATTGATAAATGAGATTTTTTCGTTCACTGTTCCCGTTTTTGATTCTTCTGCCAAGCTTGGCCTTGCTTTGGTCGCAAGTTGGTCAACCTGACGGGAAGACCATATCGGCTATAAAGATTGAGTTGGAAGGACCCAACACGTTGGGCAAATCATTCATCTTGCAGAACCTGCAAATCGAGACCGGAATACCCTATGTCGGATCTGCAATAGACAAGTCCATTCGCAATCTGATGGCTACGGGGGCAATAGACGACGTAAAGGTCTTCATTGATCCCGAAAACTCCAATGAGGATAATGTCGCGCTTGTTTTCAAGGTTCGAACCAAGCCGAGAATAGGAGAAATTCTTTTCTCGGGTAACGATGAACTTTCGGACAGAAAGCTCGAGAAGTCCATAGAGAGTAGCGTGGGTGAATTGTTTGACGAGGCGGAGATCAAATCCGACCAGCTTGAGATTGAGAAACTGTATTTGGAAAAAGGGTTTTGGAATTCCAGTGTTGAAGCGGATGTCAAGCCGTCGCCCGACCAAAGAAACGTCACGGTGGTCTTTCGCGTAGTGGAGAATGAAAAAAGGAAAATTCGGGAAATATCCTTTGACGGAAACGAGAACATAACAGGGAAGAAGCTCACCAAGGAAATGGAAACCGCGCCTTGGCGCTTTTGGAGGTTTTGGTCCAAGCGTTCGCGGTACAGGCCATCTATCTTGGAAGAAGACTTGAACGCGTTGCGTGGAATTTATCGGGACGAAGGTTTTCTTGATGTCAAAATTGAACAGAACGGAGTGGCCATTGAACCCGAGGGGAAAAAGAACCTAAACCTTACAATCAAGGTGGTTGAAGGGGAAAGATCTTATTTTGGAGAAGCCCTTTTGGTTGGGAATGCCGTGATGTCTGGCGAGGAGTTACTTGGCGACACCAAGATCAAGCGTGGGGATCCTTATTCGCCGACCCTCTTGAGCGAAGAAAGAGAGCGCATCCGTAAGAGATATGGTGAAAAGGGGTATTTGGATGCCCGCGTAAGTTCCTTCAGAAAACCCAATTTGGAAACCAGTCAAATTGACATGCGTTTCGAGATTACCGAAAACAATAAGTTTACGGTCAATTCCATCCAGGTCCGCGGGAATGATAAGACCAAAACAATTGCAATTATACGGGAACTCGCTTTGGCCCCTGGAGAAACCTTTGATCTTATTCGCATGGAGACGAGCGAGACCCGCTTGAGAAACACGCGTTTCTTCGAGAAAGTCAATTTGGATGACGAACCGATTACTTCGCAGGATCCGGAACTGCAAAACACCCGCAGAAATCTGGTGGTGAATGTGGAAGAAGGTCGAACGGGCCATGTTTCTTTTGGTGTTGGTTTCAGCACGCTGGAAAAAGCGATGATGTTTGCCGAGTTCCGGCAAGGAAATTTTGACATCATGCGCTGGCGGGCCCCCCATCGTCTTCAGGGTGACGGGCAGAAGTTCCGTCTTCGCCTTAAACTTGGATCGCGCAGCAATGAAGCTAGATTAGCCTTGGAGGAACCGTGGTTTCTGAATCGGAGGGTGGCCGCTGGATTTGAATTGTTCCGTGAAAAATCGGATTACTACAGTTCCTACTACGATGAACTGAGGGCTGGTTTCGAACTGTACTTCAGAAAGCGACTGTTTGAATTGGTGGAAGGTCGTGTTTTCTACCGGTTGGAGGATGTGGTGATCGATGATATCAGCCAATACGCTAAAGATAATATCCCATGGCTAGAGGAAGAGGATTTGACGATATCCAAGTTGGGTTTCAGCCTAACCCGAGATACCAGGGACAGCATATTGTTTCCCTCCGAAGGCAGTATCGTGACCTTTCGCAAAGAATTTGCAGGTGGCCCTTTCGGTGGAGATGCCGACTACGGAAGGGCAGAATTGCAAGGAGCCCGTTTCTTCAAGACTTTTGATGCCATGAATCAGGTCCTTACCGTCAGCGGGCGGACGGGAACCCTCGGTCGTTACGATGGCAAAGATGCCAACGTTCCGTTCTTTGAAAAGTTCTTTCTTGGAGGTCCATACAATTTGAGGGGATGGGATTATCGTGATGCCGGGCCTCGGGAATCGAGTGAGCCGAGGGGTGGAAACTCCTATAGTTACTTGAGCGCCGAGTATACCTTTCAGTTGGCCGATCCCCTGCGCTTTGCCTTTTTCTACGACGGAGGCTTTTTGCGAACGGGCGACTTCAAGTTTTTCCCTGGTGATGGATTGCAGGGCTGGCATGACAATTGGGGTCTCGGTCTCCGGGTCATGGTCATGGGCATGCCCTTGCGACTTGATCTTGGTTTTCCCATATCAGACCCTTCCGATACAGGCGGATCCCCTCAATTTCATTTTTCCGGGGGAACCCGATTTTAATCGTCTTCTCTAACCTAAAATTATTCCAAAATGTCTCATTACATTCGTTTGCTAATCACGTTTGCCTTTCTTGGCTTAAATACAATCTCGTATTCGCAGAAGGTTGCGGTCGTTGACATCCAGAAGGTTTTTGATGGCTACCAAAAGGTCAAAGAGGCTCGCGAGCGCCTGGACGGATCGAAGAAGATTGCCATGGAAGAGCTCGAAATTTACCGGGATGAACTTGGGAAGATCGTGAATGAACTCAAGGACATGGAGGCCAAGCTGAAGAATCCAAACATTGAAAGCACTGCGCTGAAGGTAAAATACCAAGCCAAGGTAAAGGAGGCTAAGGAAAAGCAGGATGACATGGTTGCCTACGATAAGCGGGCCAAGGCAACGATCGCCCAAAGGCAAAGGAATCTTTTGGTCGAACATTTGGCTGACATTCGGTCGGCTGTTCAAAAAGTTTCCGGAGCAAAGGGTTTTGACATAGTTTTAAACTCTTCCGAGAGCCAATTGGGAGTTTTTTACGCAGGTGACAAATTCGACGTTACCGAAGAGGTAATCGTCACCCTGAACGCCTTGGGTAAAAAGAAGCAGTGAATTAAGCAACGGGTTTGATAGCTCGGGAATAGAAATGAACCTAAGGCTGACCCTTGATGAGATTTTCAAACTGGTTCCCGAGGCAGAAACCGAAGGTGCCACTCCCCTTGAAGAGATAGCGGGGATTGCGTCATTGGAGTCAGCGAAAACCGGGGATCTTTCTTTCCTTGGCAACTCGAAATACAAATCCTTTGTAGCCTCTACGGAAGCATCCGTCGTCCTTTTGCCCCAGGACTATTCCGGGCAACCCAACCCCAATCAACTCTACCTTCGAATGAAGGAACCTTCCCGGGGTTTGGCAACCCTGTGCCGTTTTCTTGAGGATCGGGTTTTTCCACCTTCTCCTCCGACGGTTCATGAAACGGCATTCGTCGATCCCAGTGCGGAAATCGGCAGGGGGGGTTCAGTTGGGCCATTTTGCTATGTTGGGAGCGATGTGAAGGTTGGAGTCAACTCCACGATAGGCTCGCATTGCCACTTGGGAGACCATGTTGAAATTGGGGAATCTTGCAAACTGCACCCTGGCGTCAAGATTCTATCGAGGTGCAATATACACGACCGTGTGATTCTGAATGCAGGCGTGGTCATCGGTTCCGAGGGTTATGGTTTCGATCAGGTGGGAGAGGTACATGAAAAGGTTCCGCATCTAGGCAAGGTAGTGATTGAAGAGGATGTGGAAATCGGGGCCAATACCTGTATTGATCGGGCGCGATTTGATGAGACGCGTATCGGTACAGGTACGAAAATAGATAATTTGGTTCAGATCGGTCATAACGTCAAAATTGGCAAAGGTTGCTTGATTGTCGCTCAAGTTGGCATAAGCGGAAGCGTTGAGTTCGACGATTACGTTGTGGTGGGCGGGCAAGCTGGGTTTGCCGGACATCTGAAAGTTGGAAAAGGAGCCAAAATCGCCGGGCAAGCAGGAATTACAAAGGATGTCGAGGCGGGAGCTTTTCTCAAAGGCAACCCTGCCCTGCCGTTTCAGTTGGCTCAAAGAATCTCCGTTTTACAAAGAAAATTGCCTGAATTGTTCAATAGGTTTGCGGAGAATCCAAGTACCAAGTAGGTGATAATCATGCAAAACGGAACGACCCTAAAGATCTTCAGCGGCAATTCGAATCAACCACTAGCTCGGGAAATCTGTGAGTATCTGGACATACCTTTGGGTGATGCTTTGGTTACTACTTTCCCAGACAGCGAAAGCTTCGTTCGCTTCAATGAAAACATTAGGGGTGCGGATGTTTTTCTCGTACAATCGACCTCTCCTCCCGCCAACCAGCATTTGATGGAACTGCTCATCATGATTGATGCAGCCAAACGGGCATCGGCAGCCCGGGTGACAGCAGTCCTTCCGTTTTTCGGATATGCCCGGCAAGATAGAAAAGATCAACCCCGCGTCCCCATTACCTCCAAGCTGGTGGCAAACCTGTTGGTTGCGGCTGGGGCGAACCGCGTGTTGACCATGGACTTGCATGCCCAGCAAATACAGGGTTTTTTCGACATACCCGTCGATCACCTTTATGCTTCCCCGGTCTTTTTCGAAGATTTGAAAAACAAAGACCCCGGAAACATGACGATTTTCTCCCCGGACGTCGGCGGAATGAAAATGGCAAGCGCCTACTCGGGAGTCCTTGGTTGTCCCATTGGTTTTGTGGCCAAACGAAGAACGGGAGCTTCCACAGTAGAAGCGATGAATCTCGTTGGAGAAGTGGAAGGAAGGGAAATTCTGTTAGTGGACGATATGACCGAAACGGCAGGAACTCTTACAGCCGCCGCAAATCTTCTCAAGGAACGAGGAGCTAAGTCGGTCAGCGCGTTGGTGAGCCATTGTGTTTTGAATGATACGGGAATGGAGAGGTTGAGACAGGGCTTTCTTGACGAGCTCATAACAACAAACACCGTCGATATGGAAACTGAGGATCTACCCATTCGTAGACTGAGTGTTGCCCCGTTGTTGGGTGAAGCAATTCGCCGGACCCACACCGATAGCAGTATATCCAGTTTGTTCCAAGTTAAGGGTTTTTAATGGTTTCCCAGTTCCGTCATTCTTGATTCTAGACAATAGACAGTTCTAGCAACGCTTTGTGTATATCATGAACCGGAAGAATGTTTACCTCGGCCTTTTCGTTTTCGGGATCTTGGTGAACCCTTTCTTGGTCGCCAAGGATTCTGTCGCTACTGGATTCACCCCCAAATATGACAACTCGAAACTTGAGCGAGCGCAGGCAAACCCAGTGGTCAGTTACTCCGGAATACTAAAGAAAGCCACACCTGCGGTGATTGCAGTCACTACAAAACAATTGGTTCGGCGAGGAGTGGTTGACCCCCTCGAAGATTTCCTGAGGCGTTATTACGGCCTTTCTCGAGGCAACCAACCCCGTTTCGAAGAAGAAAGGGTTCCTGCAGGTATTGGTTCGGGCGTAATCGTTACCCCTCAAGGGCATGTCATAACGAATGCCCACGTAATCACCGATCCCAGAACCGGATCCCTTGTTGAGGAAGTGACAGTCCAACTTTCCAATAAGAAGGAATACGAGGCCAAGATCATAGGGGTTGATCGATCGACTGACATTGCAGTCCTGAAAATCTCCGCACCTGATACGTTGCCATATGCCATACTAGCCAACAGTGAATTTCTTGAAGTAGGTGATGTGGTTTTTGCGGTGGGCAACCCGCTGGGAATAGGCAAGACGGTTACAATGGGGATTATTTCCGCCACTAGGCGATCCGAATTAGGCGTTTTGGAGGAAGGCGCATATGAGAATTTCATTCAAACGGATGCATCGATAAACCGCGGCAATTCCGGGGGCGCATTGCTAGATGCAAAAGGCCGCTTGATTGGGATCAATACGGCGATCATATCTCAAACAGGCGCTAGCATAGGAATTGGTTTGGCGATCCCTGTGAATATGGTAAAAAATGTCTTGAACGATTTGGTCAAGGGAGGCGGACTGAAAAGAGGTTTTCTAGGGGTAATTCTAGATGATGCCCCGAACCCTTCCGTTCAAGGTGCCATTGTCGACCGGGTAGAGGCGGACAGTCCTGCGGATCAAGCAGGGATTAAACCTCGTGACGTCATTGTAAATGCAGGAGGAAAACCGGTGACGTCCTTTAACCAGCTGAGGGTTGCGATTTCTCAAACATCCCCAGGAACAAGAATGCTTGTCAAAGTTCTGAGGGACGGAGCGGAAATGGATTTTTACGTCACCTTGGATTTGCGAGAGGATTCTAGCGCATCCCCCATTCCCGGGGTCTTGCTTGAGCCTTTGGATGTCTCGAACCGGAAACAATTTCAAGTGCCGCCTTCAGTCCTTGGGGTAGTGGTGACCAAATCTACGGGTGAGGCGAAAACCTTCAAGGCTGGGGTTGTTTTGGTTGAAATCAATGGGTATCCGATAACCAGCGTATCTGATGCGGAGCGTTTGCTTAGGCGCGGGATCAACAGGTTTCAAGTTTGGTATCGAAACAAATTTCAATACCTTGCCTACCGGATTCCCTAATCTCCGAAAGCTTTTGTCAACTGCCTGGTTTTACAGGATCAATCGCGGCTAGCTCATCTGGGAGGTTGTCAGCTGGGTAGGTTGGAAAATCCATCTTCATCAGAGGGAGGAAAGGCGTTTGAAAGTCTGGGGCTGTCGCACTGCGGTCAACTAGGCAGGTCACCCCGCAAAGTATCGAAGGAGTTTCACTAAGAATATCGAGGGCTTCACGGACCCGACCGCCCCGGGTAACTACGTCCTCGGCTACCAGAACCCTGTCCTCGGCAGTCAAATTGAAATTTCTCCTCATGACCAACCTGTCGTTCTCCTTTTCCAGAAATAGAAAACGACAGTTGAGTTGCCGGGCAATTTCTTGTCCGATGACCAGGCCTCCCATTGCGGGTGAGACAATGGTGGTGGGCTTGAGGTGCGCAATCTTGGCAATCAACAATTCAGCCAACCGGGTGACTTTGTCCATGTGCTGGCAGACCTGCGCGCATTGGAAAAAATGTCCGCTTCTCAAGCCCGATCGCAAAATAAAATGACCAGTCAGAAGGGCTTTGGTTTCCTTGAAGATTGAAAGGACTTCTTTGTCCGAAGAATTCATCACCATCACTTTTTTCAAGTTAGGAAATTAGGCAACTGAATTCAATCAGGGAGACTCCGGCAAGTCCTTGCCGGGAAAGAAGGAAAGTCACTTGAAGCCGGTTATTTTTTTTCGGCGACGGGCTGTTTCCAACCCAAATTAACTTCGGGACCCAAGCTTTTCAGCTCTCCCGCGACCTTGCTTGCCTTTGTTTGGATTTCATCTGTTTTGGCAGTGGATTCCTGTTTTGCCTTGCCCAAGTCGCTTTCTGCCTTGGCAAACGCATCGGAAGGCTTGAAATCCTTGATCTTGGCCTTGAAGGACTGCGGATTCGCATCAAATTTCCCTTTGCACTTGTCACAGCAGAAACCAATCTTTCGACCTTCGAGAGTAGAGACCTTGGTCTCGTCCAAATCCTTGTTTGATACAGGGCATTTCGCGTTGATGGCTTTCTTGTCAGAGGTTTGTTTGGCAATGTTGTTTTTCTTTTCTTCGAGTTTTGCGAGCTTGGCATTCTCGGATTTCGTGACCTGTTCGAGGGTTGCCTTCAGCTTCTTCTGCTCCGCACTCAAAGAATTGTATTTCCCGAGGTCTACAAAGCTTTTCTTCAGCGTTTCGGCTCCTGCGTCCGTAAATTTAGTTTGCCAAAGGAAAATCTTGGAGAGTTTGCTAAGCTTCGCAAGATGACTCGTGGATGCATCCGAAAGAGTTGTCCCGTAAAGATTAAGATATTTCAATTCCTTGAGTTTCGAAAGGTGCGGTCCCGCTGCATCCGTGATGGAGGTGTTTTCCAAGTGAAGACGGCTTAACAAAGTGAACTTTGAAAGTGACTCGATTCCCTTGTCGGTAACTCCGGTGCGGGCAAGGTTAAGCCAAAGCAATTGCTTGGATAGCGGATTGAGCAGCTGCAGTTTCTTATCGTCGAAAGCCTTGCCGGCGTAGGAAGCATTGGCGTAAATGGCATTGGTGTTCTGGGCGATGGGCATGGCGAGTACGCCTGCTTTTCTGAGCGCGGCCAAGGCTTTGGGGTCGGCCGGAGGCACGTTGGGCAATTGCGGTTGGAGTTTTGCGGATGCGGGCAGAACCTTTTTGGGCATGTTTTTAAAAACGTGAGAAGCGGCCTTTTGACCGGCTTCGTCAAGGCCCGAGACGAGCAAGTCGAAGGAGGCCCCTAGTTTAATCCAAGCCTTCATGACCTGAAGCTCCTGAGGGGTGACGGGATTATAGTGTTCCTTATCCTTGAAAGGAGGCATGGCCTCGTCTTCGTCTTTGGGCAAGGTAATGCGATAAATGAGCTCGCTGTCTTCGACGTTGCCCTTGATCACGATATCCTTGCCGACTTCCCTGCCCCCCTTGAGAAAATCTTCCTTCGTGTGGAGGCGAAGCTTGCCTTTGTCTTTGTCTGCTCCGTGACACTGGACGCATTTTGCGTCCAATACGGGTTTGATAAGGTGTGTGAAGACGTTCTTGGATGATTCTTCTTTTGCTTGGGCGAAAGCGAAAGGAAGAAAAAAGGACAAACCGAGGAAATATGTCGTTTGCGAAAATTTCATAACGTGGTTAGGTATATGGGATTTCAAATGGCTGGATTATGTTTTATAGGCAATGAATGTTTCATGGCAAGGATACGAATTGAGAATATGCGAATTTATTGATTGGGGAAGGGAACTTTGGTTCGCCCTTCTGTTTTTGTGCATCGGCTTTACGATTTGGCCGCTTATGGTCTATTACTTGGGTCAGGCACTTGGCTTTGAATATTTTACTAGTATGGGACTGCGCGTTTGGGCGGAACAGAAAGTCTACGGCCCTTTGGGTGACGGAGGCTTGAGGTCATTGAGCAGGGTTTTCTTCCTCTCCTTTCCCTATATGTTTTCGTTTGCCCTGAGGGTCACGCTCAAGCTTCTTCGAAAAGGAAGAGCCTAATCTGCGGGCAAGATGTTTTCCTGATAACTGCAGAATGCAGCGTATTTCCCGGACTTTTTGAGTAGCTCCGCGTGGCTACCCTGCTCGACGATTTTTCCTTGCTCGAGAAAGATGATCTGGTCTGCCTGGCGGATGGTGCTGAGGCGATGGGCGATGATGAGGGTGGTCCGATTTTTGACCAGCCTTGTCAGGGCCAGCTGGATTTGCCTTTCGGTCTCGACGTCGATGCTTGAAGTGGCCTCGTCCAGAACCATTAGGGGCGGGGATTTCAACATTGCCCGGGCAATGGTAATCCTTTGCTTTTCTCCCATGCTCAGGCGAATGCCCCGTTCCCCGATGAGGGTGTCCCATCCTTCGGGAAGACGCTTGACGAAATCCAAGGCTTGGGCGACCCCTAGAGCCGCTTCAATTTCTTCGTCGCTTGCTTCGGGGTGAGCTAACAGTAAGTTTTCCTTGACCGAAGCATCAAAGAGGAAGGGGTCTTGGGAAACCAGACCAATTCCCTGCCGAAGCTGTTGCAACTGGATCTCCCTGACGTCCGTCCCTCCGATAGTCACGGCACCCTGGTTGACATCGTAGTAGCGCAAGAGCAGGTTTGCAATGGTGCTCTTGCCTGACCCTGTGGGACCTACCAGGGCGGTGGTGGTACCGTGCTCCATGGAAAAATCGAGGTTGTCCACGATGGGTTTCCTTTCGCTGTAGGAAAAGGTGACGGAATGAAAGCGGACATGGTGAGGAATTTCCGGAAACTCCTTTGGTGAATCGGGGTCGCATATTTCAACGGGTTCATCAAGAACCTCGAAAACTCTCTCTCCGGACGCTTTGCCAGCCGAGACCAAGTTGTTGATCGAGACAAGCTGGCGCACCGGTTCGTAGAACATGTTTGCATAGATTAGAAAAGCCGAGAATTGGCCGATGGTAAATCCGGGGTCTGTCTGGAGCAAATAGGCACCCATCCCTACCACCGCGAGAATTCCCAAAGAGGAAGTGAAGCTTGCGCCAGGCCCCTGTACAGACCATCGATACATTGCTCGAAGGTTGCGCGTTTCCAGTTCCTTCCCGATGGCTTGGAAGCGATCCTTTTCACGATCCTTGAGGGCAAAGGAATGTATGAGCCTGTTCCCTTGGATGTCTTCGACGAGCAGAGAATTCAATTCCCCGGAGGTCTCCCTTACGGCCTTCCAGTTTTTTCTGGAAACTTTGGAATAACGGATGGCCATGATGATGAGAATAGGCAAGGGAAGAAACACCAAGGCGGCCAACCTCGGTTCCTGAGCAAACATCATGGTCGTTACCCCGGTTAGAGTCAGTACCGAGACGACCCCTTGCTCGGTTCCGTCGAGAATGGCTCTTTCGACGTTTTGCACGTCTTCGACCACACGGGACGCTATGTCACCGCTTTTTCGTTTGTCGTAAAAACTGATGGGTAATTCAAGAAGCTTGTCGTGCAGGTCCCGGCGAAGCTTGAGAATAACTTTTTGTTCGAGTTTATTGTTTGTCCTGATCCGCAGGCAATTGAGTATTTCCCTGCCTAGAAAGAGCAGAGCGATGAGGATAATGCCCTTAATTAGATAATTGTCCGTTCCCAGCCCGGAGGAGAATATTCTATCAAGAACACGTTGGATGACGGTGGGAACCAAGACCGTCAAAAGCGTCATGGCACAGGCGAGACCAAGGGTCATCCGGAACAAAAACTTGTGCTCGAACAGATAGACCCCTACCCTGCGTATCACGTTATTGCTTTGATTTCTTTTCACGACGGTTCAGGTAACTTTTAAAGCAAATCGCATTCTACCAATTTGACAAACATCGACGACAATATTGAGGATGGCCCGACGGGAGCCATCCTCCTTGATCTTCCTTCCCCTTATCAAGCGCATCCTTGCGGTTTGTTGCACTTGCCCCGCTTTCTTGCCAAGATCCGCAAGCATCTTCAAGGCAAGCTTCCCCCTAGCTATCAGAGGAATTTTACGAAGGGCTTTGATGGGTTTTTGTGTTTGCATTTGGGTGTCGATCCGCAAGAGGTGGTTGACTGCGTGAAGAAATCTTCTTCGGAAGCCCAATTAAACGATGGGCTCAAGAGCCTGTTCCCCGAGAATCTAAAGGCACATGTTTGGAATCGAAAGGTCGTGCAGATGGGTATGTCGGACATGGCGCTGGAAAAACTGGAGGAGATCAAGGCTGATTTAGGTGCAAGTGCCAGGAGTGATCTCAGATCGTTTGCAGACGTGATTGATTTTGACGAAAGAAAAATCCAATAGCCCGAATATTTGAGCTAGACTCTTTTGACGGCAACGATCGTCAAGTCGTCCCGCTCAAAGGAATCGGATGAGTAATCGTCAAGTTCGGAGAGAAGCTTTCGGTTAAAGACATTGGCCTTTGAGGAAGTGGACGAGGCAAGGGTTTCGCATAGACGGTCTATGCCGAATTCCTCCTTTTCTTCGTTTTCCGCCTCCGTCACTCCGTCGGTAAACAATACCAGAAGGTCATCAGTCTCGAAGGGAACGGTTTGGTCTTCAATCGTTTCTTCGAAAAGATCCGAGGGAACCATGCCTAAGGCCATTCCGCTTCCGTGGAGCTTTTCTATCGAAAGATCACCCTTCTTTTTGGCTTTTGCCAAAAGGGCGGACTCGTGACCTGCGCGGGCATAGGTTAAGGTGTTCGCCTGGGTGTCGATGATGGCGAGAAAAATGGTAATGAACATATCCTCGCGAATGCGCATTTCAAGATCTTGGTTGAGCTTCTTGAGAACCGCGGAAGGCATGCGTGATTTGTTAACGTAGTGCCGAAGGCTGGTTTGACAGATTGCCATCAACAACGAAGCGGGAACACCCTTCCCGGATACGTCCGCAACGCAAAGAGCGAATTTGGTGGAAGATAATTTGTAGAAATCGTAAAAGTCTCCACCAACCTGAGAGGAGGGAAGATACTGCGCGTCAATATCCAAGCCTTTGCATTCAGGAGACTTTTGAGCGAGAAAAAGCTCTTGCACTTCCTTGGCCAGGGTTAGATCGGAATCCATTCTTGTCTTAGCCAAACGAAGGTTCATAGCATCGGAATTCTTGATCGCCAAAGCAGCTTGCTCGGCTAGCGAATTGACGAGGGACAGGTCCATCTCGGAGAAAGTGAGCCCGCTGGATGGATTTGCCACTACAAGGACACCGAGGATTGAATCGTCATGGATAAGAGGGGAATAAACCATCGAACGGATGGCCAAAGCGGGGTCCGGGTGTTTGGGTATCCTTGGATCATTTTGAGCATTGGCAACGAAGACGGGTTTGCCTGTTTTGGCCACTTCACCAACGATGCCCTCTCCCTCCTCCAAAACCTCAGAACTGAGAATCTTTTCAAGAAAACGGGCTCTCGTCGTGGACTCTTCTCCCAGAGAATCCCTCATTTTGCGTTGCGGAGGGAACAGGCCCTCCGTCGCAATTCCCTGCAGTTTCCCATTCCCTAGCTTTTCGTAGACGCACGCGCTCATGGCTCCGGTCGTAATAACTGCAGTGTGGACGATTCGTTGACATAGCTCTTTTCTTGCAACGCCCTCTCCAATGGCGACCGCAAGGTTATGCATGAAGTCTACTATGATTTGTTTCTCTTTTTGCAGACGAACCTCCTCGTCCCGAAGAGCGGCCAATTTTGTTTGTGAAGCTTTTCTATGGTAAAACCATGCCACCAGTCCGATGGTTGCACCTGCTATAAAGAAGAGGAAGTGATTTATCATCGGTGGGCAAAATTAATCGGAGTCTTCCTCTTGTCGCTCGAGGAAGTTTACCACGTCGCAAAACATTTTGGCATTCTTTTCGTTAAGTTCCATGAGGGTTTTGTGGGCCTGGAAAATAGCTTCCGAGCCAACGGCTTGACGGCCTTCGCCTTTGTCCAGGTCATTGAGTTCGGGGGCATCGGAAGAACGGTCGTCCGGGTTGACATCGGCAATCTTATGAATTCCCAAGTTTTGAACCGTTTCCAGGTTTCTGTCTTGGAGATTAACAAGCGTTAGGCGGCCTTCGTCTTCGAACTTCCTAAGCTTCATCGCCAATCCGACAAGAATGCCCAGGAAGGTGCTGTCCATGCTGCTGCATTCCTTAAAGTCGACGACATAGTTTCTCCGTCCAACCACCATGCATTCCTCAAAGAACGAACGAAGGGGGGCGCAATTTAAAAAGGAGGCTTTTTGAAAGACGCGTACAAAGGCATTTTCCGGAGTAACATGAACTTTATAATGAGTTTCTTTGTTCATGCTGGCTTCAATGCGGAAACGTGGTGTTACCAGTTTATTCCGGTTTGACTATAATTTGCCAAAGAGCGCAGGGTAGCATGAAAGAGGTGATTTGGATTTTAGCGCAAAGCGTTTTTGATCGCCTCAAAATCAGGTAATTGCTTCGGGTCGTCCGAAGACCAGGAGTGTGTGATGGCGCCTTCCTTGGAAACCACGAAGGCGGATCTCTTGGAGACGCCCTGGAATCCGATAAAGTCTTCGTAAAGAACCCCATAATCCTTTGAGACGTCCTTATTGAAGTCGCTCAGGAGAGGGAAGTTCAATCCTTCCTTCAGGGCCATCGCTTCTTGGGCAAAGGGGCTGTCCACGCTGATTCCCAAAACTTGAGCATCCAATTCCTCGTAAGAGGATAGGTCATCGCGAACCGAGCAGGTTTCCTCTGTGCATACGCCTGTGAATGCAAAAGGGAAAAACAGGAGCACCACGCTCTGATTTCCTCTGAAGCTGGATAGGGAGACGTCATTCAGTCCGTCCGGGGCTTTTGTCTTGAGGGTGAAGTCTGGCGCTTCCGCACCGATGGCTAAGGTCATGTCGGTTTTTGGCTAGGGGTTTTAAATCATAAATTTGCTAACGCTCTTGCCCTCGAAAGCAAGCGGAATCCACATCTGAATTGGAAGAAATCCAATTCTTGGCTCGAAGAATGCGCATTTAGAATATATGCATTTGGTTTTTGCACGTCATTTTAATGAACCTTGAAAAATTGTTAAGTAATACGGAAGTTGTCATTGGGGAGGAAGAACTTGCCGAGAAACTTGCCGCTGGCCCGAAACTCAAAGTTAAGTTTGGGGTAGATCCTACGCGTCCGGATCTTACCTTTGGACATTTGGTTGTTTTCAACAAACTGAAACAGTTTCAGGATGCCGGTCACGAGGCAATTTTGCTTATAGGCGATTATACTGCAAGGATAGGCGATCCAAGTGGCAGATCCGAATTGCGCCCTGAATTGACCGAAGAGGAGGTAAGCGAGAATGCGAAGACCTATCTGGACCAAGCCTTTCGCATTCTTGATCCTGACAAGACCGTCGTCCGCAGGAATAGTGAATGGTTTGGCGCCATGACTTTTGCAGATGCCTTGAACCTTTCGCGCAAAATGACTGTGGCCCGCATGCTGGAACGGGATGATTTCGAAAAACGCTTCCAATCCAACCAGCCGATTTCAATGGTTGAATTTATGTACCCGTTGATCCAGGGCTACGACTCCATCGTCCTTGAGTCAGACATTGAACTGGGTGGAAGTGATCAGCTCTTTAATATGCTGGTCGGTAGAACCTTGCAGAAGGATCAAGGGCTCAGTCCTCAAGCCGTTCTGACCATGCCTTTGCTCGTTGGCTTGGATGGTAACCGGAAAATGTCCAAGAGTTATGACAATTACATCGCATTCAATGATCCCGCTAAGGATATCTTTGGAAAAACCATGTCTATTTCGGACGATGCAATGTGGGATTATTTCAAGTTGCTCCTTTTGGAATCAGAAAATTGCATTGAGGAGTTGAAGGGCGGTCACCCCATGGAGGCAAAAAAGAGGCTGGCGACGGAACTGACCGCTACATTTTTTGGAAATGAAATAGCGCAAAGAGAGGCAGCTTCCTTTTCGCAGGTCTTTTCGAAGGGGCAAACGCCCGATGAAATGCCAACATTCAAGCTAAGCGAACTATCCCTTGAACCAGACGCCCAGACATTGCTTAACGTATTTGCTCAGACTGAGCTTTTTGAATCGAAGGGACAGATCAGGAGGCTTTTCAAACAAGGCGCGATCAAAATGGATGGTGAAAAGAAGGAAGATTGCGATGAAAGGTTGGACCTGTCTGCCAATGAGAATGGCGTTATCGTAAAATCTGGAAAAAAACTATTTATCAGGTTTCTTGCCTAGCCTAACCTATCCTGGAGAAAGGGAGCCGTCTTGCTTTTCTTGTTGGTCAGGGTTTGCCGAACCGTTCCTTGATGAAGTAAGAATCCCCCTTTTTCTCCCCCCTCCGGACCTAGCTCGATCAGGTAATCGCCTTCGGCGATCACATCCACGTCGTGCTCAATCACGACGACTGTGTTTCCTTCGTCCACGATACGATGTAGCATCTTGATCAGTTTGAGGGTGTCGGATGGATGTAGTCCGATAGTGGGTTCTTCAAGGACGTAAAGGTTTGGCTTGGATCTTGGTTTACGCCCGTGTTTGCCTTTGTCGATCCCGCGGGCGAGTTCCGAGGCAAGCTTTAGGCGTTGGGCCTCACCTCCTGACAAGGTGGGTGAAATCTGTCCGAGCCTCAAGTAGCCAAGGCCGGTCTCAACCATAAGGGAGAAGGTGTCTCTCAAGTAGTGATCGAAGGCAAAAAATGCAGTAGCCTGTTCGAAAGTGAAATCAAGGATGTCTGCTATGTTCTTTCCGTTCCATTCGAGCTCCAAAACTTGATCCCGATACCTCTTCCCACCGCATTCCTCGCAGGGGACGTATGAATTGGGTAAAAAGTTCATCTCTATCTTTACCTTCCCCGCCCCCTTGCAAATTTCACACCTTCCTCCTTTTACGTTGTAAGAAAAGTCACTCGGACCCAAACCCTTTCTCTTTGCTTCTGGAAGCGATGCAATCAAGGTCCTGATTCTGTCCCAAACCCCGAGATAAGTTGCCGGGGTTGACCTGGATGTTTTTCCAATTGGGTCTTGGGTGACTTCAATGGCGCGATTAAAGGAACTTCCGTTTTTCAGGCAATATTGAGGTTCATGGATGAGATCTTTGTTCTGGGCAAGAGAGCGTTTGACTTCTTCGAGCATTACACCACGAACAAGGGATGATTTTCCGGATCCGGAGACCCCGCAGCAAACAGTCAGCCGTTGTAAAGGGATTCGTATGGATAAATTCTTGAGATTTCTAAAGGTCACGCCAGAGAGGCAAAGCCAATTCTCCTTACTTTTGACAGGCACCCCTCGCCACTTTCCCTTGAGTGGATGCTTGAAGCCTCCCCTCATATGGGCTGCGGTGGATGAAAGTCTGTTCTTGGCGACCTTTGACGGCTTTCCCGCATCGATAATCGCGCCGCCTTTTTCGCCCGCTTCCGGCCCGATGTCTATCAAGTAATCCGCTTGCGATATGGTTTCCTGATCATGCTCGACCACAACCAGGGAATTTCCCTTGTTTTTAAGATCTTGAAGGGACTCCAATAACTTTTGATTGTCCTTTGGGTGGAGGCCGATGGACGGCTCGTCCAACACGTAAAGAACACCTGAAAGGTTTGAGCCGAGCTGTCCGGCCAACCGGATTCTTTGGGATTCCCCGCCGGAAAGAGAAGAAGTTTCGCGATCAAGGGAAAGATAGTCCAGCCCGACCTTTCCCATAAAGCTCAACCGTTCGAGGATTTCCGGCAATATAGCTTGTACAATGGGCCCTTGGCTTTCCCCTACCTTTAGCTTCTTGAGAAAGTCCCCGACGGCTAGAGGAGTGAGAGCAAGCATTTGAGGGAGGGACATGCGGGTTCCCTTCGGGCCGTTAAGGACAATGTTGCGACTTATTTCATTCAGTCGCTCGCCTTGGCACTCTGGGCATGTTTCGCCGTCTGAGAGCGACCACCATTTTCCGTTAGCCGGCAAGTGCTCCTTCATCTTTTCATAAATCTTTCCATAACCCCGGCAAAAAGGACACCATCCCTTTGGGGAGTTCCAAGAAAGCAAGGAAGGTTCGATCTCTGGATAAGTTTCCCCGGTGGAAGGATCTACCCGCGAGGTGGAATGCCAATGTTCCTGACCGTTGCCGGAAAGGGAAAGTAAGCGGCCTTTCCCGAAAGCAAGGGCTTTTCTGGTCGCTTCCAAGAGTTCTTTCCCGTCCGGCAATGAGGACCATTTTCCAATCACTCCCTCTATGTTATGCAACCGATAGCGATCGAGTCCTTGAAATTCGTTTATATCGGATAAGGTTCCGTCGCATCGGACTTCTTCAAATCCTTTTTCTCGAGCCCAATTTACGATCGGCTTGTGATGTCCTTTGCGATCCGATACGAGGGGGGCGAGAAGGAGTGCGGGTTTTCTTGGACTCGGCTTGCATTCGGCCCATTCGGCGCGAAGGCTCCTGCTAATGCCAGATTCGGAGTTGACCGTTAAGGGGGCTTGGTTTCCTCTGCTTAGTTGCGTTCCTACACGAGCGTAAAGAAGTCTTAGGAATTGGGCGATTTCGGTCACTGACCCAACGGTTGACTTGCGGGTTCCCCGGTTGACTCTTTGTTCAATTGCAACGGCCGGTGAGATTCCCGTTACGTCATCGACATCGGGCTTGCTGAGTTGCTCGACGAATTGTCGGGCGTAGGAGGACATGGATTCCATGAAGCGTCTCTGTCCCTCCGCAAAGATCACGTCGAAAGCCAGTGAGGACTTTCCGGAGCCCGAGGGCCCGGTCACGACGACAAACTTATTTGGAGGGATGTCCGGGCTTATGTTTTTCAGGTTGTTTTCCCGGGCGCCGAGGATCTTTAAATCGGATCTGCCCCTCCATCGCTGGGGGGCAAGCTCCTTTTTTCCGGACGAGCCATTCGTACCGGGTGATTTCAGGATTTTGGAGGTAGGGGTAGATCGTTTGCTAAAGGAAGCGGGCGAACCCTGTGCGATTATCTTTCCTCCCTTGTCACCTGCCCCCGGCCCAAGCTCAATAATCCATTCGCACCCTTGAAGGACTTGCAGGTTGTGCTCAATGACAAAGAGAGAATGCCCTGCTTGAACGACTTCGCGAAGACAATCGAGTAACCTGCAAACGTCCTGCATGTGCAAACCGGTGGTCGGTTCGTCAATCAGCAAAATGGAAGGAGACAGACCTTTTTTCAAAGCCGTCATGTATTTGACGAGCTTTAGGCGTTGGGATTCTCCCCCTGAGAGTGTGTTCAGCGGTTGGCCCAACGTCAGGTACCCCAACCCAACTTTTTCAAGAGCGCTGAGTTTTCTTTTGGTTTTGGGTAAATAATGGAAAATCCCGGAGGCCTCCTCGACCGTCAGGTCAAGCGTTTCGGATACGCTCCTTCCTTCCAACTGGATTTCCAGAATCTCCTTTTTGAAGCGCTTCCCTTCGCATTCGCCACAGGGTATCTGAAGGTCGGAAAGGAATTGCATTTCAACGACCTCATAGCCTAGCCCCGAACAGGTTTCGCAACGTCCATTACCTGCATTAAAAGAAAAATCCGAGGAGGAAAACCCCAAGCGCTTGGCATCGTCCGTTCTGGAAAACGCTTCCTTGATCGGCCCCCATGCATCTGAATAAAGCACGGCATTGGAGCGCGGGGTTCGGACGACCGAACTTTGATCGATCATCACCGCCTCGGAGAAGGTGAGGTCGGAAATCACTCTTTTCGATTCTTGGTGCCGGGACATTTCCTCGTATATGAGGTCATGGAGAAGAGTTGATTTTCCAGACCCTGAAACTCCGGCAATGCAAACGAATTTGTTAAGAGGAAGTTTGGCCGTCAGCTTTTTGACGTTATGCCTGCTCAAGCCCTGCAAGTGGAGGAAGAATTTGTTTCGGGAGGTTTTCTTCGGATTCTTGATTTCCTCAAACGCTTCCGGGCGCTTGGCCAACCATTTACCAGTTAGTGATTTCTTGGAGCGGAGCAATTGTGAAACCGTTCCCTGAAAGGAAATCTCCCCACCTTTTTTTCCCGGCAATGGTCCGATCTCCACAACTTTGTCCGCTGCCCTTATCACTTGTTCGTCATGTTCGACAACACAAACGAAATTCCCTGCATTTGCCAAAGCCCTGAGGATCCCAATCAGTTTTTTGACGTCCCGGCCATGAAGACCGATGGTGGGTTCGTCCAATGCGAACAGGGTATCCGTAAGGGAAGCGCCCAGGCATGCGGTTAAATTCACCCTTTGGGTTTCGCCTCCGCTAAGGCTTCTTGCCGAACGATTCAGAGACAGGTAGCCCAATCCGACTTCCCTCAGGTACTTGAGTCTCGAAAGAATGTTTTGAAGAGGCAGATCCAGTTTTTGATTTCCCGACAGAGGTACTTTCGAGATCTTCTCGAAGAGCACGTCAACCGGAAGTGCATAAAGCTCGGGCAAGCTGAGAGAACGCCATTTCCAGCAGAGTGATTCTTCCCTGAGTCTTAACCCCTTGCATTCAGGGCATTCGAAATAGCCCCGGTATTTCGAAAGGTATACTCTTACGTGCATCTTGTAGGTTTTCTTTTCCAACCAGTTGAAGAAAGCCTGTATCCCATACCATTTATTGTTTCCCTCTTTGTATTCGGGATCCCCGTTCCAGATGAAATTACGTTCCTTTTGAGAAATCCGCTTCCAGGATTTTTTGAGGTTTATTCCTTTCTTGCGGCATGCGAGCTCCAGCTCATTTTGGCAATGTCCGTATACTTTTCCTGAAAATGCCTTGATTGCATTTTGGCATAACGGGATCGTCTCATCTGGAATTACCAGTCGAGGGTCGATTTCGATCACCCGCCCAAAACCCTTGCAGGTCGGGCAGGCTCCGACTGGTGAGTTGAAGGAAAAGGCTGGCGGAACCGGAAGGCAAAATTTCCTGCCGTTAACCGGGGAGCGCAGACCTTCGTGCAGATTTTGGAGCAACTTGCCATTGAAATCCCTTGCTTGGGCAAGGCCCTGTCCATGCCGAATGGCATTCGCAATCGCCTCGGTCAATCGCCCTTTGTTTTTCTTCTCTGCAGGAATCCTGTCCGTTACAACGAATATGGAATCCTCACGCCATTTCGTTTCAATGAGGTCCTCGATCCGACGAAAGGTTTTTCCTGAGAGAGACCGCACGTGTCCGGCTTGAGTTAGGAACTTTAGAAATTCATTCGGAGGTAAGGCGGAAGGTCTTGTGGCCTGAAAGCCAATAACGAGGTTTTGCCCGCTAAACTTCAGGAGGGTTGATCGGGCTTGAGACTCGAAGGTTTCGAAACGCAGTGGCTTGCCGTTTTCGGGGTCGGATAACTTGGCCACCAGAGGAAACCATACCTTGAAGTAGTCACAAGTTTCAGTCATCGTTCCTACTGTGGAACGAGAATTACGGATGGTGTTCTTTTGTTCGACGGAAATGGATGGGCGTATGTTTTCGATCGAGTCCACTTCCGGTCTTTGGCAGGTTTCTAGAAATTGCCTGACGTACGGACTGAAGGTTTCGACGTATTTTCGCTGCCCCTCCGCATGAAGAACGTCGAAGAGCAAGGTCGACTTTCCTGTGCCGCTCAGTCCGGTGAAAACAACCAGTTCCCCAGGCGAAATCTCAAGGTCAATGCCTTTGAGGTTGTTGTGGCGCGCTCCGCGGAGAAGTATGCTGGGGGGGCGGTTTTGCTTCATTTGATCGGTCTATCGACCGAAATGGCAATGGCAAGAAAACTTCTTGAGAAATGGCGTCCCGTAGGGGATTCGAACCCCTGTTGCCGGGATGAAAACCCGGTGTCCTGGACCTGGCTAGACGAACGGGACAACAAAGGAACCATTTTGTTCGAAAAGTCTACGTTTCGCAAGTGCAAACTATCTTGCAATCATAATCCTCAAGGTTTGACTTTACCAACGGATGATCTATTTTAGTCAATTTTTCCAATGAAACCTACCTACAATCCCTCCAAATTACGCCGTGCGCGAAAATTTGGTTTTCGTAAACGCAACCAGACAAGTGCAGGTCGTAAGGTTTTGAGTAATCGGCGCCGCAAGGGCCGGGCTCGCTTGAGTGCTTCCGTCGCCCGCCGCTTCCGCTAGATAATCAAGAGCCCTCTCCTTTTTTTGAAGTCGGCGACCCAACGCTTTCCGCGTGACTTGAGACTGCGGAAGACCTATGAGTTTCGCCTCGTTAAGAAGAATGGCAAGAGGTTGAAGGATCATTTTTTCTGGATGCAATTGATGAAAACCGGTCAATCGCCCGATACACCTAAACTTGGGATCATCGCTTCCCGAAGATTCGGTTGCGCCGTACTCAGAAATCGGGCGAAGAGAATAATCCGGGAAGCTTTCCGAAGGAACCAAAGTACTTTTTTGCAGGGTTTCGACCTTGTCGTTTTGCCCCGCAGGGCGATGTTCAAAGCATCCTTCGCATCTTTTGAAGATAGGTTTGTCCGAGCGATTGGAAAGCTTTCCGCGCAATCATGAAAAATTATCTGATCGGTATCATCCTTCTTGTTCTGGCCTTCTTTCTGTTATGGAGGCAGGGTGCCCAGCAAATGGATCTGGCCAGGCAGGACGCAAACAGGACCGTGCCAGCAGAGCCCGCCTATAATGCCGCAGATCCAAACGTTACGATCTCCAATCCGACAGTCTTTCCCGAGAGCAACGCTACACCGGTCCTTCCGGTTGAAAAACCAGTTGTTCTCGGACTAGAGCAAAACGTAACCGCTTTGGAAACCCCCTACTCCTCGCTCGTGTTTTCCAACCATACGGGCGGACTTCGCGAAGTTGTCCTGAATAAACACGATCGCCTGAGCAAGGGGTATCGAATGATCCATCAGGGGGATCCTCTTCTTTCGCTCACTTTTGAAGATGAAAATGGCCGTGAACTCAAAGGCATCATTCCAAACCCCAGAGCCTTCCGGTTGATCGAAAAAACCCAAGGTAAAGTTCTTTACCGATGGGAATCTCCAGGTGCCTTGAGGATCGAGCGCGAATACATTCGGGAGGGGAACAGCACTTACGTTTTTGATCACAAGACGAGCATTACGAATTTGGGTTCCAATCCTTTGGCTTTTGAACGCCTAAGGCTTCACCTCGGTTCAGCCTTTCAGATTCCCAGGCTATATAACCCATTTGACGGATCGGAAACTTACTTGAACGTCGGGTACTACAATTCCGGAGCACCTCTTGCTGAGGGATGCTCCTGCGCCAAATGCAGTAACCGCATCGATGGGGAGGAAGAAGAATTCTTCCAATATAACGAAATGGGCGCTACCGGAAAAATGGAAACAAGGAAGCTTTCTTTAGCCCGGTGGGCATGTGTGAACAATCAGTTTTTCGTGAGCATCGTTCGTCCGGTGACGGATCTGTCCAATGCTTGGGTTAGCGGTCGGAACGTGAAGAGAAGCGATTCCACACCTGAGGCAGAAATCAAAGGAGTGGAAGGTGGCCTCTCTTTTCCCGTGGGCTTGATTCAGCCCAATCAGACAAAGAGTTTTGAATTCCAGGTTTATGCAGGGCCTAAGGATTACGTCGGTTTGACCGAACTAGGGTCCGATCAGAAAAAGGTCATGCAGTTCGGCGTATTCTGGTGGATATCTGAACCGTTCAGCTGGATGCTGAATAAGCTACGAGGTTTTCTGGGCAATTATGGCTTGGCCATCATTGCGCTTACGATCTTGGTCAAGTTACTCCTCTGGCCACTTACCGCCAAAGCAACCCGGTCGCAAAAGAAGATGCAGGCATTGCAAGGCCCAATGGGAAAACTCAAGGAGAAGCACAAGGGCAATCCCTCAAAGCTCAATCAGGAGATGATGAAGTTTTATAAGGAGAACAAGGTTAATCCCTTTGCCGGTTGCTGGCCGATCCTTATTCAAATCCCGATCTTTTTGGGAATGTTCTGGATGTTGCGCTCCGCGGCCGAGCTTTATGGACAGAGTTTCCTTTGGGCTTCGGACTTGTCCGAACAGGATAGCATTAGCGTTCAGCAAGGATTCTCCATCAATCTGCTCCCTCTTCTCATGGTGGCGACCCAATGGTATCAAATGAAGCTCAACCCCATGCAGATGGGACCGGATATGAGCGATGCGGCCCGTATCAACGCGAAGATGATGAGGTTTATGCCCTTCATGTTCCTTATCTTTTTGTACTTCTTCTCCTCCGCTTTGGTTCTTTACTGGACCGTTCAGAACCTGATGACGATTTTCCAGACCCTCATTACCAAGAGAGATCCGTTGCCAAGCGAATTAGCTCAACCCATCGATTCAGGCTCAGCATCGGAGGATGAGGACGAAACTCCTGCGAGGCTTGAACTGTCGGACGAAGAAAGGAGATATAGAAACCTGATGGGTTTGCGGGCCAAGGGGCCGGTCGACGGAAAGCAGTTGGAGAAAAATTATCAGGAGAGGTTGCTCAATTACAGCGAGGGCAAACTTTCCCAAATGAGTCCGTCCAAGAAGGAACAAGCCTTGGAAAAGAAAGATCGACTGGAAAAGGCGTACCAATTTCTTCTGGACCGGGTGGATAAGCACTCTTGACACGGGCGGCATTCCTTTTTTGCCTCTAGGTTTTAAACTTCAAGATGTCAGGACACAGCAAATGGGCGACGACCAAGCGGCACAAAGCCGCCGTTGATGCTAAGCGCGGGAAAATTTTCAGCGTGATCAGCAAGGAAATAACCTTGGCCGCCCGGGACAGTGGAAAAGATCCGGAATTCAACCCCCGGCTTCGCACCTTGATTGCAAAGGCCAAGCAGGCCAATATGCCTGCCGATAACATCGATCGGGCAGTCAAGAAGGGTACGGGGGAATTGGGAGGCATTACGATCGAGGAACTGCTCTACGAAGGGTATGGCCCCGGAGGGGTCGGTTTGATCGTGGAAGTTACCACGGATAACAAGAACCGTTCCGCATCTGAAATACGCAGTACTTTCTCCAAGGGCGGAGGCAATTTGGCCGGAGCAGGCGCCCTCGCCTTCAATTTCAAGCGCAAGGGGCAATTTCTCTTGGCAAGGGACAAGATGGATGAAGATGCCTTGACCGAACTGGCCCTTGAAAATGATGCCGAGGACGTGATCACGGAAAAAGATCATTATGAAGTTATTTGTGAGACGAGTCAGTACGACAAGCTCGCAGATGCCTTTGAAAAAATTGAAGTCAGTCCGGATTCTTCCGAGTTGGCGTACTTGCCGGAAAATTTGATTTCCGTTACCGATGAAGACGTTGCCCGAAAGGTTCTGAAACTCGTCGACAACCTGGACGAACTCGAGGACGTGAAAGCTGTGCACAGCAATTATGACATAGACGAGGCTTTGCTCGAATCCATAAACGGCTAATCTTTGTTCAGTCGCTGGCATCGTCTGCGTTTCTTTCATCGATGAGCAAATCAAACGAATTTCAAAACCCTGATCCCGAGAAAGGGCATGTTGGCGTCGTGAACGCCCAAACTTATCAGCATGACCGGACATTCGAAATGGAAAACGGCGCGCTTGATAAATTCCAACTGATTTACGAAACTTACGGAAAATTGAATGAGGACGGGACGAATGCCATTCTCATTTGCCATGCTCTTACCGGTGATCATCACGTAGCTGGAGTTTATTCAAAGGATGACCGGCATCCTGGTTGGTGGGACCACGTGGTTGGCCCAGGCAAGCCTGTTGATACCGAAGAGTTTTTCGTGGTTTGCTCGAATTGCCTGGGCGCATGCAAGGGATCGACCGGACCGGCCAGCGAGAATCCGCAAACCCCCGGCAAACCGTATGGCATGAATTTTCCGGACTTGACGATCAAGGATATGGTGCGTGCCCAAAAGCACCTGCTGGATTCTCTCGGCATACAATCTCTCCATGCCATCGTGGGAGGAAGCATGGGGGGGATGCAGGCCTTGCAGTGGATCGTTGAATTTCCCGAATTCGTCAAGCGGGCTCTGGTGATTGCGGCCACGCCATGCCACAATGCCCAAACGATTGCCTTTAACGAGGTTGGACGCCGGTCCATCCGCTCGGACAAGGAATGGAAGGACGGAAACTATCTTGAGGGGGAAGGTCCGAGGGACGGTTTGGCGGTCGCCCGGATGATGGCTCACATTACTTACCTTTCGGATCAGGGAATGGAGGAAAAGTTCGGACGGGATCTCGGAGCGTCTCAAAATAATAAATTTGAATTCAGCGTGGAGAGCTACCTGGACTACCAAGGGGCCAAATTCGTTGACCGATTTGACGCGAACACCTACCTGAAGCTGACCAAGGCCCTCGACCGTTTTGACCTTGTCGGGGAGGACGGGTTGGAGAATTCGTTTAAGGACGTTTCTGCCAGGGTTCTGGTCGTTTCCTTTACGAGCGATTGGCTCTACACGCCTGCCCAGAACAAATTGATTGTGGAGGCTCTCCATAGACTTGGAAAGGAGGCCTCCTATCTCGAGATCGATCACCCGCATGGACATGATTCCTTTTTGATTCAGTCCAATTCCTTCCTCCGCGCCGTGCGTGTTTTTCTCAATGGACTTGATGAAAAAGAGAAGAGCGAGCAGAACGTCGACCGCTTTCGCAAGGTCGAAGATCGTTATGAGGTTAAGAAAGAAGCGGATTTCAAGGTAATTGATCATTGGGTGAAACCCGCAGAGAGTGTTTTGGACCTGGGGTGCGGTCGGGGGATGCTCCTGGAGTACCTGAGGGATTCCAAGCAAGTGAGAGGCCTAGGGGTAGACTATGATACGGCGAAGGCAACTTCGTGCATTGCCCGTGAGGTTGCGGTCTACCAAGCGGACATACGCAAAGCCATGGAGAACCTAGGGGATGATTCCTTTGACTGGGTTATCTTTTCCCGGATGATCGAGGAGCTCCCGGAACCGGGGTCGGTCATTCTGGAAGCTCTCCGGGTGGGCAAGCGCGTTGCCTTGAGTTTTGTGAACTACGGGTATTGGCGTAACCGCATTCACTTTCTGCGTAAGGGAATCAGGATCAAGAATGACGTATATCCCGATAACTGGGAAAAGAGTGATCTTCGGAATCATTTTTCCATTTCCGAATTCGAAAACTTTTGCAAAAACCGCCAAGGAGATCTGCGCCCCTTCGAGATTGGAAGGAAAGTCTATCACCAGGGTGACTGGGTGAAGACATGCTCCGTTTTGCCAAACCTTCGGGCCGGCTTGGCCATATACGAACTTACCAAAAAGTAGGCCGAGCCTACCGCTTTCCCCTATTCCACCGCAGGGCTGACCCGTATCCCCAAGCCAACCCGACAAGCAACCCACCAGCGTGAGCCCAATTGGCAATGCTTGGAAAAACGCCTAGAAAGCAAAGTGCAAACCAGCCGAACATGATGTTTGCGGTAAAGGAATCAATGTAAAACCCGTCACCGGGGTCGAATTTGCATTTGATAAAAACATAACCGAACAAACCATATACGACGCCGGACATGCCTCCAAATAGAGGGCCACTCATAAAGAATTGGGCCAAGTTTGAAAAAAGGGCGAGGGCAAGAACAAAGGTGATGAAAAATTTCGATCCTTTCAATCTTTCGATCTGGCTACCCAAAACATGAAGCCAATACATATTGAAAAGAATATGGAGAGGGGAAAAATGAAGAAAGATAGGGGTGAAGAGCCTCCAAAATTGTCCGTTCAAAACTTCAGTTAAGCCTTCGCTCTGCAAGCTAATGTAAAAGCCTTTCAATATCTCCTTGTTTGTGCCCATTCCGGAGAGAAGGTAAACGGCCACCGAAGTGATGAGCAAAGACATGGTAAGCACGCCTGAGCTTCGCTCCCGTTTTTGCCAGCGATCTCTCAAGTTCTGTTCACTGAACCCTTGGGCAGGACCTTTGGGTTTGGGGTCTTGCTCTTCCTTTTGTGGTTTTTGCAAGGGGGTTGCAGTGGTGAATTTCTGGTCGTCGGGTGTTTCGGCAAACTCGTTGAATTCCTCGGTGGCGATTTGCAAGTCGTCTTCGTCCGCAACCCAAACGGTCCATTCCCCATCGTCCTCTTCCAAGGAAGAATCTACCCCCTTTGCCTTAAGGTAGTTCCAAAAGCGAAGAGCTTTTTTCTGTTCATTGAAATCCCCAGCTTTGCGCATTTCTAGTCCCTAGCTTTGCAATGAAACAATGAGCTCATACAGAGCTTGTTCATCAATTCCGAACATTCCGCAACAAGTTATGATCATTATTCCCAAGAACTTTTGGAAAGGATCTAGATTGATCAAGACTATTAAGATCAAAAACCCATATCTCGCCAAATTACGATAGGTTTCGTCCTTCATCCTAATCGCATGTTTCAGGAAGTGAGAACCGTCCAACGGAGGGATGGGAATCAGGTTGAATACAAAAAGTATGCAATTTAGGTAAACCACCAAGGTATAGAGGTTTGCTATATTTTGCGAAACAGGAGCAAATGAAGCCCAAACTGCAAACAACGCGGTGGCGGCCAATGCAATAAGAAGGTTGGAGAGGGGTCCGGCCATGGTAATCAAAAGATCATCCCGGGTACGGGTCTTGGGATTGGGGAGCGAAATCATCACTGGTTTTCCCCAACCAAGAATAGCAAACCCAGGAGAAAGAAAGATCATGACAAGGGGGATGAGAACAGTCCCCAAAGGATCAATGTGCGCCCTAGGATCAAGCGTAACTCTTCCTTGCAAGCGAGGGAGGGGATCCCCGAGTTTGTCGGCGACAAAAGCATGAGCCCATTCGTGAATGCTTATGCTGGCAAGTAAAACCAAAAACAAAATGATCTTTTGTTCATTGATTCCTGCGGAGCAAAGGGAGAATAAATCACTCATGGAGAGGGCCGCTCTTTATCTCAAAGCATTGTTGTAAGGCTCCGGTCCATTCTTTTGCGACAAATCGATTTTAATTTCACCATCCTCGTCAAAACGGGCCTTGATCGCATCAGCTTTCAGTTCGGTAAGCATTTTTTCCTCTTTGATACGGGTGGTCAATTCCTTGAGTCTTTGCAAATGCGGGTCATCGGGAATAAAGAAACGGTGGTCGACTTCCAGTTTGCTTTGCTTCCCGTCCACCTCTTCCTCCTTCTCCTTTGTCTTTGCCTTGTCGTTTACCTGAAGGATAAGGGACTTCTTGGCTGAATCGAGAGCGCTTGAAGAAACCGAATTCAGTAAGGTCATTGCATCGGATTTTCGATTTAGTTCCAAAAGAACCCGGGCCTTGCAAAGCTTGAAATAATCCTTCTCGGTGCTCGACCGGTCGGTGAACTTCCGGTCAAGCCTGTTCCAAGCCTCAAGGGCCTCCTGTTTGCCTGAATCGGGGTAATCGAAAAAACTTTGGGCGTACCTTAGCTGATAGTCGAAGTTGGTGGGCGCCAGCTTGGCCGCCTGCCCGAAAGACTTGTGCATGAAGGAACCAGCGCGATCTTTGGAGATTATTTTCTCCTGTACCAACTTCTTTTCGAAGAGAAACAAGAAATTACCGAGGTGGAAGTGGTAGTCCGGTTGCGTAGGAGCTAGCTCGATGGTCATGATCAAGAAGGGAAAAGCATCGACGGGGCGCCCTTCTTCAATCAGGTAGTTTGCGAGCTGTTGCTTGACCACCGCAAGCTTGGGGTTGATCGAATCGGCTTCTAGAAAATATTCAACGGCATGCTGTTCCTGACCGACCTTGCGAAGGAATTTCCCATAGAGGATAAGCGCGTTTGTGTCTTTGGGGTTCTCGCCGAGATAAACTTCATAGTCGGACACGATTTCCTGAGCCTTTCTAGTCAGTTCCGTGTTGTTGCGCTTGCCCTCGTTGCCCGACAACTTGAAAAACCGAATTTGCTTGTCGATGATCCGCCCCAGTTTCTGGCTGGATAAAGTGATCGGTTCATTTGCAGTTTTCGTTTCCGGTGCAGGAAAAGCAAAGGGCAGGAGCAAGGCCTGGCATATCGATAGAAGCACAAGGTGGAATGAAATGCGCATGGATCGGACATGATCTCTGATTAAGAGATTGTTTTCAAGCTTGGAAGAAGCATGCAAAAAAGTAATCATCTGCGAATGTTCAATACCTTCAAGATTTTGCTTAGCCTCTCCCTCCTTGCATTCTCGAATATAAGTAACACGGTTTGGGGTGCGGAGAGATGGTCGCCAAAGATAAGCTACAACGAAATTGTCTCAAAGGCTCAAGCAGGTAGCGCTTACTACCAAGGCTTGCTTGGAATTTATCTTCGTTCCGGGGAAGCGGGATCGAAAGTTAACGTCGAGCTTTCGCGCCAGTGGTCTGAGGCTGCCTACGCAAAGCAACATCCCTTCGGGTCCTATAACCTGGCTAACCTGGCTATGCTAAAAGGGGATTTCGAAGGTGCCACAAGGCTTTATCAGGACGCCGCCCTGCGCTTGCCTCGATTGGCCTCCGACGGTGACCCTGTGGCCATGTATTGTATGGGCGAAATCAATTTTCAGGTCATACCTACCGACGTCAAGCGGGCTCTTGAGCGATTTAAGAAGTCAGCCGAGTTGGGCTATCCTCAAGCGCAGGCAACGATTGGGACACTTTACCTGAAGGGATTGCCCGGGTTATTGAAGAGAGATATAAAGGAAGGCATCACTTTGCTTTCCAAAGCCGTGGTCGCAAAGTCGCTGACCGCTCGGTTCAACCTTGGAATGGCATACTATAACGGGGATGGTGTTCCCAAGGATGACCTGAAGGCCTCTCAGTGGTTGAAGCTCGCCGTTATGCAGGATTTTTCCGAGGCAAAATATTCCCTGGGTCTTCTTCTGATTGAAGGAGAAGGCGGAATCCGCAAAAATACGAACGAAGGGTTGAGGCTCTTAAAGGAAGCTGCGTCACAAGACCACGTAATGGCAAAGGAGTATTTGAAGAAACGGGAAGGCTTTGATCCATCGAAGATATCACAACCTTCGACCCAGCCACAGGGCGCGACGACCGTGAATTCATCCTTGAATGATGAAGAGGTTCTGGCAAGGGCTCGAAAATATTATACGGGTGTCGGGTTGCCACAAGACTATGCAAAGGCACATGAGCTTTTTCTGCCTCTGGCGAGGGGGGGTAATCCGGTCGCCGCTCGTTTTGTGGGCTTGATGGCATTGACCGGAAAGGGAGCAAAGAGAAACCCTGCCATAGCGAAGGAATGGTTGAGCGTAGCGGCCCAAAAGGGCGATAAAACAGCCCAACGATTGCTTGAGACTTACAAATCCCTTTTTTAAGGGAAACCTCGACCGCCAGAATGGTGCCGCTATGGCACGCTCGTTCAATCTGAAGGAGATAAGTGTGACAACAAGGCGCATTCCCGTTTTTCGGAAATATTGTAAAGATTAGACTATCAGTTGCTTATGGTTTTTATGGGACGGCGCATAAAATGCAACTAAGCCTTTGAATTCTAACTTAATCCAATAAATATTATGAAAATAAATAAAAACTATCCACTCTCCCTAGCCGTTGATTCGTTTTTACGAGCGATGGATGGAACGCGTCAGCCTTCTGAATGGTTCTTTTCTGAAGAACCGGTTCAATCTGCGCGACCGGCGAATTACAGGGTGCTTGAACAAGAGGACCTTTACGAAGTTAAATTCTTGTTGCCTGGTTTTAGCAGGAAGGAAATATCCGTTTCATTGGAAGGTTCGAACCTAACGGTTTCGGCCTCTTGTGGGGAAATGGAAAGCGAGGAAGGGTTTGGTAAGAAACCGTTTAACCATAGCATTGAAGTTCCTGACTCCTGCGAAAAGGGTAAAGTCACTGCGAAACTAGAATCCGGTATACTGAAAGTGGTTCTGCCCAAAAGCAAGAAACCCAAAGCTGTCCAAGTTAAGATCGCTTAAGTCAGCTGGTTCTGGTTATCGGATAGGAGGGCGCAGTCGCGCCCTCCCCCGTTTTTGGTTGTAAATTTGGGTCGAGTTCTAAAATCCTTTTACTCATGGGAGTAGAGGGATTTGATGATTTGCCGGTCGCGGCGCAGTTTGATGAAATTCAAAAGGCGTGGGCCAACTTTAGGCATTTGGCAATTAAGTCACCCACCGGCTCGGGCAAGTCTGTCGGGTTACCTCTCCTGCTTGCTCAAAACAAATTGGTCGAAGGACAGATACTGGTAGTACAGCCTAGAAGAGTGGCGGCGAGGTTGCTTGCCCGGAGAGTGTCAAGGTTGTTTGGATGCGGGGTGGGAGAAGAGGTCGGGTATCAAGTACGATTTGAGAACAAGGTCTCCCCCCAAACCAAAATTATTTATCTCACGGATGGGGTTTTGCTCCAAAAGTTTTTTTCCGACCCCACGCTTTCACGGGTGGGCTTGATTATTTTTGATGAATTTCACGAACGCAGTTTGCAGTTAGATGCATCTTTTGCGTTGGCCAAGAGAATCTGCCTGGATCAGCGCCCTTCCCTTCGCCTAATCGTAACTTCTGCCACTTTGGAACTTCCGGGTATTACGGAATATCTTTCGGATTGCGGCACGATCGAGCTTTTTGCCCGCTCTTATCCAGTTGAGGTTGCCCATGCCACTCCGAATTCAAGGGATCCGATATGGAACCAAGTTTCAAATCAGCTCAAGAAACTGCTTCTCCTTCATGACGGGGACGTCCTTATTTTCATGGATGGAGCCTACGAGATTTCCCGGACCATCCGAGAGATAAATAATGCTTCCTGGTCTTCTGGACTTGAGGTTCGTGGTTTGTATGGAGAGATGAGGATTGAAGACCAGGACTTGGCCCTGGGACCATCTGGAAGGCGCAAGGTCATTGTCAGTACGAACATTGCAGAAACGTCCGTTACCGTCGAAGGCGTGACGGTAGTGATTGATACGGGCAGGGCAAAGAAGTCGAGCTTCGATCAAAACCGCAAGGTAAACGTTTTGCTTTCGCTGCCGATAAGCAAGAGCTCGGCCGAGCAAAGGTCGGGTCGAGCTGGGCGAACGGCTCCGGGGTATTGCCTGAGGATGTGGGGGGCTGCCGAGCATGAAAGAAGAATCGAATATGAACTGCCCGAGGTCCGACGGTTGGATTTATCTGAAATATTTCTCAAACTAAGCGCTCTCGGAATAACGCTCAGTACCTTCGATTGGTTTGAAGCTCCGCCCGACGTCTCCTTTCAATCCGCTCTCTGCGCGTTGATTGAAATCGGTGCCATGACGGAAGGCGAACGGATTTCCGAAAAGGGTCTTGAGATGTCCAAATGTTCGCTTCATCCACGTCTTGCCTTGGCCTTGATTGAAGGAAGGGAACGTGATTGCTTGCCGGCAATCGCGCTCACCTTTGCCATGCTTGAAAATCGTGGTCCGCTTTCGGGTAACCGAATTGCATCTGACTACGCCAATCGCAAATGGTATGCGCATGACGAAAAGGATGCCGTGTCTGACCTGTTTGTCTTGTTGCGTGCATACGATTATGCAAAAGCCAATCATTTCTCTCCCGACAAATGCCGAGATGAAGGAATTCACGGTCTCCGTTGTATGGAAGCGGAAAAAATAGCCGTACAAATGTGCAGGCAAGTAGGTTGGGGAGAATTTTCATTCCAGTTTCCGGAAAACGAACCATTCTTCAAAGTTCTCCTGGAAGCTTTTCCTCAGAATCTTTGTTTTTTAAAAAGCAGGGGTACAAACCTTTACGAAACTACTGAAGGCCGGAACGTTCATCTTTCCGGCAACTCGTTAATTTCCGGTTCCCAATGGGTATTGCCCCTGCGAATAGTCGAGAAATCGCTCAAGGGTAAGGTCTCTCTTCAAATGGAATGGGTTTCGGAAATTCGAGAGGATTGGATCAGGGAAGTTTTTGATGATAAAATCACTGAGCAATCGGACGTTTATCTGGATTTGGATTCTAGAAAAGTAATAAGCAGGAAATATTCAAAGATCGGCACGCAAAAGTTCTCGGTGAAGGAGTCCTTTGACGTCTCGGATGAGGAAGTTACCGTTGCCTATGCAAAAGCCTTGTCTGCCGGCGAACTGGTATTGAAAAACTGGAACGTTCAAGTTCAGAGGTTTATCGCAAGAATTGAATTTCTGCATCAAAATTTTCCTGAATATGAAATCGAACCACTGGATGAGGAGTCCATAAACTTGTTATATCATGAAATTTGCACGGGGCAAACCAGTTGGAAATCGATCCGCAACCAAGAGGTTTTGCCTTATGTCAAACGTTCTTACGGAGATGATCAACTGCTCGTCCTCGACGATGCCGTTCCGGAGGTTATCGATCTGAAAAACGGGAAAAGGCCTTATCCCGTGAAATACGACGCCCAAAATGCTCAAGTTTCAGCTTATCTTCAGGACCTGTATGATATAGCCGAAAACCCGAAGATCGTGTATGGGAAATATGATTTGGTTATCGATATTCTTGCGCCTAATGGCAGAAGTTGCCAATTGACTTCGGATTTGCCCGCTTTCTGGGAGGGTTCCTACCCGCAGATTAAAAAAGAACTCTCGGGCAGGTATCCCAAGCACGAATGGCGGTAAGGTTCCAGGCTCGGTTCAGGCATGCGCTTGAAAGAACTTTTTGGTCTTTGGGAAAACGTCCGAAAAGTGGAGATTCCTCTTTTAGCGGAAGATATGGTGAATGGTTGGGGAGGAAATTTCTGAAATCCAAGGGATTCTCAATCAAGGTGGCAAACTGGAGGAGTCCTTTGGACCGGCGGTTGGAAATTGACGTTGTTTGCCTTAAGGAAGGAGTTCTTGTCTTTGTGGAAATCAGGGCTAGATCGCAACTCGCTTTGGTCAAAGGCTTTCATTCAATTGACAAGCGGAAGAGAAAGACTCTGCTTCGCGCCTTCAAGGCATATCTTTCCTTCACCGAGCCTTCTCCCGAAAACTATCGTTTTGACGTTATTGAAATCGATCTGCCTGTTCTCCAAGATGGAAAACCTCAAATTTTTCACCATGAAAACGTTGCCATATTTCGTTAGCTGATTCATTAATATCAGGTTTGATCATGACGAGTTCGCATTCTCACTCCACTCCTTCCGGTTCAACGCAGGCAACGCCTCCGACGGTAATCGTAATATTCGGTGCTTCGGGTGATTTGACGGCAAGAAAACTCGCCCCTGCGATTTTCAACCTATCCAAAGACGGTTTGCTGCCAAGTTGCTGTCATCTGATTGGTTACGGTCGCTCCGAAATGAGTGACGATGCCTTCCGGCAGTACTTGAAAAAATCCCTGGAATCCCATTCCAGAAGAAAAATCGAAGAAGAAAATTGGAATTCGCTGTCGGCAAATATTTCTTTTCATGCGGGTCCCTACGACGATTTGGGAAGTTTTGAGAAGCTGGAGGAAAAGATCTCCGTCATTGAGAAAGCAATCGGTTCGCCCGCCCAATGCCTCTTTTACGTATCCACGCCTCCCGGCGTCTTTATGCCTATCTTGGAAAATCTTGGCGCCAGCGGCCTGGCCAAGCGTCACCAAGGCCAAAATACTGCGTCCAAGGTAATTATCGAAAAACCTTTCGGGAGGGATCTGACGAGCGCCCATGAACTTAATGAGGTGATCAACCGTAGATTCGACGAGTCTCAGGTTTTTCGCATAGATCACTACTTGGGCAAGGAAACCGTTCAGAGCCTCCTTGTGCAAAGGTTTGCCAATGCGATTTTCGAACCCGTATGGAATAGACATTACGTTTCGAGTGTTCAAATCACCGTTTCCGAAGATTTGGGAGTAGGCAGCCGGGGTGGTTATTATGACAGGAGCGGAGCCATGCGTGACATGATTCAGAATCACGTTATGCAACTCCTCGCTCTTACTGCCATGGAACCTCCGTCCTCCCTTGACCCGGAGGCCATCAGGGACGAGAAGGTGAAGGCCTTGAAGGCCTTGAAGCCTCTTGCTTTGGAGGGAGACGACCCGGAAGTCGTAAGAGGGGTCTATACCGAGGGACTGGTTGGAAGCAAAAGGGCTAACGGTTATTTGGAGGAAGAGGGAATTCCGGAGGATTCTTTTACCGAGACCTATACTGCGCTGCGTCTGTCCTTGGACAACTGGAGGTGGAAGGGCGTGCCTTTTTACATTCGTTCAGGAAAGCGGCTGGCCATGAAGGCGAGTGAGATCGTCGTTCAGTTTGGCAGGCCGCCAGCCATTCTTTTCGGCGAAGGAAAGCGTTTTAACGTAGCGCCCAACTTGTTGGTCATAAGAATCCAACCTAACGAGGGCGTGACCCTTTACCTCAATTCCAAAACCCCGGGGCTGGAAACGAAGCTTCAACCCATCAAGCTTGCTTTTGGTTATGAAACTACTTTCGGATCGAATACCCCCGAAGCTTACGAGCGGTTGATCCTTGATGCGCTTAATGGGGATGGTACGCTATTCATTAGGGGAGACGAAGCCGAAACCTCATGGGGTTTGCTTAGCCCTGTCCTGGAATATTGGTCAAGCCAAGGAAGACGGGGCTTGGAAAGTTATTCTGCCGGAACATGGGGGCCTTTGGCAGCTGATAAATTATTATTAACAAGTGGTCACGAATGGATTACGGGAAAGGAGTACGGACAATGAATGATATATTGATACGAATCTTTGTGCTTGGTTTGATGACGTTGGTTTCATGCAAAACAGGTGACGAACAATTATCGCTGGAAAACCAAGAACTTGGGCGAGACCCTGAAATTATGAATAACGAGACAAAAAAGTCATCCGGAGAAGTGCCAAAGAAGGAGGAAGTCGCAATTATTGGAGGCGGATGCTTTTGGTGTACGGAAGCTGTTTTCGAAATGTTCGATGGTGTAAAGGAAGTCGTTTCCGGATACGCCGGAGGAGCTACGAAAAACCCGACTTATAAGGAAATTTGCACCGGGACTTCCGGTCATGCGGAAGTGATTAAGATTGTTTATGACCCGGCCGTGATAAGTTTCCAAAAAATCCTCTCTGTTTTTGGAGAGTGCCATGATCCTACCACCTTGAACAGACAAGGAGCTGACGTAGGTACTCAGTATCGTTCAACCATTATGTATTTGAGTAAGAAGCAACGAAAACTTGCGGTTGCCTGGAAGAAAAAACTCACCGATAAATTCATTGATCCGGTGGTTACCGAAATTGTCGAGGCTCCGGTATTTTATCCTGCAGAGGACTACCATCAGGATTACTATAAGAAAAATCCGAACGAAGGATATTGCACCTTTGTGATCCGGCCCAAGCTGAAAAAACTCAACCTGGAATAAAGGCCTTGGGCGAAAGCCCGGAACGTTCGGGGCTCCGGTTTCCCAGTTGAACCCTATCTTGGTTCAATCCGCATTAGCAGGTCGAAACTGCTGGAATAAAAAATGCTAGCCGTACCATTTTTCGTTGGATGGGTGGATTGCGAAGGCTAGAAATTGCATAAAAAAAGGGGATAAGACAAAATTATTTTCATATGACGTTTTTACCTTTGGGTGGTGCCGTTTTAAGCAGCATAAGCACCTTTGGGATTGTGTAAGTTGCTCTTGTATAATTTAATGAGTTTAGAAATGGGTGTAATTATTTTCTCGGTTTTATATTGAAAATCAGGCATTACTTCGTTGGTGCATCCTTGAAAAGTTATTGCCAATTTTATCTATTGTCAGTATTGACATAAAAAAATGAATGCCGAAAAGTCTATTCCCGGGACGACTCCTTGTATTTTAGGGGATTGGTTCGAATCCTCTAACTGTGATTCCGTTCAGATAAAGATTCTTTTCGATAACATTCCCGGAGTGTCCTTTTTTGTTAAGGACGTTAACCATAGGTTAGTTTCAGTAAACGAAGGGTTTCTTCCTCGGCTCGGGCTTTCGAGCGAACGGGAATTGTTAGGGAAAACCGATTTCGATTTGTTTCCTCCCAGGTTGGCCGAGCACTTCCGCCGGGATGACCGCTTGGTCATTGAAAGTAAAAAGCCGATGCTCAACATCTTGGAGTTGGTTTTCAATAGCCAAGGACTGCCTGATTGGTATCTAACGAACAAGTACCCCTTGTTTGACCGGAATGGCGAGGTTGTAGGAATCATCGGTACCGTTCGACCTTACGGAGACGGCGAATTGAAATGGGAACGGGACGATGAGATCGGACGGGCGGTTAGTTATATTCGCAAGAATTTCAGGACTGAGTTGGCGATAGCCGATCTTATCAAGGTATCCAGACTTAATCACCGAAAGCTTCATCGTGGTTTCGTCGAACTTTTCGGTGTGGCACCAATGCAATTCATTACGAGAACGCGAATTGAAGCCGCCTGCGACGATTTATTGACTACCGGCAACAAACTCTCTGACATTGCCAAGGACAATGGGTTTTACGACCAAAGCTCCTTTACTCAACATTTCCGTAAGCAAATGGGGGTTACCCCGCTTAAATATCGCAAACAGAAGGGCTTTGTATAAATCCGCAGTTTACCGAACTAGATGCCTGACGGGAGCACTCTTATTCTGCGGACGTATACTTCGGAATTGCGCTCGGCAATGTCCCACCAATATTCGTCTGAAGAAAAACCGTCGGGTGCCTTGACCAGACCCTCTTCATAGGCCGAGATAGCGGATGCGCCCTCAGTGGTCAGGATTCTCACCATTATGTCGACAACCTCAGGGAAGGCGTAAAGCTGTTCGTTTGCATTGGTTCTGTAGGTCGGGTTGTTGGTTGCCAGCAACTGGCTACTCAATGCGTTTCCTGAAGATGTAGCGTTTACGTCAGGGAAGATTTGCCGAAGGAACCCCGTGCCCTCATTGTTTTTCTCAATCAAATAGGCTCGGACTCCGAAGTCTATGACATTGGCGGCCAGGGAAAAATCAGTAGAAGGACTGCTTCCGTCATTGAAAATGGGGTTTACGATATTTTGCGGCACCCGACTACCATCCTTTGCACTGGAGAGATAAGCCCCCTCAACAGGGTGAAGGTTATAGCCTGCTTCAAAGGTTTTCGCGGTGGATACGTCTGACCTGAAAAGTTGGTATTTAGGCATTGAGGTTTTCGAACCCGTAAGTCCGTATCGCAGGATTTGATATCCAATTGCCCGTACTCCGCCGGTGTTCTCTGCATTGGGGTCCAGTTCAGGGGCTTGAGAAAAAAAGCGCAACCAAGTACCCCCTACCCCGAATCTCGAGTCGATCAAGGGCCATTGGTTGTTGGCTTCGGCAATTGGGTCTTCCGGGGCGTCGTCCCAATCCTCAGTAGTTAGCCGGACTGATGTCGTACTGGGCTTTGTTGCTCCAGCTGAATTGTTCCAGCTACCGCTGTTTTCGGTGTCATTCAATATGGTGGCGGCTAACCAGACGTTTCCGTCGTTGCGATAAACGGCGCACTGAAGGTCTTCCTGTATGCGGTCCAGGATGAACTGAGCCGCCTGGTTGGTCTCCAAATCTCCGGATGCTTGGGTTTGGCTCGTCAAGACTTGGGAGGTTATGTTCAAAAGCATGGCTGCAAGTAGCGCGGTTACGGAGACGGCGACGAGCAGTTCGAGGAGGGTAAACCCACGACTTTGTGATTTGGCGGTCATCAAATTTTGCATTCGGGCGTTGGCGGTTACCTAATCCTTACTTCGATCTTTGCTTTTGCGCAAGGAGAGAGATTACTTTTGGCAGAGCGTTCCCATCTCATCTCCCATGCGCGCGTAAAGCTCAATGCATCGGGAAGAACATTCCAGGAGATCGTTACTCAAAGCGACCTTATTTTCTTCGAATAAAGTCAAGACAGTGGAGCCTCCGAAAGAAAAATACCCGAATTCCTCTCCTTTACTGACCTCGCAAGGCAGATCGGCGGTGAGAGTAACCGAGCCCACGCAGGTTGCTCCAACGAGAAATTGAGCGACTCGGCCTACCTGAGGACTGTCGCAGAAGTTGAGATAGCGCTTGTTTTTCCAAAGAATGGAGATATTTTTTCTGAGGGCTATCGGGTTGACTGAGTATAGCGGGCCGTTGATCAAGTCAGGCTTGGATGCGAAGCCGTCGACGGGGAAATGAAACCTGTGATAGTCGACGGGGCAAAGCCTGCTGATGACCAAAGAGCCCTTTTCATATGGCTTTGCGAGATCTTGAGAACCAAAGAGCGAGGGAAGGTCGAAATTTTGACCTTTGACGAAAATAGAGGATGTCTCGGAAATGCGCTGAAACCCCAAATGCCGGCCGTCGGCAGGAAATGCGATCTCATCGTGACCCTTGCATATCGGACGGGCTTCTTTCTTAAGCTTGCGGATGAAAAAATCATTGAAGCAGCCATGGGTCTCAACCGGTTCCGCCAATTCCTCCTCGTCGACTTGGAATTCTTCAATAAAAGGGGCTATTCTGGACTTGCTTTCCGGGCGGCTCATTTTTCTTCCGTACCACTTTGAAAACCAAGCTCTTTTGATGGCCAGCCAAAGAGGCAGGCGTCCGAAAGGCGATGCGTAAATGATCTTTAGCCAACGGTCTCCCAGTACCAATTCGGTTTCCATGCATCCCTTGTAGCGGTGCATGTAACGAATCTCCTCACTCATGACGAGGCCTTCCTAACGTGAAAACCGCAAGGAGGGTAGCTTGACGCCTCAGGCTTTTTGGATCTTGCCCGCTTTGATCGCCTTGGCGCAAACCCACATTCTCTTTACTTGACCGCTGGGAAGCTTGACCCGAATGCGTTGCACGTTGGGCCGGAATTTCCTTTTGTTGACTTTGACGAGCTGCAAGCCAATGCCACCGGATTTCTTGCTGACTCCCTTACGTATGATACGCCCGCCTACTCGGGGCCGTTTTCCTGTTATTGCGCAAATTCTTGACATAGTAAATTGAGGGTAAAGGCACAAAATGTACAAATGTTACATTGATGACAAGAGAAAATGCTTTCCCTCACTTCATTCCGATTTGGGTACAGTTTGTGCCAGCATCATCTTTCGTGAGGTAATAGGCGCTTGCCCCATCTTTGCGCTCAAGTAGTGTTTTTGATTTTGGCAGTCCCAGAACCAAGCATGCGGAAGCCAGTGAGTCCGCCTCCATTCCGGAGGGGGCGATAACCGTGACTTGGCATTGGGAGGTTAATCCGAGCCCGGAGACCGGGTCGATAAGATGGGAGTACCGTTTTCCATTCAAGTGGACGAACTGTTCCAAATCTCCGGAAGTAGCTACCGCGACGTTAGATAGGTGGAGGGTTGGCAAGTCCGGGTGCTTTCGACCACCGATCTTCACCCTCCATCCTTTTTCCCCTCGAGGCGGAGATCCCACCACCAGATCGCCCCCGGCATCGATCATGCATCTTTCCAAGCCTTTGTTCCTTAGCGTTTGCAGCATTATGTCCGCGGCATAGCCCTTCGCAATACCCCCGAGGTCAAGCGCCATGCCGGAGGTAGTCAGCGAACCCGTTCGGTTCTTTGCGGAAAGCAGCAGGTTCTGGTACCCAACTCGCCTCTTCGCTGAGGTCAGTTTTTCCTTGGGAGGCATTTTCTTGCGCAAACGGGCAATCCGCCAGAGACGGGAAAGCGGTCCGACCGTGACGTCAAAGCTACCGTCGGTTTGACGGGACAACTCCTGCCCGTGACTTAGAACCTTGAACAGGTCACCGGAAAGCGCGAATTTCGTCCCGGATCCGGAACTTTCTGAAAACCGAAAAAGCTCGCTCGCGCTCTCGTAATCACTGAGCACCATATTGAGTCTCTGTCCTTCCTTGAAGGCTGCTGCGGCGCCTTGTTCGGCTTTTTTCTTGTCATCCTCGTCGATAAGCACGATGAACTTCGTGCCCATGCAATCCTTTTCGAAAACTTGATACCCATGGCAAGTTATCAAAAAACCGAAAAACAGTAATAAAATTCCGCATTGCATAATAAAAACGACGTAAACAGCTTCTTTGTTCTTTTCCTAAAGGTTTAATTTTGAGATATTCTACTACAAGCCTATTATATTCCAATATATGAAATATCCCATTTTCTCTTGGCACATAGCCTGTTTTTTCTTTTTTTCCGTTGTAAGCGCCCTTGGTGAAATCGAGTTCCTCAGGGACGTTAAGCCAATCTTGGAGCACAACTGCGTAAGTTGTCACCGTGAAGACAACGCCAAAGGAAAGATCCGGTTTGATAACAAAGCGTCCGCCTTTGCGGGCGACGAAGTCATTGTCCCGGGCAAGCCTGAGGACAGTTCGCTTTATTGGACTACAACCCTGCCCTCAGATGACGATCTTGTCATGCCCCCGGTCAAGCATGAGGACAAGGATTACCCCTTGACTAAGTTCGAGAAAAAAATTCTCAGCGATTGGATCAAGGAAGGGGCGAAGTGGCCGGACAAGGAAAAACTTACGCCCCAGAAAAGGCTTCCCAAGCAGGTGGATTTTGTCGAACACGTGCAACCCATCCTTGAGCTCAATTGCGTCGCCTGTCATTATGAAAAGAAGGTGAAGGGGAAACTCAGGCTCGATACCTTCGAGCATGCCTTCGCTTCTGAAACGGTGCTTGTCCCAGGTGAACCCCTTGATAGTGATTTTTGGGTCTTGTGCACGCTTCCTGAAGATGACGAACTGGTCATGCCTCCCGAGGGCAACGATCCTCTTTCCGCGACCGACCTGTTCATGCTCCGGCGTTGGATTGAGGAAGGGGCCGATTGGCCGGAATCCGCCAAGTTACTCCCGAAGAAGAAAAACTCCTCTGTTCTGGGAATGTTGCCAAAGGATTTGTATCGCGAACTTGGCTTTTCGGTAGGAAAGGACAAGCAGGAATTCACCGGTTATAAGGAGGATATAAAGACCTCTGGGGTTAGCTTTGAAATGCTTCCTGTCAAGGGTGGTGAATTTGTCATGGGAAGCTCCGCCGATGATCCCAAGCGTGGAAAAAACGAGTTTCCGGCTCATCCGGTCAAGGTTTCCAGCTTTTGGATGGGCAAACATGAAGTGACTTGGGACGAGTACGAACTTTGGATGCTCAGCCTGGACAAGAGCAACCGCGAGTACAACAAGACGAAAAAGACCGAGAGAGATGAGCTTGTCGATGCCGTGACGAAGCCTACTCCTCCCTATGTCGACATGTCTTTTGGCATGGGGAAGAGTGGTCATCCTGCGATTTGCATGACACAACTCTCGGCCAAAATGTACTCCATGTGGCTGAGTGCCCGAACGGGGAAATTCTATCGATTGCCTACCGAGGCGGAATGGGAATACGCCTGCAAGGCCGGTACCAAGACCGCCTACAGTTTCGGCGATGACTCCAAAGAACTGTCCACTCATTCCTGGCATGTCGGAAACAGCCGCTTCAAATATCAGAAAATTGGTCAGAAAACGCCTAATCCGCTCGGGCTTTATGATATGCATGGAAATGTTTGGGAGTGGGTTCTCGATCAGTACGCGCCTCCTCCGCAGGCAGCCCCCAAAACATTGAAAGTCAATCCTCTCGTCGCCCCGAATACCGTCTATCCGAGGGTGGTCAAGGGTGGTTCCTGGGATGATGGTGCTTCAAGTCACCGAAGCGCTGCCCGTATCGGATCGGAAGAGGCATGGAAACAACAAGACCCGCAAATTCCCAAGAGCGTATGGTATCACACCGATGCCATCTTTGTCGGTTTCCGTGTAATTCGACCACTTGAAATTCCCCCCGTTGAGGAAATTGAGAAATATTGGCCTACGGAGGAGGACTTTAAATCGATTCTGCAGCGCTAGTGCATACTTTTTTTAGGTTGCGCAATCTGTCCTTTCGGGCTTCCTTGTATGGTAAGCTCGCAGAACATGCCTTCAGTTCCCTTAGCCTTGTCAGATAACAAAAGAAGAGGATTTGCCCTCGTCTTGGCCCTTGCCTTGATGAGCCTTGTATTTCTCTTGGTAGTTTCTTTGGTAAGTTTGGTGGGGACTGACCTTAGTTTGGCGGAGCTTAGAAAACAAAGGGTCTTGTCTCAGGCGAATGCCCGAATGGGGATGATGGTTGCCCTTGGTGAGCTCCAAAAACATCTTGGGCCGGACACCAGAGTCTCCGGTACGGCCGATCTGCTTGACGAAAGGATAGAAACGACCGCCCAATATACCGAAAATCCATACGATCCGTCCGTCACTCCGACCGAAGGCATTGACCTGAATGAAAACGGACAGATTGACAAGCTGCCTTTCGGGCAGAGGTACTGGACGGGAGTTTGGAAACACCGGGCCAGTAACGGTGGCTCTACCCCTGGAATCAGCCCGACGCCCAAGAACTTGGAAACCGGAAACGTTGGCAATCGGGAGACCATGTACGACACTGATTATGATCCGCACCCGGAGGTCGAGGTTGCTTGGTTGGTCAGTGGAAACGAAGGGTACCAGAAAAAGCTGGGAATTTTTTCTTCCGGTGGAATTTTCCAATCCATGGAGAACCTCTTTGGGGTTCCTGACGGGATTCTAAAGGAGGACCGAGCCGAGCCATACGGCTCCTTGGACAATGCGTGGGAGGATTATGAAAAGGTGGTCAAGACGGACAAGCTTCTCGGTGAATCGAAACCCTTGCGAGAACGTTCCTACGCTCATCCCCTGATCGGTTTGCCTGATCCGGCGGATAGCAACGAAACCGTATGGATTCTCAAGAAGCCCTTGTTGCTGGATACCTATGACGTAAGCAATCCGCAGGATTGGAGAGAACATTTGGCCGGGGAACCGATCAAGGTCAGAAAGACGGCCTTTGCCCTTTCGGAGAAAGAAGAAAAGACTGGGATCTACGCCTATTGGGTGGGCGACGAGGGGGTTAAGACAAAAGTCAACTTGACCCGCTCGGATGAAAACTCGATTTTGGCCGAGGAACCCAAT
>JAOLZO010000015.1 GCA_028343845.1 Verrucomicrobiota bacterium | reverse complement strand
CAGGATCAAAACCACGCAGGCCAAAGCAAGAGCGCTTCGACCAACTATAGAGAAAGCTATCACCTTGGCTAAAAAAGCCAATGCGTCTGACGATGCCGCAAAAAAGGTTCACTATCGACGGCTTGCGATTTCCCGCTTGAGGAGTAAGAAAGCAGTAAAGAAACTCTTTGACGAATTGGTTGAACAATTTGTCAAGCGCAACGGTGGTTATACGAGGATTTACAAATTGGCAATGCCTCGACTTGGTGATGCTGCCGATATGGCTATCATTGAATTTGTCGAGGACGCTCCAAAGAAAAAGGCAAAGAAGAAGAAAGCCTCAAGCAAGGAGTCGGTTAAGGAGGCAAAGAAGACACCCGAGCCTGAACCCCAAGAAACTGATTCTGAAGCTACCGAAGAAACCCCGGAAGAGGCTGTGGTTGATGCGGAAAACGAAGAAACGGAGGCTGTAGTCGAGGAGAACGCTACCGAAGGAGAGCCTGAAGCAAGTGCAGAGGCCGAACCTGAGGTTGCTGAGCCAGAAGCTAAGGAAGACTCAGCTGAGGATGGAACGGAAACTGATACCGAAGAACCAGCCGAATCAGGATCAGAGGAAGAAACCGAAGAAGACTCTGACTCGAAAGACGAAGAGCAAAAGTCAAAGGATTGAGCGGTCTTTTCGGAACCTTAGAGGTTTCTGGGTGTGGCTCAAAAATGAGCTGAAAACCCGAAAATCCTAGGTTTGTGTTGCAATGAGGAGGGCAAGCCCTTTTTCTCGTTAGTTTTCGGCAATTTCATGGTCAAACTCATGAGAAAAATCATTTAGATATGGCACAAGCAATTGTAGTTTTGGATTTTGGGTCTCAGTACACTCAGGTAATCGCGCGACGCATTAGAGAGGCAAAAGTTTATTCAAAGGTTTTGCCTTACGACACCCCAGTCAGTGAGATAAGGAAAATTGACCCAGTGGGTTTGGTTTTATCCGGAGGACCTGCCAGCGTGTTGGCCAAAGGCGCCCCCAAGCCCTCCAAGCAACTGTTCAATCTGGGCATTCCTATGCTCGGAATTTGTTATGGTCTCCAACTAATGGGCAAAATGCTGGGAGGGGAAGTCAAATCAAGTCAACGCAGGGAATACGGGCGGGGAAAACTTTCAATTAACAGAAAGGGCCCCCTCTTCAAGGGTTTGACCAAGAATTTTACAGTGTGGAATTCCCATGGTGATTGCTTGACGAAGTTGCCCTCGGGTTTTCGTGAGCTTGCGAGGACGGAAAATTCTAGTTTTGCCGCCATTGAAGACCCGAAAAGAAAGTTTTACGGCCTTCAGTTCCATCCGGAGGTCGAGCACTCTGAGCATGGAACTGAGATCATAAGAAATTTTCTAGTGGGAGTCTGCGGATGCAAGGGAGATTGGAGCATGGAAGACTTTACCGAATCTTCCATCCGCAACATACGTTCTCAAGTAGGCGACAGAAGAGTGATCCTCGGCCTTAGCGGAGGTGTTGACTCTTCCGTGGCGGCGGCCCTTATTCACCGCGCAATAGGCAATCAGCTTACCTGTATTTTTGTGGACAACGGACTGTTGCGCTTAAATGAACGAGAACAAGTGAAGCAACTCTTCAAAAACCATATCCCCGGGAAATTGAAGGTTGCTTGCGCCGGCGCGCTTTTTCTCAACCGACTCAAGGGAGTGACCAATCCCGAGACCAAAAGAAAAATCATTGGAAAGACGTTTATACAGGTATTCGACGACGAAGTTAAAAAACTCGGTGACATTCATTTTTTGGCTCAAGGAACCTTGTATCCTGATGTCATAGAAAGCGTTCCCATAGGAGGCAATCCGGCCGCGTTAATCAAAAGCCACCATAACGTGGGCGGGCTTCCCAAGAAGATGAAGCTCGAATTGCTGGAACCCTTGCGAGAGCTTTTCAAGGATGAGGTTCGCGCCCTGGGAAGAACCTTGGGCCTGCCTGAGGCAGTGCTCATGCGACACCCATTTCCGGGGCCGGGCTTGGGTGTTCGGGTTGTTGGCGCCATTCACCAGCAGCGACTGCGTGTCCTTAGAGAAGCGGATGCCATTTTCATCGACGAATTGATTTCCCACGGCTGGTATCACAAGCTTTGGCAGGCATTCTGCGTTTTTCTTCCCGTACGAAGTGTTGGGGTCATGGGTGATGAAAGAACCTATGAAAACGTAATTTCCCTAAGGGCTGTCACAAGTAGCGATGCCATGACCGCTGATTGGGCCCAGTTGCCGGATAAGCTTTTGAGAAAGGTGTCCAATCGGATTATCAATGAAGTTAAAGGCGCGAACCGGGTGGTTTACGATATCAGTTCGAAACCCCCAAGTACCATCGAGTGGGAATAGAGACTGTCTCGCATGAAATTTTCCTACCTGCAAGACTCCGAAGACCTTCTCTTGGAACTCAAGGGTTTTGCATCTGCGTCGGTTCCGGATCCTGAAGTAATTGAAACGGTTTCGGAAATAGTAAAAGCCGTCCGCGATGGTGGCGACGGCGCGCTACTCGAAAAAACCAAGCTTTACGATCACGCATCACTTTTGCCTGATCAGATTCTCTTAAAACAAGAAGAACTGGATGTTGCAGAGGCAAAATTAACGGATGCGGAACGCGAAAGTATAAGGGAAGCCATCCGGAACGTGCAATTATTCCATGAGAAAAGCATTCCTTCGGATTGGAGCGCGAGTAACGAGCATGGAGCTGAGGTCGGAGAAAAGCATTACCCGATCAAGCGTGTCGGAATTTACGTTCCCGGTGGAAACGTGCCACTGGTTTCAACTGTTATAATGACCGTAACCTTGGCAAAGGTGGCAGGGGTTTCCGAAATAGCGGTTGTTACCCCACCAGGCCCAAACGGCGAAGTAGCCTTTCAGCTTTTGGGCGCGCTAAAGACGCTTGGTGTCAGCGAAGTCTACAGGGTTGGCGGGGCACAGGCCATAGCGGCTCTGGCTTATGGAACGGAATCAATACCAGCCGTCGACAAAATCTATGGCCCGGGCAACGCCTATGTGAACGAAGCCAAGAGGCAGGCCTTCGGGGCTGTCGGCATCGATCTTCTCCCTGGACCGAGCGAAGTTATGGTGATTGCGGACGAGACGGCGAACCCTGCTTTCGTAGCTGCGGCATTGTTGGCCCAGGCGGAACACGGCTCAGGTAAAGAAAAGATTTACTTTCTTTTTACCGAGGAAAGCATCTTTCCAAAAGTTGCCCAAGAATTGGAAAACCAGGTTCAAACGCTTTCCCACAAGAACGCCATCGAAAAAGTATTGGAATGTGGCTTTCGATCGATTTTTCTGCCCGAGCTCCGAAGGGTATCCGAGGTGGCAACCTTCGTTGCGCCCGAGCATCTTGAACTTCAGGTGTCCGAGGATAAATTGCCCTTCCTTACCAAAGAAATTTCGACGGCAGGAGCATTCCTAATGGGGCATTGTACGGCGACTTCCCTGGGTGATTTCGCGGCCGGACCAAGCCATGTTCTGCCGACTGGCAGATCGTCACGCTTCTCTTCGGGCCTGAAGCTCAACGACTTTCTTCGCAGGACTAGTTTCATCAGATACGATGAGGTTGCTGCGAAAAAAGCGCTGCCGGTTGTGACCGAGTTTGCTCTTATGGAAAAACTGGATGCCCATGGGCGAGCCCTTTCCATGCGGGTCGGAAAGAACGATTGAACTTATGGAGTATGGCGCGCAATACCGCTCCCGAAACATATGTTCCCACAAAGCCTATGTGCCTGGGGAACAACCTGTTTCAGGCGGTGAGGCGATCAAGCTTAACACCAACGAGAACCCCTACCCTCCCAGCCCGGAGATTAAAAATGCCGTACTTGGCGAATTGGAATCTCTCAGGTTGTATCCCAACCCGCCGGCATATGAGCTAAGAGATTGTATTTCCACGTTGCATGGCTTGAGCGCCCAACAGGTCATTGTTGGAAATGGGTCAGATGATATCCTGAATTTATGCACCCGTTGCTTTTCGGATGAAAATTTGAAAGTCGGCATGCTAGACCCCAGTTATTCTCTGTACGAGGTGGTGGCGTCCCTTCAAGGTTCGGCTCTGATACGAGTCCCTTTTGCGGATGACGCTTTTTCGGTGGATCCGGAATCTGTAATTGGTTCCGGAGCAAACCTTTTTTTCATAACGAGTCCGCATGCCCCGAGCGGCCGTGAATATTCTGTTGATTGCTTCAGGCAAATCTTGAAGGAATTCGAAGGAATCGTCGTCATTGACGAAGCATATGCGGATTTTGCCGAGCAAAATGCCTTGTGCCTTCTTGATGAATTTTCCAACCTCATCATTACGCGGACAATGTCCAAGTCCTATTCCCTTGCCGGGTTGCGCCTAGGGTACGGACTCTCTTCCCCGGAGGTTGTATCAGTGCTTGATCAAGCCCGTGACGTTTACAATGTCGACAGGTTGGCCCAAGTCGCTGCTTCTGCATGCCTGAAGGATCGAGTTTATTTTGAGAAGACGCGAAATGAAATCATCAAGGAAAGGGAAAGGCTTGTTTCCAAGCTAAATGAATGGAAATGGGAGACTTCTCCAAGCGGTGCGAACTTCGTCTTCGCCAGACCCGTGAATGCCAATGGGGCGACTGGGCCTGCCGTGGCAAAAGACTTGTTTGAGTTTTTGGCATCGAGGAGAATATTGATTCGTTATTTTCCTCAGCATGAACGGACCGCATCCCATGTCAGAATCAGTATTGGCAATCGGCAGGATATGGATATTCTGTACAAAAGGTTAATGGAATGGATACACCAAGAACAGCAGTAGTAAACCGAGATACTCAGGAAACCCAAATTAATATAAGTTTGGGTCTGGATGGTACGGGTCAGGGTGAAATTGCAACAGGCATCCCCTTTCTTGATCATATGCTTACCCTTTTCTCGCGACATGGCTTTTTTGACCTTTCGATAAAGGCGGAGGGTGACATCCAAATAGATTACCACCATTTGGTCGAGGATATGGGGATTAGCTTGGGGCAGGCATTTAGGGAAGCGCTGGGAGACAAGTCGGGCATCAAGCGATACGGCTTTTTCATTCTTCCTATGGACGAAACCCTGGTCACCGTTGCGCTGGACCTGAGTAACCGGGGATTCTTGGTCTTCGAGGCAGACCCTCCGATTTCTCTCGTTCGGGATTTTAACATTCAGTTGTTCAAGGAATTTTTTCAGGCGTTTGCCAACGAAGTGGCCTGCAACCTCCATATCCGCCTTGAACATGGCGAGGAGCCCCATCATGTGGCTGAAGCCATATTCAAGGGCTTTGCCAAATCGTTGGATATCGCCACTCAAGTCGAACATCGCTTGGAAGGAACGATTCCGTCGACAAAAGGAACCCTTTCCTCTTAAGGACCAACCCGAGTGAGTGTAGCCCGCAAAATCGGGATTATTGATTATGGGACGGGCAACCTTCGGAGTGTGGTAAAGGCCTTTGAGTTTCTTGGTGCAGAAGCCCATATAGTAACCGAGCCCAGTCAATTCGCCAACATGGAAGCGTTGGTCTTTCCCGGACAGGGGACCTTTGATCAATGTATTCGGGCATTGCGCCTGTCGTCCTTGGATGAAGCGATCATACGGTGGATCGAGCTCGGAAAACCATATTTTGGAATCTGTTTGGGGCTACAGGTTCTCTTTGAGCGATCAGAAGAGGGAGAAGGTGAAGGCTTAGGCATTTTTTCGGGTTACGTTAAGCGGTTCTCGATTTCCGACGAGCTTAAGATTCCCCACATGGGATGGAATGCGGTTAAATGGGAATTGCCACCGGGTGACCCTATGACGCTCAAACTGGCAAACGGAGATCAATTTTATTTCGTTCACAGTTATCACGTAACCAGTGAAGATGACAAACTGGACGTTATGAAAACCTATTACGGCTATCAGTTTACGAGCGGGATTTCCTTCGGTAATTGTTTTGCAACCCAATTTCATCCCGAAAAAAGTCAGGCCAAGGGATTGCAAATATACAGGAACTTTCTTGAAAAAATCTCCTAGTGATGGCAGAAATGTAATTTACCCTTTTTTTACCCCATTCGTTATGCCTGACTCTGCAGACCTAGAAATAGGCGATCAAAAATATACTCTTAACGTGATTACCGGAACCGAGCAGGAACGGGCCATTGACATCAGCCGTCTTCGCAAGGAAAGCAAGGTGATCACTTTTGACGATGGCTATGGAAACACCGGCTCTTGCGAAAGCGCGGTTACCTTTATTGACGGAGACAAGGGCATATTGAGATACCGTGGTTATGACATAGCCGAGCTTGCCGAGAAATCGACTTTCTTGGAATCTGCCTATCTGTTGCTATACGGAAACCTGCCCTCCAGCTCTGCCTTGCAAGAGTTCAGGCAAAGGGTTTCGGATTATTGCGAACTTCCGCCAGAGGTACTGACGGCAGTGAAGGCCATGCCGAGCAATGCGCACCCGATGGCAGTTTTGGCTGCCGGGCTACAGGCTCTTGGTGGTGCATATCCAGACTTTTCGACCAATGACCGGGCAAAGGATCTCGAATCTTTCGACCAAGTTGCGGCCCTTATCATTTCAGCGGTACGAACTATCGCCGCCGCCCACCATAGGAATTCTCAGGGCAAGGAATTGGCCAAGCCTGATACTTCAAGGAGTTACTGCGGCAATTTCCTGTCCATGATGTTTGGCGGAGACGACGGATCGGATGAGATACCCGAAGCCGTGCAGAATGCCCTGGACCAGATTTTTCTACTGCATGCGGACCACGAGCAGAATTGCTCTACTTCAACATGCCGCATGATTGCCTCGGGAGGAGCCAACCCCTTTGCCTCTTTGGCCGGAGCAGTTTCCGCTTTATGGGGACCCCTGCACGGCGGTGCCAATATGGCCGTTATCAAAATGTTAAATGAAATCCATGAATCCGGAGATGATGGAAGTGGCTTTATCGAATCCGCCAAACAGGGAAAATCAAGGTTGATGGGTTTTGGTCATCGAGTTTACCGAAATTACGACCCGCGGGCCAAGATATTAAAAAATGCAAGCGATCAGGCATTGGAAGCCCTTGGTGTCACCAGTCCTATTTTGGATATAGCTCGCAGACTTGAAGAAGTTGCTCTGGAGGATCCCTATTTCATTGAGCGCAAGCTTTATCCCAACGTTGATTTTTACAGTGGTATCATTTTGCAGGCCCTTGGCTTTCCGACAGACATGTTTACCGTCCTTTTCGCTATCGGGAGAACGCCCGGGTGGCTTTCCCATTGGAAGGAAATTGCCGAGAACGGTAAGAAAATCCATCGGCCCAGGCAGATCTACCAAGGGGAAACCCTGCGCGAGTATACTTCGCTCGAGAATCGGTAACTTATTGCCTCTGTGGCGGGGGAGTCTGGGCTAATATTTCCTCAAGGGACAAGCCGGCATTTTCGCGAATGCCTTTGATCAAGATCCAAAAGGCATAGGCGCTCACGACCATGCAGGGGATGCTGATGACGATAAAGCTCCATAGCCACATGTCGCTTACTTCGCGATTGAACTGATCGATGTTTATGCTTGGTTCTGTTTCGACATAGGCTCGGGCAAGAACGTAGTTGAGCACGGCGCTGAGAATGAAGGACAAAGCGATCAGCCACGTGCACTTCATCATCAAGCGGTCGAACTGTTGCTCGGTACCCCTCTCCTTCAGCGCTTGATCGACCAACTCAACACGTATTACCTCCGGGTTGTACAGGAACAAACGAATGAGTGGTTTTTTGGTTCTAAGTGTCAGCACCGTAAGGAGGCCAAGTATTCCGGGGAGCGCGGCTTCCTTGACAGCAAACATAAAGACCGTCGCCTGTGGAATGAGACCGATTCCTCCGGTCAGCAATGCGCTCAAGGCACCTAGGATTGACAAGAAGTTCCATTTTCTTCTTCGGAAGAAATCCCAAGTTCCATATGCGATGGGAAAGGAGACAGCGATCAACAGGATGATTGAACCGACCAAAGCCTTGTCGTCCGCCTCGGGTTGCAACCAATTTTCCAGACTACCACCGAACCATTCTTTTCCCTTTCTGAGAATGAGAATGGGCAAGAGCAGGTTGAAGCTCAGGTTGATCAACATGTTTTCCCTTTTGGGAGCAGAGTATGGAGGCGCGGTTTCTGACATTGGCAGAACAGTCAAACATCAACATAAGATAAAGTCGCCACTTTTCTTAGAATGAACAAAAATATAAAATGCCTGATATCCGCCGGTCCTACCCGGGAATGGATCGATCCCGTGAGATTCATATCCAACCCCTCATCTGGAAAAATGGGTTATGCGCTGGCGGAGGAAGCGTTCAATCGCGGATTCTCGGTTGACCTAGTCAGTGGACCGGTTCATCTCGAAGGCCCGCAAGGCGTTCGATTGCATAAGGTGGAAACGGCCATTGAAATGGAAAAGACTATGTTAGCTCTTTTTCAGGATGCCCAAATCATCATTATGACCGCCGCCGTCTGCGATCATCGCCCTAGAGAATGCTGGGAGGAAAAAAGAAAAAAGGCGGAATTTCCAACCCATTTGGAATTTGTGGAGAATAAGGACATCGTAGGCGCGCTTAGCGAGAGAAGGAAAACCGGGCAGAAGATCGTAGGGTTTGCCGCGGAGACGGAAACCCCCCTTCAGCATGCCCTGGAAAAATTAGAGGCAAAAGGCCTGGACTGGATTGCGATGAATGACGTATCGGACAAGGAAATTGGATTTGGTTCCGATATAAACGATGTAACCTTGCTTTCGCGCAGAGGAGAATCTATTCCATTGGGCAGGAAATCGAAGCAGGAGATAGCGAAAGGAATACTGGATCACATATGGCCATGAAAGCAGCAAAAAGCCCCCTGGATAAAGTCTTGGGTCGGCTTGACGACTTGGATCAGGTAAACCTTGGAATTTTGGTTCAAAGGTTGGCCCGGGAAAGAAAGCTACTTGAAACGGTATTTGACGTGATACGTGATGGAATTCTTGTTTTGGATGAAGAAGGGATCATAAGTTATTCCAACCGACAAGGTCGGCGAATCATCGGGCTAAAGGAAGAACAAGCCGGGAAGGTTTCTCTTCTGCGGGCTGCCCCGGAAATTGCCCGGGCGCTCGGACTTGACCGGAAAAGCAACAGTTCGGTTGCCGAGGTGGTTGTGCGGGAAATGAAAATTTCCTACCCCGATCAGAGGTATGTCCGGATTTACGCGGTACCCATTGATGATAATTCATCTAAGCAGGACGATCGCAAAGTCGGCCTGACAATCGTTTTGACCGACGTGACCGAAGAAAAGGTGAATCTTGAAGAGCAACTGGAAAGCGAACGGGTTTCGAGCATAATGGACTTGGCTGCGGGAGTAGCGCATGAACTGGGTAACCCGCTCAACTCCATTCATATTCATTTGCAGGTTCTGCAGCGCAGTCTTGAAAAGAAAGAAAAAGTCACACCCAAATCCAAAGCATCCTTGTCTACCTGCTTAAAGGAGGTTGAAAGACTAGACGGAATAATTTCCCATTTTCTAAAAGCAATCAGGCCAACGACTCCAGATTTCAAAAAAATTAATCTACTCTCGGTTATTGAGGAAACAGTACGCTTAAGAGAAAAAGAATTAAGCGCAAAGAAAATAAAAATAAAAATGGAAGCAGGTGCAAGAGAACCTGTTGTCAATGGGGATGTTGAGCAACTTAAGCAGGTGTTTTTTAATATTATCGGTAACGCAATTGACGCAGTGCCTGAAAATTCGGATATTCGAATCGTTACAGGTATTGACACGGACCATATTTTTGCCCAAGTCGTTGATAAGGGTGTTGGTATACGAAAAGAAGACTTGCCCCATGTTTTCGAGCCATATTTTACCACAAAAAAAGATGGTCATGGAATAGGAATGATGATTGTTCACCGGATCGTTAGGGATCACGGAGGAGACGTCGGCATTGACAGCAAACAGGATGCTGGCACAGTCGTTACCGTGCGATTCCCACGGAAATCTCCGCAGCACGGCTTGCTTGAATCCACAAATCCGGAAGCTTCCAGTTGATGAAACCAAACTTATTGATAGTTGATGACGAGCAACATACCAGGGAGGGCCTCGAGCTTGCCTTGGAGGACACCTATGAGGTTTTTTTAGCGTCCAGTCCTGAAGAAGCCTTTAATGCAATCGAAGCGGAACGTTTCGAAGTCGTCTTAACCGATCTGCGAATGTCCGGTCAGTCTGGAATGAGTGTAATCGATTTTTCCATTAATCATCCTACTTCTCCGATATGCATCATGATGACCGCCTACGGTGAGGTGGACGTAGCCGTTGAAGCTATGAAAAGGGGAGCTTTCGACTTTTTATCCAAACCCGTTAACCTTGAGAAGTTGGAATTATTGATCAAGAGAGGGCTTGAAGGAAAGAAGTTACAAAAGGAAAATTCAAATCTCCATCAACGACTGGACAAGAAATTCAGCTTTCAAGGAATTCTTGGGAAATCTTCTGCCCTTGAAAAAGTCCTGGAGCAAATACAATTGGTTGGACCATCCAAAGCAACGGTCCTCTTGACCGGTGAAACGGGAACCGGGAAGGAATTAGTGGCCCAGTCCATTCATCAGAATAGTGATCGTTCCCGTGGCCCCTTTGTGCCCGTTCATTGTGCGGCCCTGCCATCCAACCTTCTCGAAAGTGAACTTTTCGGTCATGAAAAAGGGGCTTTTACAGGGGCTAGCGAGAAAAGAATCGGTCGATTCGAATCAGCGGAGGGAGGAACGCTTTTTTTGGATGAAATAGGCGAGATTGATTCTTCTACCCAAGTAAAGCTTTTGCGCTTCCTCGAAACCAAATCCATTGAAAGATTAGGCAGTTCCAAAACCATTGAAATTGATACCCGTCTTGTTTGTGCAACGAACAAGGATCTTCTCGCCTTAACCAAGAAAGGGGAGTTCCGCGAAGATTTGTACTATCGTCTTAACGTAGTCACGGTCAACCTCCCCCCTCTTCGGGAGCGAGGCGATGACATTGGTCTTTTGATCGAGCATTTTCTCGCCTTCTTTGCCAAAGAAAACAACTTTGACCAACCGTGGCTATCGAGTGAAGCCCTCACTATCCTCAATAACTATTCATGGCCTGGAAACATTCGTGAATTACGCAACTTTTGCGAAAATCTAGTCGTGTTAAAACGAGGAAATGAGGTGACCCCATATGATCTTGATCCTCGATTCAGTCTTGACCCCGGTGATTCCGATAGCGCAACTCTTTCCGTGGATAGCAGCCTTTCCGTCGAAGAGAATGAAAAACGACTTTTACGCAACGCTCTCGTGCGATCCGGAGGCAATCGTACCAAGGCGGCTGAATTAATGGGGGTCAGTCGCAGAACGCTCCATCGCAAGCTTGAGCGTTGGCCGGAATTGGACGTTAAGTAGCTCGAACGAAAATGGCTGCTCGGGCTGGATTCGAACCAGCGACCAAGTGATTAACAGTCACCTGCTCTGCCACTGAGCTACCGAGCAACAAAAAGACAATCATGTAGTATCTCCTGCAAACTGTCAATCAAGAGGATGCTTGATTTTTAGCATGGGAGTAGATAGAAAAAATAAAGAGACCCCCGTTGCCGAGGGTCTCTAATGCACATTTCAATCTGTTGTTGATCGAAAAATTTACCTGCCCCGATTACAAACTGGATGCATCGGGGCAGGCTTTAAGGTCTTGATGGTGTTGCCCTACACCAAATTCGAGTTAATAAAATCCCATATATATTAACCTGAAACAAACAAACTAGACCTTAAAAATCGTAGGACATGCCAACACTAAAAGTGCGCGGCTTTCCGACACGGTACCCGTCTGGGAGCATGCTGTGGACATATGTCTCATCAGTAAGGTTTGTAACCTTCGTGAAAACGGTTACACCATCGCTGACATCATAGAATGCAGACCAATCGAGGGAACCATATTTGTTTAGCTCGCTCGTATTGCCACCATCGGTGTAGGAACTTCCTTGGTAGTGCAAGTTAAGATACGTACTTGCCTTGTCGAAGACCAAACCCCCACGTAGGTTCATCATGAAGTCCGGTATATAGGGGAATTCATTACCGGCACTTGCACCACTAAGGTATCCAGTATCGGGAGCTGTGGAAGACTCAAATTCCGTATTGGTGAAGGTGAAAGAAGCTGAAACGGGAATTCCAAAACCTCCATCGGAACCGAAGTCCGTAGCAACCTGAACCTCAAGACCATCAACGGAACCTTCCCCGATATTTGCTGATCCGGGGACCCCGCTATTGAGGCTCGATAGAACAAGCATGTCCTTGAGTTGGGTATTGAAGTAAGCAATTTCAAAGGAAACGTCTGAGAAAATTCCTCTGGCTCCGATTTCAAAACTGAGGGACTCTTCTTGATCCAACTGTCCATCATCAGCTGCAGGGGCAGCGACTGATTCAGCATCCGGGAAAGTATGCCCTTGATGAATCCCTGAGAAAAGCCCCAAGGTATCGGACAACTCGTAAGTTCCTCCCAAGCCGATTATCACATCGTCTAGTGAGCGGGAGTTTGTACCATTTGCGTAATCTATGCTCGAGTAACGAACGCCGGGCGTAAGGCTGAGTGCCCCAAGGTCGATGTCGTCAACAATGTAAGCTTCAAACGCTTCAGCATCTTTGTATGCATAGTTTGCAGAACCGTCGTCTACAACCTTAGACCGAGTAGTCGTTCCACCTGCAACGGTTACTGTGTACTTGTCCGTGTAGTACGGATTTTTATCATAATCGTCCTCTATGTAACGAAAACCAACATCAATATCGTTTATCCCGACTTTATAGTCAAAGTTGGCCAAGATCCCTTTTGATTCATAGCTTCTGTCGTTACTTTTCACTTCGTAGTATCCATTCGTCTCGCCTTTTAAAATACTAACCAGTGTTGCGTCAGCGTAAACACCCTTACCAACTTTGGTTGTACTTGCAGAGGAAGTTCCAACCTTTGCGAGCTTAAGCCAATTACGGTTGAACTCATTCAAGAAAACAGTAGCGGACATGGACAGGCTATCGGAAAACTCCTTGTTATACCTAAGGTAATAACGAGTTTGATCGGCGTCCATGTTATCAGTGTCGGTATTTGCATAGCGCTGATATGGATTTGCTGCATAGTCAGCTTTGGAAAGGCCCTGGTAGCTGACGTCAGCATCCATGTCCATTCGTCCAGCCTTGAACTCAAGGTAATCCCCTTCACCAAACTCATAACTGAGCTTAAGCAAAATATCAGTTCTCTCGATAGGTGCGTTCCGGTCTGGCGCGCCATTTAGGGACTTCAAAGTATGGAATCCATCAGAGCGATGATCATATAACTCCAAGAGGTAACCAAGCTTTCCGCCACCAAAGTCTGTTCTGCCTCCCGAGTAAGCATGGGCAACGCGCTCGTTGTCTGTCCCGTAGCTTGCCCGCAAATGAGATAGCTGCTGATTGGGAATAGGTGTCGAGAGGTAGTTGATCACACCACCAGTGGTGTTGGGACCGTGCTTGAGAGAGCTTGAACCCTTCAGGACTTCGAATCCAGCCATTCTGCCAGCTGTAGGCCCATAGTATGCAGAAGGGTCTGCATACGGAGTGGGTGCGGTCGGAATCCCGTCTTCCATCAATGTAACCTTCGCGGACCTGTTTGGATCGATCCCCCGGAGACTTACGTTCGGGAAGAACCCATAACCGGTTTCCGGCCTAACGTAAACGCCAGGAACTTGTCGGAGTATGTCGTTGATGTCGGTGTAGTAAAACTTGTCCAAATCAGATTTGTCGATTACCGAACCGGAGCCCTTGAGGGCGGGGATGTCAGCTTTGGTGCCGATTACGTTAAAGGGGGACAAATAGTCCGGACCGGCTTTGTCGGCCCAACCCTTTTTCTTTTCTTCTTCTTGTCCAAACGAAGTAAGTGAAAGTGCCAACGAAGCCAGTAGGCTGAAGGCGCGCTTAGTGTTAGTTTTCATTCTTATCTGTTTGTTTGTGTTGTTTGTGTTGTTTGTGTTGTTTGTGTTTTCAGCCCTTTTTGCTACTTGTGAGTGAGACTCAATCTCATCCGGCAAGAGCGCTGGGGGGTGCGAAATTTTTACATAGTTGTTGAGAGCCAATCTCATTAAGGTGGGTCTGTCAACCCCTTTTTGAAAAAAATTAAACCGGTTGACCCAAATGGGTGGTTGAGGTTATTAGAAGCCCTTTGCTCCTGTAGTTCAATGGATAGAACATTGGTCTCCGGAACCGAAGATCTGGGTTCGACTCCCAGCGGGAGTGCCATGTTTTCCGTGAATTGCAAAGCCCGTTCAATTTCATAAGATTAATTTTTGAATGAACCTGTCAAACATAGGTCATCTTTCTGAAAAACTGGAGAAGCACGTCTTGTTTTCGAGGATTGATTCTCTCGACGACTTGCGTTTTTTCATGCGGCATCACGTTTATGCCGTTTGGGATTTCATGTCCCTGCTCAAGAAACTACAGCAAACCTATGCCCCGCATGGTTCCCCATGGGTTCCCAGTACGGAAAACGGCAGGTTGGTACGATTCATCAATGAGATCGTCATGGAGGAGGAATCGGATCTGTCCTTTGGTTCTGAAAGTGAGAATTATTCCAGCCACTTTGAGATATACCTCGAATCCATGAAGGAAGTTCAATGTCCGGTTGATGAAGTCTTGGGTTTCATAGAAAAGGTCCGGAAGCATGGGCTGGAGGACGGATTGAATACCGAAGACCTGCCCTGCCCTTCCCGGAAATTCATGGGCCATACCTTTGAAGTAATCAATACTGGTCAACCTCATGAGGTGGCCGCCTCCTTCGCCCTGGCCCGCGAGAGCGTTATACCGCTCATGTTCAAAAGAATCCTCAACCAGACCAAGGTTTCCAAAGAGGATGCTCCTGTATTTCACTACTATCTGGAAAGGCATGCCGAATTGGATGGGGATCACCATGGGCCCATGGCCAAGCGTATTTTGGAAGAACTTTGCAACGGAGACCCTCAAAAGGAGGCCGAGGTACTCAATCAGGCCAAGGCAAGCATAGAGGCAAGGATTTGCTTTTGGGATGAGGTGTTGCAGGAATTGGATCAGGTCGGGTCCTCCCCCGCGCCGCTAATCGGCTCTGGCTAAGCCAACTCGATCTCTATCGTAAATTCGTCTCTGGCGGAAGGAGGAACCAATCTCGCAGTTTTGTTTTCCGGGGCATTGGGCGGAGACATCCATGGCTCAACGCAATAATAAGGAGCTCCGTTTTCACTCCAAGTTACGAAACTGGTACGCGTTCCGCTCTCCGCTCCGCCCACTTCGCTGATCCTGACAGCCTCTTCCTTGTTCAACAGCGAGATTTCGGCAGTTGGATTCTTAAGCTCGTAATGAATGGCATTGATCAAGTTAGGTTCATCCAGCCTCATTTCCGACGCGGAAGGCGTGACCTTGGTCATCATGCCACCTTTTTGGTATTGAAAGACCTTCTTTGCCTCAAGGGAAAGAAGATGTTCGCTCCAACTCAGGTCTTTTCTCCAGGGAACTTGAAAATAGGGATGCAGTCCGGCGGACCAAGGGATGGAGGTCCTTCCTTCGTTTTCCAGAATCAGGCTGATTTGGAGGGACAATTCCAAAAAATGGTAAATGACGGTAAAGGTGTATTCGAAGGGATAATTTTCCTTGGACGCTTCAGTTTGCACCAACTCGACCTCGAACCCAGCGCTATCTATGGATCGAACGGTAAATTCCGAATCCCGGGCAAAACCGTGCAGGGGCATCTGGCGCACTTCTCCGTCGGGACCTCTCCAGTGGTTTTCCTTCCCTTCGTGAAAACATGCCCCGGCGAATGGGAACAAGATGGGAATGCCGCCGTGAACTTCTTGAAGGAGCGGGTTCCCGTTGTTTTCAGGCCAGTGAATTACGTCGCGGACCGAGCCATCGCTCATGTTTACGTGCCAATTTAGCAACCTGGCGCCTTTTTCCGGCGATGCCAAAAAAGTGGAAGGCCCGACGTCCCACCGATTGATTTCAACGTTTTGATAATTCACCCTTTCCATCCCACTAACCTTTGTCTGCTCTTTCCTGTTTGCGCAATGTCTTTCAGTCAGCACAATGAAATTTCGCTTAATGAATACTTTTCGAGTGGCATCCTTCTTTCTTGCGGTTTATCTATCTTCCCGTTTTCAGGCGATGGCTGGGCAAGGGGCGCTTGAGGCAGACACCACGGTTCCCGAGCAAAACCGAAGTGTAAAGATTCAATCCGGCCTTTCCGGCCCGATTGACTCCAACGATTCATCAGCGGGCCGAGTTGCCTACGTTATCCCAATACGCGACCAAATCGGAGCCCCCATCCTCGACATATTGAGACGGGGCTTGAGAACGGCCCTGGAAGAGAATGCTGGTATTGTCATTCTGGACATGGATACCCCGGGTGGCGAACTGGGGGTAACTTTGGAAATCATGCAGGAGATCATCAATACCCTGGAGCGGTTTGACGGCACCATCATCACCTACGTTAACCGGGAGGCAATATCTGCAGGGGCTTATATTGCAATCGCTACGAACGAAATCGCCTTTGCCCCCATGTCGCAAATCGGAGCCGCGGAGGCAGTGAGCGGGGGAGGAGGAAACATTGACTCCTCGATGAAAAGGAAAATCAATTCCTATCTTAAGGCAAAAATTCGAAATTATACAGGCAAGGGCCGCTACCGCTCTCAGGTTATGGCGGCGATGATGGATGCAAACGAAACCCTCTATGTCGAAGGGGAGCCATTGCTTGCCGCTGATGGCACTCGCATTCAAAAAGAGGGGGAATTGCTCACGCTTACCGGTGATGAGGCGTGCAGGCTCTATGGAGACCCTCCCCAAGCCTTGTTGGGCACTGGGGTTTACGGTTCCGTGGAGGAGCTTTTGGATGCGAGATGGGGCGAGGGAAGCTATCGCTTGCTTGAAATGGAGGTCAATTGGGCTGAAAAAACCGGCCTGTGGCTCAATGGTATCGCCCCCATTCTCCTCGGGATAGGGATGGTTTGCCTGTTCATCGAGTTCAAAACTCCGGGTTTTGGTATTTTTGGTGTCCTTGGCTTGCTCCTGCTTTTGGTATTTTTCGCTTCCAAATACGTAGCCGGACTAGCCGGGCAGGAGGAAGTCTTGATTTTCCTTCTGGGTCTTTGCCTGGTTGCCCTTGAAGTGTTCGTTCTCCCGGGCTTCCTGATTCCCGGAATCTTGGGTTTGCTTATGATGGTCGGCTCTATCTTTTGGGCCATGGTGGACGTTTGGCCCAATACTGATTTCGCTTTCACTCCCGAGTTGTTTCGCGATCCTGCCGTGGAATTCATGCAGGCCATTGCAATCGCTTTGGTCCTATGCCTTGTCCTTACCCGGATATTGCCCAAGACACCGCTTTGGAACCGAATGGTTTTAAGCGAGACGGTAGGTGTAACCGAAGGAGGCGAAGAAGAAGCCGACGTTGACCTAGGGTCTCGCGGGGTGACGGTGTCCGAACTTTTCCCGGGTGGGTATGTCATGATTGACGATCAGCGCTTTGAGGCCAGATCAAAACATGGCAAGATTCACCGGGACGTGAAGATACGCGTTGTCGAAAAAAATGGGCTTGAGCTGATTGTGGAAGCTACGGAATGATCGAAGTCCTTGCAGCTATGTTATTCGGTTTTCTGCTGATTGGCCTGGAGGCGATTGTGCCGGGCGGGGTGCTCGGAGTCCTCGGGTTTTGTTGCCTTGTCTTTTCCGCTTACCTTTCACACGAAGCATTTGGCGGTTGGTTCGCCCCAGCCGTTACCTTCCTCGTCGGGTCGCTTGGCGCTATCCTGCTCGTATTCATAGAGTTCAAGTGGTTGTCCAAGAGCAAGCTCGGCAAAAGCCTGTTCCTTGCCCATGCGGATGATGGGATAAGCAATTCGAAGATTTCCCCTGATGAAGTTCTTGCCAAGGAAGGGGAATCCTTGACCGACCACCATCCCGAGGGAATCGTTTCCATAGATGGCAAGAACTATGATGCCGTTTGCGAAGATGGATTTTTGCCAAAAGGTTCCAAAGTCAAGGTAACCGGGATGGACGATTTTCGGATTCGCGTCAGGCGCTTATGAATTGACGGAGCCCAAGGAACCGAACAAGACCTTGTTTAAATATAAATAACATACACCCAAAGAAATAATGGATTTGATAAATTGGATAATAATCGGAGTGCTTGTCGTCGTCGGCCTAGTCGTCACGCTGGTCATCCTTTCCTTCTTCACCACATGGCTCAAGGCATTGCTTGCCAAGGCCCCCGTCGGATTTCCTACCCTTTTGGCGATGCGCTTGCGGGGCGTTCCCGTGGGCCTGATCGTCGATGCCCGGGTAACTGCTGTGAAGGCAAGCCTTCCCCTGACCACCGATCAACTGGAAGCGCACTACCTTGCCGAAGGGAACGTCGTTCAAACGGTGCAAGCCATTATTGCCGCGGCCAAGGCAAACATCGAGCTTTCCTGGGACCGCGCATGCGCCATTGATCTGGCTACCCGCGGAACGTCCAAATCCGTACTCGAAGCGGTCAGAACCTCGATCAACCCAAAGGTGATCGATTGCGTGATCGAGGGAAGGGAAACCATTGATGGCGTAGCGAAGGACGGGATTCAGGTCAAAGTGCGCGCCCGGGTGACAGTGCGGAGCAACCTGGACCGTTACGTTGGTAGCGCCCAGGAAGAAACCGTAATCGCCCGAGTGGGCGAAAGCATCGTGTCCACCATCGGTTCGTCCGAGAATTACAAGATTGTGCTGGAGAACCCGAATGCCATCACCGAAAAGGTTTTGGATCGGGGCTTGGATCAAGGCACGGCTTTTGAGATTCTTTCGATCGACATAGCGGACGTTGATTTAGGGGAAAACCGGGGAGCGGCGTTGCGTTCCTCCCAAGCCTCCGCTGACAAGGAAGTCGCGCAAGCCCAAGCCGAAATCAGGCGAGCCGCGGCGGTCGCCCTGGAGCAGGAAAACAGGGCCAAGGTTGAGGAGATGCAAGCCAAGTTAGTCGAAGCGGAGGCACAAGTGCCGATGGCCATGGCGGAAGCTTTTCGAAATGGGAACCTGGGCATTATGGATTATTACAAAATGAGGAACGTCGAAGCCGATACCGAGATGCGCTCAAGCATTTCAAAGGGAACCGAGTGAACCCTATCTCCTCAATAACCCTTACAAACGAATAGCCAATGCCCGATCTTCCAATAGATACCTTGATTATCTTCGGGCTTATTTTGGCTTCCTTGATCGGCAGGATTTTTCAGAAAAAAGAGAATCCTGACTCAGGGGAATCCACTCCACAGGATGTTCCGACTACGGAAGGCGCTTCGCTGGAAGACATTCTGAGAAAGGCGTGGCCCGGACAAGAGGAGACGGAAGAGGAGGTTTGGGAGGAGGAAGTACCCTTACAATTTCAGGAACCCGAACAAATGGTTGTTCCTGCCATGGTTCCGAAACAGCCCTCTCCGGTCACCGCAGAAGGGCCATCCAAGCCCGAAAACGCTAAAGATAAAGACAAGAAGGCAAACTGGTTGAGAAAAGAACTGGGATCCTCCAAGGGTTCATTACGCAGAGCATTTGTGATGAAAGAGGTTTTGGACAAACCGGTTTCCTTGCGATCCACCCCTTATTCCTGAGGCATATCCGCCCCGTTTGGACGTTTGCTATCCATGGGCTTTCGCATTTTCTTTTCCCTCATGCTAAGGCTCAAGCCCCGTTGCATGCATTTGAGGTTCCATTTGCAGGTTTGAGGAAACTTGCAGGTATTGACGGAGCAATCCACTGATTCCGGTGGCCCCTCTTCTTCTTTTGTCAATTTCTCCTGCATCTCAAGATATCCTGCTATATCAGTTTTGTGCCCAAAGGCTCAAGCACTTACCTATACCTGCCCTAGCGGATGATCAGGGTAAAGTAAAAGTCTCAGGGAGAAGGCCAAGTTCTCATTGACAAGAAAATGCCGTTGTGTGTCAATGCCCACCCCTCCTTATGAAACTTGCATCCTTTGCGTCCATTTTATTGGCCTTTGTTTTTTCTCACGCCCTCGCCTTGGGAGTAAGCAAAATCTCTCTAAAGAAAGAAAACGGCTCTCTTGTAGTCAACGTTGGTGATAAACTATTCACGCAGTACGTTTATAAGGATGCCAAAAGAGCAAAACCGGTATTGTACCCGGTGATTGGGCCTCTCGGTTTACCCATGACCAGGAATTATCCACTGGAGGAAGCGGCCAAGGGCGAGGCAAAGGATCACCCCCATCACGCCTCTTTGTGGTATACCCACGGAGAAGTGAACGGGGTGGATTTTTGGGCTGTGGGAAAAGGAAAGGGGAAAATTGTTCATCAGGATTTTTTATCTATGGACGCTACCTCCTTTACGGCGCTGAACCTCTGGCAAAACGCCGAAGGCAAGACCATCTGTCAGGACGAAAGAACCCTTTCGTTTTACGCTCCTAGTGACCAGGACCGGGCTATAGACATATCCATAACCATCAAGGCAACGGTTGGGGACGTTACCTTTGGCGACACTAAGGAAGGCAGCATGGGCATTCGGATGGCTCCTCAGTTCAGGCTTAAGGGAGAAGTGGCCAAAGGAAGCGCCCTGAACAGCGAAGGTATTGTCGGCAAGCCGGTTTGGGGGAAGCGGGCATCATGGATTTCCTACTGGGCGCCTTTTGGTGAAAAGGAAGTCGGGATTTCCATTTTTGATCATCCCTCCAACCCCCGCCACCCAACTTGGTGGCATGCCCGGGATTACGGCTTGGTCGCCGCGAATCCATTTGGACTCCGTCATTTTGAGGGAAAGCCAAAAGGAGCGGGCAACATGGTTCTTAAAAAGGGCGAATCCCTTACCTTCCACTATCGTTTTCTGTTCCATTCGGGCAACCCCAAGGATGCGGAAATCTCCCAGCGCTACCTGGACTGGTCAAAAGATAAAAAGACCGATTAATAAAATTTTATTTATTCGGTCTAATTAGGCTTTGTTTGCAGTCCCTTTTACCTGCCTTATTTTTATCCCAAACACATATGAGTCAAAGGGATACGAGAAATAAACCAAATAATAAGAGGTTTTCTTTTAAGATCCGTCGTGTCTTTTAGCGCGAGTCAGTGAACGCAGACCAAATCTACTTCACTCGCAACACCCGGGTGGCTCGAAATTCGCGGCCATACATATCCTTGGTCACGGCTTCCAGCAAATGGACCCCAACGGAAAGCTTGAGCGGAAGAGGTCCTTTCCACAGGTGGTCGGAAGGACTTCCTCCACCCATCGGCAAACTAGTTGACTTGGCCTTGATCTCTGCTTCTCGCAAAGCCAGGTAATAAGGATCTATCTCGCGAACCTTTTTCAGTTCGGACCATTTCCCCTTTCCCACTCGTAGCCTCACGGATGATTTTTCGGAACCGGAAAATACGTTGACGTAAACTTGCGTGCCATGGGTATCCGCTTGCTCGATGGCGACGGGGGCATGGATGCGCAGTTGGTGGTTGGCCGGGAAGCGTGCCGCCTTGAAGTCAAAGGTGGCCTTATGTCCGTCGAAAGTGATGAGGGAGTACCCGTTGGGCGCTCCGTCGCTCATGGTCGCGTGAGGTATGCCGCGCTCGTCCTTCGCACCCTTCCACCAACTGCCGGAAACCGTAACGTTGACGATGTGGTGGTGCGGTTTCTTGCCCTGCCAACCATCTCCCTTGCCGATGAACATATGGGTCTGGCGGTGGGTGTGTCCGGAAATGCTTAGGGTGTAGGGGCGTTTCTCGATCAGGCGATAGAGCCCTTGCCTGTCCTTGGTTCCTGTGAGCGGAATGTGCATCATCAATACGACCAGTTTTTCCTCGGGAACCCGTTTCAAGTCGTTCCTCACGAAAGTCAATTGGCGTTCCCCGAAACCTCCCCGATAGGCATTGCGTTTTCGTTTGGCATCGTGAAACCATTCCACGTTGTCCAGCACGATGAAGTGTACTTTGCCGTAGTCGAATGAAAAGTAAGGGGGGCCGTACACCCGCTCGAAGGTTTCGTCTGAAAGGTGATCTTCCTTGGCCTCGAAATTGAGGTCGTGGTTGCCTATGACGTTGAACCATGGGATTCCGACCAAGGCAATTGAGCCGTTCAGGTTGCCGAAGAGGTTCAGGTTGTCGAACATGATGTCACCCAAGGTGACCCCGAACTTGGCGTCTGTGCCAATCAACTCAGCCACCACGTCGTTGGCGATGTAGTCGATCTCCGTCTGGTTGCGCGGCTGGGGATCGCCGAAGAAGATGGCCCGGAATTTGCCCGGTTCCTCCTGCTTGTGGAGGGGGAAATCAATCGACTTGGGCAAAGCTCCGGTTGGTTTCGTGCCGGCATAACGCGAAGGAGGTGATCCGTTGGGCTTGTGAATATAGTGGAAGCGAGGCAGCAGGTGATCGTTGAGCGGAGTCATCCACCCACTCGGCTTGAGGACAAAGAATATTACGTCGTCCGAAGACGGCAACTGCCAGCGCCCCTGAGCGTCCGTCTCCACAATGTCCACGCCGTTGGACACGGAAACTTTCGGAATGCCTTTCTCGCCGGCATCTCGCTTCTGGTTTCGGTTGGCGTCATGATAAACGATGCCGTTTGCAAAATCTGCTCCTGAAGCGGAGATGGTACACGCAATAATGAAAAGATATTTAAAGAAGAAGGTGTTCATGAGCAGGAATGGAATTATGAGTTTCGCGTGCCTCAAGGCACATCCAAGAACTGGAGTGAAACTTAGGGAATGAGTATCCCCATCGTCCACAACTAAGTTGGCATCTACAGATTAATGCTTGAAGCGGGTTATCAACTGCCCCTTATTCTTTAGATCAATTTTGGATGCCATGACGGTGACCGTTCCATGCCCCGATTAACCCCCCCAGTACAATGCAATTATGAAAAATGCAATTTTGAACAAGCTCTGCCTCGCCTTTCTGCTCCCGCTTTTTGCGTTAAGTGGCTTCGCCGCGAAATCAGGGGGCAAAAAGCTTCAGGTATTCATTCTCGCCGGGCAATCGAACATGGTCGGGCACGCGAACGCCCACACCATCGCAACCCTTTATGACTCGGATGCTGCCGGAGATAAAAGGCTCGCCCAAATGGTATTCAAAAAGGGAAGCGACCTGTCCAAGATAGACCTGATCGAACAATTGGAGCAGGGTGCGAAGATCGATGACCTTACCGGGGGAATTTCCAACGAGAAGATCAAGAAGATGAGCGCTGGACCCGAAAAAACAGCTCTGGAGGAAAAGGTGAAGAAGCATAAGGAAACGTACGAGGCTTACAGGAAGCAGGTTGTTTCAGCCTGTGTCGTGTCGGATCAGGTCTATATCAGCTCTATTGCGGACGGCAACAAACGCTCGGGGCCGCTGTCGGTTGGCTACGGCGGCAACAAGGACAAGATCGGCCCGGAGTTCGGGTTCGGGCTATCCCTCGCCCAAAAGCTGGATGCGCCCATCCTGATCATCAAGACCTCCTGGGGAGGCAAGTCCATAAATTACAATTTCCGTCCCCCTTCCGCCGGACCCTACGAGTTGAACGAAAAGGAAAAGGCAGGGGACAAGGTCGAGGAGATCAAGAAGAATGCCAGCCTTAACTGGAGGATGATGAACGAGGCCGTGAACGCCGTGCTCAAGGACTTGAAGAAATATCACCCCGCTTATGATTCCAAGGTCGGACACGAAATGGCCGGCTTCGTCTGGTTCCAAGGATTCAACGACCAGTTCTCGGATGCTTTCCGGGACAACTACAAACAAAACATGATCCACTTCATCAAAGACGTGCGCAAGGAGTACGAGACTCCGAAGATGCCTTTCGTCATTGGCGTGTTGGGAACCAACATGACCAAGGAGGGAGTCGACAAGAACGCTGTCTCCGTGGGCCAGCGCGAAGCGGCCAAGGCACCCGAGTTCAAGGGCAACGTGGTGTCAGTCGAAAGCTACAAGGCATACGATTTGAAAGCCCGCAAAGTCTTCGATGGCGGGTGGGCCAAGAGTTTCGCCCAATGGCGCTTGGTGGGAAGCGATCGCCCCTACCATTACCTCGGCAGTGGCAAGTTCTTCGTGCGCCTCGGTGACGCCTTTGCCAACGCCATGTTTGGCTTGATCGAAAACAAGACGGCCTCTGCTCCTTCTGGCATTGCCGTGACCAGCGGGGAAAAAATTGCCTTCCTAGGTGATTCCATCACCGCGGCAGGCAAACGCCCCGGTGGATACTGTCAACTGGTTCTCTCCGCCTTGAAGGATCAGGGCATTGAAACCACTCCCGTGTTTGCCGGAATTGGTGGCCACAAGTCCAACCAGATGCTTGCCCGTTTGGAAAAGGACGTTCTTCGGCACAAACCGGACTGGATGACCCTGAGCTGCGGGGTCAACGACGTCTGGCATGGCAAGCGCGGAGTCGATCTTCCTTCCTACAAAAAGAACATCACCGCGATAGTCGATCAAGCCCAAGCGGCCGGAGTCAAGGTCATGTTGCTCACCTCCACCATGATCAGGGAAGACCAAAGCAACGACCTGAATCAAAAACTGGCTCCCTACAATCAATTCATCAGGGCTTTGGCCAAGGAGAAGAAATGCCTCTTGGCCGACCTCAACGCGGACATGCAGGCCGGATTGAAAAAATTTCCTACCGATGCCCCCAAAGGAAAGCAATTGACCAGTGATGGCGTGCACATGAACAAGGCTGGTAACGTCATGATGGCCCGAGGCGTGGCCAAGGCGTTCGGACTCACGGACAAACAGCTCGATAGTTCGGCCAAGACCTGGAAATAAGGCTACTGACGCCGGTCGGGCAATGGCAACTCACGCTCCGTTTCCCGGCCAAAGCCTTTCACAACGAGGCGGTCCGCATACACCTCGATCACCGCGTAGGAAGTTTGCTCCGTGTCCACCATGCCTTTCAAGGTGAGGTAATGGATGCCGTCCCGCTCTCCGTAATTACCGGCATGGTTGTGCCCGTTGACGTAGGCCGCCACGCAAGGATAGCGCGACAACAGATCGGTCAGGGCTTTGTCATTCCAGAGGTTGTGACCGTTCTTTGGGTAAACCGGGAAATGACAAAAGAGCATCACCCGCTCCTTGGCCTTTTCGGCTGCCTGTAACTTGGTCTCGATCCATTTCAATTGCTTCTCACCCACCGCTCCGTTCCAGCTTGGGGGGCGTGGCTTGAGAGATTTATGGTATTCAGAAGCCGCCTTGGTCCGGGGGTCATCCTTGGGCCAGGCATATAGGCTTACGTCGTTACCGTCGATTCCGATGAACCGCCAGCCCTTGCGCGAGAATTCGTAGTAACGATTCTTTAGCCCGAGCTTGGCAGGCACCAAAGCCTTCTTGTCATCGGCCACCTCAAAGTCATGGTTGCCCAGCACGTGATAGTGCGGCGCCTTCAAGCGGTTGTAGATCGGAACGACTTTGTCGAAACTTTCAAAATCGCGGTCAATAAAGTCTCCAAGATGCACCACGAAGGAAAGATCCAGCTTGTTGTAATGCTCCACGCAAGCGGTGAGTTTCCTAGGAGACAGGTTGTACTTTCTTTTCCCGCTTGTCTTGTCGCAGTACTGACAATCGGCCACTGCTCCGAAACGAAAGAGCGGACTGCCCGGGCGCGGATCGCCCTTGGAAGAAGGGTTCTGGCAGATGGCTAGCCAAGCAATGGATAGAACGGATATCAAGCTGGGGATTCTTTTCATATTTATTTAAATAATTCAGTGCATCGGATTCTCTGCCGGGTCATAAGGCATGAGATTCCAATCTGAACAGAAGGGCGAAGCTGGCAAGTCTGCCTTGCTGTAGAGGTTCCATGGGTGAGCCTTGGGGGCTTCCGGATGACACGCATAACGCACCGCTACGGGTTTTTTCACCGACAAACTCTTCACCAGCACGGCTTGTCCCTTCACCTTGGCCTTGGCCGGATGCCAAACACCATCCTGACCAGACAATTCGAAGCCGTTCAAGGTACCATCCTTATCCTCGACAATTTTGCCCACTCCCACGATGCGACCGATCATCAGTCCTTCCTTGGCATAATCGAAATGAACCACCGCCTCCGTAGCGCGAAACTCGGCTTTCCGAAACAAGGGTCCGCTGAATGGTATCTTTTTGCCATATACCTTGGCCAGGGGCCAAAGCGCCAAGCGCTCCCCGACGTCGATCTTGTTGGGCGGATGAATGTCATTGGCATTGTCGAGGTCGATGGTGACCGCCATCCCCGTGCCCTTGACTTGCATGGCTTGCAATTGTTCTTCCCGGGCATAGGTCCATGCGTAGCTTTTCCATTGGGGTAACTGTACGAAGTAGAAAGGCAGATGCGGTTTTTCAAATGATTTTCTCCAACCCTCGATAAGAGCTCTTTGCTTAAACCTGTAATCGCGAGGATCTTCCCCTTTGCCGCAATTGGACTCGGCCTGATACCAGATCGCTCCCCGTATGCCGTAGGGTGCAACCGGGGCGATACGTCCGTTGTAGATCGCCCCTGCCAGCCAGGCCGGGCTACGAACGCAGGTGCCCCCGTCCATTTTCTTGATTGCCTCGGAGTCTCCGGCTTTGGCGTACTTGGCAAGCTTTACCAACGTCGGATGCCCCGTGAACGCTTCTGCGGGAACGTAAGGCTCGATAGGCGTTCCGCCCCAAGCGCAATCGATCACCCCGATGGGAACCTTAAGTTCCAAGTGGAGGCGACGGGCAAAGACAAAGGCCACGCCCGAAAACCCGTGCACGGTCTTCGGGGTGCACACCACCCAGCTACCTCCATTGAGATCACTCTGAGGAACAACGGCGTTGCGCTCATTCACCTTGCGGTGGCGGATGGCGGGATAGTTCGCACCATCCGCCAAGACCTTGGCTTTGGGCAGGCGCGGGACCATACCCTTCACCTTGTAATCCATATTGGACTGACCTCCGGCAAACCATACGTCGCCGACCAAAACATCCTTGATCAGCATGCGCTGGTCACCGGAGCTTATGTCAAGTGAGCGGCCTTCGGTTGATGCCTTCATGGCATCCAGTTTCAGTTTCCAACGGCCTTGCTTGTCCGCCTTGGCTTTTACCGACTGCCCCGCAAAGGCCACTGTCACGGTAGCGCCCGCATCCGACTGCCCCCAAACCGGGACTTCCGTATCCCGCTGTAGCACCATATGGTCGGAAAAGATCTTGGCCGGATGCAAAACTGCCAGAGCCGGGAAAGAGCCACAGAGGGAGAAAAGAAAAAAAGCAACAAGTCGGGGCATGAAGAACCTTTCTATTTGTTCTTTGGCTTCCGAGGCTTCTTGGGTTTCTTGATTCTATCCTTGAGCGCTGGCACCTCAAGACCGTCGTCAGGCTGATTCCACAAACGATAGGGATCGTCCAGACGGCGCATCTCCGCCAAAAGCAGTCCTTCCATCTCCTTTAGCTTGTCGGCATACTTGGGCTCCTTGGCCAAGTTGACTTGGTTCTTGGTCGGCTTGACCCCGGTCATGGCGACCACTTTGGGGTCATGGTGTTCCTTCATGAACTCGTGCGGATTCTCCTTCAAATTGAAGAGCTGGGTGTGCTTGACCCCGGTCTTGGTGACCTCATACTTGGTCAACTTCCAGTCGCCCTTCTTGACGCATCGCGAACCGGGGCGACCGCCGCCGCAATAGACACCGAACAATACGTCGCGCACTTGTTTCTTGTCACCCATGAGAACCGGCTTGAAACTGATTCCCTCCGAGGTAGCGGGGGTATCGATCTTGGCCAAGTCGCACAAGGTGGCCAAGACGTCGAGCAGGTAGACGTTGCCAGGAACCCGTGAACCCGCCTCGATCCCCGGACCCTTCACGATGAACGGGATGCGCCAAGTGTGCTCGTAAACGTTCTGCTTGCCCTGCAAGCCATGCCGCCCAATTGCCATGCCGTGGTCCGCGGTGTAGACTACGTAGGTGTTGTCCAGTTCGCCCATTGTCTCGAGCTTCTTGAGTACCCGACCGATCTGGATATCGATGTTCTCGCTGCAGGCGAACTCTCGTCCCATCTCGTTGCGGATGGTACGCTCGTCCCGCTTGTTCCAGACGCCCTTCACTCCCACTTCGTCCCGCACGGTGGTATGGCCGTGGTCGAAGGGGTGTTTGGGCAACCAGTTGACAGGCAAAGGCGGTTGTTTCGGGTTGGCCAGAGGCAGCGTATTCTGATCAATGTGGTTTACGGCCCCATATTTCTTAAGTAACCCGGGCTTTCCGTCACGTACGTCGTGGGGATGAGAAAACCCGTAATAAATGAGGAAAGGGTCCTTGTCCTTGGAAGCCTCGCGCTCCTGCAGGTAATTCATGACTTGCTCCCCATGCCAATGGCTGCCCGTTTCGTCTGTACCACCTCGTCTGGTACCATCGTGGCGGACCGTGAAGAGCTTGTTGGCCGCGTCGTAGCTGTTTCCGTTCTTGCAGGTGCGCATTGTGTCGTAACCGGCCCGGTTGAAGACCGCTGGTATAGTATGTTGAGCCAGATCGGGCGGTACCTTTTTTGGGTTCGTCACATGCGGGTTCATGACGCGCCCCGGCTTGTCCGGAACGTGCCAGACGGTTCTGCCCGACATGACCATGTGACGGGAAGGCGTGCATACTCCTCCCACCCAGGCACCCATGTGGTGCGCACCGTCCAGAACCATGCCTTGCTTCGCCAAGCGGTCGACGTTGGGTGTGTCGAGAATGGAGCGGGGGTTGTATATCTTGAGGTCGAGCGGGGACTGGTCGTCGACAATGATGAAAAGGAAATTCGGACGCTTTTCCCCGGCAAGGCCATGGCAAATAAGGTAGGCAAAGGCGATGGCGAGATATTTTCGAAAGCAGGGAATCGTAATTTGTAAAAGCATAGGTAATCGAATCAAAATCGTTTGGAATCAAGGGGCAAGACAAGAACCATTTTCCAATCAGCGTTTGACACGGGCGAAAGGAAGGGGAATCTTTAGGTATAAACGATTCCTCTCCTCCCCGCCTCAAGCGAATCCAATCGATGAATAAGCCCGCCCATTACAAGCAATTGCCCTCCCCCCTTTGCCTTGTCATGCGTTCATGAACAAAGGACGTAAGAGCAAAGGGTTTGCCCTCGTATTGAGCCTGGCCTTGATGAGCTTGGTTTTTCTGCTTGTGCTCTCCCTGATCGGATTGGTTTCTACGGATCTTAGCCTTGCGGAATTAAGAAAGGAAAAGATTCTCATTCGGGCCAACACCCTTTATGCGGCTAGAATCGGGCTCGGAAACTTGCAGGAACAACTTGGTCCTGATACCAGAATATCCGGTTCCAGCGACCTTTTGGATGAAGTGCCGAGCAGCTTGGTGGTGGACGGGGTGGAGCGAACCAATTGGGTTGGGGTTTGGGATTCCTACCATTGGGACAAACAGGGCGCGCCAAGTTATGAGGAGGCGCGCAAAAATTTCTTTCGCAAATGGCTGGTTTCCTTTGACGAAGATCGATACGACTTGCCCCCGGCACCAAGAGACGATCCGCCAGTGGGCATGGCGAGGGATGTGGAAACGCCCAGATATAGCAGGTATTTCTTTAAAGATGAGGGCAATGCTTGGGTGTATCGCTCTACCTCTCTTGACAAATTACTTGTCTCGGAAACCGGTCAAGGGAAACCGGTGCATGTCCCGGTGGCCCGCATATCCGGTGATGAAAACGAAGGCTTTGACATTGCGTGGTGGGTCGGGGACGAAGGAGTTAAGTCGCGGGCTGACCTTTTTCCTGAAAACAAGTCCGAGAAGGAAATACATGAGCTTCGTTCAGATATGGAAGTGACGCCGAGGGCTGCCCTTGAATCCCTGGATGGGCTGGAGCAGTATCCACCTGCGCAGAACGAGGCCGCAAAGGTAATTGATTTGAATTCCCTGGGCTTGGCCCTTTCCGCGAAGGGAGGGTCCTCCTCGGAAATGAACGACATAGCCGGGCAATACTTTCATGATTTGACCACCTATTCGAAAAGCGTCCTGGCTGACGCCCGAGGGGGAGGCTTGAAGAAGGACCTGAACCTTCTGATGGAACTGAACCGGGCACCCTACGGTTACGGTAGGGACGACAATAGCTACCTGTACGAAAACGATTCTTCCGGACTGTCCGCGCTTCGCCAAAAAATCCGCACGAAACGTTCCAGGGGCAACAAAACGGAGCCAAGATGGGAAGACGTGCGGGGCTTCTACAGGCAATACAAGGAAGCGGTTGTCCGCAATAGCGAGGATGGAGTTTCCTTCGGGGTTACCGGCAACTACTCTTCCAATACCCAACGTCTTCCCGTGGTAGCCAAATTGCAAATTGTCTTTTCCTATTGGGCACGGGACATTCACGGTGTCTGGAGAAGAAAGTATTGGAACAAGAAAAAACCCCAAAAAAACAAATACCTCGTCCATAGCGTAATCGAACCGGTGATCACGTTATGGAATCCCTTCGGGGCCCCTCTTTCGTTCAAGGAATTCCGGGTAAACGTAATGCAAATACCGGTTTCGCTCCGGTGGTTCAGGAATGGCAACCAGGTGGGACCGGGATGGAGGCATTATTCGCAGATCTGGCAAGTGAGCCGAAACAAGCGCAAGGGTTTCGACGTCCGCATCAAGCCACCTGCGGGGGAAGATCTGATTACTTTGCAACCGGGAGAAGTCGTAACCTATTCGGACGGGGAGGCGAGCTTGGCCGAGTTCATAAAGGTACATGGTAAGCACGATGACTGGCATGGACGTCTGAGCGCTCGACTTGAATACAAGCCGGGTTGGCATATTCTCGGAGGGTATTACACGGACTGGCTGGCTCAGGGACGTGACGTTATCTATGGTAGCCCAAATGACTTGATCGGCGTTCAGGTGAAGGGTCAACGATCCCGTTTTGCCGGAGGCATGGGAGATCTTTACGTCAACCTCTTTTGCACGAGGCCGGATGGTCGGGGAGGCTTCATCGGTGGTCACCGCATACAGTTCAGGGGGGAGGAAACCAGTTGGCTTCCACATTTGAGAGCTGGATTGGATACGCCCGAACGGACCTTTCACGAGGTTCATAATTTCAAACAACCTTTCATGATGCTCAACGTGGTGCTGAAAACGGAGGGTGATTCCCGCTATCCGTCGCTCAGTTGGATTCACAACAGTCCGATTAACCAATTGTTCCATGCCTACGACTTGGATGAGGAGCACATGGTGAACATGCAGTACGAGATGGAACTGCTGCCCATGAGCAGTTTTGACGACATTCCGACCGTAGAGGTTGCCTACGATAACAAGCATGGGTATTTCGGACCGGGGTTGTATGCGGACAAGGGCCTGAACTACGTTACCCATGCCGAACTGCCTTCGACGCCACCGATTTCAATGGGCTCGCTTCGCCATGCCAATGTTGCCAAGAGCCACAACCAGCCATTGGTTTCATACGTTGTGGGAAATTCCTATGCCCATCCGCTCTTGCCTGCCAACGGAGTCTGGGTTCCGACCGGGCATCGCGGGCAACACCATGGGGATGGAGGAGACCGTTGGGGCCCGGATTTTCTGATCGATCATTCCTACCACGCTAATGACCGTTTGTGGGATGAGTACTTCTTCTCTTCCCTCGCACCACAAATCTCCATGCAATATTCGCAGAGGAGGATCATCACTGAAGTTTTCGAGGATTTTCGGCAAGGAAATGCCTTGCCCAATTCCCGAATGAAATTTTGGAAACCAAAGGGGTTGGAAGACTCGCAAGTATTCGGACAATTGTTTTCCGGGGTCGGAGATTCCGGGGTGATCCAAGAGGATGCCTACCGAAAAGTATCCTCGAACCTGCTGCTGGAAGGCGGGTTTAACGTCAACTCGGTTTCCCCGCAGGCATGGTCAACTCTTCTCGGGGCGAACAACGGAGCCGACATGCCGGTCAGAAAGCCAGGGGAAAACGTATCCGTGATCAAGAACGTGCCTTACCCGGTGTCCCGGTTTTCCATCCCGAATGCCGGAGCAAACGGGGAATCGACGGAATTTGGGGCTGACCAGTCGCTCTGGTCGGGTTTCCGTTCCCTGGACAGGTATAAAATTCGGGAATTGTCGGAAAAAATCGTAGAGCAAGTAAAGATTCGCGGCCCATTTCTTTCTCTGGGCGAATTTATTAACCGACGCGTTTCAAATGATGATCTCGGACACCGGGGGGCGGTGCAAGCGGCCGTGGACGACGACGAGCTTGGGATTAATGAAGTTTTCGAACCCACCTCCATCACGATTTTCGAGAGCGACGTGGGTCCGTACAAATACCGTAACCCCAAAGCTGCCGAAGGGTTGAGTGGTGAAGGCGCGCCGGGGTTTATCACTCAAGCCGATCTGCTTGCCCCCATCTCATCTCTTCTTTCCGTCCGTTCTGATACCTACCGGGTACGGGCCTATGGCAACCTGGGCTTTTCCGACGACGCTTCGGGCAGAGAGAAAGGGGCTTATTGCGAGCTAATCGTTCAGCGGCTTCCGGAATACGTGGATGCGGACAATGCCCCAGCCGATCGTGGACCCGAACTTACTTCGGTCAATCAATCTTTTGGAAGGCGCTTTAAAATACTCCGTTTTCGATGGATGAGGGAATCTCAACTATGATGCAACGAATAGGCCGTACTATAAAGGCATTTATATGTGCTATATTTATTATAAATCCATTTCTTCATTCTCAACCAAAAGAGCCCGAAGAAAAGCAGAAATACAGCTTTAAGGCTATTTCTTTTTCACGCATTCCAGGGCTTGAAGAAGTCTATTTTGGCGAAGACAAGGACATGCTGAGGCTACCTTCCAGAAATTTTTCAAGAGAAATGAAATACGAGGGTACGATTCCAACAATATTCTACGGCAAGAAATTGAATCCTGAGGGGGTCGAGGAGTTTTACCCCGTTGCCAGTACAGTCGTCCCTAAAAGCTTGAAAAACGTCATCTTTGTCTTCCTGGCCACCTCCCGTAAGGAAGCTCTTACCGGACGACGTTTTCAGGTTTTGCACATTGATTCCGATCAAGCCAAGTTTCCCGGAGGAGGACGCCATTTTTTAAACCTGACCGGTTCCGACGTCTCTGCAACGATCGGGAAGCAAAACGTGTTGATTCCCGCACGATCTTCCAACACCTTCCTTCCCGATGCGAAATCCGTATCGGAAGGTCGACTACCGGTACAGATTCATGCAAAACAAGGAACCGAGTGGCGTCTTCTCAGTAGTACGAGGTGGAGTATGGATACCCGGGTAAACACCTTGGTCTTCATCTTCGAGGACCCTGTTCGCAAACGTATTTCCTTGCGTGGCATTACGAATCGTATCGGAGCCCCTCCCCCGCCCGAAGAAGAAGAAACTGAGGAGGAATAGGACTTATTTATTTCCCTTTTCCTTCTTGTCTGCCCGCTTTTCTCTTTTTTTCTTTCCCGGCTCCCTCTCCTTGTCCCATGAAAAATCGAATTCGTTCTTTTGGACAGGCCCGGGCGTGCTGCGACCCTTGGCGATGTAGCTATTGAGAAGTTCCTCAAGTCTTTGAGCTTCTTCCTGCTTTGAATCGATCAGGTTGCGCGTTTCGCTGATATCATCCTTCAGGTTGTAGAGTTCTTTCGTTCCGTTGCGCAGGGCGATCAATTTCCAGTCCCCTTGGCGGATTGCCAAACCCGCAGGGGCTTGGTGAACGGTTGCTTCGCGGATCGGTCCCTTGTCCTTGCTTACTAATGCGGCCAATACGCTCACGCTGTCCTCTGCCGCATCGGGTGGCAAATCCTTCCCTAGGATATCGGCGCAGGTTGCGAAAAGATCGTTCAGGCAAATCACTTGGTCGCTTGAGGAACCGGGCTTGATTTTGCCCGGCCAGCGGGCCACGAAGGGTTCCCGGTGCCCACCTTCGTATATGCTGCTCTTGTTGTCCCTGAGAGGCGCATAGGTTCGACCGGCCGCCCCGTTGTCCCCGGTTGCGATGAGGAGCGTGTTCTTGGCCTGCCCATTTCGTTTCAAGGCCTCCATGATCTGGCCCAGCATATGGTCACCCTGATAAACCCAGTCGCCATATTTGCCTTCCTTGCCGCTCATGCCTCTCTTGCCTACGAATTTCTCAGCCGGCACGATCGGACTGTGTGGTGGACACATCGGGAAATAGAGAAAGAACGGCTTGTCTTCCTTGGCCCGCTCGTCGAGATATTCCAAGGCCTTCTTAATCATCATGGGCTGGTTTTCGATGCCCTTTACGTTGGCCACGACCTTGTCCTGCTCTATGATTCCCCCGATATTGCGGGCATGGGTGAAGCCATAGAAATAATCGAAGCCGAGAGCATTCGGACCATCCGTCATGCGGGCTCCGATGGGAAGCTCCTCGCTCTTGCCTTTTTTTACGTCCACCCAGTTCATGCCAAGGTGCCACTTGCCGATGCATGCGGTGTGGTACCCTTGGCCCTTGAGGAAAGAGCCAACGGTCAGCCGGGTCTTCGGAATGATTGGCTTTGAATAAGTCTTCAGCACGCCGAACTGGCCGATGCGAGAAGGATACCTGCCCGTCAATACTCCATAACGGGTCGGGGTGCAATTGGCGGCGGCCGAATGGGCGTCTGTGAAACGGATGCCCTGCTCAGCCATGCGGTCGACGTTGGGTGTCTTGAACGGCGAATCCTTACGGTAGCTCGGGGGTTGGCCATAGCCGAAGTCATCGAACAAGACGAAGACAACGTTTGGTTTGGATTCGTCGGCCCAAAGGACAAGCGAAAAGAGGAACGCCCAGAGGGTAAGAAATGTTTTTTTCATGGAAGAGTTTTTATTGCGCTTTCTGATTCCAAAACCGGTGCGGGTCGTCCAAGCGTTTCATTTCGGAGAGCAACAAGGCTTCCATTTCCTTGAGCTTGGCGGCGTGCTTGGAATCGTTTGCAAGGTTACGTTGTCCGGCTTTTGGTTTGGCACCCGAGAGCGCCTTGACCTTGGGTTGATGATTTTGAGAGAGGAATTCGTCCGGGTTCTCCTTGAGGTTGAAGAGCTGGGTCTCCTGGACCTTTCCGTCAAGAACGTCGTATTTGATCAACTTCCAATCCCCCTTGCGGACCGAACGCATGCCCGGCTTGGTTCCTCCGCAATAGGCCCCATACAGTACGTCGCGCACCTTGTCTTTCTTGCCCATGAGAACGGGCTTGAAGCTGATGCCTTCACAGGTTGCAGGTATTGGAATCCCCGTCAAATCACATAAGGTGGCCAGAACGTCCAAAAGGTAGACGTTGCCAGGGGCTCGGGTACCTGCCTTGATCCCGGGTCCCATGGCAAAAAAAGGGAACCCTCCAGGTATGCTCGTAGAGGTTTTGCTTTCCCTGCAGTCCGTGTCGGCCAATGGCCATTCCGTGATCCGCAGTGTAGAAGACATAGGTGTTTTCCAATTCGCCCATGTCCTTGAGCTTTTTGAGCACCCGGGCCACCTGATGATCGATGTTCTCAGCGCAGGCCAGCTGACGACCGATTTCGTTTCGAATGGTGCGCTCGTCCCGGTTTTCCCATACTCCGCCGACCGAGACCTCGTCGCGCAAGCCCGGGTGACCGTGGTGAAAAGGATGCTTGGGCAACCAATTGAGCGGTAGCTTGGGAGCCTTCGGGTTGGCAGGAGGCAAGGACTTCTTGTCCCGATGGTTCACTGCGCCGTATTTCTTGAGCAGATCGGGCGTGCCGTCGCGGACGTCGTGTGGATGGGAGAAGCCGAAGTAGATGAAGAACGGGTCATCGTCGTTTGCCCTCTCCCTGCCATTGAGGTAATTGATCACCCGGTCGCCGTGCCACTCGCTTCCGGTTTCCGGTGTTCCACCCCGCTTGGTGGCATCTTCGCGGACGGTGAACAATTCGTTGGCCGCATTGTAGCTGTTCCCGTTCTTGCAGGTGCGCATGGTGTCGTAGCCGGCGCGGTTAAAGACTGCGGGGATGGTATTGTTGAGTATGTCTTCCCCCTTGGTGACGCCCTCTTCGCGCTTGAGGTGTTTTTTGCCTCTACGGGGCAGGTGCCACAAGGTTCGGCCGCTCATGACCATGGTGCGGGAGGGAGAACAGACCGCTCCTGACATCGAACCCATGTGGTAGGCCTGGTCAAGGGTCATGCCCTTGCTCGCCATCCCGCCTATGGCAGGGGCATCCAAGAGTGAGGACGGATCATAGGTCTTGAAGTCAAAGGGCGATTGGTCATCGGCTATGATAAACAAAACGTTGGGCCGCTTGGCGGCTTCGGCGTTTGCTTGCCAAAGTGCCGCAATAGCCAGCAGGAGCAGGGTGAACAGGGTTGTTTTTCTCATAAATTATTTAAATTTAGGTCGTTCTTGCCTATTTCGCCAAGCTTTTCTTTCAGCATTTCTTTGAGGCCGGCCAGCGTATCGGCGTATTCGGATTGGTCGAAGAGGTTGTCGTATTGTTTGGGGTCATTCTCCATGTCATAGAGTTCCCCTTTTTTTCCGTAGTCGAGGAAGGCCCATTTTTCCGTGCGGAGCAGTCTGCCTTTGCCACTGGACAGGGCGGCATCGCGAACCTTGACGGCAGGATCGTCGAGCATGCCCGAAATGTCCTTGCCCTGAATATTGCCGGGTATTTTCAATCCGCACAACTTGGAGACCGTGGGATAGAGGTCGATCAATTCCGACAGGGAATGACAAACGGCCGGCTTTTTGCCCGGTGCGCAAATAATCAGAGGCACTTTGGCGGATTCTTCGTGTATGCTGACCTTTTGCCATAGGTCGTGTTCACCGAGGTGGTAACCGTGGTCGCTGGTGAAGATGACGATGGTGTTGTCGCGCTGGCCAGTTGCCTCCAGCGCGGTGAGAATCTTGCCGACCAACGCATCGACGAAGCTGACCGATGCGTAGTAGGCGCGGAGAGTGCCTTTCTGTTGGTTCAGGTCCATTTTGTAATTGGCGGTCGTTCGCTTATTAGCCGAATTTTTGGGAATATCGTCCTGATCACCCGAAATTTTGGGCGGCAGAACCATTTTGCCGAGCGGGTAAGGAGCAAAATATTTTTTCGGAGCCACCAAAGGAACGTGTGGTCGTACGAATCCCACTGCCAAAAAGAAGGGCTTTTCCATATCCTTGTATTTGTCGAGGAGGTCGACGGCTTTCTGTGCCGTCTTGCCGTCCGAGTGGACCAGATCATCGCCCTCGGCCTCGACGACGTTGAAGCTTTGGCTACTACCCGTGCCTTTCTTCAAGCCACCTGGATTGTTCGACAACTGTTGGGCTAGTCCGGGTACCTTCGTTTCCGGGCCCTTGCTGTTGTAGACCTCATCCCATGATTCCGGATCGTCGGCACCGTCACTGCCCTTTGTGACGTCGGGAGGAACGCCCATGTGAAAAATTTTCGAAATGCGGGCGCTGTGATAGCCATTCTTTTTGAAGTGCTGGGCCCAACTGTCCTTGTCTGCACCGACTTCTTTGCGTCCGCTGGTGTACCCGGTTGCCTTGCTTGCATAGGGGTAATACCCAAACATGAGGGATGCCCGCGAGGGCGCGCAGAAAGTGGCTTGGCAATATGCCCGTGTGAACCGGGTGCCCTCTGTGGCCAACCGGTCGATATGCGGTGTCTGGCAGAGTTTGTTCCCGTAACAACCAAGAGCAGTCGCAGTGAGGTCGTCCGATATGATGAAGAGAACGTTGAGCTTGTCCTTGGCGCTAAGCGAGCCTGCGGACAAGAGGACGAGGATAGCGAGGGAACGAAAAATCATCCGTCTAGGCTCCCATGATTTTCCACCCGGCCAGGTGTTCATTATTCCAATTCGATTCATGATGTATGAGCTTTTTTCTTTCGTGAAAACATTCGCAGACATAATTATTTTTCCTCGGCTTTGCTGACGATTTCCGCTGGAAAGTTGCGACGCCAGCCGCCTTTCTGCCACCAGCTGTGACCGTTGGTCAACACGTCGTTGTCGTAGGCGATGAGCTGCTTTTTCATTTTCTGAAAACGCTCGGGGTGCGACTTCGACAGGTCGCTGGTTTCCTTGGGATCGTCTACTAGGTTATATAAGGTCCAAGTACTACGGGAGGAATCGCATAGCAGCTTCCAATCGCCGTCACGAATGGCGACGCGGTAGGTCTGCTTGCCGTTGCGCCAATACAGGGGACGATCGCGCTTCAAGGGTTTTCCCAGGAGAAGCGGCAGAATGGAGACGCCGTCGATGATGCGATCGTCAGGTGCCGGGACGCCGGCAACGGCGAGTACGGTCGAGAAGATATCGTGACCAATCACCGGCTCTGATGAGACGATGCCCGGGGTAACACCAGCCGCCATCATGCCGGCTGGCCACTTGATGATACCCGGAACACGGATACCTCCCTCGTGGGTGTGTGCCTTGCGACCGCGAAAGCCACCAGTGGATCCACGGAAGTTTGTTTTCACGTTGTCCGGGTCGTCCCCTGCTGGACCGTTGTCGCTGGTGTACCAGATCAGCGTGTCATCCGTGAGACCTGCCTTTTTCAGGGAGTTAACGATAGCACCTACAGCCTCGTCGATTTGGGTGATATTGCCGTAATACTGTTTCAGCTTCGTGTCGAATGATTCGTCATAACGGGCCATGAATTCGGGGTCGCTGGAGATAGGCCCGTGCGGTTCGTGCAGCCAGACCGTCATGAAGAATGGCTTGCCGGCTTGGTGATGCATCTTCAGCCAGTCATCCACCTCCTTGGCGATCAGCTGTGCTGAGTAACCTTGCAGTAGGCCAACGGCCTTTCCGTTTCGGAAGAAGTTTTCGGGGTTTCGATGAGAAGGACGGGCCACGTTCCCCGTAATAAAACAGTAGTCATAGCCGTAGGCGTCCATCGTAGGCTGGCGCGGATCCGCAAACTCCCCGCCGAACACGTGTTTTGGTTGCTCCTTCCCCTTGTTCTCGTAGTGGCTTAGATGCCACTTGCCGAAGTGCGCGGTCTGATAGCCGTTTTTGCGCAACAACTGCGGCAAGGTGATTTCTTCGGCCTTTAGGTGAAGCTCGCGTCCGGTATTGAGCCAGTGGTAGACACCGTTTCTGTATGGCGTTCTGCCGGTGAGGATCGCGGCACGGGATGGCGAACAACAACCCGAAGAGGAGTAGCAATCGGTAAGCTTGACGCCATCAGCCGCCAGCTGGTCAATATGCGGCGTTTTCAGTTGCACGTGTCCATAGGACTTCAGGTCTCCCCAGCCTTGATCATCGGTGAGGATTTGGATGAAGTTGGTTGGGGTTGCCGCCTGAAGACAGGATGCAAACAGCAGAAATGGAAAAACAAGTCGCATCATTCTTTGATCTGCTTGATGCGGACGTTCTTGAACTGAACAAGCGACCCATGACCAAGAAAACCCACATGCCCTTTGCCGGGTCGCTTAAAGCGACCGATATCATCGTCTTCGAGAATGACGGTGCCGTTCAAGGTGATCTTGACATAGTCTTTGTTCATGATGACTTCTTGCTGATTCCACTCGCCGACGGGCTTCAGGAAACCGCGTTTGGCCGCCACGCGCTTGTACAGAGAACCGTGATATTGGGTGTCCTTCAGCTTCGCGTAACGTTTCGAGGTGTTGTCGAGAATCTGGCTTTCGAAGCCCTTGGATGATGGCTTTCCCTCCAGCGGGCAGCGCAGCCCCAAACCGTTGTTGGCACCAGGGGTCAGTTTGAATTCGAAACGTAGAACGAAGTTATCGTACTCCTTTTCGTGAAAAACGTTGCCGCCATTTCCCTTTCCCGGGAGGCAACTGAGGATGCCTTCTTTGGCTTCGTAGCCGTCAACGTTGCCGACCCAGCCGGTCATGGATTTTCCGTCGAAAACAGACACGAAGTCGCTTTCGTCATTTCCGGCGTCGGCTGCGGAGGCGCCGAATGCGGCCACGGTTAGGATGCAAAGTATAGTGATTTTCATACGCCCATGATCTCCCAACCGCTGCGGTAGGTTCGCTGAAAGCTTGCATTGGCTTTATCGTTGTTGGTGAAGCCAAGGTTAGCAGCATCCCACTCCAGCCAGTCGGGCGAATGCTGCATGGCGACGTTGCCGAGCAGGATGGATTCGGTCATGGGAGCGGCAAAATCGACCGGCGAAAGCACGCGCGACCGGTCACCACCGAGAATCGCGTCAATGAAGGCATTGTGGTGCCCAAAAGACTCCAGCTTGGCAGACTCTATGCCAGTGAACTTTTTCTCGGGAAGCAGCATGGGTGAACTTCCGTGCCTTAATAAGAGCACGCCATGCTCTCCCTTGAGAAAGCAACCGTAGCGGTATTTGACGCCCTCGGGAACCAAGGAGGTCAGTTCATCGGGTGCCCGCTCGCCGGCGCTGCTCCAGAACATCTTGAGGTCGCCATCAGTGAAGGGCGTGCCCGGGAACTCGAATTCCACCCGTTCGTTGGTCGTCCAGTTGTGTTCATTGGGAACGGCAGTTTGGGAACGTACTCTTTTTGGAACGGTGAGACCAAGTCCCCGGTACATGGCGTTGAAGATATGACAACCCATGTCTCCCAAGGTCCCCGTTCCGAAGCCCTGTCTCTTTCGCCAGTTCTTGGGGTGGTAATATTTATTTAAATAAGGGCGCTCCTCCCCTACCCCGAGCCATCCGTCCCAGTCGAGTCCGTCGGGGACGGGATCCTCGCGGTCCGGGAGCGGATTCTTGTCTCCCCAGCTTTTCCCGGAAAAGACCCAGGCTTCAGTTACTTTCCCAATCAATTTGCGGCGGATCAGGTTCACCGCGTTGCGGTCATTGAAGCTCGATGCTCCTTGCGTGCCCATTTGGACGAGGACTTTGTTCCGGCGGGCAGTTTTCTGCATGGCCCGGCATTCCCCGATGGTTTGGGCCAAAGGTTTCTGCACATAGACGTGCTTGCCCAAATTCATGGCGCTCATGGCCATTATGCCATGCATATGGTCGGGCGTGGATACACTGACCACGTCGATCTTTTTGCCCATGGTTTCAAACATCTCCCGCCAATCTGAAAAGGTTTTCACCTCATCCATTCTGTCAGCCAGTTTCTTGGCTATTGCCGATTCAACGTCTGCTCCCGCTACCATCCGCACCTTGTCGTGTCTGGATATGGACTGGACGTCGAACATGCCTCTGCCCCCGAGTCCGATGGCCGCATATTGAAGTTTCTGCATGGGGGAACCCGCCGCCCAAGAGAGGCGGCTCACGAAAGGAGCTCCGGTAACTAGTGCGCATGCTTTTACAAAGTCACGACGCGTTTTGTGGTCAGAGTTATTCATTTTTCTTGCTTGGATTCGAATTTCGCAAAAGGCGCAGGGGCATCTTCGGGGAACCGGTCTAGGATCATTTGCAGGCGTTGGCGCCGCCCAGGGGCAATCTTGTCCAATTTGCTTACCGGTCTCTCTTGCCGAGGGTCTTTGCTGAGGTTGTGAAAGGAACCTTTGTTGTCTACGATATGATACCAGTCGCGGACCATCCGGAAACTCCCGAGCTGAGAATATACCCAGCTGCGCTTTTCGTATGGATCTTCGCTTCCACGCATGCTGGGGACGAAGGATTTGCCGTCTAGCTTGAGGTTTTCCGGGGGAGCAATTCCCGCTAAGTCGAGAAGAGTCGGGTACAAATCGGTGAAATCAATCAGGTCGCGGGACACGACGTCTCCCTTGCTCAGGAAAGGAGCCCGGACGATGAAAGGTACGTGGGCTCCCCAGTCCGTTTCCCCGCCCTTGCCCTTCGGGTAGACTTCGCCGTTGAGCGTGCCAGAGACAGCCGAGCCATTGCCCCCGGTAAATACGATCATGGTTTTGTCCTTAAGACCAAGCTTGTCGACGGCCGCCACGAGCCTGCCCACAAGGTGGTCCGCATAAGTTACGTTACCGGCGTACAAAGCGGTTTTTCCTTCCGGTTTATTTTCCCGGTTAAAGGGAGTGACAGCATGTGGGTCGTGGGCCAGGAGCATCGGGTAGTAGACGAGAAAGGGCCGGTCCTTGTGACGTTGAATGAAATTGATCAGGTATTCGTTGATCGAATCCGGTGCGTAGGGCGCCGTCCCCCGCTTGCCGTTGGCTTGCAGGAAACCCTTCCAGTATCTCGGTTCGGTTTCCGGTTTACCTGCCTCCGCTCCGGGCCAGACGCAGTGTTCGTCGAAGCCGTGTTCCTTGAGGGCGTTCGGTTGCTTACCCAAGTGGTTGAGTTGCCACTTTCCTCCTATGACCGTGGAGTATCCGTTGTCACGCAAGGTTCGGGCAAAGGTGGTGAATCGGTCAGGCCGCAAGCCTACCCCACCTTGACGCGGGACGGCGTAAAGCTTGGTCCATCCATGGCGGAAGGGGTATTGTCCTGTGAGCAGGGTAACCCGGGTGGGTGTGCCGATGGGCATGGACCAAGCCGTCTCGTATCGTACGCCCTCCTTGGCCAACCGGTCGAGGTTTGGTGTTTGGTGTTTGGCTCCGTAGCAACTGACCCAGTCACGCCCTAGGTCGTCGGCAATAACGAGGATGACGTTTGGTTTTTGAGCGGCACCAATCGAGCATGCGAGAAAGAGAAGTAGGAAAAGATTCTTCATTTCGACCGGAAAGGTTCGCTGGCAACGACCTGCATGATCAATTCCTGCAACCCGTAATCGAGTTTGGGCATGAGGTTGACGATCCGGTCGACGTCGTCCCGGTCGGTAAAGCTGAGCCTTCGCCCGAGGGCGTAGATGAAGAGCTTTTCGGTCAGGCAACGGGTAAATTGGCCGGGTCGGGCCTTGAGGTATTGTTTGATTCCGGCAGGACCGTCGATGGACGTACCGTCGGGCATTTTGCCGCTTCCGTCAATAGGCAGACGCTTGGCATAGCGGTCACGCCATGCTCCGACGTGATCGTACTTTTCCATGGAAAGACCCAAAGGATCGATCTTCCGGTGACACTCGAAACAGGTCGGGTTGTTGCGGTGTTTTTCCATCAATTCGCGCATCGTGCTCACGCCCCGGGTATCCGGCTCGATCGGATCGATGTCGGGAGGCGGTGGATTGGGTGGTGTGCCAAGCAGGTTTTCCAAAATCCAAACGCCCCGAACCACGGGCTGGGTTTCCACACCGTTGGAGGTTGCGGTGAGAATGCTTCCGTGTCCGAGCAATCCACCCCGGTTGTGTTCGGGCAGGAGTGAGACCTTTTCGAACCCTTCGCCATTCACTCCGGGGATGCCGTAATGGCGGGCCAGGGCGCCGTTTAGGAAAGTGTAGTCCGAATCGATGAATTCGAGAAGGTTACGGTTTTCAGAAAGCAGGTGATTGAAGAAATGGCGCGTTTCCTCTAACATGGCGTGCTCCAGGTTTTCCGCGTAATAGGCTTTGTTCTTTTCCGGATCCGGGGGCATTTCTCCCAGCTTGCGAAGATGGAGCCATTGCCCCACGAAATTATCGGCCAAGGCTTGAGACTTGGGGTTCTTGAGCATTCGCTCGACTTGGGAACGCAGTTCGTCGGGCTCAAGGATCTTACCCGAAGAAGCGGCTTTTTTCAGTTGATCGTCGGGCATCGAGCTCCACAAAAAATAGGAAAGGCGGGAGGCGAGTTCATAGGCATCCAAAGTTTCCGGACCTTTTCCGGGGTCGCTTTCCGTAAGGTATAGGAAGCGGGGAGAGGTCAGGATGGCCCGCACGCCGTAGTGAGCGGCGGCCCAAAAATCCTCCTTTTCCGCGAGGTATTGCCGGGCGAGGTCTAGATAAGGCTTGAGCTCCGAAGGGGATACGGGACGCCTGAAGGCCTGGTTTGCCAGCCTGATCAAACTGGCATCGAGATAATCGGGATTCGGATTGGCCGGAGGATCCGGAAAATAGCGGGCGAACCCCGGCATGGGCCACTGGTCGAAGAACGGACCCTTGATCTCGAAGGAACGGACGTGAAGTTCGGGTCCCGAGCCGATGTACATCTCAGGGGGGTTGCGGGCGGGATAAAGCGCGTCCTTGTTGTATTTGGGCAGCACCTTGCGCATGATCCGCTTGAAGGAACCATTCGGACCGTTGGCCCAGTGAAGATGGAAGGTGAACCCTTTTTCAAGCCAGACCCGGTGTTCGACCTCGATCAATTCGTTGTCCGGAATTTCGTATTCCCCGATTATGCGGTGGGCGGTCGCGCCCAAATCCCGGGAATCAATCGAGATGGACAAGCGCATGGGCTCGTCGGAATTATACCTCAGATCGGAATCCTTGTAGCGTGATTTTCTGCGGACTGCCTTGGCCGAAAAGCGGATCAAGTACTCGCCATCCGCAGGGACTCCCCTTTTCTTGTCGAGCAGGCGCAAGCCCAGGGGTTGCCTGAACTTGATGTACATACGCCCGGCATCTCTCCGGGCTTCCTTGTCGGAACTGGCTTCGCCAAGTCCTCCGTTTGGATCGATTTTCACTCCCGCCTGATAATGAATCATCTTGGGTTCGGGACCGGGTCGGATGGCCTTGTCCGCGACTTTTCGGGCGGCATCGAGGTAGTTCTGAAGAAGATGCCCGGAGGCAACCAGACCCTCACCGACGTTGTCGAAGCCTTCGGTCGGGTCGTCCGGCGGGAAGGTGACGGTGGGATCGAAATCCACCATCTTCAAGTCGAACAAGTCCCTTATTGTATTAAGGTATTCCGTTCTGTTTAGGCGGCGAAGCACGACCTTTCCCCGGTTTTCCCGGGCATTCTCTCTGGCTTGATCGAGGACCTCGGTGAGGTAGGTGACAACCTGACGGGTTTCCTCCGGTTTGGGCTGCGTCTCGTCTTCCGGGGGCATCTCGGCCAAGTTCAGTTGATCGAGAATTTCCTGCAAGCCCTCGGCCTCGTCGAGGGTTTTCGGATTGCCCGTGAGGTGATCGAGGCGCCGGTCTCCCTTCTGCTTGTCTTCGCCATGACACTTGATGCAGTAGGTCTCGAGGAACGGACGGATCAAGTCGGGCTTGTCCGCGTTCATCGTCCCGGTTATAAGCAAACCGGTGACTAGGGTGAGGATGAACTTCCTCATCCAAGCAGATGATTCAAATTGGCCGAACTGGTGGAGAACCGGTCGGTTTCCAAGCCAAGTTTTTGAAGGATGGAGACGTAAAGATCGCACAGGGGCCTGCCGTCCCTGCCCTTTCTCTCGAACCGGTGATGGTTGCCGCCCTTCAACCCCCCACCCGTCACCATGACGGGCAAGTTCCGGCTGGAGTGCGAACTGGCGTTCCCCATACCACTGCCGAACATCACTACGGTCGAATCGAGCAGGGGTCGATCCTCGGAATCTTTGGTTTTCTTGAGAAGATCGAGGAACCCTGCGAATTGCTGGGTATAAAAAGTTTCGATGATGGTCAGCTCCTTGAGCAAGTCCGGGCGTTTGCCGTGGTGGGTCAGGGAGTGGTATCCATATGTGATTCCGTCGAAGGGGAAAAGACGGTTCCCTCCGGGATGGCCGAAGGTGATGACGTTGGTCAGGTTGGCTTGCAGGGCAAGGGCCATGAGTTCGTACATCACGGAGGTGTTGTAGGGGTAAGCCAAATCCACGAAGTTCTCATCATCCCCCTCGATCACCCCGGAGTTTGCCTTGGGTTTGGGCACGTCGATCCATTCCGTCCGGCGCTGGAGCTTCCGTTCGACGTCCCGGATCGAGGTCAAATATTCCTCGAGCTTCTCCTGATCGGTACGGGATAGGCGCATGCTCAAGCTCCGGGTATCCTCGAGCACCGCGTCCAGAATGCTCGCATCCTCGCTTAGGTATTGCTTGCGCTTGGCTTTGAGCTTCGGGTTGTCCTCTAAAAATAACTGGGCGAATATTTCCCTTGGGTTTCCCATAGTGGGTAACCTAACCCCTGCCCTGGACCATGAAATGCCGCCCGAACCCATTCTGAGCGAAGGAAAGCGGGTCTCCCGCCCAATCTTTTCGGCAAGGAACTGATCCAAAGAGAGAAGCCTTTGCGGGTTTTCCTTGGCGTCCTTGAGCTCCACTCCGTTGAGCAAGGTATTTGAGCATCCGTGACCCCCACCTACTTCCGGGTGATCCAAGTTGGTGAAGACGGACAGTTCCTTCCTGTGCCTTTCGAGGGGTTTGAGCAGTGTGGGCAAGGTATAGTTCGAACCGGTTTGCTCGGGGAAAAATCCGCCAGGATTCATCCCGTAATTCGTTGCTACGCAGACGAATCTTTGGGCAGTGGACTTATGACCGGTTGCCGCCTGAAGCGATTCGAGTGAAGGGAGGGCGAGGGAAACACCTACCCCGCGAAGGAAATTCCGCCGGTTGATTGAATTCATTGGATAGTTAGATGGCAAAGGTCGTGAGCAAGGGGCAAGGCGTGATCATTTGGCCAAACGCATTTTTCTTGGCCAAAAGTTTCATTGGCAAACCTCAAAATAGGATTTTGCATATTTTGCATGGCGAGGCTATGATTCTTATGGGCTGACTTTGGCCAGAGAAACGGGCTTGGCTCGGTAGAGAAAGGAGTCGGAACTCAAGAGGGAAAGAACCAGGGATTCCATGCTTCCGTCGTTGTCGACGTAGGCCTTGTGCGCCTCCTGCAAGCTCTTGGCGTCGCCCAGAGTCTCGTTGCGCCCCATGAAAAACCGGAAGACGTAACGTACGAAGACTTGTTCGCAATGGGTTGAATTCGCCAACCGTTCGATCAGCTCGAAGGGGGTCCGTATCTCACCATCGACCTCCGGGACGCCCGAGTTGACGATCTTGCTGGTCACGTCGACTGGTTTGTCCAGTTCAAGAAACCGGAATCGTCCGAAATGATCGTACCGTTCGAAGGGCAGCCCGAGCGGGTTCATCTTGCTATGGCACTTGTAGCACTCCTCGGCCCGCGTGACGTGCATGCGCTCACGCAGGGTCATGTTTTCGTCCTCGGGCAACTTGGCATCCACGGTGATCGGGATATCGGGAACGTTCCCGCCCAGAAGCTTGTACTTGATCCAATGACCCCGCAGGATGGGATCGTTATCGAAATTACCCGAGTGGGCGACGAGCCAGGCCGGGTGCGTCAGGACTCCCATCCGTTGGTCTTCGGGAAACTTAAACGGCTTGGGGGTCGGTTTCCAGTCGGGAGGCAAATTATAGGCCAGCGGATTGCCGTGGTCCCGGTGGCTATTGACGTAGATCAGGTACTCGGGGGTGGTAAGCAGGGTCTTGAGCACCTGCTTGTCGTTTTTGAGCACGTGCATGACCAGCGCGTTGAGATCGTACACCAAGGCGGGGGCCCAGTGTTTGTGTCCTTTGATCTGGTCCTTGAAGACGTCTTCCGCCTTCAGGTAGTCGAAATACTCCTGGAAGAATTGTAACAAACGGTTTCTCGCCGTCGGGCGCTTCTCATCGTCGAGCAGACGGCGGGTCTCCGCCAGCAGGATCTCTCTCGGTGATGATTCATTGTTCTCGAAAGCGCGCAGCATGTTGCTATCCGGAGGCAAGTCGGTCAGGGCGAAGGAAAGCGAGTTCGCGAGTTCCCGCCGGGTAAGCGCGACCAATCCATCGTCGTCGGCGTCTTCGGTCCCCTCGAATCGGAACAGGGTCTCGGGTCTCAGGATGATGGATGCGTAAACGGCCTGCAGACCAAAAGGAACGCCAAGTTCGGAATCGACCTTCTTGAGCAAGCCCATCATCACATCCATTTCCTCTCCGGTCGGAGTCCGCCTGAGGACGTTGTGACAGTGACGCTTGATCGCTTCCCGGTTGGCCTCGTCGATGGTGCTTCCCTTTTCCTTCATCATGACGATTGTCTTGCGGGCGTTCTTGGCTTCCTTCTCGGAATGAACGAGAGCCAGCTCGGTGACTTGCTCGGCCATGAGGGAGTTGAAGGAATACTTCCCCTTGAAGTCCCGGAAGTTGCCGTGCGGTTTGTCGAGGGCGAAGGGATTGGATACCATGCGCGCTCCCCGAACGGTATTCGCAAGCGCCTTGGGCGAAATGCGCCAGAGGCGGGCCGCCGCGTCCACTACCCGCTTGCTCTCGGTCGGGGAAAAGAGGAGGTCGTGCGGGATCAGGTTGCCATATCCTTCCTTGTCCGCCTTGTCCTCCACCTTCAACCCGGCTTGGGTAAGCGATTGGGCGATCCAGTCCTGCACGAGTCGCGCTTCCGCCTTGGTAGGAAACTTATCCGCTTTGTCAGAGGGCATTTCCCCGAACTCGATGGCCTCCAGGCTACGGGCCCATAATTCCGCTTCCTTCCGGTCCGCCATGCTGGAGCTCAGGTGATCGAGTCGAATCTTTCCTTTTTGCGTTTCCTCCCCGTGGCAGGAAACGCAATAGGTCTTGAGGAACGGCTGGATGCTTTTTTTAAAGGGATCGTCAGCGAATGCACCCGTACCCGTTACGAAGGCAATCGAAAGAAGACAATTTCGCAGAATCATCATTTCTTCTTTTCTTTCTCGCGGGCCTTCTTCTCGGCATCCAGTTTGGCCTGCAGAGCATTGGAGATCTCGGTTCTCGTCCGGGTGAGTCCTTCCCCCTGTCTCAAGACCAGGCGCATCCCTATGTGCGGGGTCTGGGTCCCGGTAAAGGCATTGCGGAAGGCAACGTGCAAATATTCCGGAGGACTGCACCAGGAACCGCCCCGGGAAACCCGGTGACGGGAGCCTCTGGGGGCAGGCAAGGACTGAAAATTGGGATCGGTCCCGGCGGTCAGCTTGTCCAGGTAGTAGGTGGAGCACAGCTCAGCCAGGTTGCCCAGCATATCGTGTATGCCCCAGGGATTCGGAAGGTATTGGCCAACGGGGGCGAATACCCGGCCGTATCCATCGTCCGCTTCCCGGCAGGCGTAGACGTAGTGCACGAGCTCGCGGTCATCGTAGAGCGTACGGTCCGCGAAGTTTCCATGCTTTCCCAAATCCTTGATGGCCGAGGGGTACCCGGCCCGGCTGCCTGCCCGGCAGGCATATTCCCACTCCGCTTCCGTCGGATAGTCATAGGTCCAGCCCTCGTAAGCCAAGCCCTTGGAAGCCGTGTACTTTTGCCACTTCTGCATTTCAGGGGCTACCTTGTCCACGCTTCCGATGCTCGGAGGAAGAAATTTCGCATAGCGGCTGCCCAACTTCTGGCCACCCGCATTGAACAGGTGGGCCTCGTCTCCCAAAGTTTCGTATTTGCCGATCCAAAACCCCTTCGAAAGGGAGACTTGAACCGGTTGCGCGTCCTCGAAAGACTCGTCCCCCATGAGGAAGGTTCCCGCCGGACACCAGACGAAGCAGAACCCGTTTTGATCAACCCACTGGTCTCCTGCAAAACGTCCTTCGCGTAACTTCTCGGGTGGAGAGCAAACCTCTGCCGCCCCGTGCTTCAGTTCGAAGGTCTTGTCCCGAGGCGTCACCGTGTATCCGATCTTGTCGATACGCGGAGTGAGCGGACCGTCCTTCCGCATGGACTTGATTAATTCATCCGCCATGAAGGGGCCGTACGAGGGCGCTTCCAAGCTAGGATGAAAGGCGGCCTTTCCCGGATAGAAACTGGAAAACAATTCACCCCGGAACTGCCCCGACGCCTGGGCGAAAAGGTCCGCTTTCGACTTTCCCGTCTCGGCCTTGTCGTCGATGCCAAGGCAATCGATCACCACGAGGTTGGCCCGGGCCACGTTGTAGCTCAATTTCTGGGACAAGCGTTCCAGGCTGAGCCATGGCTTGTCTTCCGCCCTCGACCGTCCCAAGCTCGGGTCGCGGGCCGGCGGCAAGATCTTGTATCCACCCATCTGCATCGAGTGGCAAACGCTTTTCCCATCCGGGCTCTTCTCCGTCTCCAGCCGACCCAAGTAATAGAACACGCTGACCCCCATGGTTGGAATACTGCGGACCCACTTTTCGTAGGTCACCCCGTCGGTCTGAGGATTGTTACCGATGAGCTGAGTGACGAAGCCCTTGGATTGGAGTGTTTTTTCCAACTCCTTGAGCTTGGCCGCATGGGCCTTGTCGGAACCGGCGTGTACTAACAGGGCCCGACGGTGCTCGGTCCATTTGGACGATGTTGCCCACAGCATGCTGGAGAGGCAAAAAGGGAGAAAACAGGCAAGCAGGCGTCTCATCAAGGTTACGCCGGCTGAGGTTCAGGCCATGAGTTCGGCAAGCGGACCGGTCTGCATGGCCTGCAGGTCGAGGTCGGGGTCGATGCGCCCGAAGGTTTCCTGCTTCGTTCCAACCGATCGGAGGAAGGAATTGTAAAGACAGCCAACCGTGCGGTGTCCGGCTTTTCCGTAACCGGGGAAATTGACGTACTGTCCGCCCAGTTTCATTTTCCCCTTGAGGTTGCCCACAAGGACCAGAGGCCACTCGAAGCCCGTGGAGTGATGGGTATCGGGAGCGTCGCTCATATAGACGATCACCGTGTTATCCAACATGTTGCCGTTGCCCTCCGGGGTCTCCTCGAGCTGCTTTGCCATCTTCGCAATCAAGCCGAAGAGCCAGTTGCGCACCTTCTCATAATGCTGCACGCCTTTGGCATCGCGCTTGTTGCCTCCCATGTGGCCATAGGCATGATTACTCAGGTCGACACCGATGCCCAAGTAGGGTTGGGCGTTGATCTCGGTGGCTGCGGAAGTGATGGTTGCCACGTTGCTCAAGCCTCCGATCAGGGAGGAAGTGGCCAACTCGAACTGAGCCTCCAGGCGCTGGGTGGCGACCTCCGAAGTGAACCGGTCGTCCAGTTTGGGAGCCGCTTTTTTCAGGGTTTCCTTGTTGGCGAGAAGCTTGTACTGCCGGGCGGCCAATTGATCATAGGCGCTCAGGTAGGCATCAAGTTCCTCCCCGGCCAAGGATCCGAGGGCCGTGCGGGTCTTCTTGACGTCGCCTACCATGTAGTCGAGCAGGTTACGCTTGAGATGAAAGTTCTTTTCCCGGTCTCCCCCGGCCGCCACGCTGAAGAAGGCATTGTACGCTTTCTCAGGCTTCAGGATGATGGGCATGGACTTGTGCGCCGCCCGTGCGGAAATGTTCATCAGGGCATCCTGAGCGCCGGATGCCATCCCTACCCCAACCCAGGGCAGGATGCCCGGCTGGGCTTGTCCCAACTGGTAATCGATGGTGACGTTCTGGGGCGAATGGTTTGCTCCCGATATCCGGTACATTCCCAAGCAGCCCCCCCAAGTCGAGTGTCCGCCGCCCGTGCAGCGGCCCGAAAGACCTTGCAGGATGGTAGTCTTGGACTTGAGCTCTTCCAAGGGAGCCAACCCCTTGGGCAACTTGTGTTCGGCGAGATCGAAGGCCTCGAATTTGTCACGATCCTCGTATTTCTGAAAGGGGATGCTCTCCGGACAAGCTTGAACGGCGTCGAATCCATTGCTCTGTACGACAAAGACGAAGCGCGGGGCGCTGGTCTTCCCCTCGGTGTTTGCCAGAATCCTCTGAGCCATGGGGGGCAGGAGCATCGCCCCGGATCCCAAGGTCAAGCCTTTGAGAAGATTACGACGTGAAACGTGCATGGACGGAATACTCGTTTCCCAGGCGGTAAAAGTCAATGCCTAGGAACCCTTTAGGATAAATTCGCCCAAGGGGCCTTATTTCTTGATTTTCTTTTTCTTGGTGACCATCACTTCGTTCCAAGGAAGGGCACCCACGCGCTTGGCCCAGGCCTCGTAAAGGAGACGCAGTTCCTTGGCCTTCCCGGGTCTGATCTTGGACAGGTCCTTCAATTCACTACGATCCTTGTTCATGTCGTACAATTCCCACGGGGTATCGTGCATGGCGACCAACTTGTAGTCTCCCTTGCGCACGGCCCGGTTGCCTTCGTGTTCCCAATAGAGGGTACGTTCCTTCTCCGAATCCTTGGCAAAGACCGGCACCAGGCTCTTGCCTGCCATTCCTTTGCCCGAAAGACCGGCTGCAGACAGGCAGGTGGGCGCGACGTCGATGATGTGGCTGGGCGCATGACGCAGCTCGCCCTTTGCCTTTACGCCGGCCGGCCAATGCACGATGAGCGGAGTGGCCACCCCACCCTCGTGAGTATAGCGTTTGTACATCCGGAAAGGCGTATTGCTCAAGTTCGCCCAACCCCGGCCGGAGCTTGAGGTCCAACCACCAAGTCTTCCCCACTCTTCGTAATTGTCCACCCGGGTTTCGGGGTTTCTGCCGTTCTTGGCGAACAGCCCGCGCCAGTCATGCACGCCGGTTCCGGGCACGCCGTTGTCGACCATGAACAGGATGAGCGTGTTGTCCAACCGACCGGCGGCCTTGAGCTTCTCCACGACCCGACCAATGTTTTGGTCCATCCGGTCAATCATCGCGGAATACAGAGACATCTTGAAATCCAATTCATCCCGCATCTTTTCGTCGTAGGTTTCCCACTTCGGAACGTCCAATGGGGACAAGGCCCACTTCTTGTCAATCAACCCCAGCTTGACCATGCGCTCGTAGCGTTGCCGACGGAGCTTGTCCCAGCCTACGTCCTTGAAGCGGCCCCGGTACTTTTTGGTATCTTCCTCACGGGCATGAAGCGGGAAATGCGGTGCGTTGTGCGCGACGTAAAGAAAAAGTGGCTTGTCCGGGTGCTTCTCGAACGATTCGTCCATGAAGTGGAGGGCATAGTCGGTGAAGACGTCGGTGGTGTACCATTCCTGATCCGGGTACAGGTGGTTGACCGGAGTCTCGGTGGCGGGCAACACCTCCTTGTCGTCCAGGTAAACCTGACAACCGCGCAGCACCGTAAAGTAGGAGTCGATGAAGTTGCGGGTGCCGTAAAACCGGTCGAATCCGCGGGCGATGGGAGATTGCTTGGGGTCCGTGCCAAGGTGCCACTTGCCTGTCATCATGGTTCGGTAACCGCCTTTGCGGAGGCGTTCGGCCAGGGTCGGTACGTCGGGCAGAATGGTCCCGCTGTAGCTTGGGATTCCCCGGTCCCGGGACATGTGGCCCATCCCCGCCTGGTGCTGGTAGACCCCGGTCAGCAAAGCTGCCCGGGAGGGGCAGCATCGACCGGTGTTGTAGAATTGGGAAAACCGCAAGCCATTGGCAGCAAGCTTGTCGAGGGCAGGGGTCTCGATCTCCCCGCCGTAGCAACCGAAATCCGAATACCCGGCATCGTCCGCCATGATCACCACGATGTCAGGTTGTTTTTTAGCGACCAAAGTCGAGGTTGCCAAGAGGGCAAGAAAGAGAAAAGGAATTGAATTCATAAGGTATTCGACAGGCTAAGAGACGGCTGAACATTCAGGCAAGAAAAGACTGCATCCAAGAGATGATTGACGGGTAGAACAAGGGTCATCTATTTACTCTCTCCAATGAAAGCGCTCCAATCGATAGCGGTTGTTTTTAGCCTGATGATCATTAGTCTGGCGGCTGGACAAGAAAGTACTGACAAGCAAAGGGCCTTTGCCGGTCACTGGGCCTTGGAAATGAGCAATGGTGCCGCCGGTTGGATGGCGCTGGAGCTAAACGAGGGGGAATGGAGCGGACAGCTTTGGACGGTGGGGGAACCCAAGGCGATCAAAGGTCTCCGGTATGCCGATGGAAAGCTGAGTTTCAGTCGGGCCCTGAGAATCAGCCCGCCCGAGTATCCCGGCGGACCTTATACCGGCGAGCGGGAGATGCGCGACCTGGTGGCAACCCTCAAAGGGGATGACATAAGGGTTGTGATGAAAATTCCCGACGGGAAACCTTTTGTCCATAACGGTAAACGGCTGCCCCCCCTACCCCCTCGACCCGATCTCTCCAAGGTGAAGTTCGGCCAACCCATTGAATTGTTTAACGGGGTCGACCTGAGGGGATGGAAATTGATCAACCCAAGGAAGATCAATGGTTGGAAAGTGAAGGAAGGGGAACTAGTAAACGAAACGCCCAAGAAGACCTTCGACGCCTTCGCTCCCTATGGGAACCTAAGGACGGAACGGGCCTTCGGAGACTCCAGGCTGACCATCGAGTTCAACGTTCCGCCCGGAGGAAACAGCGGGATATATGTCCGCGGAGCCTACGAGGCTCAGGTGGTCGATCGAGATAGCCGCATGCAGGGCCTGCAAGGGGTCGGCGCGATCTTCAGCCGGGTCAAGCCAACTAAGAACGCGGGCAAACCGGGAGGCCAATGGCAAAGCTACGAGATCACCATCGTGGACCGCCACGCCACCGTCGTGCTGAACGGGGAGACGGTGATCGACAACCAACCGGTGATCGGCAACACCAACGGGGCTTTCCAAGCCGACGTTACCCGCCCGGGACCTTTGCACCTCCAGGGCGACCACACCTCGGTCCGCTACCGTAAAATCGTTCTTTATCCGGTGCTCGGGCAGACTGGAGGATAAGGGTAGCCTATTTTTTCTCTTCCGCTCTTTTGCGTTCTGCGGCCCGGTCCTGCTCGTACTTTTCCTTGTGCTCGTCGATCAGGGCTTGTGCTTCAGCCAGGCGGCGTCCGAGGTCATCCAACTGAAGAGCCTTTTTGGATTCGTGGTTGGCCCTGCGGGCAAAATCCTTGGGGGGGAGGTCGTCGAATCCGGTTAATTTTACGGGAACGTTTTCCATTCTCCAGTCATCGCTGCGCTGGGTGGCAAAGGGAAGATCGTTGTGATCGGCCGACTGGAGGTTACCCATCGGGTTGCGTCCCCAGGCATAGCGGAAATGAAGGGGCTCGGGAACGTGCGGGCTGGATAGCGCGATGACCCTCCGGTCATGCTTGGGACGGTTGTGCTGATCTTTTCCCGTAATCAGCCACTCGGCTTCCGCGGGCTGAAACCTCCGATCCTTTCCGGCGATGGCAAAGCCTTCGATGGGCCCATTGGTGACCGCTCGGACCCAAGTGTCCATTGTGAGGATGATCTTTCCCTCCTCAATCTTCATCCCGGTATACATGGGCGGTTTCCATTTGATGTCCTTCTCGAATCCATACTGGGTGGCCAGAGCCCAGCGCGAGATTCGCTCGCCCACTGGAATCTTCAGCTGCGGGTGATACCAGGAACGACGCTTGTCGAAACTGCTGGCGAAGCCGACGTTCTCGTCTCCCGCCTTTAGGAAATCCAGGAAGGTCTTGTACTGAGCCTCGCGGATGTAAATCCCCCCGTTGACCATTTTTTCCAGGTAGTCGTCCCTCGTCTGCGGCTCCCCGGCGGTGCACAGGGATATGATGCCAAAAGGCATGCGAGGATCGTTGAAAGCATCACGCCAAGCCGTGATCATCTTGCCGAAGACTTGGTAATACATGTCCGCCCCGGCTGATCCTCCCCCTGCATTGTTATAGCCTTGATGGAAGATGGCTCCCTTGACAGATAACCCGGCGATCGGGGCGATCATACTTGCGTAACAGTTCCCCGGGCGGTTCTGATCCATCGCCGGTCCGGGTCGCAGGTCGGTGGGAACGGTCCGCCCCTTGGGAATTTCCCTGCCCTGTTTTTTCATGTTCTTAACCCAGTTGTGATGATTCTCGACTCGTTTCTCCAAATTCTTCTGAGGATCGAACTCCGTGACCTTTTTATCCCAATCGGCAAGCAGGTCCTTCACTTCCTTGGTATCGATCTTTTTCAGGACGGGGGTGGGCGTCCAGGTCTCGACAGTCGTGCCTCCACGGGAGGCGTCGATCACCCCCATGGGAACCTGTGCGGCCATGTGGAGTCGACGGGCGAAGACGTATCCGATGGCGGAAAGCTCGCGGACGATTTCCGGCGAGCAGACGTCCCAGTCCCCCTTGCGGAAATGACGGTTCGACCAGTTGCTCCATTCATGCAAACGGGCAAAGCCTTTTTTCACCTTTGGTCCGTTCTGAGCGGGCACCGTAAGAATTCTGATACCCTGATAATTGGCGGAGACGATTTCCAGTTTTCCGTTTTCCACGTGTTGAAGGGGCTCCTCCATGTTGCTTTGTCCGCCGAGGACCCAGACATCTCCAACGAGGATGTTTTCCAAAGTGAGAGTCTTGTCCTTGCCGTTGACGGTAAGGGTTTGCGCTTCGGCATTTGCCTCCATGGCGGGCAGTGTGATCTTCCAGGCACGGTCCTTGTCCGCCTTGGCCTCCTTAGTTTGACCAGCGAAGCTTACGCTGACTTTTTCTCCTGAGTTGGCCCAACCCCAGATTGGAATCGGCTTGTCCCGTTGCAGCACCATGTTGGACTGAAAAAGATTATGTATGCAAAGACCCTCGCCAATGACCGGGACTTCGACGACGTCCTCCCTCGGCATATCCTTCTTCTGCCCGTTGGCAAGGGTCACGCCTGCAGCCAAAGCGACTAGGGTTGCGAATCGCCGCAGCAGGAGACTGGTTGGATGGATATTCGTACTCATGAGGTTAAATGGGTGGTTTGCTATTTGTAGGCTGCGGGAAGCTTCGGGACGACCCCAAGCTTTTCATAATTGAATCCACTGGCGAGCGGTTTGTAGGGCCCCACGTAATCGACGTTGCTGGTTGGGGAAATGGAAGATTCCAAACCCATGCCCCAATAGGTGGCGTTGATGACGAGGCGGCGCAGGCCCGCGCTTTCCAGATCCTTCCCGCTGCCCATGGTCGAATGGAACACGCGAGCGCTTTTGCCTTCACTGGTCTTCCAGGTCTTGAACCAGGCGACCGGAAGAGGTTCCTTTTTTTCATTCGGAGCATCGTCGTGACTGCGACCCATCAAGGGCTGTCCCCAAACCAAAGCGGTGCAACCTTCCGGAAGACTTGTTCCTTCCTTGTAGGTCCGGTAGACGTCCGACGGTCCCCAGATATCTTTGACCCCGGTGACAATGGGATGGTTCTTTTGTTCTTTGACTATGGCGCCCCGGGTTGAATCGGCATGCCAGCGGCCGTGGTGTCCCCTGAAGGAACCGCCCAGCACGTCGTTTCCGAAATTTATCCTTTTGTCATCGATTTTGTAGGGAAGAGGTCCGCGGAATCCATGATTCGCAGTCCGAAGCGCGATCATCGGCTTGCCTGAATCAAGGTAGGCGACGATCTGTTTCTGCTGCTCTGCAGGAAGGGTCAGAAGACGGGTGAAAAAGATGACGAGATCAGCGGAGGCGAGATGTTCAAGGCCAGGAATATCGTGTGACTTGAATTCGTCCTCCTTCCCCTTTTTCGGGTAGACCGGCATGGTCGGATCGACTTCGCCCTTTTCGTTGACCCCGAACAGTACGGTGCAGTCAAAGCCGTGATGCTTGCTCAGGATTCTCGCCATCATGGGCATGGATTGTTCGCTGCGGTATTCCTGATCGGCGGAGATGAGAATGACATGCTTGCCTTTGCCGGAGCCCTCTCCACCGGGGTAGACTAGCCATTTCGGACTGTCAGGGACGGGATGAGCGAGAGCCCGAATAGCGATCAAAAAAAGGACGACGAATTGGAGTGTCGGGACGCGCATGGAGAGGGGCGTAATTCGGTTATGCATGATTCATGCAGTTTTTCCTTGGAACAGCCTGCTTGTTCTAGCCAACCATCAATTCCCCGAGCGGTCCTTTGAGGTCGAGATCCTTAAGGTTGGAATCCGGTAGCCCAAAAGTTTCGGAAGTTTTCATTCCTGCGGCCTGCATTAGGGATAGGTAAAGGTTGCCCACCGTGCGGTGTCCTTTGGTGCCATATTTGGGGTACTCGAGATAGCGACCCATCTTCAGTTTCTTTCCCATGCCTCCCAACAGAAGGGTCGGCCAGTCATGACCGGCGCAATGATGGTCGCCTGAAGAACAGGACATGTAGACGATCATCGTGTTGTCGAGCATCGAACCGTTCCCTTCCGGAATGCCGGCGAATTTCTTTGCCATTTTGGCGATCTGCTTCAAGTGCAGTTTCTCGACTTCCATGCGCGCTTGATGTCCCGTCCAACCATTGGACGCCTTGTTGTCCTGGAGGTGGCCGAGGGCGTGCACGGAATTTGAGAGGCCGAGTTCGGAGTACTTCACGCCCAAGGTGTCCGGACGCAGAGTGACCACGTTCGTCAACCCGGCGACCAGTGCGGCGGAAGCGATTTCAAAGTGCGATTCGATCCGGGCGGAGGGAGAGGTTGAATCATAGCGGTTCGTCCGTTCCGGGGCATGCTTTTGAATGCGGTCCGTGAGGGCGGCTTTCTTTTCCTCGATCTTGCGGAGCGAATCGAACGAATCCATATAAAGAGCAAACCGTTCCTTGTCGTCTCCGGACAGTTGTTTCTCAACCCGCCGGGCATCCTCGGTCAGGAAGTCCATGAGGTTGCCGTTCAGGGCAATTTTCTTTTCCAGTTGTTCGGGCGTTGCGAC
>JAOLZO010000014.1 GCA_028343845.1 Verrucomicrobiota bacterium | reverse complement strand
CAGCCAGGTCAGTTCCACCCGAACGCGCCTCAGCACCACCCAGCTCCAGCAGGTCAGTTCCACCCGAACGCGCCTCATCACCCGGCTCCAGCAGGTCAGCCAGGTGCGTTTCATCCGCAGACACAGCCAGGTCTAGCACCAGCTCCCGGTCAACCAGGTCCCGAAGTGAATCAGGATCAGGAAGATCATGACGACCACGTAGGTTTCGTCATTGGAATCGACCAAGAAAAAGAGCTCATCAGAATTCAAACCAAGCAAGGACCTGTTTCCCTCAAGGTGACTGAAGAAACCGAACTTTTGTTCCCAGGTCTTCACGAAGGTCCTGCTTTTGATATCGATCCAGCAAAATTCGAAGGAAAAGTAAAGGGCAAGATGGTTCGTATCTCCAGCCGCAAAGGCAATGTAGATCACATCGAACCTATTCAGTAAGTAATTTACTGCCCGAGCTTTTCTAAAGCTTTATGATTAAGCCCCTCGTTTCGACGAGGGGCTTTTTTTGTCTAGACGAGAAAACTTGACCATCCTATCATCACAATCTTTCCATAGACCCAAAAAACTTGGAACAAGCCAAGGAAATGAATGAGAAATATTTCGATACGGTTTTTCTTGATGCCGCTCCATCGAATGGATTCCCTGAAAGCTTTGCCATCCTAACGGCCTTCAACCCCATGGATCGAATCCTGAATCAGGATGAAAACACAAAAAGAAATCAACACTTACTTGAAATCCTAAAGTTGCAGGGACACTACGGTGGAACGATCATCGGAAGCTCTCCGGATTTCACACATCAAGAACCCAGTCTCATTGCAGAAGCACCCAAAGTCAAAGGGCTAGAACTAGGCCTGAAGTTCGACCAACGAGCCATTTTCTGGATAAGCAAAGACATTCTCGAAATCATAGAATGCGCAACGCGAATTGCTCGTCGCGCAGGCTCGTTCCGAAAAAGAATTACAAAGAATCAACGCTGACCTAGCGGATTAAAAATGCGACTATACTGGTAACTGCGGGCACGTAAACGTTGTCATTGATCACCCAGCCAAAAAGCTTGATCGGAAAAAGCTCAAGAAGGGAGACGGTCAGAGCAAGCAAAACAACCTGCAAAAAGGTAAGTTCACCACCCCAAACCTCAATAAAACCCGGAAGGAGTGGAAAAAGGAAAAGGCAGAGTAACAAGCAAGCCAAAAAACATCCAAGAGAGCCTTCCAGGGTCTTGCCTCCAACCTTGACCCTGCCCATTCCCTTACCCACTAGAGCGGCAGCGGCATCACCGATGACAAACAAGGTCAAGCCAAGGAATGCGCAGGCGGCAGCCGGCTCACTATAGGCTGAAAACAGACTGCAAAACAGGGCCCCGATCATCAGGTAGGTTGCCCCGGTCAGTTGACAGGCTTCCTCTTTTCTCATCATCGCCCCAAAGATGCCTGAGAACCAGTTGCCAAACGAATCATACTTCATTCTGGCAAATTCGATCAAGCAGGCGAAAACCATCAGACATAAAACAACAAGACAAGCCCAGACACGGTCCGTATCAAAATATCCTGGCCCATAGAAAACCCCTGCAGGAATAAGAACTGCAAGTCCGTGAAGGAGCTTCCGGTTAATCTCTTCTTTTGTCAGCCCACTACTCATTCGAGACCAACGGCATGACGGCACAGCCAAGCAATCAGCAAGCGAGCGAAAGCGTCTCTAGTTGTCCTTGAAATCAAAGGTCCCCTGTTCCTTCTCCGATAGTTCCTTAGAACTCTTCGAGGCAGCTGACTCCTTTGGCTTCTTTGCCGCTTCGATTTTTTTATCGGCTTCCTTCTTTGCCGTACCAGACTTGGCCGGTGGTGGTTTGCTTCCGGACTCGCCTTCTTCTGCCTTGGGGGCATTCACCACCCGATCGACTTTATGAGCGGTAAGCGTACTCCCCTTAACTGCCCTGCCTTGAAGCTCGAGCCATGAAAAGTCAAATTCAATAACCTTCTCCCTAACCCGCTTAAGCTCGGGATCCAAGTGCACCAGAACCCGACTGTTCTTCTTTTCCGAGTCATGGACAGAGAAAAAGAAAACCCTAGATTTGGAATGTGTCTTGAAAAGTGGATATTCCTTCTCCCTCGTCACGCCTCCGACTTTGAATTTCTTGGCATACAACCGGCCGCTCTTTCCGTCCCTATACACCATATTGTATACCTTCTGGTCATCCCTCCGAAAAACGGCCACCCGAAGAGGGCCTTTCCCTACGAACATCTTGTCGGCAATCTTCATGACCTTCATGACCCCGTCCTTACCAATCACGATCACGTCATCCAGGTTGGAGCATTTCTCAATCGCCTCATCCTTCTTGAGGCCATAGCCCGCAAATCCGTCTTTCCTGTTCAAGAAAAGGGTTTCGTTCGCAACTACGACCTTAGCTGCAACAATTTTATCGAAAGGAGTAAGCTCGCCATTCTCATCTACGCAAATCTCAGTCTTCCGCTCACGCCCTTTGCCGTACTTTTTCCTGAGTTCCTTGAAGTACCGAATGGCATACCGGGTAATTTGGGCCAAATGGCCCTCCACCTCGGCTATCTCCTCTTCAAACCCCTTGATTTGTTCATCAGCCCGGAATGAATCGTATTTCGAGATCCGCTTGATCTTGATTTCAAGCAGGCGGACGATATCCTCCTGGGTAACAGCGCGGCGCAACGACTTGACGTAAGGTTTGAGACCCTTGTCAACGGCGGCAATGACCCCCTCCCAGGTTTCTTCCTTTTCGATATCCCGATAAATTCTCTTTTCGATAAAAATCTTCTCCAGCGAAGCAAAGTGCCATTTCTCCTGAAGTTCTCCCAGTTTGATCTCCAATTCCCTACGAAGAGTCTCCCGGGTCAACTCGGCCGCTGACTTGACCAAGTCGTTGACCGAAAGGAACTGGGGATGGTTATCTTTGATTATGCATGCGTTGGGAGCGAGGCTAACCTCGCAATCAGTAAAAGCATACAACCCGGGCAATGAATCCTCCGCCGAAACGGTCGAGGGCAAGTGAACGAGAATCTCCACGAATTCGGACGTATTGTCCTCGATTTTGGAGACCTTGATCTTGCTTTTGTCATTAGCGGACAAGATCGAATCGATCAAACTGGTCGTGGTAGTTCCGTACGGAATTTCGGTAATCTTCAGAAGATGCTTCTTTACCGTCTCTATCCGGGCGCGAACCCGAACGCGCCCACCACGGGCCCCACCATTGTAATCCGTGCAATCGGCAATCCCTCCCTGGAGAAAATCGGGCAAGAGGTCGACTGGGTTCTTCCGCAAGGCATCGATCATGGCATCCAGTATCTCAAGGAAGTTGTGGGGAAGAATCTTGGTTGAGAGACCAACTGCAATACCCTCTGCCCCTTGGGCAAGCAAAAGGGGGAATTTTACGGGAAAAGTTACCGGTTCCTTGTTTCTACCGTCATAAGAAGCCAACCAGGTCGTGACCTTCGGGCTAAAGATCACTTCAAGGGCAAAAGGGGTGAGGCGGGCCTCGATATACCGGGGCGCGGCGGCAGAATCCCCCGTCAAAATATTACCCCAGTTTCCCTGCGTATCAATCAGCAGATCCTTCTGCCCCAATTGAATCATGGCATCCCCGATTGATGCATCACCATGGGGATGATACTTCATCGTATTGCCAATGACATTGGCCACCTTGTTGTAACGACCATCCTCCAACTCCCTCATCGAATGAAGGATACGGCGCTGAACAGGCTTCAGTCCGTCATCGGCATGCGGCACCGCTCTTTCAAGAATGACATAGGACGCATAATCGAGAAACCAATCTCCATACATGTCATCGACGTAGATCGCATCGTCCTCATCCGAGCGCTCATCGCCATTGCCCGCACCCAATCTTTCCGGATCGAACCGACGCTTGGGTTGCTCAACCTCTACGGGCGGAGAATCTTCCTCCTCAATCTCTTCTTCTTGTTCCTTCTCCGAGCTATCCTTATCTTCAGTCATCGGAAAAAATCACGATTACGCAGCCTCGCTGTCATCAAGAGCTCCAGGCGTAGTTTCCTCATCACCACCCTCCTCCTCAGCAGAGTCCTCGTCCTCATCTACAATATCATGTTCGAAACGTAAATTTCTAATGATGTATTCCTGTCGATCCGGAGTATTCTTACCCATGAAAAACTTAAGCATTTCCTTAATCGACTCGTGCGCATCGATTTTGACCGGATCCAAGCGGATATCCTCTCCGATAAAGTGCTTGAACTCATCTGGTGAAATCTCTCCCAATCCCTTGAACCTAGTAATTTCCGGGTTTTTACCAAGGGTCTTCATGGCCGCCTCGCGCTCTGCGTCATCATAGCAATAAAAAGTCTTCTTTTTGTTCCTGACCCGGAACAGGGGCGTTTGCAGAACAAACAAATGTCCCTGCCTGATCAACTCGGGAAAGAACTGCAGAAAGAAAGTAATGAGCAGGAGACGGATATGCATCCCGTCCACATCAGCATCCGTGGCAATCACGACTTGATTATAACGCAAGTCCTCCAGATCCTCCTCGATCCCCAAGGCAGCCTGGACCAAGTTGAATTCCTCGTTCTCATAAACGACTTTGCGCGTCAAACCGAACGAATTGAGGGGCTTCCCCTTAAGACTGAAAACGCCTTGAAACTGAACGTTGCGAGCCTTGGTTATGGATCCGCTTGCCGAATCGCCCTCGGTAATGAAAAGGGTACTCTTGAAGCGATTCTTGTCCTTGGTATTCAGGTGGACGCGACAATCCCGAAGTTTCCGGTTATGAACCTTGCTCTTCTTGGCACGTTCACGGGCTATCTTCTGAATACCCTTGAGTTCCTTGCGTTCATGCTCGCTCCGTTGGATTTTCTCAACCAAAGCCTCTGCCGACTGCGGATTCTTATGAAGATAATTGTCCAACTTCTCCTTTAGGAAGTTACCAACGAACAGGCGAATCGACTCCCCTTCGGGAGCAACGGTAAGGGAACCCAATTTAGTCTTCGTTTGTGATTCGAAAACCGGTTCCTGAACCTTGACGCTTATTGCAGCAACCAAACCTCCCCTTATATCCGGGGGGTCAAAGTTCTTTTTGGTAAACTCACGGATCGTCTTGACCAGCGCTTCGCGAAAAGCCGCTTGGTGGGTACCGCCCTGAGTGGTGTGCTGACCATTTACAAAGGAAAAGTAATCTTCGCCGTATTGCTCGATATGAGTAAACGCCACCTCGATATCATGCCCTTCGATATGAATGATCGGATAGAGCGGTTCCTCGGAAAGATTTTCCTGGAGAAGATCCTTCAAACCATCTTTGGAGCGGAACCGTTTCCCGTTGTAAACGATGCTCAACCCCCGGTTCAGGTATGAATAGTAACGCAACATACGTTCGACGTATTCGTTCCTGTAGCGATATTTCTTGAACATCGTCGCATCAGGTAAGAACGTGATCAGGGTTCCGTCATCCTCCTTGGTGGATTTGTTCTTCTTGTCAACCGACTTGGGTTCACCGCACCCATACTCGATCCGACGGGTTTCACCTTCCCTGAATGACTGGATGTCAAATTGCGAGGACAAGGCATTGACCGCCTTGATCCCAACTCCATTCAGTCCGACGGACTTCTTGAAAGCCTCCGAGTCGTACTTTGCTCCGGTATTGATCTTGGAGGAACAATCAAGCAGTTTTTCCAAAGGTATTCCTCGTCCATGATCGCGCACCTCGACTTTTTGACCATCGGACTCCACTTCGATCTGCTTGCCAAAGCCCATGACGAATTCATCGATGCAATTGTCCAGCACTTCCTTCATCAAGACGTAAATACCGTCATCCTCGGAAGACCCGTCGCCGAGTTTCCCGATATACATGCCTGGACGGAGACGAATATGCTCCTTCCAATCAAGCGACTTTATGGTTTCCGCTGTATATTTATGATCCGCCATTAATCCCTAAAATCCATTCCACACTCAGTTATATGAGAACTCAAAGCCCTTTTGTCCACAGGAAAAACACGTCTGCCCCGAAAAAACTTGCAAATCTCAAGGCATTCGAAAGTTTTCAACTTGTCTGGCCATGATCAACTCATTTCTTCTCGCTTTTCGCCAATTGGATGATTCCCGATTCATCAAACCCCTTGTTTGGTCGTCCCTCCTTACCATCTGTTCCATCGCAATCCTCTGGACATTTGGTTCGACTTACCTCGACTGGTGGATGGATTCCTTTTCAACCGATGAAACCAGTTGGCTTGACGGTTGGTGGTCATGGATTAAGTTCATCGCGCAATTTCTGGTCGCCGCTTTTGCTTTGGCCATTGCTTATTTTTTCTTCGGAACCGTCCATGCCGCATACCTCGGGCTTTTTCTTGACGATATAATCGAAGCCGTTCGCGACCGGCATTACCCTGCTCTCGAATTGCAACCTCCTCCAGACCTAATGGATTCGATGATTGATTCGATCCGCTTCGTGCTAATGAGCTTATTATTCAACCTGCTCATGATCCCCCTATATATCCTCGGTTGGTTCCTCCCCCCAACCGGACTGATCATTCAAATCTGGATCAACGGACTACTCTTAGGCAAGGAATACGGATACTTGATCGAGCAACGCTTCGCCCCGGAAGATCGCATAAGTAAATTTCCATACACCCGATTCGGAATGTTCGCAAAAGTGATTTGGATGATTCCGTTCGCCAATTTTCTGGCACCGGTGCTCCTGTGCGCCGCCATCATGCATGACAGGATGGGCGGCACGGAAGAGAACGCTACTTCTTCGGACTGACGGGCGGCTTTTCCTTGCGGGACAATTTATCCCTGACCAAATCGTAATGGATTCGAGCGACTTGCCACATATAGGTACCGGTCGAGCGACCGTATTCATTCGCAGCTGCCTTGCGTAGATAAGGCAAAGCCTTTTTCGGATCCTTTTCAGTCAACTCAAGATAAATACCGACATAAAGATAGGCGTGAAATTGAACCCTTATCTTGTACCGTTCGGGGAAGCCCTGTTCGTCAATCTTCTTAAAAACCTTCTCCGGCTCAAGCTCGCCCGCAAACATAGCATAAAGCCAAGGATAAGGAGGGCGGTCGTCCTTCTCGTACTTGAGCAAACCCTTGCGGGCGGAAGCCAATCCGTTGGCCTTGAACTGAGACATGAAGCGCCAAATGCCGTTCTCCCTATCAATTTGGTCATACTGGTGATACACCTCGAACTGCCGGGCGGCCTTATCATATTCCTCAAGGTAAAAATAAGCGATTCCCAGCCTCCAGTGGGAAACGTCGAGCTTGGGATTCAATTCGATCATTTTTTCGTAATCTTCCCGGGAGCCTTTGAAGTCTTTCAAAAAGAGACGGGTGTCTCCCCGGGCTGAATAAGAGGAAATCTCATCGGGGTTTTTCTTCAGGCGCTCGGACATAGTCTTTCCTTGCGCCGAGTAGCGTAACTGTATCCGTTCAAGCTCGGACGACGGAACAGGTCCTTTGCTTTGCCCGAAAAGAGCATTCGAATAAAAAGCCAAAGCAAGGCAGACAAAACGGAAAACGACGCAATTCATTGGGGAAACTCACCCTTGAACAGTTGGCCTTTCAATGTACCGTTTTCATCCCACTCCTCGATCAAGCCATATGCCTTCCCTTCCTTGAGCTTCGTTTTGGTTCTGACAGTCACGTTGTCTTCGTGGTAAGCCACGGCCACTCCGCTAAAAGTTTCTTGCGAACCGACTTGATACCACAGTCCGTCTTCCCTGAACTCAAGATCCTTGTCCTGATTAAGCTCGGGCAATTGCGGAGTCGCGCCGCCCTCCTCAACGGTGGAATCCGTAATATTCGAGACACATTGCGAAGGAAGCCAAAAAATGGCTACTCCGACCATTACGAATGCAAAGACCCACCAAGCCACCGGAGGAAGGTTACGGGGAAAGCGTGAATCCTTCGCCTCGGGGGGATCGGGGAACGGGTTCTTGTCAATCGGATCAGGCATAGCGAAAAGACTAGTTAAGCAAGGCGTATAGAAAGACGTTCATTCCCAATCGCGAATAAAAGGCATGGGCGTAATTGCTTATTTCCTCGCCGGAATAATACTTGAAGATCCGCCAGCGCCCGTTTGGTTCCTGAACCCATAGCGGACGCCTCCCTTGCTCTGAATAAATGACGTCCTTCAATCCGTCCTCCCGCGTAACCTCAAAGGTTCCTCCGGCAAAGGAGGCAAGCTTGAGGTTTTGGTCAAAATTCTCTGCAGACTCCCTAATCCGGAAGGAAATAGGGGGAATCCATGAGCCAAACTCGTCCTTCCCCCACCCCATCGCGCAAATGGGGGATGCCACGCAAGCCAATCGACCCTTCACTTTCATGCCTACGAAAGAATAAGTGCCCTGAGGCCACTTCTCCTGCTCGACAAATTTCAAAACGGTGTCGGGAAGGCGTTTTTGGTTCTCTTCGATCTTGAGGTATTCGTTCTTTGGCAACCCCTTGAAAAAGGTACGGAAAAGATCGTGGTTTCGAGGGAGGGGAATGAAGGTCTTTTCCGGAATCACTTGAGCGAACAATTCCTTAACCTCAGGTCGCTCCTCCCAAGCCGCATAGCTATGGCCGAGATCGGAACCCAAAAAGGAGGCCTTGATTCCAGCATCCAGATAAACGAAGCCACCCTGTTCCATGTAGCGCCTCAGAGCCTCCCTTTCCTCCTGAGGAAACTCGAGGTTGGGCTGGTCATCGCAATTGACGTAAAGAATCGGGTTTTCAAGCAATCTTTCGTCTGTAAGAGAGGAAATGAACAAAGGATCAGTATCGAAACGGGCAAAGGTTTGCTCATTCATCATCTTGAGCAAGCTAGGCAAAGCATCCGGATAACGCTTGATCGCGTTTTGGTTTCTCATCAGTTGCATGATCCGGATTCCTCCACCCTGAACGGCGACCTCTTTCGACCAAAGAGAGCAGAGCGAGGCAAGGAGAAGGAAGATGACAAAAAAGCGCAGTTTCATGGCTGAATCCCCCTTGCCAGCAATTGCGAAATGGCCATCGAGCTGATTCGGTTTCGAGGGTTTTCCGAGACAAACTTTTTCAAAGCCTGAACTCCCTCCGCACGATCGCTCAGCAAACCATCCATGGCGGCCCGTTGGATGACATAGTCGTCATCGAGCAAAGATCGCTTCATCACGTTTACCCAACCGGGAACTTTACGGGATGCCATTGCCCGGATGGTGGTGGACCGGACCACGGTATCCTCGTCAATCAACAGATCGAAACCAAATTCCTCAACCAATTCTTTTTTCGAGGTAAGCAACAACTGGCCGGCAAAGATACGAACGTCCGGAAAACGGCTCTCCACAATCTTCTGCATGTCCGCTTGGGTCATATCAAGGGATCGCCCTCGCAAACTCATGAGCACCACCCCGCGGACTCCCTTGTCCCTATCTTCCAGAGCAGGCATCCAAAGATCGGGCTTGTTTACGCCAGAGGACAAGTTGAAGTAACGTTGCCAGGCAACCTTTCGGATTTGCGAACTACTGTGCTCCGTCAAGGCTTGGTATACTTGAATGGCATCTTTGCCCATCGCCGAGATCGAGTACAGTATCGTGGTAACCTGAGAAGACATTCCCTCCACGCCCAAGAGATAATTCTTGATACGCTCAATCACCTCAGCAGGAATCTTCTCACCGAAGCGGGCCAATTCCACCGCAGCCATGGAGGTAACCTCGGGATCCTTGTCTTTGGTCATGCCACGGAGAATCGAACGGTAACGGACGTGAAAACGGTTCGCATCCCGGGCGACCGAGACTACCTTCAGCCTAATTCCCCGATCAGAATGCTTCGAAAGATCCTCGATTTTATTTACGATCGAAACTTGGCTCGCATTCGAGTAAATTCGGCCAAGGGCAGTCAGGAGGACACCCAAATCCTGATCAGCCAAAAGTTTTTCCAATACGGAAACAGGCAAGGGCACACCTAGGTAGAGATGGTATTTGAGGACGTTCTGACGAACGATGGCATCCGGATCCAAGAATGCCTTTTGGGTTAGCAGAACAAGATCAGCACGCATTCCGGCTTGCACCGGGCGATAGACCACTCCCCCTCTCAATCCTCTGACCAATTGAGGGATCATGGTCGCCACGCCCCTTCTTACTTCGACGTCGGAATCACCCAGTTTGGAGTAAATCTTCTCGATCAGGGATTTGTCATAGAGCAGATACCCATTCGAGGCTTGCTCAGCGAGGGAAACCATCGAGGCTCTCCGTACAAGCGGACTTTTATCGTCAAGAGCGATGATCAGCAAAAGGTTCGCCTGAATGCCCGGATACTTGCCCAACAGCTTGGCCGCGCCCACCCTGCGCCCCACCTCAGCATGCCGAAGATCCTTGCCCGCACGCATAATGGTTTGACTTTGGGTTGAACGGGACGGTTCGGAAGGCGCCTCGGCAGTTGCATTTGATTCTTCCGAATCGGCAGCAGGTTTTCCTAGAGAAAGGCCTGGATCAAGGGGAGATGGGCTTGGCGGAACCTGGCCAAAAACGAGGCACTGGGCGCATCCGAAAAAAAGGAAGATGAGCAAGGTAATCTTTTTCATCGCAAGCCAGCCTGTCTACGCATCACCCACTCTATGCCCGCGGCGAGAAAGAGAACAAGAAAGAAAAGCCAGGCCTCGCTCAAGTTATGGCGCTTACGGATACTCGGCATCAATTCTGCGAATTCGGGTTCCCAATCAACGTTCATCCTCGAGACGGGAAGGAATTTCCCTCCCGTCAGACTGGCAAGCATCTTGAGTTCCCTTTCGGCATAGGAAACGTCCACCGCCTCCTCGCCTGATTCGGAAACCCGCAGGTAGCTCTCGCGCTGCAAAGTCTCTCCATCGGGGAAACGCAATTCGTAACTGACTTCATATGCGCCCGGCTGTGTAGGCTTGAAGGAACCGGCATACCGACCGGCCACCGAGCCCTCTGGGTAGAGTTGCACCGTCCGCTCGAAACCATCCGGCCCGGAAACCTTTGCCTTGACCATTGCATCGACAGACGGTTCGAAATCCGATCCCAATGCCTCAACCTGCAGCGGAGCTTGCGTTCCCCGCAGATAGGCGTTTTCGCTTTCCTCTATCTTCAACCGGTCCTCACCTCCCGTCCCTAGCCATTGGACCAACGCCTGCCAAAACTTCCTGAACTCCTTGGCTCCGTCCTCGTCACTCATGGACCGCCTCCAGTCATGCGGGACTCCCCAGTACCCGACCTTGCCGGCGCCGTAAGCCTGTATGCTCAAGACCGACCGACCGTTGGCCCGGGAAACAACCACACCACGGGCGGCTGGGTTTTGTTCCTTGACGAAAAAGCCGGGCAAGCGGCTTGGCAAAAAAGGCTTCATTTCATCCACATCGTCTTCCGGTCGGAAAAGCGGTTCCTCGAAAGCCTTCAAGGAAAGGTTTTCCTTTGCCAGCACCCTTTCGACTTCCTTGACGGGGGCCAAGCCTCCAAGAAAAGACCTTCCCTTTTGCGCGTCCCCGAAAAGCAAGAGTCCTCCACCTTTTTTCTGAACGAAGTCCTTGAGGGAACTTACCATCGTCGCGTTCAAATCCGACAAGGTCTCCATATCAAGAATAATGGCATCGTAATCCATCCAAAAAGCAGGCTCCTGAGGATAACTGGGCTTGATATCCTCACCAAATGCATGAAACACTTTCTCGCTCAGCCTAATAAGCGAACGGAACTCAAAACGCTCCTCATCCGCAAGCACGCGCTTTACGAAGGGATAGAGGGGTCGCACCTGATTGGACAGATAGAGGGTAAGGAAACGGTCGGGTGGCTTGACTAAAACGAGCAAGGAATCGGCGTCATTGGAAGGATCGGAATCCCCTGACGGGGGCTTGAGTTGAATCCGGTAACGTTGCGGACCGGCAACTTTGGGCTTAAGTGGAGAAAAAGAAAGTTTGCGTTTTTCCCCAGCCCGTAGCTTCAGGGGAATTTCCTCAAGAACTTTTTTTCCCAAGGACAAACGGACCGTGCTTTCGATCGGCTGATCGAACTGGTTCTCCACTTCCCCGACCAGCAAGAGCTCTTCCTTTGCCACCGCTTTGGGCTTACGGTCCGAAAAGCGGACACTCAGGTCCCCCATGCTCTTGACCTGCCCCACCCCTACGACGTTGACGGGAACACCGCGGGCCCGGTAATTCCTCGCCGCATCCAGAACGGATTGGCCCATATTGTTCCTTCCATCGGTAAAGACAACGACTGCCCCAAGAGGTGACTCGGGGTCGGAATCCTTCAAGGCATTATCCAAGGCATCCCCCAACGCCGTTTTCTCTCCGATTTCAGGCCTGGTCCAGGAATTCGGTCCGAAACGGGCAGTGTCCTGAGTAAAGCCAAGGTTCTCGACCTTTCCATACCTTTCCTTTTGCCGGCTCAGCCAAGAAGCGGAATCCGACCGATCGAGAAAAGGCCTCACTTGATCAATTCTCTTGGGCCCCAGCCGCTCGTCCCTGACATCCATGCTTCCCGACAAATCTGCAAGAGCAAGCATGCGGAATTCACTTGGATCGGGTTCGTCGGTTTCAAGGAAAGGCCGAACGATCAACAGCAAAAAAACAAGACCGGCAAGAGCCCGGAGAAACACGAGTTTCCACGCCAACCGGGGCAAGGTTGCCTGAAACAAGGAACGGGCGTGAAAAACGAGGGCAAGGATGAAAACCAAGGTCCCTAAACCCAACCACAGAGGAGAAAAGGGCCAATCAAAGCCCATATCTATTCTCCCTCCGCTATTCGGCGGAAATATTCCTCGACCTGTCTTTTGTAACGACTGGGTGCGGCGGTCGTGTTTTGATTCCTTCGGAGTCTATTTTCAACCGCTTCTTTCCAGAAAAATTGCTCGACCAGCTCCAAGGCCTCGGAAACAGCGGCTGATGCCATTGACTTTGCCTGTGAGGGATTCTCCATAATAGGAACCTGCTCAAGGGCACGGGTAAGGTTAAGAAGCCTCTCATCAGTTTCCGCATTGGGCAAGCCACCCAAAGCCTTGGCTAATTCCTCTGCCTTTTCCTTCAGCTCGCCCTCTCCCATTCCGGGAATTTCCTGCTTGGCGTCTTGCAATTGCTCGACCAATTCACGCAGAGCGGAATTGCCCAAATTACGCAGTTTATCAGCCACTCCCTGCAAATCTTGCTGCAAGTCTTCGAGGTTCTCCGCGACCTTGTCCTCTTCCCGCTTAGCTTGCGGAAACGCTTCATAAAGCAAGGAGTTTTCAGCCCGTTTGCCCGAGCGCTCGATTCCGTCCTCACGGGAATCGCGGGCACCCTTCAGCAAATCCTCAGTCGCATTCTCGTTAAAATCGCCCATAGCCCGGGCCGCTTGATCAATTTTCTCGAGCAGTTCCTTCGCTTCCTCGTTCAATTCCCCCTGCTCGCCCTTCAGAGACTCGCCCTGACCGGGTTGAGCCTTTTCCGTCTTCTCTCCCAAACCTCGTTGACGGGAAGCCAGTCCCTCCGCCTGCTCGCTAAGTTCATCCACCATACCGGCAGCCAATCCGGCCATTTTCCCTTTGACCTGGGCTTTGGCGTTGGCCAGCGCTTCCGCAGCCAGATCTCCATGCGGACGGGCCTCGCGGGGCTCGTCACGGCGCAAATCACCCGCCGCATCCTTCATCTCGTCACCGGCAGCGTCAAGAGAACCGACTTCGCCCAGGCTTCCGGATCTTTCGTACCATTCGTCACGCAAAGACTGAAGATCTCGCCTGAGTTCCTCTTGGTCCTGGGCGATCTTCTGATTAGGCTCACCTTTCTTTCCAGAGCCTGCCGCTCGACCGATTTCAGAGTTCAATTCCTTTTGGCGATCTTCGAATTCCTCGATTTTTTCCAAATCCTTGCCCAACCTATTCAGTTCCTCCGCAGGGTCTTCAGGCTGCTCCTCGTTTTCCTCATTCTTATCGTTTTCGGCAGTCTCCTCACCTTCCTTGGACTTGCCCTTGCCCTTCATCTTTTTCTTATCCATCTTTTGAAGGAGCGCATAGAGCTGAACGAGCTTTCGCAGCGTCTTTTCCGAGGGATCGAGCGAGTCATCAAGCAAGTTGTCTCCGGCAAAGATTTCCGTTTGCTCAATATGATAAGTCGCCTCGTTAAGCAATTCCCCCAAATCTATGCCATCAACCACAGGGAATTCCCCCTCGTTCTCATCATACACCTTGGTCATCTCATGCTTGAGACCGAGGGCATCCGAACCTATCGCAAGAGCGAGCTTTTCCTTCTCGAGCTCATCCTCGAGCAAGGCATCGTAAGTCATCCGAATGATCTTCTTGGTCTTGTTGATGAAATCGCGGACGGGTATCTCCTTTTGCTCTTGCTCCCCTTCCCCTTCCCCTTCCTCGTCGGTTGAGTTGCCTTCCGGGGGAAGAATCTCGATAAAGTAAATTTCAGAGCGGGCCAGCTGCCCCTCCGGTTCCTTGTTGTCCATCGCCAGCGCCATGTAGGTCAGAACGTCACCAACCGCAAGCGCCCGCTCGCTGAGATCGAGCACGTAACTGAAGCTCTTCTCCTTTTCCACAGGCTCGACGAAGATGGTTTCCTCTTCTTTTTCACCCGCATGGGAAATATGGATGCGCACGTCCGCAATCCCATGATCGTCCGACGCAAAGACCTCAACCAGCAGGGGGGAATCCGCAGGCAACTGCAAATCCTTTGCAGGTTCGGTTATTTCCACCAAAGGAGGCTCGTCCGGGATCGGAGCAAAGATAAACTCTTCGTACTCGACCGGATCTCGCCCGGGTTCATCCGCATCGGTTAACCGGATGCGTCCCGTCCACTCCTCTTCAAGCTTACGCGAATACTCGAAAAAATGCGGAACCTTCGATAAGAGAGTCACATTCTCGTCATCACTCCGAATGAAAGCTTCCACCCGTTCCGGATTCTCCTCAACTTCCAACTCAAGAGAAAGAGCGCTTCCCTCGGGAGCCCGGAAATAGCCGAATCCTTCGTGCCGAATCGTTTCCATCTTCAAGTAGGCAGGAGGAACGGCTACCCATTTTGCATTTACCAGAGCCGGAGGATCGTAAGGATTGAGAACCTGCCACTCACTTTCCAGCGTCTTGGTCACGACCCGGTATTCGAAAGCTTTTGCCAAGGGAGGGACAACCATCTCGAAGCGCCCGAGAGTTGGGGTGGTTATCATTTCCATTATCTCGGATTCCCCGTCCACCTTGTATTCAATATCCGCATTCTTTTCGCCCCGATGACCACGTGTGACATCGGCGAAAACGGAAACTTCAGTTCCCCGGGTGAACTCGTGACTGGCAGGAAACTGGACCTGATCGGAGGAACCGGTCTTTGTGGTGAACAACGTCAACCCCGGCTCGTCGGAAAAGGAATCAAAAGTCTTCTGCAAAGGACTGCTGTCCATGCTCCATGCCGAAAGAAAGCCTCCAATGGTCAAGCCCGCCACCAGAGAAACCCAAAACCGGGCTTGCGGACGGGTACCTTCGGTCCATGCGATTTCGCGGGCCTTTTCTTCCGTCAAGCGGACAACGCGCTCTTCCATGAACGTCAGTTCGCGCGCTGCAGACTTGCCTTCAAGTTCGACTGCGCAATTCAAAAGATCCTTTAATTCGGGATTGGCGGATTCGACTTGGCGGGCAACTTCACCCGCAGAAGGCTTCCTGATCCACGACCGGATGAAAAGGGCCAGAAAAACGACGAGAGAAAGTACGCTTATGCCGAGCACCATCCCGAAAGCATCGCCCTCTCGAATGGGCACAAGAGAATCATATGCATCCAGGGCGTAAAGAAAGACAGGCCAAGTAACCAGGCCGACGACCAAGGAGAAAAGACTTCCCGCAATAAGGAAAAAGCGCGATTCTCGACGAAGATACTTGATGAAATCAGGCATGAGCGGAATCGGTTGTTGAAACTGCGTCTCTTGCTGGACGGGACCAAATCATCTCTATAATGAAGAGACTTCCTGCCAAGATTGCAAACCACAACCACAAGGGTTCTCTTTCTTCTTCGGATGACGCCGCCTCGGAATCGGGACTGAGAACAGGAGATGTCCGACCTCCCATTCCTTCAGTCAGATCAATGGAAGAAACGACCTGAGGCATTGATTCGGCCGGGGAAAGCACCACCTCGAGCCATTGATCCTCGAAGCGAAAGGTGCCTGGCTCGGCGGACTCGAAAACCTGAGTCCCATCGCCCCAGGTTTCGCCAACTTCAAGAACGGGCCAAGCTCGGGAAGAAACCGTTTTGCGACCGCCGATGGATAATTCCATGATCAAGGGGAGAAAAGAGTTGCGCAAGGGCAAGTCCGTCCATGAAGCGTTCATTCTAAAAGGTAGAAAGACTGCCCGTCCACCGCCCTCGGTATTGCGCACCAAGGCCAAGGGCCGGCCCTCTCGATCCCGAATGGGCACGTCGAGTCCTTCATCGACCTGTTGCATAATCCCGAACCTGTGAATAGCGGAAAGGTAAAGATCCCGGGCCGCTTTACCGGCAAAAACCGAGTTTAGGGAAGATTCTTCCTCAAGAGCCTTGATCCGGAAAGGATCGCCAAGCCGGACTGCGCCCCCCGCTACCCGAAGAAACTTGAACTCGAAAAGCTCGGTCTCCCTGAGTGCCGAAACCGTCTTCACGAAGGGTTGCCCCGGCGTAATCAGAGCTACCCCTCCTCCATCCAGAAAAGCCTGCAAGCTGACGGCAAGTTCCTGTTCCTTGAACCAGTCCCCCAATCCGATGACCAAGAGCATTTCAAGTTTTGATTGCTCGTCCCCCAACCGCAACGCATCAGCCTGATCCTGGCTCCATTCCCACCGGTTCCATCCGTTATCACCCGCACTGGAAACAGCGGTCTTCAGGAAACCACGTTCTTCAATCGTTTCAGCATCCTCCTGCTCGGGCATCCAAAAACCGAACCTCCGGGCAGGAGGAGACTTCAGCCAAAGAGCCCTTTTGTCATCCAATGCGAAGGAATCTTCCGATTCGAGTTCGACGGAAGCTTCTGAAAAATCACCTGACTTCAAGATAAACTGGGCTTGAGCCGAACCCAAGGGCGGAAGGTTGATTTCCACACGCTGACGGACCTCTCCTCCAGCTGTCAAGGCAAGGGTAGACGACTTGCTCTGGTCATGCCAGTTGCGTACGACCGTCCAAATGCGCACTTTCCCCGGTCCGGCCGGAACCGCCCGTGCCTCAACGACGCTCAGGTTGTCAGAGCGACCGACTTGCTCAGTGCCCGATCCGACCCTTCGCAAATCGACCGTTATTCCGGAGCTTTGCACGTCCCGGTAAGCGCTTTGCCAGTCGGATTGTTGAAAATCGCTTATGATGACCAGGTTTTTCTCGGTAGCGGAAGGAGAAAAAAGCCCGGGGGCACGATCGAGAAGAATTTGAGCGCTTCCTTTTTCCCAATCGAACTCCAACCCCTCAATCGCCTCCTTCAGTTGGTCTTTCCCAATACCGGGTTTCCACTCGCCAATGATACTTTGCCCGAAGGTAACGAGGCCAACCTTGCCTTGTTTTTCATCGATCAGGCGCAAGGCTTCCTCTTTGGCCTCTGTCAGCGCGTTCCAACCGGACATACTTGGGGTCAGGTCGATCGCAATGAGGGTTTCCTTACCTTCATCCATCGCAGCCGGAGTCAAATCGTTCTTCCAATAAGGGTCGGCGAGCAAGGCGGCAAGGATCAGAAACAAAAGAACCCGCAACAAGAGAAGGAGCAAGTCAGTAGGCTTTTTCTTCCCTGTCCTGGGGATTCTGGATGGGCGGATAAAGCGAAGGGAAGGAAACGGATGCTTCTGGGTAATTTGGCGGTAAGCCATATGAGCCATGATCGGCAAGCCCACCGCCAAGGCCGTCCAAAGGGCTGCCGGTTGAGCGAACTCAATCATCTTGGAGAATTAATCCCATTACGCTTTCCGGTTCCTCATGCCCAAAAAGCGGCGCAAAGCATATCCTAGTTCCCGATCCGTACGCAAACTCTCGAATTCCGCAGATACGGAAGCAAGCTTGGCCTTCAGGTTTTCCATAAAGGCATTCATGTCCTCCTGGTATTTCCCGCGGATGGCAGGAGGGGCGCTCGAGATCTCCCGCTCGCCCTCCATCTCGGCAAAGCGGATCGCTTCGGCATCGGGCAAATCCTCCTCGTCCGGATCGAGAATTTGCAGGCATAGACATTCGTAGCGGGCGGAGAGCGAAAAGCGCAAACGCTCGCTCAAGGTGTCCTCAGCTTCCAGAAAATCAGAAAGGAAAACCACCATCGAGCGCCCCGGCAAACCGCTGGACAATCTTTCCCATGCTTGCTCATGATCATTTTCACCCTTTGCTTCCAAGGTTCCGAGGGAGGCAAGGAGTCGGTTCAAGTGACCGCTTCCCGATTGCGGACGGATCCACTGCTGAATTTGATCCGAATACGCGAAGAGCCCGAACCGGTCACCTTGACGCTGAGCCAAGTAAGCGAAACAAGCGGCAAGCATATTTGCATAACGGAGTTTCGAGCACGAAGCCCGTTTGCCCTGATACCCCATGGATGCGCTTGCATCTATGACCAAATAGACGGTAAAATTAGTATCTTCCTGAAAGGTTTTGGCAACCAGCTCGTCACGCTTGGCAAAAACCTTCCAATCCACAACCTTCATATCTTCGCCCTGTTCGTAAGGCCGGTATTGAAAGAATTCATTTCCGCGACCCTGACGCAGACTTCGGTGAATACCGGGCATCGCTCCGTCCACAACCACACGGGCGAGCAAGGAATAATCCTCGATGCCTTTCAGGTGGGCGGGGTCGAGAAGGGAATTCTCCACGGCTTGGACCACGAGTCAAAAAAGTTCGGAATCTTCAGGCAGAAATGGTTTCAAGAAGATGATCCACGATCTCATCAGCCCCCAATCCTTCGGACTCGGCAAAGAAACTTGGTAATACGCGATGACGAAGCGCGGACTTGGCCATAAGCTTTACGTCTTCGGAGGAAGCGTTTGCCCGGCCGTCCAAAAGCGCACGGGCCTTGGCGGCAAGGATAAGAGCTTGAGCGCCCCGGGAACCGGCTCCCCACTTCACCCGCTTGCTCGTCCACTCGTCGCAAGAATCAGCCTGCGGACGAGTCGCCGTTACCAAAGCAACGGCATAGGCGACGACGTTCTCAGGCGCAGGAACCTGCCGAACGAGAGATTGCAAGGTAAGAATGTCTTCCGCGCCAAGGACGGGCTGGGGTTCCTCTCTGTCGATTCCGGTAGTCTCGCTCACCATTTTGATTTCATCCTCGGTCGACAGGTACTGAATCACGGGGTTGAGAAGAAAACGGTCAAGTTGAGCTTCGGGCAAGGGGTAGGTACCTTCGAGCTCGATCGGGTTTTGAGTGGCCAACACAAGAAATGGGGCATCTAACGGACGGGTTTGTCCGGCAACCGTCACCTGTCTTTCCTCCATCGCTTCCAAGAGAGCGGCCTGAGTCTTGGGAGGGGTACGGTTGATCTCGTCAGCCAATACAACGTTGGCAAAGATCGGACCGGCGGAGAAGCGGAAACTGCGCTTCCCTGTTGCCGGGTCCTCGTCAACGACTTCCGAACCAACAACGTCGGCAGGCATCAAGTCGGGCGTGAACTGAATGCGCTTGAAACTCAAGCTCAAGCACTTCGCCAAGGTTTTAACCAGCAGGGTTTTCCCTAGGCCTGGTATTCCGGTTAAAAGGCAATGCCCCTGAGCAAGGAGGGTAACGAGCAGTTGCTCGATCACTTCGTCTTGTCCGATGATGCCCTTGCGGATTTCAACCAGCAGGCGTTCGCGTGTTTCGTTAAGGTGCGCCAAGGCGTCTTCGGCTTGTTCCGATTTAGTCATAAAATGGTTATGGTTGGATTCTTAACAAATCGATTAAGCGTAAACGTCATGATGATTTGTCCAAGTATTTAAAATAGGCAAACATCCCTTGCGCCACAATTCGACAAAACCGACAAATAAAAAATTAAGTTTCCCAAAACTTCAGTCTTGTCCGGTTACCGCCAGCAAGCGGTCCCACTCCGCAACGAATTTTTCCAAATGACTCTTTCCGGCAGAAATTTCCTCCTCCAGCAACTCCCGGACCTGAGCTTGCTCCTGGGCATACTGATCCGAGCTCAACAAACCAGAAAAATGAGCTAACCGGGCCCAAAGCAGGTGAGTGGTAAAGGCATCGAATTCGTTATAGGCCACGATTTCGGAAAGCTTGCCCTGAAGCCACATCTCCGCAACCGAACCACCGCTGACGTCAATCTTGCCCGGTATTCCACTCAGGGTCGCCGCCTGATGGAGGGAAGGTCGATCACGATACTGACCCATGGCATCAGCCAAATCCACGTTATACTCGGAATTGCGGGCGTCGAAATAATCGACCCCCAGCCAAGGCTTGTCCGGACGATCGGAAAACCCAAAACCGGGCAAACCGTTGACAATCGAACGTTGGACGATAATCGGAACGTCCGCCTGCGCCGAATTGTAACCGACCAACTGGGGTTTTTTTCGTCCGACTGACTTGAGGAAATTGGCAAGCAAGGATTTCTCGTCACACTTTTCCGGATCGGAAGGATTGGCAGGAAGAGAAACCAGTTTCAAGGTTGCTCCCCCACCAGGCGCCTTTTCCCGAAGAACTCCAGCCAAAGAAACAATTCTGCATAAGATCGTCTTGAGGTAGGGTTGCGAATCCTCTGCGTCACTTGATCTTCGCCCGCTTGCCCAGAGGGCTTCGAAGGACGTCCGTGCCTCATCTCCAGGGCCTTCGGCAGGCGGGGTTTCAAAAAGAATCTCGGCCGACTTGGGATCGGGAATCCATTCGACGTCAAAGGAAAAGACCGAATCTGCAAGTAGTTTGAGCATGACAGTTCTCCTTATGCAACCTCAGCCAATTTGGCCGTGAAGAAATCCTCCGCCTGATCATAGCCATCCGGAATGGTAAGAATCTCGGGTTTGCCCTCGTCCACCAGCAAAGTGTGCTCGAAGTGAGCGGAAGGAAGTCCGTCAACTGCGACGGCGGTCCATCCGTCCTTGGCCATTCGTATCTGAGCGTTTTTCGTGTTTACCATAGGCTCGATGCATATCGCCATACCCTTTTTGAATTTGGATCCGGTTCCCGCCTTTCCAAAATTAGGAATTTGCGGATCTTCGTGCAAAGACCGCCCGACACCATGCCCCACAAAATTGGTAATGACCGCAAAGCCGGCCTTTTCCACATGAGACTGAACGGCGTGGGAAACGTCTCCTATCCGATTCTTGTGCAACGCTTGGCTAAGACCAAGGTAGAGAGATTCCTCGGTAACCTTGAGCAAACGCTCGACCTCCGGACTAACCGCCCCCACCGGCACGGTCCGGCAATTGTCCCCGATCATCTCATCCTCGCGTATGCAAACGTCTACGGAAATAACGTCTCCTTCCTTCAGGATCCGGTCTTTCACCCCAATTCCATGAACGACCTCCTCGTTTACCGAAAGGCAGGTATAGGAAGGAAAAACACGATGTCCCGAACGATAGCCCTTGCAAGCGCTGCGGACGCCCATGTCCTTCATCAGTTCACCTCCGGCCTCATCGAGCTCAAGGGTGCTCATTCCAGGCTTCACCATCTTGCAAAGACGATCAAGAACGGTCGCGGCCGAGCGACCGGCCCTCCTCATCTTCTCCTTATCCTTGAAACTTTTGCAAATCACGAAGTGTTCTTCCTACGTATGGGTCTGCGCTTCAATCAAAAAGAAAGAATCTTGTTAACGTCACTTCGCCCACCTTCTCAGTGGCTCGACAAGAAAGGCTCCAAGCAAAAGCTGTCCGAAATGAAACAGTGCGAGTGGCAGGACCAGAAGTCCTATCGATGATCCGTCCGGACTGTGCAGCAACTGGGCCAAGGGTAATCCAAGGGCCAAGGATTTCTGCCCGCCGCAAAACAGGAACGCTATTCTCGACGGACGGCAACGACAAGCCAACCCGCCAACGACCCAAGCAAGAATCGTCTGAGCCACGAGCCAGGCGAATACGATTCCGGCCAAAAAACCGGTATCCGGTGTAAAAAGATCATTACCGAACTCTGCAAAAAGGGAGCAAAAGGAAAAGTAAGCCAGGAGGAGAATGCAACCGATCGGGATTTTTTCCAATCCTGCACCATCCGTGGGCAAAAGAGCAAAGGACAGCTTGTTTCTCGCCCACCAACCGAGAAAGCAGGGAAACAGAATCATCAGAAGGAAATCCGGCAAGACCAAGCGAAGTGAATCAAGGGCCCCAATACCATCCGACTCGCCCGGAACAACCAGAAGTCCCCAAACCGCAGGAACCCAAAGCATGCCTAACAAATTCGAGACGGTGGCGTGGCCAAGAGCCGCATCAGCATCCCCCCCTGCGCAACGGGTGTATACGACGCAACTGGAAATGGTGGTTGGGAGGATTGCCAAAAAAAGCAGACCTGGACTCCAAACCGGAGCCAACAGTCCCCATTCCGAGACGAGCCAAACCATTGGCAAGGCGGCCAAGAAGATAAAGGCGTGAAGGAAGACGAGAGCCCGTCGGTCAACCCAAGCCTGCCTTAACCGTCCTAGATCCAATTTCCAACCCTGTATCAAAAAAATCACAAAGACTGCAACCAAGCTCAAACTCTCAGGGAAAAGCGGTCCGCCCGCCAGCCCGAACGCGGGCGAAAGCCACGCGGCAAAGAAGACGGCGACCAATGCAACCGAAAGACCTGTCCCATTTGGAAAGACTCGCATACTATTCTATGATTTACTTATGACGTTGCTTGTTGCGCAATTTTTTACTTTCACCAACTGCTATACAAAAGAATTTTTTCATCGATGTCGAACACCCCTCACGTAATTACAGTTGATGCGGCCGGAACCCTCATCCGACCCTGGCCTTCTGTCGGGGCGGTTTATGCCCAGACCGCAAGGGAATTTGGGCTGGTGGTGGAAGACGATGCAATCGACCGGAGGTTTTACGAAGTATTCGGTAAAGTGCAGAAGGACCACAAGATCACTTCCGGAGAAGAAAAGGATTTTTGGCGCCAAGTCGTATTCGCGGTTTTCAAACCCCATGCCGAAAAAACCGACCTCGATCCGTTGTTCGAGGAGTTATGGGAACTTTTTGCCCGAGGAAAGCATTGGCGCCTGGCAGACGGAGCAAAGGATACGCTTTTTCAACTCAAGGAGAAGGGCTACCGGTTAGCCGTCCTCTCAAACAACGACTCCCGATTGCGCTGCGTGCTCAACGATCTCGCAATCGACAGCCTGTTTGAAAAAATCTTCATCTCCTCGGAAATAGGAATCGAGAAACCGGAAACCGGAATCTTCCGGGAAGTGGAAAAAGCATTCGGCAAAGAACCTTCCCGCTTCCTCCATATAGGGGACAGCCACTCCCGGGATTTCGAAGGAGCCCGGAAAGCTGGCTGGGATGCCTTGCTTTTTGGCAAACCGATCATCGAAGAGCGCCAAATCACCAGCTTCCCGGAACTTCTCGGGCTTTTGCAATGAGTGGAAGTCAAGCCATCCCGATCGGTGCGCTAGGCAACTTGAGCGCTTGCCCTCTCGCTATCCGGGCCGAGCCCGGCGGGGGATATCTTGCCTATCTGGACTTCATCGAAGTCTTCGAACCGGATTGCGGACAAACCAACGTTGCCTTTCGTAACCTTGCCCGCAAGCAACCAAGTGAAGAGCTTAGCTTTTCGGGTTGGATCGGCTTTTTCGGATATGAATTCCTCGCCGCCCATCTCGGGCTTTCCCTCCAGGCAAACCGCGACCTTACGATACCCGATGGTTGGTTCGGGCGCCCGCAGACAATCATCCGCATCCTTCCGGACTCAACCCTCATCGAGTCGGTGATCCCCGGTCGAATCCCCGAAATATCCGACCTTCTCGAAAAGCCCCCCCCCAACAAATCTTTTCCCCGAACCGGCGCAAGCGAGCCCATTGCCTGCAACTTGGGGTTTGAGGAATACCGGAACGTCTTCCTGCAAGCTCGTGAGGCCATATTGGACGGCGAAACCTATCAGATCAAGATTTCCCAACGCTTCGAGGCTCATACTCAACTAGATCCGATTCTTGCATTCGAAAGGCTTTGCCTGACAAACCCGGCACCCGAAGCCTTCCTTCTGCTTACGGAGGGTTTCTCAATCCTGAGTTGCTCGCCCGAAACGGTGATCGAACGCAAGGGAGACCGCATTACTACCCGACCCATAGGGGGCACTTACCAACGCGCGGATTCTTCTTCGGACGGTTCCGTAATCGAGTCCTTCCTGAAGGACCCCAAGGAAGTGGCCGAGCACAACATGCTCGTGGACCTCGAAAGAAACGATCTCTCCGCAATTTGCAAAACGGGATCCGTGGCAATCGACCGGTTTCGGGACGTCGAGAGCTATGCCCATCTGCACCACCTCGTCTCCACGATCAATGGAACGCTGAAGGAGGGAATCGAACTCCCCAGTCTTCTCAAGTCCATGCTTCCCGGAGGGAGCATAACGGGTTGCCCTAAAATCCGCACCATGGAATGGATTGACCGGTTGGAACCTTGCTTTCGCGGTCCATATACCGGGAGCTTCGGTTCGATTGCAGACGATGGAGAGCTCAGGCTCAACCTGATCATCCGATCCATGCTCGTTTCCAACGATCGCTGTTATGCTCAAGCCGGGGGCGGGATCGTAGTCGATTCCACTCCGGAATACGAATACAACGAGAACAAAATCAAAGCCCAAGCCCTGCTTGACCTTCTCACATGATCCTTCTGATTGACCATCAGGATTCCTTCACCCGCAACCTCGAGCATCTTTTGGCGGGGTTTGATCGGGTACTGGTTCGAGACCGTCTCGAAATCGAAGAACAAGACTGCGAGGCCGCCGACCTGATCGTCCTCTCGCCTGGCCCCGGAAACCCGGACCAATACCCGGAAACCCAAGACATCTACCGTGCTTGGAGAGGGAAAAAACCGATTCTCGGGATTTGCCTAGGCTTCCAGTTAATTCTGCAAGTCGAGGGAGCGAGCATAACCAGGCAGTCTCAAGTCCTTCACGGAGTAGAGACGGAGATCGAATTCGATCCTTCTTCGCAAACCTACTCGGGTCTCCCTCCCTCCCTGAGGGTTGCGCGTTACCACTCCCTGCGGGTTGACCCGGCGAGCCTTTCCAACCTGCCCGATACCATCCGCATCACCGGGTGCGATCCCATTCGCAACGCTCCCTTGTCATTCGAGGACGGCAAGCGCAAGCTCTTTGGCTTGCAGTATCACCCTGAATCTTTCCTTACTACGTTCGGACACCCTCTCATCGAAAACATTCGGCATGCATGCATGGAGTAAAGACGGTTCACCTGCCGCCCACCCTGAACCCTGGGGACTACCCGGGGTCTTCAGCACACTGCGCAGGTTTCCCCAAGGACATATCCCTTTTCGGGATGAGTACCTCGAGCGGTTGCTCGATTCAGCCAAACGCTCGGGCATGAGCTGGATCCCACCGAAGACAAACCTCTCCGAGTGCCTGGACGAGTTTCTTGCGAGCGAAACATGCCTCCCCGACGGACTTGTCCGCCTATGCTTATTCGACGACCGCCTTGGAATTTCATCCCGCCCCGCCCTTTCCGACGGCAACCCGGTGAAAGGTCGCTTACTCGAATACCGACGCCCCGAACCTCTCGTAAAGAGTACCGGCGAAGCTCAACTCTACGGCCGCCTGAGCGAACTGGATATCACATACGAGGACTGGATTATTATCGATCCGGAGAAGAAGGACCTTCGGGAATCCGCTACTTGCAACCTGATATTTGTTCGGGACAAAGAGCTTCTCATACCTGAATCAGCCATCCTCCCAGGCATCGTCCTGCAAAAGCTCCTCCCCTATTTGGAATCCGAATTTTCGGTCACCCGGGGATCTCCGCAGGCAAACGAACTCCCCGAATTTGACGAAATCATCCTTTGCGGAACCGGCCGGGGCGTCGCGCCCCTCGACGCCCTTCCCGAACTCGGATGGACTTCGAGCAACGACCAAGTCTTTCAAAAGGCTCGATCCCAATACGAGGAACTCGTACAACCCTAAAATGAGCGCCTATCAATTCAACGGCCAATCATTCGAGCTGCGCTACCCCGCGGTCATGGGAATCCTGAACCTGACCCCCGACTCCTTCAGTGACGGAGGTGCGTTCGTCGATCCGGAAGATGCCCTCCGACGAGCGCTTGCCATGATCGACGAAGGCGCCCAAATCATCGATCTCGGAGGAGAGAGCACCCGCCCGGGGAGCGACCCGGTATCCGAGCAGGAAGAAATTGCCCGTATCCTTCCGGTCCTCGAGAAGCTCCCCGACGACCAATTCTTACTTTCCATAGATACGACCAAGCCAGCCGTTGCCCAGGCCGCCTTGCAAGCTGGGGCCCACCTAATCAACGACGTCTCGGGTGGAAACCCCGAGTTGCTTGACCTTGCCCAGCGCTACCAGGCTGGTTTCGTTCTCATGCATACCCAAGGTTCGCCCAAGAACATGCAGGACAAACCTGCATACGATAACGTCGTCAGAGAAATCAGGGCCTTCTTCGACGAGAAAAGAGACGACCTGATGGAACGAAAACTCCCGCGCATCTGGATCGATCCGGGAATCGGATTCGGGAAATCTCTCGAGCACAACCTCGAGCTGATGCGCAATCTTTCTTCCTTCAAGGACGAAGCATGGGGTCTTTTGCTCGGTTCATCCCGCAAGTCCTGGATCGATGGGTTATGTGGAGCTCCCAACCCGAGCGATCGACTTGGAGGATCGATTGCCTCCGCCCTTTGCTCCCTCTCGCATGGGACGGAAATCATTCGGGCCCACGACGTGCGCGAAACCGTTCAGGCCCTTGAAGTGGCAAACGAACTCGCCCTTTCTTCCAATCCCCGCTACAAAGACTGAACCCATGGGAAAAATAAAACTGGAAGGCATAGAAGTGATGGTCCGCATCGGATTGCTCGAGGAGGAGCAATTCGCGCCTCAGGACCTCTATGTCTCGCTCGAACTTTCCTACGATTTTTCCAAGATTCGGGAAAGCGATGAGATTACGGACGGCATCGATTACCGGACAGTCGTTGGGTACGTACGGGAATTCTCCAGTGCTTACGACGGAAAAACCCTCGAGCGTTTCGCGCATTTGCTCGCCGACAAGCTAAAGGAAAAATTCTCCGTTTCCCAAGTTCGCCTTTCGGTCGACAAACCGCGCTACGTGAAGAAGTTGGGATTGCGTGAAATCCGGGTTGAGGTTGAACGCTGACGCCTACCTTGGGCTTGGGGCTAACTTGGGAAGCCCCAGGGAAACCTTCGATCGGGCTCTCGTTCTGATATCGGAATTTGCAGAAATCACGTCGGTCTCGCGGCTTTACCGTTCCGAGCCCTATGGGTTTTCCGATCAACCGCCATTCGTCAATGCCACGGCAAGAATCGCCACGAATTTGCCGGCTCTCGAATTACTAGACCAATTGCAATCAGTGGAACGATCCCTTGGAAAAAAAGTCATAAGGGAAAACGGACCGCGCATCATTGACCTCGACCTGCTCCTCTACGATGAGCTCGAACTTTCAAGCGAAGAGTTGACCCTTCCCCATCCCGGTATCCTGCAGAGGGATTTCGTACTGTTGCCGTTGATCGATTTGAACCCCGGGCTAAGACACCCTCAGTGGGGTGCAAAAACACTGAAGTCCGCACTTGACGGACTTCAGGAAAGATTCGTCGGGGAAAGCCCCGATGACTGGAATTTTTGAGGCTAACCGATCAATCCCTGCCCATAAAGCTCATAACGATCTGGAGTACGTACCAGAAAAGCAGAGCGATGGAAGAAAACAAGGCGAGCGCGGCCGCGACGTGCTGCCCCGGATGATAATGGTGCAAGATGTTTGAGGTTGTGTAAAGAACCGCGGCTGCAGCCAACAAGGCCATCGCTCCACTGAAGACCAGACCGAGGGTGAAACCGAAAATAAAGCTGCATATGATAACTCCGAACGCCACGAGGAATGCGATCTTCAGAAAAGGCCCCATAAAGGAAAAATCCTTCTTGGTGCTGAAAACCGTAAAGGTCAACCCGATGACAAGTAGGGCGGTTATGTAACCAGCCGTGGCGATCGCGCCGGGGAAGAAGTTTTCGGCAATGTAAAGAATCGGAACAAAGATGACCGCCTCAGCCACAACAAAAAGGCCAAGTCCGAAATACTGCATGCCCTCGGAAGTTTGAGAATGGGCGAACTTGTCCGCTATGAAACTCACCCCCATGAAAAGCCCGAGAACGATTAACCAGGAATACTGGCTACCAAGCATCATCCCAGCGAGTTTGACGTCATAACCGGACGAGAAGATAAACACCTCGAGCAAGGCAAAGGCGGCAATTGCCCCGGCAACGTGAAGGTAAGTGCGACGAATGAACCCCGCCCTTTCGGTAACTGAGCTATCCGCGGCAGAGTGCAAACTGTATACTTGTTCTTTCATAATTTTATTATCTATCTATTTGTTGAAATTTTTCCATCCAATTACATTACATAGCAGGAAAATCAAAATCCTTCAAGTTGAAGAAGGCTTGTCATGCTAATCGCACGGAGTTAACCAGTGCAGTCTCATTCCTTCAGGATCATGTCTATGCACATGACGGCGGCTAAAATCAATTGACGGACTTCACTGTCGCGAGGAACCTGCTCGGAAATATTCAGGACGTAATTGTCGGCCGTGGTAAAGAGTTCCTTGCCCAAGCCTGCCCATTTCTTGGTAACGTGGGCGAATTCCTGTCCGTCAGCGGTCAGGAATTTAAAATCCCAACCCGACCATTTCCCCTTTAAGGTACAGACGGGCAAGTCATTTGCGTCCAATATGCTGAACTTACCTCCGATGGAGAAAAACTTTTGTTTGAAACCGCCTATAACCATGTTTTCCTCGTTAAAAACCTGAACTTTGGAAAGGAAAAGAGAAACCCCTCTCTTGACTCGGACGACGGGATCTCCTCCAGGCGTCTTGATCTCAACGTCAAAAGGGGTCATTGGCTTATATTTCGTAAAACGGAACATCTTGGTGAAAAAACCGAGTTTTTCCTCGCGACAGTGAAGAATGGTTTCGCCGGTTCCCGGATCCAGAACGTCAAAATTATTGGCCGCCTTGAAAATCCCTGTGTGTTCTTTTACGAAAAAGGTATTTTTATTTAAGATTGAATTCATAGAGGATGATTCAAGGTTTCAACAGCAAAAGGCAACCCCTAAGATTGCCGAAAGATCCAAATTAGGCCAAGGCAAGAAGAAGTTTGCTTAGCGAAAGGTTTCTCCTTTGCGCAAGGACCGTGCAAAGGCCACCAGCAATTGAACCACTGCTTCCAGGTCATTCAAGTCGATCACCTCGCTCGGAGTATGCATATACCGAAGAGGAATCCCGACCAACCCGGTGGGAACGCCATCCCGTGAAATTTGAATGGCCCTGGCATCCGTACCGGTAGGCCGGGGATCGGCCTCAATCTGAACGGGCATGCCCTCTTTCTCGGCGCAGTCCATCAAGCGATCGAAGACGGCAGGGTGAACGTTTGGACCTCGGGTCAGGATGGGACCGCCCCCAAGAGTAAATGCTCCATACTTGCGATGATCCGCATCCGGATGATCGGTCGCATGACTGACGTCCACCGCCAGAGCAACGTCCGGATTGGCCATGTGGGCTGAAGTAATCGCTCCTCTTGTCCCGATTTCCTCTTGGGACGTGGAAACAGCCACAACCTTGCACGCGGGCTTGCGCCCCTTGGCTAGGCGCAAAAGAGCCTCGTTCACAGTGTAGGCTCCGGTCTTGTCATCGAATGCCCGGGAAACGGCCAGGGGACCATGAAGCTTCTCGAACCCATGATCGTACACGGCAGCATCACCAATCGTAACCCTGGAAAGCGCTTCCTTCTTATCCTTGGCTCCGATATCGATCCACATTTGGTGCATCTCGGGGACTTTCCTGCGATCTTCAGGGGTCATCAGGTGAATGGCTCTTTTTCCCGTTACCCCCCGAATAATGCCCTTGCGGGTCATGATATCCACCCGGCGTCCGGATATCATCGCCCGGTCATGCCCTCCAATGGCATCAAAATATAAAAACCCCTTGTCACTGACATGCTTGATAATAAGTCCGAGTTCGTCAATGTGTCCGGCCAGCATGAGCGTGGGGGATCCCTTCCCCAAAGTCGCGTGGCAACTACCCAGGGCATCGATCTCGAAGGAATCGGCAACCCGGGCAACCCGTTTGCGCACGACGGCTCGGGCTTCTTCCTCGTAACCCGATGGGGAACGGGCCTGCAGGAGTTCCTTTAGGAATGCAGGTGCTGGCGGGTTGCGAGGCGGGGCGGATGTTTTGGTTTTCTTTGGCATGATCGATTGGGCGTTACAATTACAAGTCTCCAACAAAGGAAGAAGTGGGCGCGAGTCAAAATAAACTTTTTTGAATCGCGCTCCTGCCAAAATACATTAAGGAAACTTTCCCATGACCATTTATCCTGCCATCGACTTGCGTAACGGACGCTGTGTTCGACTTTTCCAAGGAAAAGCGGATCAGGAAACCGTTTATTTCGAAAACCCGACCGATCCGGCCCGCAGCTGGAAGGATGCCGGAGCAACCCACCTGCACGTAGTGGACTTGGACGGAGCGTTCGCCGGGTCCTCTGCCAACCTGGATGCAGTCAATGCAATCTTGAAAGTCGAAGGGTTGAAAGTCCAGTTAGGTGGAGGAATGAGAAGTGGGGAAGCCATAACCAAGGCGCTAAGCCTCGGTCTTGCCCGGGTCATCATCGGTACAAGGGCATGCAACGAACCGGATTGGATTGGTTCCCTGCTCGAACGGTTCGGACCGGAAAAAATAGTCGTTGGAATTGATGCGAAAGATGGAATGGTGGCAACCAAGGGATGGGTCGAAACCACCCGGACCGAAGCCATCGACCTAGCCAAAAACCTTCAGGGCATGGGTCTCAAATGGATCATCCATACGGACGTGGCGACCGATGGAGCAATGAAAGGCCCCAACCTGGATGCTCAAAAAAGAATGGCTGACGCAGTACCCGACTGCCAAGTCATAGCCTCGGGCGGCGTAACCAAGGAATCCGACGTCGAAGACCTCAGGCACCTGTCATCCCGTCACCCCAATATTGAAGGTGTGATCATAGGCAAGGCCTTGTACGAAGGAACGGTCGACCTGAAAAACCTTTGCCGCGACGAGTAATCCGAAGAGACTTACCAATCATCTTTCTTTCTGCTATTTCGGTTTTTTTCGAGAAATAGTACTTGCAAAGAAGAACAGAGAACTTTTGAGTCTTCTTTCCAATCTTACTATCCCCACCACCCTACTATTTGCTCAACCATGACAAAAATATCCTTTGACGTTGATTTTAGCGAAGACCCGGAGAAGATTCTCCAGCAAATTCAAGACCGCGCGAAAGCCGAGGTTGAAAAGCGCGAAAGCAAGGAAAGGGTTTCCGGCTATTTATCCAAGCTACACGAAAAAGTTAACGAGGACATCAATACGGACTACAAGAGCGCGACTGATCTGATCAAGGCGCTCACACCGTTCGCATCTCCAGCCCTCAAAGACAAACTTTCATCCACCTCCCCTTCAGGTCGGCGCAAGACCGTCTCCATGAACAAGGACGTGTTTGACGAGATCAAGAAGTTGCTCGCCGAACCTAATCCGAACAAAGCGGCTATCGGTCGTGAAACAGGTGTAAGCGTCGTACAAGTACGCAAAGTGGCTGATGGTGGATATGATGAGAAATTTGGAGGCGAAGCACCATCAACGCCGACGGAAAAGCCTGCGGATAAGGACGAAGACTCTTTCCCTGAGCCAGACTTGCCTCCTCCCTCCTTCGGCAACGACGAGCCTGCCGACGAACCACCCGCTCCTCCGGCTCCCGATCTTCCCGAACCGCCTTCCTTCGGCGACGACGAGCCTGCCGACGAGCTTCCCGCTCCCCCGGCTCCGGATCTTCCCGAACCGCCTTCCTTCGGCGACGACGAGCCTGCCGACGAGCTTCCCGCTCCTCCGGCCCCCGATCTTCCCGAACCACCTTCATTCGGCGGCGACGATCTTCCCGCTCCTCCGGCTCCCGATCTCCCCGAACCACCTTCATTCGGTGACGACGAGCCCGCTGACGAGCCACCCGCTCCTCCGGCTCCCGATCTTCCCGAACCGCCTTCCTTCGGCGACGACGACCCTGCCGACGAGCCACCCGCTCCTCCGGCTCCCGATCTTCCCGAACCACCTTCATTCGGCGACGACGAACCCGCTGACGAGCCACCCGCTCCTCCGGCTCCGCCTTCCTTAGGTGACGACGAGCCCGCTGACGAGCTTCCCGCTCCTCCGGCTCCGGGGAAACCCGGACTTACCCGCCCTCCCTCACTGGGAGCGGGTAAACCGACACTCAAAACCGGAAAGCCAGGAAAACCTTCTCTCTCTCTTAAAAAAGGGAAATCGAAAACCAAGGGAATGAAAATTACCAGGCCCCCCCACACCCGGGACTCCGCCACCGCCTGATTCCTGATTATTCAAATTTGATCAAATCGGTTTAAACTCGACTCGGTCGTTAATTTTCTTAGTTTTTCATTTCTATTTGGGGCCGTAGCTCAGTTGGAAGAGCGCCTGCATGGCATGCAGGAGGTCGTCGGTTCGAGCCCGATCGGCTCCACCATTTAAAGGGTCTTTCTCATGAGCAAGCATCTGCTTAAGCCGACAGTCGCAATACTCCCCGCTTGGTTTCTCTCGCTGTTCTTGCTCCCGTCCTGTTCCGATGAAAGTTTGGAGGATCGGGCGCGCGAGATCATTGAGTCCAATAAATCAGTCCAAAGCCTACCGGAAACCAAAAGCGAAGGGCTCATCCGTTCAGCTGACGGCAGGCAATTCACCGAAGCAATCAAGGATAAGTCAACCGATCGATCGGTGGGCTTTTCGGAAGAAGGCAAGCTCGCGTACAAAGGAGAACTCAAAGACGGAAAACCGGAAGGAACTTGGAGCACCTTTTTTCCAGACGGGAGCCTCCGATGGAAGGGTGAAAAAAGGGACGGAGTGAATCATGGCCCGTTCACCATGTGGTATGATAACGGAAAGGCCAAGATGAGCGGAAACTTCAAGAAGGGAAAGAAAGATGGGAAATCAACCATTTGGTATCGGAGCGGTAAAAAATGGAAGGAGCAATGGCACCGGGACGGAGAGCCCACCGGCCTTTGGAAAACATGGGATGAGGAAGGCAAACTCATCGATGAATTGAATCAATCGCCAGTCAAAGCCGACGGAAACGAATCCTCCGACTAAGACAAAGCTCCTTTTGCCTTGCCGAAAACGAATCTGCGGATAACCAAATAAACACTATGGAAGAAGTTTGGATCACCGGGATGGGACTGATCACGAGCATAGGAAATGATCGGGAAACCGTCACCGACAACCTGCTCGAGCTACGGCACGGGATTGAACTGCATCCGGAACTGCAGGGCAACGACTCACCCGTCAAGATTGCCGGAACGGTCAAGGACTTCGAGGTTTCCTCCTCTGACCCCGAAGATTGGGAGTACCCCGAAAAATACCGGGTTCCCCGGGCTGTTCTTCGTAGCTTTTCCCCACACGTCCTCTACGCATGGTGCTCCCTCAAACAAGCCGTTGAAGATGCCGCTCTATCCGAAGAGGATCTCCATGACCCAGATGCCGGACTGTACACTTCTTCCGGAGGCTCCATGCGCTCCATCCACAAGCACTTCGAAAAAATGGATCAGAGGGGGGTCATGGCTTGCAACCCGCTTGCCATCGTCGCATCGATCGCCGGTACCCTGACCTTCAACCTCGTCGCCGCCCTTGGCATCAGAGGATCATCAACCGGGTTGGTATCGGCTTGCGCATCTTCCGGACACGCCCTCGGCATGGCCTTGGACGAAATCCGTCTGGGGCGACAAAAGAGAATGCTCGTAGTGGGTGCCGAAGATTGCAATTTCGAAAGCATCGTTCCCTTTTGCGGGATGCGGGCGCTATCCCTCAACCCCGACCCCAACGACGCCTCCCGCCCATTCGACCGGGCGAGGAATGGGTTCGTCGGGACAGGAGGCGCGGTATCCATGGTCTTGGAGACCAAATCCGAAGCCCAGAGACGGGGGGCCGAACCTTATGCCAAATTCATCGGATGGGGACAAGGCTCGGACGGACATAACGTAGCCATTTCCCACCCCGAAGGAAGAGGCTTGAAAAGAGCCATGACCCAAGCGCTCGGGGACTCCGGAATCTCTGCGACCGAAATCGATTACGTCAATGCCCACGCCCCTTCCACTTCCATTGGGGACGCATCCGAAATGAAGGCTCTCAAATCCGTTTTCCCCCTTCCGCAGGAGGTTATGGTTTCGAGCACGAAAGCATTGACCGGTCACGGGCTATCCCTTTCCAGCATTATGGAGGCCTCCTTTTGTTGCCTTGCCCTCAAAGACGGCTTCCTGCCCGGTTCCGCCAACGTCACCGACCCCGACACCGAACTCGGACACCTGAACCTCCTTCGTCAAACCGAAAAGACCCAAGCCAAGCGGATCATGAGCAACAGCAGCGGATTCGGCGGGGCGAACGTGAGCGTGATATTCGAGCAAGCCGTTTAGGGAAAACCGGAACCCCTCTGCCATGAACGAACTGAGGTCCATCATCACAAGGCGTCGGACAAGAAAGCCAGCTGGCTTTTCGGGAGCGCCAGATCCATCCCTTGTCCGTGAATTGATCGACGTTGCCAGGCGAGCCCCCAATCATCACCTGACCGAACCCGCCCGGTTTTACCTGCTCGACTCCGTCAAGATTCAAGAGGTGGGAAAACTCTTCGGCGAAACCGTTTCCGGGGTCGGTTCCGACCCCGCCCTCGTGGAAAAGGGTGAAAGAAAGGCCGACGAATGGGGAAATGCCCCCGGCTTGCTGATCGTCACCTGCCACACCGACAAGAAATCCAACCTGATCAAGAACAAACCCGCAACGATCGAGGAGGACTACGCAACCACCTCCTGCATTTGCCAGAACCTGCTCCTTTTGTTCGAGAGCGAGGGGATTGCCTCCAAGTGGAGCACGGGTGCGGTATGGGAACATCCGAAATTCGCTGAAACGATTGATCTTTTTTCACCCGAAACCGAACGGGTCGTCGCTTTGCTCTTTTACGGATACTCAGAGACCGATTTGACGGAAAGAACCTACGCCCCTCTCGAAAATCACCTTCGCGACTTCACGGCTTGAATGGATTCCTCGAGCCACCCTCAATAGGGCTTGGCGTGGGAATTTCGGTTTTTTTGCATTCTATCCCTTGAAAAATGGAAAAACCTTTTCTACGATCCAATCCGCCTGATGAATACAAAAATCCCATTCCTAAAACTCACCTTCCCAGCTTTATTCCTCGCCGGCTCTCTGTTAGCAAAACCGGAGGTCGACTTCACCAAGGACGTCCGTCCGCTCCTTTCCGAGTACTGCTTCCATTGCCACGGACCTGACAAGAGCACCCGCGAAGCCAAACTTAGGCTGGATACGGAGGAAGGCTCCCTCAAGGATCTAGGCGGGTACTCAGCCATCGTCCCGGGAAAACCGAAGGAAAGCGAATTGGTCTTCCGCCTGAACAGCAAGGACAAGGACGAACTCATGCCTCCGCCGAAGACGGGAAAAACTCTGACGCCCGAGCAGAAGAAGATCATCGAGGCATGGATTGCCCAAGGAGGCAAGTACGAGGAGCACTGGTCCTTCCGCCCCATTGCCAAGCCCGACCTTCCTCCCAAACGCTCTTCCGAACATCCGGTCGACCGCTTCCTCGAAGATTCCCTCACCCAAGAAAAACTCACCTTTTCCCCCGAAGCCGACCGGATCACCCTCTTGCGCCGGCTCTATTTTGATCTGACCGGAATGTGCCCCCCCCCCAAGGAAGCCGATCTCTTTCTCAAGGACTCCTCCCCCAAGGCCTACGACCAACTTGTCGACCGCCTGCTTGGAGACGAGCGTTTCGGCGAGCGGATGGCGGTCCATTGGCTCGATCTCGTGCGCTTTGCCGACACCATCGGCTACCACAGTGACAACTTCATGGAAGTCTCTGCCTACCGCGAGTACGTCATCGACGCCTTTAACGAAAACCTTCCCTACGACCGCTTTGTGATCGAGAACGTCGCGGGCGACCTGCTCCCCGAGGCAAGCAACCGGCAAAAAGTCGCCTCCGGGTACAACCGCTTGCTACAGACCACCCAGGAAGGCGGCGCTCAACCGGACGAATACGTCACGATCTATCAGGCCGACCGGGTGCGGAACTTCGGCAACGTTTGGTTGGCCGCCACCACCGGTTGCGCCCAGTGCCATGATCACAAATACGATCCCTTCACGATCAAGGACTTTTATTCCCTCGCCGCCTTCTTTGCCGACATCAAGGAAAGAGCGGTCGGCAAGAGAGCCCCCAACCTCACCCTCCCCACTGCCGAGCAGGAAGCGCGGCTCAAGGAACTCGAGGCAAACCTGGCCAAAGTGGAAAAGACAGCCAAGGAACGCAAGGTGCAAACGGACGGCAAGAAAAAGGAGAGGCTCGCCAAACTGCACGGCTTGGTCGACAAGATTGCCTACGGCGAACCCAAAGCCGACTCCTCGGCCGATTCGGAACGGATTTTCGTGGAGGACGCCCCGCCAACCGACGCTACGCTCAACGGGGAATGGAAAATTGCCCAAGCCCCCGACCCCGTATTCTCAGGTAAAAAATCCATAGTTCGCGAAGGTGCCGGGAACAACCAGCATTTCTTCTGGCAGTCCAAGTCTCCCTACGAAATCGCATCCGATGGGGACGAGTTCTTTGCCTATGTATTCCTCGATCCCATCGACCCACCCAAACAAGTCATGCTCCAATTCAACGACGGGACTTGGGAACACCGCGCATACTGGGGCAAATCGCTCATTCCCTATGGTAAGGAAAACACCGTAGGCAAAATCAAGATGGGAGAACTCCCCAAAACCGGCGAATGGATACGCCTCGCCGTCAACGCCAAGAAAGTCGGGCTTAAGCCCAAGGCCAAGGTCAACGGCATCGCGTTCACCCAATTCGACGGAAAGATCTTTTGGGACAAGGTCGGGGTAAAATCCACCCGTGACCCGCGCTCCGACCCCACCCTCTCCCTAGCCAAGTGGACCGACTCCGCCAAGTCTGCCAAAGATCTGCCCGCAGACATTGTGAAAGCTGCCAAGAAAGCCCAAAAGGACCGCTCGGAGAAGGATCTCCAATTACTCCGACGCCATTTCCTCGCCTACGTCTTCCCCAAGGTGCCCGAAGAAATCAAGAAATTCCGTGGTGATTCCAAAAAGATTGAGCAGGAATCGACCAAAAGCGCTCAGGAACTCAAAAAAGCTCGGGATGCCATTGCCAATGCCAAGAAGGGATTCCGGACCATGCTCATATCCCAGACCGGAGCACCACGTATGGTCAAGATCCTGCCCCGGGGCAACTGGTTGGACAAGAGCGGAGAAGAAGTTCAGCCCGCCATTCCCGAGTTCATGGGAAAATTGGATACCGGAGACAAGCGGGCCACCCGTCTGGACTTGGCCAAGTGGGTCGTTGCCAAGAGCAACCCCCTCACCGCCCGGGCCTTCGTCAACCGTACCTGGAAACTCTTCTTCGGATACGGGCTCTCCCGTCGGCTCGATGACCTCGGTGGACAAGGCGAACCCCCGACTCACCCCGAACTACTCGACCATTTGGCAACCCAGTTCCGGGACGGCGGATGGGACGTCAAGGCACTGATCAAAAACGTCGTCACCTCCCAAGCTTACCGGCAAAGCTCCCTTCCGAGAGGAACCCTCGCCAAGGACGACCCGGGAAACCGGCACTATGCCCGCCAGTCGCGCTTCCGGGTGGATGCCGAATTCGTGCGCGACAGCGCCCTGTCCATAAGCGGTCTTCTCGTTCAGAAGATCGGAGGCAAGAGCGTCAAGCCCTACCAGCCCGCCGGCTACTGGCAACACCTCAACTTTCCCGCCCGCAGATGGCAGGCGGGCAATGGAGACGAACTCTACCGCCGCAGCCTGTACACTTTCGTATGCCGGAGCTTCCCCCACCCTGCCATGGTCGCCTTCGACGCACCCAGCCGGGAGGAATGCGCCGCCGAGCGCCCCCGCTCGAACATCCCTCAGCAAGCCCTCGTTTTGCTCAACGATCCCGTCTTCGTGGAAGCCGCCAAAGCACTTGCCGAACGCCTGCTCAAGGAAGGAGCAGCGAGTGATGCCCAAAGGCTTGAGAAAATCTTCTCCCTCGCCCTCACCCGCAAGCCCACCAAGCCCGAGCAAGACGTCCTGCTCGGACACCTCAACGAGCAACGCGAACGCTACAAGGACGACGAGAAATCCGCCCTCGAACTCCTCTCGACCGGAGTCAAGCCGGTGGACAAATCCCTCAAGCCAAGCGAACTGGCCGCCTGGACGAGCGTCTCCCGGGCTCTGCTCAATCTTTACGAAACCACCGCCCGATTCTAAGAACCCTTGCGAACCGAACGAACCATGGACCCGACCACCTTCATTAACCGGCGAAGCTTTCTCAACCAGGCAACCGTGGGGATTGGCTCGACCGCCCTCACCAGCATGCTCTCCGCCGAGACAACGTCCACCCCCAAGGCATGGCCGGCCAACCTGCCCGCAGGCGCCAAGCTCCTCGGCAACCCCAAAGCCAAACGGGTCATCTTTCTGTGTATGGCCGGAGGCCCCTCGCACTTAGAGACCTACGACTACAAGCCCAAGCTCAAGGAAATGGACGGCAAACCGATGCCCAAATCCATCACCGAAGGCCAACCCATCGCCCAGCTCATGGGCAAGAAGAACGATCTCAAATGCCTCGGCCCTCAGCACGAATTCGAACGCTACGGCAAATCCGGTCAGTTCATCTCCAACCAGTTTCCCAAGATCGGTTCGATTGCCGATGACATCTGCATCATCCGGTCCATGCACACCGAGCAGATCAACCACGACCCCGCCCACACCTACATGAACACGGGCACGCAGATATCCGGACGCCCCAGCATGGGATCCTGGACCCTCTACGGACTCGGGGCGGACACCGAGAACCTGCCCGGTTTCGTCGTCCTCACCTCGGTCGGGGGCGGGCAGAACCAACCCATCGCATCGCGCCAGTGGCACAGTGGCTTTCTCCCCAGCAAATACCAAGGTGTTCACTTTCACAGCAAAGGGGACCCCGTGCTTTACCTGAGCAACCCCAAAGGCGTGACCGCCAAGGACCAACGTTCCCTCATCGACTCGGTCAACAAGCTCAACCTCATGCGCAACCAATCCCTGCGCGACCCCGAGATCTCGACCAAGGTCAGCCAATACGAAATGGCCTTCCGCATGCAAACCAGCGTGCCCGAACTCATGGACGTCTCCAACGAGCCCAAACACGTGCTCGACCTCTACGGCGCCAAACCCGGGGACGGATCCTTCGCGAGCAATTGCATTTTGGCCAGGAGGTTGGCCGAGCGCGGCGTGCGCTTCATTCATCTTTACCACCGCGGATGGGATCACCACGGCGGGGTCAAGAACGCCATCACCGGAGTGGCCAAACGGGTTGACCAAGGCTCCGCCGCACTCATCCAAGACCTCAAGCAACGAGGCATGCTCGACGATACGCTCGTTGTCTGGGGCGGAGAATTCGGACGCACCCCCATGGCCCAAGGCAATGGACGCGACCACCACATCAAAGGCTTTTCCATCTGGATGGCGGGCGGAGGAATCAAAGGAGGGATCTCCTACGGAAATACCGACGAATTCGGCTACAACGCGGAGGAGAACGTAGTTCACGTGCGCGACTTCCACGCCACCATGCTCCACCAACTCGGTATCCAGTCCCAACTCTTTACCCACAAATACCAAGGCCTTGATTTCCGCCTCACCGGAGTGGACGAAGAAGCCCACGTCCTCAAGGACATCTTAGCCTAGCGGGCAAAGGCCCGAGCCGGGGCCCTTTTTTATCGGGTAGCCTTCGCCTCCACCAGCCAACGGGCGTCACGGTAGCGGTAAAAGAGCGAACGGTCCTGCTTGGTACCGTAGTAATAAAGCCAGCCCCCGGAATCATTTTGGTAGAGGAACGGATAATACTGGGCATCCGTCCAGAGCCAGCCCATCCGGCTTCTCCACAACCAGACTCCCTGAACGGGCGATTCCATGGGAAAAAGCCAACCCAACTGGGCATGCATGATCCAAGCGCTCTGTTGATTACGGTAGATCGATCCAAGCCAGGGACTGTTCCACCAACCCGGCGTCGAAGCCGGTTGCGCATTCGCCCAATCCGGAGCCTTGTCCTCGGAACTCGTCCGGAAACTCGATTCACTCCCGTAAGCGACCCCCTCCGCATTGCGGGCATAGGCCCGGTAGAAATACTTCTTTCCACGGTCCAATCCATCCACCGTGACAAGAAAGGCACCCGGACCACTACCCGATGCGAGCTTGCGCGAGCCTGCTTTCCCAACCGCCGGCCTGGGGGAAAGAGACAGAACGATTCCATGCTCCGCCACTCCACCCGGATCTCCCTCATCCACAACCTCTCCACGGAGCGTGGCGCTGGACGATCCGCCAAGGGAAGCCTCTTGGGTCAGGACCACCGGGACAAACGAGTCCAAAACCGCAACGCTGAAAGTCTTCTCGAAACGGACACCCGAAGAATGCTCGAAAACAACCCTGACCTCGTGGCTTGGCTTGCTCTCGAAATCAAGAACCGCCTTGGTTTGCAAGATCGCGTCCTGCACGACCTCGAACAAAGGATGCCCCGCACCCTGCTTTATGCTCAGCTCGACCTCCTTGGGCAAGGTCGCATCGGCATAAAGAAATTCCCCGGCCAAGGCGCCCGCCGGCAAGTTCTCCCCCACCCCGTCCGTGCGCAGGGTCAGAAACTGGGCCGACCACGCGGGAAAGGATTGCGGATCGAGCGGGTTGGTGCCCGCATTGACCTCCGCCCCGTCGGAAAACCCATCCCCATCGGTATCGGCGAGCATTACGTCCGTGCCCAGCTCGTTCTCGCGCGACTGGGTCAACCCGTCCCCATCGTCGTCATCATCGGTCTCGTCAAGGACCGACAGGATGAAGGATCTCTCGACCTGTCCCTCCGTCCCTACCGCCCGGATGCGTACGGTATGAGTCGGGGACGCCTCGAAATCCAGCTTACCTGAAACCTTCAACTGATTGCCTGACAAGGTGAACTTTCCACCCGCTCCATCAAGCAGGACAAAGGATGGACTGGTCAGGTTCAAGGTACCGAGCGACCCGACCGTCTGCCCGGTTTGCGCTCCCTCGCTGACCGAACTCGCGGACAAGGTAATGATCATCCCATTCATCGAGGAAAAAAGAACGGACGGCGCCACCGAAGTCGATTCCACGGTGCCCGCCTGATTGCCTGACTTTTGCCCGATCCAATGGAAAGTCCCGAAATGCCCCACCGTACCCGCCTGATTGGACGAAGAACCGGCGAGCGGATAGAAGTGCTCGACCTCCACCGTGACTGCCTGCCCCGGGGCCTGCCTGGGCGAAGCAGTCGCAAGTATGGGAAGCAGGCCTCCCAAGAGGAGGACTGCCAAGGCTCGGGCTCTATGGGCAAAAGGAATCATCAATCGTCGATCACAAAAGGGCTAGGGGCGCCGGACGAGGCGGAAGCCGAGGGCTGAGCTGTAGTGATCTGTAAGAGAATTAGGTCTGAAACCGAAGAAGTTATTCAGCGGTTGCCCTCCACCTGCTCGATAGGAAACCTGAGAATTATAATGGTTGTATTGGTCTTGAGACTTTAGGTCACTTGTCATCTCCGGAAGGTTTCCGTAAATGTCATGAATACCATAGCCATTCGGCAAAAGCCTGCCAACGGGCAAAATCGTGTAGTGCAGCGCCCCCGCCTTTTCAATAAAACGGTTCGACTGATTGATGTTGGTGTAAGTCAAGTCGATCGTGTTACCCCAAGGATACTTTTTGCCTACCAAGCCTCCACGGGCCGCCGCTACGAATTCGTCTCGAGTAGGCAAACGTTAACCGTTTGCAGCAAAATCAGTATAGGACGTCAAAATGTTTATATTTGATTGCCTGTAAACGGTTTGCTTATTCGCATTGGTATAATAGCATGGCGTCAATCCTTCCTTCTCCGAGCGGGCATTGGCCCACTTCATTGCGTCGTACCAATTAATGGAGTGGACCGGGTGTTGATCGGTCCCCTCCGTTCCATTGAGGTAAATGGAGTTGGAACCCGGTTGGTCGAATGAATAATTATGATCGTTTGCCCATTTCATGATGCGGATCCATTCCGAGTAACGTGTCTCGTACTTATCGATCATGAATTCGTTTAGCGTCACATTCCCTCCCCCAGAAACTGAAGGATAGCTTCCACCTGGAACTCGGCAAAGGTCGTTGTTCACGAGCAGGTCGATGTTTTGGGTCGTCACACTCCCGGTACCACTCGTGATTTCCACTTGGTAGGTCCCATTATCATCTAGGCGGGCCTCGTTGAAAGTAAGGGCGGAAGAAGTCGCCCCGGCGATGTTCTGCCCGTTCTTCTTCCATTGGTAAGTCAGGTTTTCCCCTGAAGCGGAAACAGAAAGTGTTGCCTTACCCCCAAGCACAACCGTTTGCTGGTTGGGGATGGACACGATGGCGGGAGCCTGTGATGCCGGAGTGCCTCCTGCTAGGTTCAGGTTGTCCCGTCCGCCTGCCCGGTGGACCCGCAGGTTGGCAAAGGTCTTCCCACCCGTGGGGGCGGTCAGGCGCACGCTGCCCGGTCCGATCAGGGTCTGGCGGAAGGAATCAAAAGTATTGGGCAATACGAAACCGTGCTCACCGAAGGAATACTCGAGCAAGCCCGTGGTCTCGCCCACGTAGGCGACCACTTCCGCGGTGTCGCCGTCGAGCAGGACGAGGGTACTCGATGGGTTGTTCGGTCCGTTCGCAATCAGGCGGACGAACCCGCCCGCCATGCTGACCACCGAGGCGGGACCGGACGGGGTCGATTGGGAACCGGAAGAATTCGAGACGTTGCCCGAGCTGGAATTACCCGCCGCCAAGTTTCCGTTCAAGGCATAGGGAACCGAGCCGATAGCCTGGTCGGGCGTGAGCAGGTCGAAGGGACCGCTGGCCGACTGGGCGAACCAGATGCGCAGGTGGGCGTCGTTATGGTCCTGGAAGATCTGCCCGGGAATGGCCTGCATGTTGGTGAGCGAGGCATTGCCCAAAGCCACGGAGTAGACTCCGTCGGATAGGGTCACGGCGACCGCGGCGGGCGGTTCCTGAACGAGGGTAAAGTTCCCGCTATTGGTCCAGTAGGAAACCGTGCCTGCTCGATTGACCAGGGCGAACTTGAAGTAGGCTTGCCCGGTGTAAGGCTGCCCGGAAACGGAAATCTTGCCCGAGTAGTTGAGGATTTGCGGAGCCGCCCATGCCGATTGGCACAAACCGGCAAACCCGATGATGAAACTAAGGATGATTTTTGTTTTCATGATGCGTGAAGAATGTAAAACAATCGGTTTTTGACTACAAAAACCTTAATTAACTTTTATAGTGCCGAGAGTACACAATACCCGCTTGTCAAAGCAATACAGTATTCCATGACCTTCAGGGGTTTGAGAACGAATGCGTTCCAAGTGAACGGGCTTTCCGATTGACCATCGGGCAAAGATTTGCATTTTTGTTTTCTTTGGGTTTCGGCGAGATAGCTCAGTTGGTAGAGCAGAGGACTGAAAATCCTTGTGTCCCCGGTTCGATTCCGGGTCTCGCCACCACCCAAAAATCCACTTAAGACCACTATACATCAGTAGTGCAGAGTGTTTTTAAGTGTTAACAAGTGTACTTAAGTTACCCGAAAAACATTGTCAAAACCTGTCAAAATACGGTGTTTTGGAATGGATTTGTCAAAATTTGTCAAAATGAAAACAAGGGTATACGAGGACAAGAAGCTTAAGAAAAAAGGTTTTTCCCACTGGTGCTTGGAGTTTTTTTTAGAGGGAAAACGCAAGAGAAAGTTCTTCCCTTCGCGCAATCAAGCTTACGAGTACAGGAAGGAACTAGTTCAGCCAATAGAATCAGGGGAAGATAGAGCATCTCCCAACAATACAATCCGCCTCGATACAGTCCTGAAGCTTCACTTAGAAGCTCTAATTGATCGAGGAGCTAGACCAGAGACAGTCACCTCGAGGAGGAGTAAGTGCAATAAATTCGTCAAGGTCATGGAAAATGCACGACTTTCCAAGATTACCCGTAAGATTTTCAAGGAATATATCCTGACGGGAAAGACGGAGACTACCAGGAAGACCACTCGTTCCGAAGTCGGTGGCTTTCTGAATTGGTGTTTTGAAAACGAAAAGTGCGAAACGAACTTTTATAAGATTACCTGGGAATCCAAGCTAGAGGATGAAAAGCTTGTTGAATCACTAGACCCTCGGGAGGCTGGGGATTTGATGGAAGCTATGCCGGACGGATACAAGGCCGCTATGGCATTAATGCTCTTTGCGGGAATACGCCCCTATGAAGTTCCTAGAATCAAGTGGGAACTTGTGTACCCACAAAAGGATTTGATCATTATCGAGGGCGTTTCTTCGAAAACGCGAAAGAATCGAAAGCTCACCAACCTGCCCGAGAATCTCTGGACTTGGATAAATGAGTACAAGGATATGGCGGGGTTCGATCGGTTTGGAAAGTTCGTGCCCTTTGACGGCCCTATAAATGATTACCGTACCTTTGCCAAACATCGTAAGCGTGCGTGCACGCAAGCGGGTATCCTCTACCCTCACGATGTAGCCCGTCATTCATTTGGCACCTATGGACTTTGGTATGGAGGTAAGGAGTGGGCCATGCGCTTGATGGGACACACGAGCGAAAAAGTGTTCGAGGCCCACTACAACGACACGGGGAGGACTGAGGCAGAGGCGGGAGAGTACTTTTCTATAACAGCGAGCACTACCATCCCTTGACCCTCACCCAAAGAGGTGCTTGCATCGGGATATGAAAGTTAGCTTGCCCTCACTCTTTGTTGGTCTCTTGATCATTAGGTGCGGGACCGATTCACCGTCGAACCAAGGGCGGCGGCATGGCTGAGACCTATGAAATTCCCAAGGGAATGAAGAGATGCAGGGCCAAGAACCCCGCCTGCGAAAATCAGTTTGAAGATTACCCGCTCGGGATTCTGCCCAAGACCCAGGAGTTCTTTCATCGACAGGGTTACTACTTCTTGACCGACGGGACACGACGCCAACGTCTTAAAGATGTCTGTAAGTCCTGTGCAAACAAGCATGGAATATCCGAGAAACTCCCCAAGGGAATGAAGAGATGCAAAGGGGAGTGCGAAAAGATTCTGCCCGCTACGGCTGAGTACTTCAATGGGCGAGGTACTAGCGCTCGATGCAAGTCATGTACAAACAAACAAAGTAGAGAACGGTATAGAATACGGCATCCGAAGAAACCTGCAGCCCTCCTTGCCGCCAAAGGGATGAAGAGATGCAGAGGTGAATGCGGAGGAATTCTTCCTACTACGCTTGAGTACTTTCATGCAGCAGGAGGTGTTTCGAAAGAAGGTCGCCCATACCTTAAAAGCGTCTGTAAGGTTTGCTTCAACAAAAACGGAATGCCTGAAAAACTCCCCGAAGGGAAGAAGAGATGCACGGAGTGCGCAAAAATTCTCCCTGCTACACTTGAGTATTTTAAATCACAGCCACAATCCCCCCAAGCCTACCGGATACCGAGGATTGGTGCTAAACGCCTGTTCAAGGATGACGGCCGTCCGTATCTTACTTCAAAATGCAAATCGTGTATCAACAAATTGCAAAGCGAGAACTACGACCCAGAAAAAGCGAAAAAAAGAAACGACCAGTATTGGGATGCAAACAAAGAGGAATTACGGGAGAAGGCTGCGGCGAGACGTATGCGTCCGGGTGCAAAAGAACGGGCCATTGATTATCAAAGAGGGTATAGAAAAACCAAAAGGAAAGAACAAACCGAGGCCCTCAATGCACTCCTTCGGTCACAAAACATTCCTGAACCTAATTGGGGCGAAGACGAATACGCCGATGAAGAAAAATTCGAAGAAAAAATCGAGGAATTAATCGTCCAACGATATGGAGTCGGCATAGTTCGAAGGAAGCGTTGCGAGAAACTCTTTGTTGAATATGGTATAACGAGATATCCCGACACCTATATTCCCGAGCTTAATCTCATTGTCGAAGCGAAGCTCCTCTCAGGAATGTGGAAGAGTCCGACCAAACGAAAGCAGTTTATGCCGCAAGTTCTCGACTACCAAAAAGTCTGCGATACAGTTATAGTCAGCCTTGACGGTGGGCCCGACTGGTGGGAGACGGAGGAAGAAATCACGGATGTGACTTGGTTCGATCCCTTAGAGTTGTTGGATTTCATAGATAAACTGGTTTTTGACAAACATTACAAGTGACTCAAACCCAACTCAACTTTACCCCAAACCCTGCTCCCTTAACCACCTCGTCGGTGTATCGTCCAGTCACTGGCAACGTATATTCGTTCTTACTGCAGGACATTAGATGTTCATAGATGGCCCCAGTTCCTGTGGCGATAAGAGTAGTCGATTTACCAAATGCTAGATATTTAGCGAGGTTTAAGCTGATTTATGACCTAAGGTACATTAGGTCAGGAAGTATTTTGCTGTCGGTATTTTCATGGTAGATTTTGGTAGAAATGCTGATTATTTGTCCGAAAAACGAGTATATATAGGCATGAATATCCCAAGTGCCAGAAGGATCAAGAGGGCCAATGCTTTAATAACTTGGAAACCACTCACCTTATCCACTGATGATGTGGACTTTAAGAAAACCTTAAACGAACCAAACCAGCAAGAAGTTCATTCAAAACAAAGTCAGAGCCTACGGACTTTGGTGAGAAAACACACAGTAATTCCCCTAAGAAGAGGGAGAAAGGACATGCCGCCGGTAAAGTATGGACGACTGGCTGCAGTAGAATATGTGTGATTACTTGGAGTCCGTAGGCAAGCCAAAACGAGAATCGGGGACGAGAACCAGCGGATTACGCTTTGGCGGTTTTAGGGCGTCCTTCGGGACGCCTTTTTTTTGCGTTTCGTCGGGAAAAGTATTGGCTTTATCACATTGAGTAGGTTAGCCATTTGGAATGGATAAAAACAAATACAACCTCTTGATAATTGCCATTTTATGTTTAGTCGCCGGTTGTGCTGGCACAATATCAAGTGTCAACAAGAATCAGAGTCTGTTTTACGAAATGTCAGAGGAACAAGCCGATAAGCTTGTTGCGTCTGCAATGGCATCAGAATTTGCAGGTTCTATCTCGAGAGTAGAGTTTCCCAATAAAGGTTATCAGGCAACAATACGTTTCGCCATAGATACGCACACTATTGTTGCCTATTTTATTCCTGCAAGTGGTGGAGGTAAAAAGGGTTTTGTATTCGAAGTGAATCATTCAGGTACAATGCCAATATCTGGAAGCTCTAGGGCGAGAAGCACATACAATAAAATCATTGATAGGGCTGCATTGCAGTTTAAGCCGGGTACTGTTACAGGTTACGGCAATTGATAGATAAGACGCGCGAAGAGTAGGCAAACAATACGTTTCGCCATAGATACGCACCCTACGAAATGTCTGAGGAACAAGCCGACAAGCTTGTTAGAGTGAGAACAGTGTATCGGTTGGCAGTTTGCCGAAAACCTAAAATTAGGAAAATAGCCCACATTCATACTTTCGGTAAAAATAAAAGCGTGGCTGATTTTAAATCCGAAAAATTGATTTTAAAAAGGAAAAGAAAACCCGTTTTGGCAGGTTTTTAAAAAAAACAGACAAATTTAGCCTTTTTTCCCCATTCGTGGCTTGGTTACTCTATTATCAGGATTCTGCCCTAATTAATAGTTCAAAACATAACCAAGGAATATGATGGCAAATCCATTCGACAACTCCCAACTAGCATTTATTCATCGCGTAAACTCAGGAGGGTCCGAGTCATGAGAACCAGAGCCAAAAAGTACTTGGACTCCGAAGTTTCAACATTTGGATTCATGAAATCAAATCGTCCGAATGGGAAAATAACGGTGAGCGCATTTGCCGAGATGATCAGAAACGGAGAATATCAAAGAGAAATAGAAAAACTTCGCGGTGGTACTTCGGAAGTGAAGAAAAAACTTCCCGTAATCTCTCCTTCGGGAACATGTATCAAAAGGAAGTTAGAAAACCATATCGGATTGGTGCAGTTGGACTTTGATTGCGTTTCTGATCCGACTGGGTTGAGGGAATCATTATTTGCACACGAACATGTTTTGTTGGCCTTCGTCAGTCCAAGCGGTAACGGGGTGAAGGCTTTGGCATCAATCAACCCATTAAAGCACGAGGAGGCCATCAGGAAGGCTCAGGAGCACTTCCGAAAGGCATACCCCAATAGCAAACTCGACACCAAACCCATGTCCCGGAATGCCCTTATGATTTTCTCTTGGGATTCGAACATCAAAGTAAAAGATCCTAATTCTTCATTAAAGGTATTTGATGGGGAGCCTGATTTAACAGACTTAGGTTCAGTTTCAGATACAGTACTTCAGTCACAGAAAACAGACACAGACACAGATTCTTCTGAGACTGATACTGTGCCTATGCCTATGCCCTATGCAGATAAAGCGGCGAATCCCTTTGTTGAAGCGGGAAAACGTCTCAAGCTATTAACCGCTTGCGAAGCGAAAAAACCAAGAATCCTTTCAAAATACCCAGAAGACTTAAGGAAGCTCTGGAAAGTTCACATAGAACGCGGATTGGAGGTTGATTTTGCAAAGCGAAATGAAACTTTGGTCAACTTGGTCGCCAGATGTTTTTACCGCATGGGAAAGGATCAGGTGATGCAGTTATCTCAAGCATTCTACCAAATCTACAAACCCTTCTTCCGCGACCCACTCGAAAATCATATCCATGAAACCGAGGCGATGTGGAAAGGCATGGAAAACTCATACCTGAAGGAAAACGCAGAGGAAAAAGCATTTTACTTGAGCTTGAAACCCGAACTCAGGGATGGTTACAGAATATGTCGAGAACTTGCGTGTCATGAGGAAAAATTTAAAAAACCATACTTCGCTCTATCAGGAAAGGAGATAGGCAAGCGACTCGGGATTCCAAGAAGCAAAGGAGCAGATAGACTCGATATGCTGGCTAGTTCCAGAATTATAATACTCTCGGAAAAAGGGGAAGCATGGACAACCGGCAAGTCAACAAAGGCAAATGTTTGGGAGTGGTTGCTACCTCTGTAATTGGTAGTCAAAAAGAGCCTAAGGGTTTTTGTTCCCCTACCCGATTCGGAGGAAGTCGAGTTCAAGTCGGCTTAATAGTTGAGCCAATGGATATGTGAGATTGGTAAGTGCTTGCTTCGCTTGCGCCTTGGCCCTTTTGCCCAAGCCCGCTACGCTCAGCCCCTAGTTCCTATCGCCACATCCGTTACTTACTTGCTTACTCGCAAACAAACACGGAAGCCAAGGCCGCCGTAGCTGAGGCCGCCCGGGGGGAGGCTGTAGCGGTCGGCGGAACGCAAGCGCGTCCCGCGGTAGTCCCAGGAACCACCGCGAAAGACCCGGTTCGAGCCCGAAGCCGGACCCTCGGGATTGGTAACAGAACCACTTGGGTAATCCCCATACCAATCGGCACACCATTCGTAAACGTTCCCGTGCATGTCGAAAAAGCCCCACGGGTTGGCGGGGTACTTGCCGACAGGCGTTGTTCCGCCACTCAAACTGGAATAGCTTGCGTTTTTTGAACTGATGGAGTTACCCCATGAATACGCCGTGGTCGTCCCCGCCCGGCAGGCATATTCCCATTGGGCTTCGGTGGGCAATTGGTAGGCCATGCCTCTGGGTACTCGGTCTGCCTTCTTTTCAATCTCCGTGAGCTTCTTACAAAACTCCACAACATCGTTCCACGAAACTTGCTCAACAGGCCGATCCGCACCCTTGAACATGCTCGGATTGCCTCCCATCACCCGTTCCCATTGGGCTTGCGTCACCTCGTGCTTCCCCAAGTAAAAACCCTTCGTCAGCGTCACGCGATGCGGGATTTCATCCGCGAGCCTCCCTTGTTCCCCAACAGGGCTGCCCATGGTGAACGTTCCAGGCTTCACCCAAATCATTTCCATTTTTAGGGATTGGATTGTGAAATCATTTGGAGGAACTGGAAGTTTACTTTCACCCGCGGTAACTATCATACAAGCTGCATCAACAACCCTTTGCCTTCTTTCATTCTTGCTCACTACAGCTTTTATTTTTTCTGACTTTATCTCCAAGGCATCCATGATTGGCCTAATAAATCCAGACTTCAGAGCGTAGTTGACGCTCTGCGGAGTAAATCCCACCACTTCTTTCCCCTTTAGTGAGGAAACTACAATTCCGACCACCTCTCCCGTCTCTTCTGAGACAACTGCCCCGCCCGAGTTGCCCGGTTGTATGGGAACTGAGATTTGATAACGAAAGGAATCGTTCTTCAGCCCAGTCAAGGCACTGATTGAACCCTTGGTAAACTTTTGGTTCGTACCAAGAATCAATGGGGATGGGTATCCAATTGTGTAAATGTCATCTCCCAGCCCAGCGGTTCGACTTGAGACTGAAAGAAAGGAAGGTGTTTTCGCTTCAATCTTGAGGATAGCAAGGTCCAAACCTCGCTCTTCTTTGACCACTTTGGCGTCATAGGACTTCCCGTCCTTGAAAATCACCCGAACTGCATCGCTACCTTCGGTCACATGGCTTGCTGTAATGACATACCCATCCGAAGTCACTGCGAACCCTGAACCAAACCCACTTAACCGAAGGTTCTTTGAACTATGGGAAGTGAACCCAGCCAGATTCAATAGCTTCTCAGCCTTCTCATCAGCAATAAGAGAACAAGTCGTAAGCAGAAAAATCAGATGGGGAATATACATTCTAAAGCTGTGGCAATGGTTCGAAGTCATAATCATAGATCGAAAAAGTCGGTGACAAGAAGTGCAAATGCTTTCTTAACAAAGAAAAATCATGAATGAAGTTTTCCCGAGAAAGTCCATTTTGGTTGAGTTGTGTTTGAAGAGAACCGAAATCATTTAAGGAACTGAGTCTTTCAAACAACTCAAACAAAGATCGTTGACCATTTTCTGTGAGATTTAATTCTGCTGCAGCACTTCTAAATGATACACGTTTATTAAATTCATTAACTAAAGTTGAAATCGGATCATATGTGATGTCTCGTCCGTGGATAAACTTTAACTTTTCCAGATAGCGAATCTTATCATATTCCATACGAACTCTTGTTTTGTCTGGGGCATAAAGATGAAGGAATTTTAATGAGTCGGCCTTTGTAAAACTGGAGTTAACAAATGAAGATGCGTAATTCCTCATCTCAAACTTCATGTCTCGCATACCCTCTGTATGACATTCAAAGCATGAAATTCCGTTTGTGATTATTGCGTCGTTCCCTCCCTTGTTTTGAACAATTTCCGTTGGAGCAACATCGATACGGTTTCCTTTACTATCAATTAATAGATATGATTGGAGCCCATTGGGAAGATTAAAAATTATTTCACCGCCATCATGCTCAAAGGGGTCTTTCCCATGAGGACCGAATGGGTGTTTTCGTATATCTTTCTTAGGATCTGAGGGGGAAAGAAAATCATAACTTATCCAAAATGCTCCCTTCCAGTTTGGCAGATTGTGCCTCTCAATAATTCTATGGTTATCTGAAACACCCGAATTTGTAGTTCCACCCCTATGAACAAGCCTAGGTCCACTAGCTCTTTCAGTCTTGATAATATTTTCTCTAATATTAATACCTAGCAGTATTTCGAGATGCTCGAGCTTCTTGGGCAACTTTTGTAAATCGTGATACAAAGGAGGTTGGCTTAAAGCGAAGGCAAGCCAATCTCCTCTTACAATATATTGATCTGTCTGAAAAATACTCGAGAGCACCTTGTGAGCTTTCGTAGGAGTATGGATGTAATATGGATTATGTTTTGTTATCCTGTCCCAAGTATGCATATCCCAACATCGTTTTTGAGTATCAACCAAATACCTTAGATCAATTTTAAGCACTGAACCAAAAGTATTCTCCACTTCTGTAATCTTAACAATCTGGGGGCCCCAAGTTAACGAGCTAAGAAGCTTTTTGATTCCAATTTTGAAGATATTTATTTTTTCATCTGAAATACCTGAATTATAGAAGTTAGAAAAACTAACATATCGCATGTGTCTCCTGATATCCTGGCGTACATTGGCTAGGTCTTTGTAGATATGATTAATTATTTCTTCTTGGCTAAGAAAACTTCTCCTGGTTTTTTCTACATATTTGAAGGAACCAAGATATCTTATTAATCTCCCTTCCTCTTCTTTGGTTAGTTGAAGTCCTTCAAGATCGACTTGCTCAACCAGGTACTTTTGCGAGTAAGCTTTTTTCCACCCAGATGCTTTGGGTGGCATGGGGCTGTCCTTTATCGTTTCAATAATAAAATCCCGCTCGTCTTTTAAAATTTCGGACAGCAATCGTTTGCTTGAAAAGTCGTAATCTCCTCCGGGCGAAACTTAAAATCATCTTCATCATAATGAGACAACTGGTTATCCTGATGTCCACTTTTCAACTTTTCTCCGAAGTCAGTAGATAAATACCAAGCTGTACCAAAAAGTACTGAAACAACGACAGTGGTAATTAAGATTATTTTAATTTCATGCTTCATTGGGATTTGCTTTTACAAGTAAGAGCTTAAACTCAATGCCTCCTCTTAGGAGCCCTTCCATTCCTGTAGTAAATGCGTTTTTGCTCCATCCCATTATCATCGTATTCGACTAAAACTCCATTACCATCAAGGTCAATTTCTGCGATGGGGCATATCTCGCCATTAGGCAACCAGGAAACTGCGGAAAGAAGTAGACCATCCCTATACTTCCCTATTCCTTTCCTCGCCCCATCACCGTACCAGTAGTGGGCATTTCCATCCTTTTTTCCAAGATAGTAGTACTCCAATCCAACTATGCGCTCGCCAAATTGTTCTGAGAGTAAACTTGCAGACTCGCTTGAGGATTTCGGCTTCAAGATGATTTTCACCCATCCAGTGTAAGGCCTTTCCTCATTTCGAATAAAACTAACTCGCCCGAGGGTACGGGATTCCCGTTTTTCAAGGTTATCCTTGTCAATTGGTTCAGTATCAACCCTAAGGCTTTCATAGCCCTCCAGATAGGACCACCTGTACGTAGTGACAATCTGATCAATCTCAGTTTCAAAGTTACTTTCCCGGATCTGCCTATCCAATCTGGCCTTTTCCTCTTTTCGCTTTTTTTTCAGCTCAGATTCAACCTCTTCATATTGCTTTCTATGGTCGAAGTAGAAGAGCTGGCATTCATCCTCAACGAAGTTTAAATCTGAAAACCGGACGGTTTCCGAACACCACTCGTGTTGAATATCAGCTTCGTTCGATTCAGGATATTTCGGAACCATATAGTAACACTCCAATGTCAGTTCCTGGTTTGCGACCGACTGCTTGAGTGTTTCATCGTTAGCAACAAAAACATTGCAGTTGTTGGAGTATAAAATGTCCTTTTCGGTAAACTTTTGCTGGTTAGGCAAAGTACTGAAATCGTCGAAAACCCAACAAAGGAAAGTATCTTGATCTTTGTAAAAGCGGCTCCTTCCAATGATTACCGTTAAGAAGGTCGTGGACAGCTGAATTTCAAAAACGAATTGGCGTTCGTTCCTTTTAGCCGCGACGTCAGGTCTTCTCCAATCAAACTTCTCTGACTTTGAAATCTGGCGCTGCTCAACCCTGATGTCAGAAAATGAGTTGTCCGCCCGAAGGCTTTTTTCAATGAGTTGCTTTAATCGTTTGTGAGCAGGCCCCTCTTTTTGTCCGTTCCACTTTCTTTTCTCGATATCCTTCTTTGAAAGCTTAAGTCCAGTCTCAACAGGACATCCAGGACTATTCTTTCCATGCCAAAAGTGGAGTTTTCTATTTGGTCCGCCACGTAGCTTCACAGGCTCGTAACAAAGTGAACACATCCATTTACGGTTCCGCTCCAATTCATGACGCAATTGGAACTGATCGAGCTCTGGCCGGTCTAGAAGTTTGGATGCACTTAGGACTTCGCAAGTCTGAACGTCCATGACATGTTCAATCGTGCGCGCCGGGGTTTCCACCCCCCCCACCCAACCACCCCCGCAGGGCTAAGTCAACCATCCGCTAGCCAATCCTCCCGCTTGACTGCACGGGGCGGGCGTGGTTGGTTGGTCCGAATGAAACTACTTTGGAATACAGCTTTGCTTAAGGCGATTGAGTGGAAACGCTTTGAAGAAGTTGTAGCAAAGTATTTTGAGCTTAGGGGTTTCAAAGCAAAAGAAACTGGCAATGGTCCCGACGGAGGCATAGATATTGAGCTTTATCGTGATAAGAGCAAAGATGCCGTAACCCTCATTCAGTGTAAGTCTCAAAAACAAAAAGTAGCAGAATCGCAAGTTCGTGATTTCTACGGTGCAATCACCAAAAAGGGTATCGAAAATGGTTTATTTGCTACAACCTCGAGTTTTACAAATCCTGCAAAAAAATTCGCCCAAGATACACCTATCGAGCTTCTCTCTAATTATGAACTGGTCTCACGCTTTAATTCGCTTTGTAAAGAAAACCTTAAAGAATTATTAGATTATGCATTAATCGGGGATTCGACCACTCCCAGCTGTCCAACATGCGGAAACAAACTAATACAGAAAACAAAGTCTACAGTTTACTGGGGTTGCCCTCAAAAAGGTTGCTCTGGATGGATGCGTGCCGACAAAAAGCATGCGGAAAAAGCTACTCTTGTTGAGGAGTTCAAAACAAAGTTTAAGTCTGAGAAGAAAAGTCTCAAAGCTCAAAATCTTGAAGGCTGCGAAAAAAAGCAAATAGGTAGCACCATCAAGGTTTCAATTGATTCAAACAGAATAAGAATTGCACAAGAACTTGTTGTAAAAGCTTTAAGCGAAAAGAAAACCTTTATAACTCTTGAAAACTTGAGCCTTCGTGATTCCGATTTGCAAGAACTGCTCAGAATAAATGAAGGAAATATCTCTTGCTTCAAAGGTATTAATTTATCCAAAAACAAAATCCGCAATATTATCCCAATATCAGAACTTAAAAATCTAATCAGTCTTGATTTGAGTTTTAACGATGTGGAAAGTCTCAGCTCGTTGAACAAGTTAAGCAAATTGGAAGAATTGGATGTATCCAGTAACCAACTGTCTAATATTTATCCTTTAAAGAAGCTCGAGAATTTAATTACACTCAAAATTTGGGGGAATAAAATCATAGACATAAGGGCTTTGTCAGAACTTCAGAACTTGAAATACCTTTCTGTCAGTTCAAACCGAATTTTTGATGTCCGGCCTTTATCCAATTTGAATAAGCTTACCTATCTCAACTTGGTTAACAATAAAATCAAGAACTTCGAACCTTTGCTCAAGCTGAGTAATCTTTATCTTCGTTTTCTGAGAAATCCAATTTCCGTCGAACAAACTGAAATGCTTAAGAAAGAAATTAAATGCTGTTTGGAGTTCAAGTCTCCAAAGTAATAATCAAGCAAGCTAATTAGAATCAATTAACATTTTTTAACCAAAAACACCCAACACCTCCGGAGAGGAAAACCTCTTCCCTCAGCTCACCCAATTGCTGAAAAACAGTGTTTTGGAAAAATAATCCCTAAATTTGTCAGAATCGAGCTGTATCTGGCTATTTATAGTTATATATACGTGACTGAAAATCCTTGTGTCCCCGGTTCGATTCCGGGTCTCGCCACCACCCAATCCCCCTCCCCTTCAATGGCTTGCGAGGATTCGCGAAGCTCCCGGCTAAAGGAACTGATTTTCGTTGGGACGTTTTTGGGACACTTCTGAGCCTCAAGAAGCTGGATTTGCAAACTGTATAATCGAAGCAAAACCCTAAGGATCTTCGCAAAGAAGATCATAAATGAATATCGAGGATGAGCTTTTTTGCTTCTGCGGGGGGCGGGGGTCACGCTAATCCGAATCCATCTTTCCATATTATCATCAACACCCCCGGAACTTTTTTTGCAGTATGGATTGCCTGCCCTCCGCCTCGGAATCGAAAATCATGTCGGTGTGACAATTGCGCCAATTGGGGGGGGATTCAGATAGTTAACCGCCCCGTGCAGTCAAGCGGGAGGATTGGGTAGGGGATGGTTGACTCGCTACGAAGGGGGTGGTTTGGTGGGTGGATGCAGATTTACGTTAGCAAGGACGGGCAGCAGTATGGTCCGTATAATGCAGAGCAAATTCGTGAGTTTCTTGCTCAGGGTTCATTCGTTCCCACGGATTTTGCATGTCAGGTTGGCGGTACGGAATGGATCACGATTGAAAAGACACTTAAAGAGAAAGCTCCCACCACCACCGCAGATCCGCAACGACATCAAGTGCCGCAAAAGCAGCCGGTTCAGCAACAATCCACTCACGCGGACTCCTTGGCCAAGAAGAAAGTCATCCTGTGGTCGAGCATTGGGGGAGGCGTGGTGGTGACTGCCGTGTTGATTTGGTTGCTAGTCGGTGGTTCAGGGTCGGATGTGTCAGAATCCAATCAGTCGTCTGCTGAAAGTCCTGATGCGAACTCAACCCTAGAGAAGATCATCGCTGAGGCGATTGATCACTCAAGGCTTGAGTTGAGAGTAAAGAAAGGGGAAGAACTGCACTATATCAGACTTCAATCTGGTACAGCCCCCATCATCCATGATCGCACCATCCCCGTCGAGATCTCAGAAGAAGAAATAACGCAAAAACCCTTCTCGGGAGCGTCAAAGAGTATGGACAAGAATGGGCAGATCATTTTTTTGACTCAATACAAAGACGGCAAGCAGGACGGGCTTACTTTCTTGTGGTCCGAGAAAGGTCAGATGCTGGAGAAATCCACTTGGGAGGATGGCAAGACGGAGGGTCATTTCACGGCATGGCACGAAAACGGGAAGAAGGCAGCGGAAGGAAACTTCAAGGACGACAAGGAGCACGGTCTTTGGGTATACTACAACGAGGACGGGACGGAAAAAGAGCGCAAGACCTTCAATGACGGCGAAAGATTCCTGAAGAAGGAGCAGGACTTGGCTAGGATAAGAGCCGAGGAGGAGCTAAGACGGGACGAGGAGTTTGGTAAAAAATACGGAAAGATTATCGCTGAGGCGATTAATTTAAAAAAGCTTGAGCGGAAACTCAATGGTGGTGAGTCGCTTTTTTACGAACTTAATGAGCAAACACTCTATTCGGGATGGACGAAGTCAATATACGACAATGGTCAAATAGATTCGTTACTCCAACTTAAGGACGGCAAGAAGGACGGGGTTATGACCTCTTGGTACGAGAACGGGCAAAAGGCAGCGGAAGGAAACTTCAAGGACGGCGACTTAATGTCTGCCGTTGTATGGAAACCGAACGGAGAGAAATGTCCCCACACCAACATCGTAGACGGGAATGGGGTTGTAGTTGGGTACAAGGATAACGGAAACGAGCAATATCGCTTCTTCTTCCAGGACGGCAAACGAGTCGGCTGACTAAAGCTGCCCAAAGGCGTCCCGATACTTCCAAAACCCCCGCTTGACCTGAAAACCCGCTGGTATTGGATGGAAGGATGAAGAAGTTACTTGCCGCCATGTTCGTCGCCCTGCTGATGGTTGGGTGTGGAGAATCCGACCTAAGCGATCCCGATGTGGTTGAAGATGCGACCGCTGATGCGGTTGACTGGTCAAAGCTACAGGATCGATATGGGGTCACCTATCTGCCAAATACGGACAAACCATTCAGCGGTTACGCCAAGCAGGTCTACGAAAACGAGCAGGTCGAGGCGCTTGCCCAGTTCAAGGATGGCTACGTCGTCAGGCTAAAACAATGGCAGGAGAACGGGACTCCGAGGTGGGATGCAGGGTTGATAGAGGGCAAAGTTGGAGTAGTGGGTATGCCGCTTGAAGATTGGCGTGATTCAAACTCTTCACATCATGACGGGCCAACAACAATTTGGTACGAGAACGGGCAGAAGATGAGCGAAGTAAATTTCAAGGACGGCGAGCTGGACGGGCTTGCGACTGGGTGGTACGAGAGCGGGCAGAAGGAGCAGGAAGTAAACTGGAAGGACGAAAAGGTCATGTCAGCCGAGGTTTGGAAACCCGATGGCGAGAAGTGTCTTGAGACCAATGTGAAGGATGGGAATGGGGTTTGGGTTTGGTACAACGAGGACGGGACGGAAAGTGGTCGCTCACCCTTCAAGGACGGCGAACTAGTCAGGGACTAACCCCCCTGACAACCCCCAAGCCCTTGACCCTCGCCCAAAGAGGCGCTTGGGTCGGGGGATGAAAGAAAAAGTAGTTAGTGCGAATGAACTTCAATTCATTGGAGAAGATGATGAGAATTTATATCTTTCTGGTGAAGATACGCCCTTCACCGGCAAGGTTGAGGGGTTTTACGAGAACGGGCAGAAGGAGGCGGAAGTAAACTACAAGGACGGCAAGAAGAACGGGATTGAGACTTGGTGGTACTGGAACGGGCAGAAGAGCTGGGAAGGAAACCTCAAGGACGGCAAGGAGGACGGGCTTTTTAGTTGGTGGTATGAGAGCGGAGTGAAGGAGTTTGAAGGAAACTACAAGGACGGCAAGCTCATGTCTGCCGAAGTTTGGAAACCCAATGG
>JAOLZO010000013.1 GCA_028343845.1 Verrucomicrobiota bacterium | reverse complement strand
CCCGGCGAAGACCAAGGCGGTGGTCAGGCTGGTGATTCCACAGGGCCCGGCCTTTTCCACGATGGATTCCCGGGCGGCAACGGAGGGTGACCTGCCCGCTCCGGTTTTTTTCCGGTGGCAAGCAAGCAAATGCACGGCATGGGAGACTGCCATCAACCCGACTAGGAGAAAGAGCGCGGGGGCAAATATATTGGGTTCCAAACCGGTAAGGGCCATAAGACCCCGGGTCCAAATCACCGCCAAGCCCGCTCCCAACAATGGTCCAAGAACGCCGATCCAACTCCGAAAGATCATTGCCAAAACGGCCACCGCAACCGCTAGCGCCCAAGGTAGCAACCGAGCGGTTTCCGATACGACGTGTTCGGCTAAATAAACCCGATGAACTGGGTAACCGGCCAACTGCACTTGAAAAAGCCCGTTTGATTCGACGGCAATCTTTTCCCGTTCCAAACCACGAACGAGGCTCGATCGATCCGAAGAACCGAGGTTTTTCTCGCGCACCGTCAATGCCACCACCGCCAATCGCCGATCAGCCGAAAGGATGGAATTGACGAACGGAGGCTTGGTTAGCTTGCCCAGGGCCTCCTCCAGTCTCCCAGGCGCACCGGGTTGGAATGCTCGTTCCAGGCGAACCTCCCCGTCGGCCATTCGCAAGGGCACCTGAGCGTTACTTGGGGATACCACCCACTCGGCCTCAGGCAAAGCTTCCAGCCTGTTGGTCAAGGAATCGATTGCTCTCATTTCAGCTAGGCCAATGGGCTTTGGAGATTCCAATAACATCAAGGCCGTTCGGTCATCACGCCCGAAACGTTCACGGTAGTCTTGATAGGCGTTCCATTCCGTTGTGTCTCGGGGGAAGAAGTCCTCCACCTCATAATGCGAGCTCAAGTCACGCCCCGCCCATGCAAGCAGGGCGGTTATTCCGGTCAACGCAAGCAGAGACCAACCCGATTTACTCGCAAGAGTGCCGAACGGATTATCGGATTTGCCCAATCCGTTTGCCGAATTCCGGTACCCGGAAGTATCTTTAGATTCGGGCTGCTTCAAAATAAAACATCTGATGATCGAGAGTGGATCGGGGATCGTCCCCGAAGGTTACGAGAAAATGCCGGCCGGCAAAGTTCATCGTGCGAAAACCCGCCAATGCTTCCCGCAAAGGATCGCGCCTGTCCAGACCCAAGGCAGCATGATGATAGCCCTGCCCTGCAAACCCGGATTGAGCCTCCCTGATCAAGGAGGTAAGTATATCCGGATCGTTTTCCCGGCAAACTGCACAGTGCAGGTAAAGAGCACGTTGCAAGGCACCCGGAGCGGGCAGTTCGATCCCGCCTCGCAACCGACTGAATGCATTGAGCCAAGGCCTTAACCACTTCAGCCCGCCAGCATAGCCCCGGATAAGAATTTTCTTGTAGTTACCTTGATCCCAAGCCCCTAGCAACCCGACCAATTCATCGCCCGCCCAAGCCAGGAAAAAATTTTCCAATTTCACGTCGCGGTAATAAGCGCTCCCGTCCAACTCGTCGAAACGATAGACGGGAAAAAACTGCTTGCGTGGAGCCTCGCGATCGAAGAATTCCTGCATTAGCGAGACGTCTCGGGGCGTGGCCCGTCGCACTTGAAACCGCGAGGATGGTAAGTGGCGCAAACCGATGAGATAATACTCGTATTCCCCACAAGGAAAATATCCGGGCAACCCACAGCGGCGACTGGTCAGGAGATCGAGCGCTTTTTCGTTTTCACTCAGTACCAGCGTCTGAGCAAATTCATCGTTTTTCAAAACTTCGTGCCGCAGGAACTGGAAACCTCTCGCCAGATTGCTTCCCCCACGGTGACCCGATACGATGCGCAAGTCGCTCAGGTACTGAATTTCCCGGGAGCGTCCGTTGACAAACACATTTCGCCGGCCCACTGCAAAGACAGCGTTCAATCCCGTTTCCTCTTCCTTCCTCAGAACGAATACTTCGGGGCTCTCGCTTTGCACAGCCGCCCCATGGAAAAAATCCGGTCGGCGATCTTGGTTAATCCAAATTGCACCCTCCATCGGCGTATTGGCGAAGACATCGCAAAGACCGGGATTGTCCGCCGGATTGGCTCGCTTGAGTGGCAAGGGAGAGATCATCGTACGGGCAGAAGGTCGTCCACCTCACCAGGTTGGAAAAGAGCCGGTAGTTTTACCTCACTGTCACGCAAGCCCTGGCGCGCCGCCCATTTCCGGCCAAGATTCGCAGTAAACCCATCGGGAAGACGATGCAGAGACAGGGGGTACAGTTGGCCCAAACGGCATGCCTGTTCGTAATAGGGATTGGCTGAAAGGGCGACCTCCGTACGCGATGCGAGCGCATCGCCTTCGGTTTGCGTACCGGGATCCTCCACGCACAGGAGGTAACCTGTTGGCGTGGTTCGCGGAACCAGAAACCCCCGGGTCCCGGCCAGGGCCTTGATCACCTGTGGTTCGCTGAGCTTTTCGCCCACCAGATCGACCGAACGCCCAGTCCGTCCGACGAAGCGCAGACGGGGAGCCTGCTCGAGATGACCGGTCACCTCGACCAAGTCCCTCGTGAGATATCGATAGAGCCCCCCTCCGGTGGTAAGAACAACCTCGTATCGTGATCCGACCGAAAGTTCGTGAGCGAAACGAACGGCACTTGTTTCCTGATCGAGGAACTCGTAGAAGTGGGAACATACGGCAAGTACGGGCGAACCACCGGGGTATGGTACGCTTGTCACCCCCTCGGACGCCATTAGGCCCTTGCCCTGGATTTTCACACCCGGACCCAACCTCTCCTCCACTTCGTCCGTCCACTGGGCCGACTGGGCATCCGTCCAGCAGCTCAGGAGGGCCAACCCAGGCCATAGGTCGCTCCAAATAAAATCATGACCGAGGCGTTCCTGGAGCAGGCGGTCAAGGTTTAGGAAAAAGGTCGGGCTCCAAACGGAAACGAAAGACAAGTCCCGACAAGCGAGCAATCGGTCGAGGGTATGCCCGTAAAAGGCCTCGGCCGTTTCCGCTTGAACGGCTTGGTCCATGACCAGCCAGTCGCTCAAGGCACGGGCAGCCCGGGGCGGGAAGTATGCGGTATCCTCCAAGTGTCCCACCGAAACGCCGGCAACCGGCGGATGGGAGTTCATCAACGGGGGTGAAATGGCCCAGTATGCAGGCCCCGCAAAAGCATCCGGTAATTCCAGATTCAAGCCACCCATCCATGCGGCAACGGCACGGGAAATCTCCGATCGCAAGGTACTCGTAAACGGGATGAGCTTGACTGCCCCGGTCGTCCCCGATGTTTGCTCGAAGAATCGCACGGGTTGCTTGGTCAGTTGCCCGTCCTCGGGCGAACCCATGCGGTCGAGCCAAGGTTGGACGTTCGTTGCATGATCGCCCACCGGAACTTGGTCGGCAAAATCCGCCGGCGTTCGGATATCGGAAAAATCATGGGCCTGTCCAAAGGCAGTCTCCGCATTAGCCCGGACAAGGGCTTTCAGTCGAGCCGTCTGAACCTCCCCAACCCGGGAGCAGGCGGAGAGGAAGCGTCCGTGCTCGGGCATCTGCAGATTCAGCCACCGTTCGCCTAGGGAGTTCATCCGATGCAGACCCCCTTCCCCACCGGCTCTCCGCGCATGCCAGCCTCCATCCACGCTCTCGAGGAGGGGCGACGAAGGTTGTCGGGGGACAACTCGGCCACGCAGACCAATTCGTCACCCTCGGCAAAACCCGGGTTGCGCTCCATGAAGAAATCAACCTGCGAATGCCCCCTCCGGCTTCGGGTGTCTTCCGCCAAATCGGTGTTCACCTGGCCCTGGCTTTCCGGGAAGTGAATGACTCCACGGTTCGGTTCCCAACAACCGGGAAAAAGGCGCTCGGAGAAGAAGGTGACGAGGGAAGAGCCCATGGGGAATTCCCGCGAGGGCTCGAGCGCAGGGTAGTAGCGCTTGAAGAGCAGGGGCAGGTACATGTAGGTGCGGTGCCCCTTGGATAGTAGATACCAGTAGAGTGGATTTTCACAGTTTGAGAGGATGCTCCCGGCGGCATGGAAGAAGCCGCGAACCAAAGACTGACCGCCCCAATGCTCGGGATGAATGACGGTATCACCCGAGTAAAGCACGTCCCTGCCGCTTTCCCCGAGGCCCCGGGGGTTAAGGGACAGCGTACTAAACCCTTGGATTTGGCCCGTAAAATCGGTCAAAACCAGTACCCAATCCTTTCTTGCCAAATCCTCCCTGAAACGATCGGAGGAAACATGATCGTAACAGATCTCCATCAGCTCATGCATTCGCACGATCATCCCGTCGGAAAGATCCTTCCGGGAGACAAGCTCGCAAGGCAATGGATCTGATCCGGTCTTCATGACACCACAACTCCCCTATCCAAAAATACACTCAGCAGAGAAACCAGAAACAAGGAAAATTGCGGAAGAAAAAGCCAGGCCGTCCGACGGTTGACCACTCTGTGCTCGGGATCTCCAGAGACGAAGTAAACGGCTTCCTCTGGCCCGGCAGTTGAATGCTTAAACCAGCGGACGAAAATAATTTCCGTAACAAGGGTGGAGATCGTCAGGGACAACAAAAAAAGTGCCCAAACGGGCTCTCCGCGCAACGCCAGCCAACCCAAACCTGCCAGTGCCAAACCCAATTGCAAGCTGTCATGAAATAAACCATAGCGGACCTTCCAGCCACGAGTCACCAAGCAAAGGTACAATTCAACGACCCCGCGCAAAGACATGCTCACGGCCAAGATCAAACAGATCACCCGGGCCCCGTCATGCCCGGATGCGAGGAGAGGAGCCAGCACCCAAAGCGAAACCGCGAAGACGAACCACTGGGCCTTGACGAGGGAGATCGGTCCACCCACCCGCCCTGGCTTGCGGTTCTGCCACCACCAAAAGAACGGGCCGAGAAGTTGAAAGACAAGGAGTGCAAACGCTCCTCCTGTTGTCCATCCCGCTCCGAGTTGTTGAAAATCAATCATGCCCTCAAAATCGAATCTTCTTTCTCCGGACGTCCTTCCCTTCCTGGGACCGGCCGGAAACCAGATCGGCCATTTCCCGGGCAATGGCATCGGACTCGTGAAAGGTAAAGCGCCGGGGACCATAACGTTTGATATCCTCGGTCTGCCAGCGGATGACGTCCACGTCCTGATCAAGGACCCGATGAGCGAAGGGTTGATAAAAAAGGCGCAACAACGGCCCCCAACCGTCAAAACGAAAGGCCATATATGTAAACACCCGAGTCTTATCATCACCTATCGGTGTGCACTGGCTCATGACTACGAAATGACGGGTCTCGTGAGCTCGATAGTCCACGCGGGTGACGTAAGGAAGCATGAATCGGTCGGTGTGGCGCATTTGTCCACCCTTGGGACATAGGATGCGACCAAGGAAGGTATCGATCCGTTTTTCGTTCAAGAATTCCGCCTGAACCCAATCTCGGCCACTTGTCAGCTCGACCTCGTTTTCCCGAGTTTTTTCCGCACGAAACAACCCGCGGTGGACATGGTTGGTATGCGGACAATCAAGGAAGTTCTCCGAGCAATTGAACGCGTCTCCTTCGAAAACCCGTTCCATAAACCAATGTTGCCAGGGGGGTTGATCATAGTACGGAAAATCAATGGGTTCACCCTTCGGTTTCTCGCCCTTTTCGGACAGGTATACCCAAACCAAGCCTTGTTGCTCGCGTACCGAGTAAGCTGGGACGCGAGGACGACCCTGCCTAACGGATGCCTCGCAGGCTGCGGGTACGCGAACGCAGTCTCCTGTCGAGTCATAAGTCCATCCATGATAGGTGCAGGACAAACCGTCCGCCTCCACCCTACCCCGAGAAAGGGCCAAGTTCCGGTGAGCGCATCGGTTGGCCAAAGCACCTATCTTGCCGTCCTTCCCCCGGAACAGGGCAAGACGCTCACCCAGAACGACCCGTTCGATTGGACGCCGCCTCAATTGTTGAGATCGACATGCAATGTACCAATGTCCCCGCATCGCCGTTGCCTCAAGACGATTACCTTCCGAGAGGGATGATTTCCTGGTGGCTGACCGGATCTTCGTCACTTCCCTACTCAATCAGTTCGCCCTTGTGCAGTCAAGTAACAGAATGAGTCAATACGCGAACACATAAAGGAGTGGTTGCAGAGGGGAGGAGAAAAGACTTCCGAGAGCCCGGGATGCCTTTGTTTCTTTAGGTAACTTGATTACGAACTCATTGATTAATTTGTTCATGATTGGAATTTGTTCTTTTTGCGACCAAAACTGCCTTAATAATTACCTCATTAGGCATTTCTCGTGCCATATTCTATTAAGAATTCAGAGTTGCCTTACCATTCAACAACTTACAAGACAATACAAGGCAAAGGAATTTTGAACCTAGGTACAAAAGTTGCAATAAGCGCATAATGTCGTTACGTTTTTTGTAACATAAACAAGAATTGCGCAGTTGTATTTCTGACAGTGGAGCACCACGGGCAATGCCGGGTACCGTCCCGGTCGGATCGACCACCGGGTTGCCGGTTGGATAAGTCGCTCGGTACCGATCGGTCTCCCACTCCCAAACATTCCCAAGTCCAGTGCGCGGCCAAGCCCCCCTGTTCCGAGGTTTCGCCTAAAAGTCTGAATCGCATAAGAAATCCTGACGATCTGATTCTTGGTGGCCCCTACGACCCTTGGTTCGTTGAAATTTGACATGCAAACAGGCTTTGGCAGGATGCAACCATGCAACGGGCAAAAAAATGGATCCTGATCGTCGTGGGCGGGTTATTGCTGTATTTATACAAAACCTGCTCGGGGGAGTTGCCCTCTTAAGCAAATGAAATCCAAGTGGATTCAACGGTTGCTGATCGGAGGAATCCTCGGACTTCTTCTGTCCGTAATCACGGCCGAATATTTCAGCCAATCCTTGCGGGCCCAATATCAATCCTGGACAATTTGGAGATCATTGGGGGTTTCCGATCCGAATCAAGTGACTTCGATTCTCACCAAAATCTGTTGGGCTTTCTTTTTCGTTTCCTCGTGGTTGATGCTTTGGAAATTGGATTGCTTTTGGGCAAAGGCAGGTCCCGCCAAGATGAAAACCCAAGATGAGCCTTTGCCGGAAGAGGAAGAGGAAGAGGAAGAAGAAGAAGAAAAGGAATCCGAGCAAGTGGACGGAGACCACAAGGACAGGGAGACGCAAGAACACGAAAGCACCGAAGAAAAGACTGACGATTCCTTTGCTTCGGTAAAAAACGAATCCGATGCGGACAAGGAGGAATTGCATTTTGCCGAAACCCTTGGGGTGGAAAAACCATTTGAAGAAGAAAAGGTCAAGGCGGTCTATCGAAAACTCATCGCACAATATCACCCCGATCGGGTAAGCGCCCTGGGGCCGGAAATCCGGGAGGTGGCCGAGCAAAAGGCCAAGGAGATTAACGAGGCATACGAATATTTCAGGAAGAAATTCGAAGCGGACGATTAATGCCCCGCAAGGGGAGCCAGTTCGCGCTTGCTGATCAGCCCCAACTTCTTAGAATGGAAGGTTTTTTCGAAAACCATGAGCAAGAAGCCAAAAACCCACGAATTTCAAGCCGAGACCAGACAGGTGCTCGATATCGTCGTAAACTCCCTTTACAAGGACAAGGAGATCTTCGTTCGCGAATTGATCTCCAATGCATCGGATGCCTTGGAAAAGTTACGCAGGTTACAACTTACCGAGAAGGAGGTCTTTGACGACAACTTGGAACTTGAAATCAACGTTACGACGGACGATTCAGCAAATCAATTGACCATCCAAGACTTCGGAGTTGGCATGACCGAAGACGAGCTGGTGGAGAACTTGGGAACCATAGCGCACTCGGGATCCAAGGAGTTCATGGAGGCGCTCAAGTCCGACGGTGAGAAAAACGAGGCCTTGATTGGAAAGTTCGGGGTGGGTTTTTACAGCGTGTTCATGGTTGCGGAAAAAGTTCAGGCTTACACGCGCACTTGGAAGAACGACGGGGATGGACAATGCTGGGAGAGCGACGGAGACGGTTCCTATTCGATCGAATCGAGCGACGGGCAAAGAAGGGGCACCAAGATCGTGATCAAACTGAAGGATGACTTTGCGGAATTCGCCAAGGAAGACCGGATGAAGGAAGTAATCAAGAAATATTCGGCCTTCGTGCAATTTCCGATTTCCGTAAATGGAGAAAAAGTCAACACGGTTGACGCCATATGGATGCGCTCGAAAAACGAAGTCACGGACGAGGAATACGAGGAGTTTTATAAGTTTCAGGCAAACGACTACGAGGCCCCTCTCATGAGGATGCATTTCAGCGCGGATGCCCCTCTTGAGATCAATTCGCTCCTCTTCGTCCCCAAGCGCAACATGGAGAAGATGGGGATGTTCCGGAACGAAAACAAGGTCGCTCTTCATTGCAGAAAAGTTCTGATCGACGCCGAGCCCAAAGCCCTTTTCCCCGAATGGCTTCGTTTTCTCAAGGGAGTTGTGGACAGCTCGGACTTGCCCTTGAACGTGTCCAGGGAAACGATGCAGGACAGCGAACTGCTAAGGAAGCTCAACCAAGTCCTCACCAAAAGATTTCTCCGTTTCCTCAACGAGCAGGCAAAGAAGGAGGAGCAAAATTACCTGGAATTTTGGAATGAGTTCGGGACTCTAATTAAGGAAGGCGCGGCCACGGACTTTACCTACCGGGAAGATCTGGCCAAACTTTTGCTCTTCGAGTCGACGGCTCTCGACCCCGGAAAACTGACCGGACTCGATGCCTATCTGGACCGGATGGCCAAGGATCAGAAGGAAATTTTGTTTTTGTTCGGGAAAAGCCGAGAATCGATTGAAGCAGGTCCCTACCTCGAGGCGATGCACGCCCGGGGTTTGGAGGTGCTCCTGCTGACCGAACCCGTGGACGAATACGTGATGCAGAGCATCAATGAATACAAGGAAAAGAAGATCGTCTCAGCGGACTCCGATGATTTCGAACTCGAAAAGCTGGATCAGGATGAGGACGCAGATTCACTGGACGAGGAGAAGACCAAGAGCTTGTGCGAGTGGCTCAAGGATAAACTCGGGGACAAAGTGTCCGGAGTCGAGACGGGTGAAAGGCTCATCGACAGTCCGGTTTGCATTGTAGGAGGAGATGGTCCGGGAGGGGCATCCGCACGGAGGATGATGAAAATGATGCAGGGGATGGGCGAAAACATGCCAGCGCCCGAGGTTAAACTGCAAATCAACCCGAAACATACGATTATCAGAGGCTTGTACGAAATTCGGGATACGGACGAGGAAACGGCATCTTTGGTCGCCGACCAGTTACTGGACAACGCAATGGCCTCCGCCAACCTTCTTGATGACCCGAGAGAAATGATCGCTCGCAGCTACAAGGCATTGGAAAAACTCGCCCCCACCGCATCCTAGATCACAGGCTTGGGGTTTCAACTCATGATTTTTCCCTTTTATCTTAGGGAAAATTGATATTGCGAAATTTTAAAAAGCATGAATAAAAGTTAACTATGAGAGCAATTTACTCCAAGTCATCCTTACTTTCCATACTCTTTTCCGTAGCTTTGCTAACCTTTTGCAGTTGCACGCGCGGAGGAGGAGGAAACCCGTTCGCTAAGGACGACGGAGAGATCAAGGAGAACATTGAAAACTTGATGGGACTAGCCGTCGGAATGACCAAGGGGCAAGTTTTCGAACTCTCCGGCATTGCCAATTACGTCGAAGGATATGATTGGGGAAGCGTTTGGTTTTACAAGATCCGCAAGGGAGGAACGGTCGGAACCTTGGCAGACAAGGATATCGAGCAGAGGTACATGCCCGTCGTCTTCGATAACACGGATCGAGTGATGGGTTACGGCCGGAAGTTTTACGACCAAACGCTGACCGACTTGGGCACGGGCCAATTCTAGGATCTCCAAACTCCCAATCTTTGCAATTGTTCGGTTGACGAACGGTTGCATTTCGTTCATTTTGAACCTTTTCTCTACTTTCTCAGATGAAGACTACCTTAGCTAGACCAGAAACCGCCACCCACGATTGGAAGATCGTCGACGCAACCGACCAGATACTCGGAAGGTTGGCCGTGACCATTGCCAACGCCCTGCGCGGCAGAAACAAACCGATCTACACGCCGCACGTTGACACGGGTGATTACGTCATCGTTACCAACGCCGAGAAGATCAAATTGACCGGCGCAAAGGACGAGCAAAAGAAATACATGTTTTACAGCGGTTATATGGGCGGGGAGAAATACAGGGGGGTTTCCCACTTTCGCGAAAAGCGCCCTGAGTTCATCATTACCCATGCGGTAAAGGGTATGCTCCCTAAAAACAAGCTCGCTCAGGCCATGCTGAAGAAACTGAAGGTTTACCGTGGCCCCGAACATCCTCACGAAGCTCAGGAACCCACCCCCCTCACTTAGTAGAATTTCATAACAATGAGCGCAAAATCAAATACGACTGAATTTATCGGAACGGGCCGCAGAAAGACTAGTACGGCTCGTGTCAGAATCAAGGAAGGTACCGGCAAATATTTCATCAACGGCCGCGAACTCATGGATTACTGCAGGACCGAGCAACAGCGCAAGGCTGCACTCTCCCCATTGATAACAGTTGAGAAGACCACGAGCGTGGACGTATCCGTTAACGTTTCCGGCGGTGGTGGAACGGGACAATCAGGAGCCATTAGGCACGGTCTTTCAAGAGCATTGGAAAAAATGGACGCAGAGCTTAGAATCCCATTGAAACGGGCCGGGCACTTGCGACGAGACCCTCGTAAGATCGAAAGAAAGAAAACCGGTCAACCAGGGGCCAGAAAAAGATTCCAATTCTCGAAACGATAAACGATTAGAAGAAACTTTACTCAAAGACCCCTCGGAATTTTCCCTCCGGGGGGTCTGTTTGTTTTAAGATAACCAACAACAGCTCAAATCGATGAAAATTTGTATAGTCGGTGCTTCCGGATATTCGGGAAGAGAGCTCGTGTCTCTTCTCCTTGATCATCCGCGATGCACCCTTAAGACAGTAACTTCCCGTTCCCTGAACGGGAAAGCAGTGGAAGACTGCATACCCAAGATTCGGGGAAGAGGATGCGCTCTTTCCTTTTCCAATCCTTCGATCGAAAACCTGCAGGAGGACGACTCCGAGCTTTTTTTTCTCGCCCTGCCCCACGGAGCGGCTGCCGAATTCGCCGTACCCCTTCTTGCCGCTGGAAAGAAAGTAATCGATCTGTCCGCTGACTTTCGACTCAATTGCCCGGAAACCTACGAGGAATTCTACGGTCAACCCCACTCGGCGCCCGAGTGGTTAAAAAGAGCATCCTACGGTTTGCCCGAATTGCATGAGCTTTCTTGGGACAACTCCCCCTTGATTGCATCCCCCGGGTGTTACCCTACCAGTATACTGATTCCTCTGGTCCCCTTGCTTCGTGCGAATATCATACGAGAGGAGGGTGTCGTCGCGAACAGCATGAGTGGCATTAGCGGAGCGGGCAGAAATGCATCCGAGAAGCTTCTCTATTGCGAAAGAAACGAAAGCGCCGGGGCCTACGGTTTGCCCAAGCACCGGCATCTCTCGGAAATCGAAGAGCAACTTTCTCATTTTTCCTCAAGCGAGGTCGTGATTTCCTTCCAACCACACCTTGCTCCCATGAACCGGGGGATTTGCACAACCATTTCCGTCCAGGCGGAGGGCGAACCCGACAGGAAAAAGGTTGTGGACTGCTGGAACGCGATATACGGAAATCGTTCGTTCGTAAACCTCCTGCCGGAAGGAGAGTGCCCGGACGTCTCCCACGTCGTTGGAACCAACCGGATCGACCTCTCGGTTCATGCTGATCCGCGGACCGGAAAATACGTGCTCTGCTCAGCGGAAGACAACCTCATCAAGGGAGCGGGAGGACAGGCCATTCAAGCCATGAACGTCTGTCAGGGATATGACGAAAGCGAGGGCCTGAAGTGAAGTTCTTCGAGAACGGAGACGGATTGACCGAACCGAGGGGCTTCTTTTGCTCAGGTGTACATTGCGACGTAAAGGAAAAGAAAGATGGCAAGCTCGACCTTGGAATCGTCTACTCCAAGAAGCCCTGCTCGGCAGCGGGAGTTTTCACGACCAATGACGTCAAGGCCGCGCCCGTCACATACTCGCAAGAACTTCTTGCCGATCAGTCCGCAAAGTTTCATGGAATTGTGGCAAACAGCGGAAATGCAAATGCATGCACAGGAGATCAGGGATATTCCGATTCCACCAAGATGGCATCAGAAGTCGCCCGCCAACTGAATCTCCATTCCAAGGAAATCCTTGTCTGCTCGACAGGACGGATAGGCGTTCCTTTGCCGATGAGCAGAATAACCATCGGCATCCGGGATGCCACGGAGGACGTCCGTCAAGAACTCGATGGAGCGAGAGCCTTTCAGGAAGCAATCCTCACTTCGGATACTTGCACCAAATCATGCTCTGCGAAATTCGAAACCCCAACGGGTGAGGTGACGGTTGGCGGCGTCGTAAAGGGAGCCGGCATGATCGAACCGAACATGGCTACCATGCTCGCATTCCTGACAACGGATGCAAACGCATCAAACTCTTATCTTCAAGGGGTTCTCGAGCAGGCGGTCAACCGCTCGTTCAACCGGATCACCATAGACGGAGACATGAGCACCAATGATTCGGTTCTCTTCCTGGCCAATGGAAATTCCGGGGTCAAACTGGAAAAGGAATCCGGTTCCGTTACGAATCGTTTCACCCAGGCGGTCGAAGCGGTTTGCTCCTGCTTGGCCCGGAAGTGCGTAAGCGATGGTGAAAAAGTCACTAAATTCGTACGGGTTAAGGTCAAGGGAGCTCCCGATGACCAATCAGCCGAGAAAGTGGCGCGTTGCGTTGCAAACTCCCTGCTCGTCAAAACATCCTGGTTTGGCTCCGATCCGAACTGGGGAAGAATCGTGGACGCCGCCGGCTACGCCCGGGTCGGTCTGGACATAAATCGTCTGGACATGCATTACGATGACGTTCCTGCCTTGAGCAAGGGAGAACCCGTTCAGGAAAACAAAGACAGGTGGAAGAACGTTGTCTCGGCCAAAGACTTTTCCATTAGCCTCGATCTGAACCTGGGAAACGGTGAGAGTGAAATTTGGTCCAACGACTTGAGCGAGGAGTACGTCAACTTCAACAAGAGCGAATAAAATGCTTCAGGTAGAGGAAAGCAAAAGGAAGGCAAGCATCCTAGTGGAGGCCCTCCCCTACGTGAGGCGCTTTCGGGGCTCTGTTTTCGTGGTCAAGTACGGCGGAAGCTTCATGGATTCCCCCGACCCTGCCGTTCGTTCCGGAGTGGCGCGTGACTTGGTTTTTCTCAATTTCGTGGGAATTAAGGTGGTTGTGGTTCACGGAGGAGGCAAAGCCGTGACCCGGAGCCTTGCCCAAAAAGGGATCGAAGCCAATTTCGTAGACGGATTGCGGGTGACGGATCACGAAACAATTCAAGTGGTAGACGAGATCCTTAATGGGCAAGTGAATGAAGAGGTCGCTTCTTTCGTTTCGTCTCACGAATGCGGAGTCAAACGAATCCCGGGAAAGGAAGTTCTTGCCTGCCAAAAGCTGATCAACGAACCAGACCTTGGGTTTGTCGGGGAAATCAATTCCGTCCGCACGGAGTCCATTGAAGAAGCCCTGAACCAAGGGCTCATGCCGATATTATCCTCCACCGCATCGGATGAAGGCGGCCAGTGCTACAACGTCAACGCCGATACGGCGGCCGCTAAAATCGCCATAGCGCTGAAGGCCAGAAGGTTGGTTTACCTTTCTGACGTCCCCGGGCTTTTGAGGAATCCGGAAGACCCGGCAAGTCTCCTTTCGAGCCTGCCTGTCCACCAAGTTGATCCCCTCAAGGAGGAAGGCGTCATTTCCAAAGGCATGCTCCCCAAGGTAAACAGTGCCGTGGATGCCCTTAGCTCGGGTGTAAACCGGGTTCACTTCATAGATGGCCGGTTGCCTCACAGCATCTTGCTCGAGATATTCACGGACGAAGGAATCGGAACGGAAATCGTGCACAATTGACCTCCGATGATTTCGCCCGACCATAAGAAATTCTTGCTCGGCAATTATGCCAGTCCGGTTCTTGAGATCGTGCGTGGTGAAGGGACGAGGCTTTGGGATTCCGAGGAAAGAGAATTCCTCGATTTCACCAGTGGGATAGCGGTTACGAACATCGGGCACTGCCACCCCCAATGGACCGAAAAAGTCAGTCGCCAAGCGCAAAGTCTCGTTCATTGCTCAAACCTTTATTCGATACCCGAACAAGTCCGTTTGGCCAAAAGATTAACCACTGCCATCGGGCCGGGGAAAATGCTCTTTTGCAACAGTGGAGCAGAGGCAAACGAAGGATTGATCAAGTTTGCCCGACTTGCTTCCGAGAATCCGAATTTTCAAGGCAAGCACAAGATTCTAGTTGCGGACAACGGTTTTCATGGGAGAACCATGGGGGCTCTTTCGGCTACCGCTTCGCAAAAATACCGGCAAGGATTCGAGCCTCTGCTGGACGGTTTCGAGTTTGCGCCCCTTAATGACCTCGATTCTTTCGACCGCAAATTGGATGACGAAACGGTCGCTGTTTTGGTCGAATCGATTCAAGGTGAAGGGGGTATCCATGAGGCTGATGATCCTTTCCTTCAAGGTTTGGAAAAGCTCTGCCGGGAAAGGAAAGCTCTGCTCATGTTCGACGAGGTTCAGTCCGGGATCGGGCGTACCGGGGACTTCCTCGGTTACCAGAAAGCCGGTGTCTGCCCGGATGCAGTGGCCTTGGCCAAGGGATTGGGCGGCGGTTTCCCCATCGGAGCATTTTGGATCAGCGAACAATGGGGCGAGGTTTTCAAACCCGGAAGCCACGGAACCACCTTTGGGGGTTCTCCCATGGCTTGCGCTGCGGCTCATGCGGTACTCGACGTCATTGAAAACGAGGGTCTTGTCCTGGCAGCCAAGGAAAACGGCCTCGTCTTGAGGGATGGGCTAACCCGGTTGACCGGGCTTTTCCCAGACCTTCTCGAAGAAGTAAGGGGACGCGGGCTCATGCTCGCTGTGGCAATGAAGAAGGATCCAGCCGAATTGATCGGGTCCTTACGGGAAAACGGCTTGTTGGTCGTGGGTGCAGGAGGGAACTCGATTCGCTTTCTTCCACCCTTGAACGTAAGAGTCAACGAAATCGAACAAGCCTTGAAAATAACGGAGGACGTTTTGTCATCCCTCCAATCCAAGCAAAGCAAATGAGACATTTTTTGACAGAAAACGATTTCGATCGAAACGAAATCATCGAGGTTTTCGAACAAGCATCCCTCTTCAAGAAAAACCGGGCAGAACGGCCTAGCTCCGACCTCTCGGGACAGAGCTGGGGAATGCTCTTTTACAAGAACAGCACCCGGACCCGGGTATCCTTCGAGGTAGGGATCCGTGAACTGGGGGCCAATCCTCTCGTTATCGATCGATCAAGCACGCAAATCGGCCGAGGAGAAAGCATAGAGGATACCGCACGGGTTCTCTCCCGCTATCTGGACGGTTTGGTAATCCGCGCTCATGGACATGAAATCATAGAGGAATTTGCCAAGCACTCGTCTATTCCGGTTGTCAATGCATTGACCGACTTCCTTCATCCATGCCAAATCTATTCCGATTGCATGACGATCCTGGAGAAAAAAGTCGACGGGACCAATCCCTTCGCCGGGCTACAAGGAAAGAAATTGGCGTTTTTCGGGGACACGAGTTGCAATATGGCAAATTCGTGGATTCTTGCAGGCGCCCTTTTCGGAATGGACGTTCACCTGGCAGGACCTGCTGAATTCGAGCCTTCGGCACAGATCGAAGGGTATTGCAAAGAAAATGGATTGTCTGAAAATTGGCATTTCACGACCGACCCGATGGAAGCGGCAAGTGAAGCGGACGTTATTTACACGGATGTTTGGGTAAGCATGGGTTGCGAGGACCAGGAGCAAGAGCGTTTGCAAAAGATGTCTCCTTACCGGGTGGGTGCGGAGACTCTTACGAAGGCAAAGGATGATTGCCTGTTCATGCACTGCATGCCCGCGCACCCCGGGGAGGAAGTTACCCAGGAAGTGTTGGATTCACCTCAAGCGATCCTTTTCGATCAGGCTGAAAACCGCCTGCATATGCAAAAATCAATTCTACGCTCAATTTTTTCCCTAAGAAACAAAACCAAGGCTTCATGAAAATCATACTTGCATACTCTGGCGGACTGGACACCTCCGTACTCGTACACTGGTACGCCAACGAACAAAACGCCGAGGTCATTACCTATTGCGCGGACGTCGGACAGGAAGAGGAACTCGACGGCCTTGAGGAAAAAGCCATGTCTACGGGAGCAAGTGCTCACCGAACGCTTGACTTGGTTGAAGAATTCGCAAGCGATTTCATTTACCCAATGGTTCGGGGAAACGCCATTTACGAGTCCCAATACCTGCTCGGCACGTCAATCGCCCGCCCCTTGATCGCCAAGGCTCAAATTGAGATAGCCCGGGAATTCGGCGCCAATGCAGTCGCTCACGGAGCAACTGGAAAAGGAAATGATCAGTGCAGGTTCGAACTCACTTTCTCGGCACTCGCCCCTGACTTGCAAATTCTCGCCCCTTGGAGAGATGCTTCCTTCAGGGAAAGATTCCCTGGTCGCAAAGAGATGATAGACTACTGCGCCGAACACAAGATTGACGTCGAAGCCAGCGCATCCAAGCCCTACTCCATGGACCGCAACCTTTGGCACATTTCGTATGAGGCGGGAATACTCGAGGACCCATGGTTCGATCCGACCACTCCGGATAACAGAGAAATGTATAAGCTTACGGTTGATCCGGAATTAGCTCCCGATTCTCCCTTGTACCTCGAGCTGACCTTCGAACAGGGAAATTGCGTGGCCATCGATGGCGAACCGGATTCTCCGGCTGGAATAATCCGCAAGCTCAATACGATTGCCGGGGAACACGGAATCGGTCGGGTTGACCTGGTGGAGAACCGCTTCGTCGGCATGAAGAGCCGGGGGGTTTACGAAACTCCCGGAGGAACGATTCTACTGAATGCCCACAGGCAAATTGAAACCCTTACAATGGATCGAGACCTGATGCACCTGAGGGATTCCTTGATCCCGAGATATGCCGAGCTTATTTATTACGGATTTTGGTATGCTCCGGAAAGAGAGGCTCTGCAAGCTCTCATTGACCAAAGCCAAGCCACGGCTTCCGGGACCGTGCGTCTCAAACTATACAAGGGCAACGTGACTACGGTAGGCCGAAAATCGGACTTTTCCCTCTATGACGAAAGCATTGCTTCCATGGACGACGACGAAAGTGATTATCAGCCCGAAGATGCCGGAGGATTCATCCGCCTCAATGCGCTCAGGCTCAAGGAACGTTTTCGTAAACAAGATTACAAGGGATAAGCCATAACGCATGAGGCTGCTCGTCATAGACAACTACGATTCGTTTACCTATAATTTGGTACAGTATTTCGGCGAACTCGGAGCGGAATGCGAGGTATTGAGGAACGATGCCAAGCCACTCGAGCAAATTGAGGCAAGCGAATACAACGGGCTCGTCCTGTCTCCCGGTCCATGTTCTCCGGATCAGGCAGGCATCAGTTTGCCCGCAGTTCGGGAATGGGCGGGAATCAAGCCCCTTTTCGGAGTTTGCCTTGGGCATCAATGCATCGGACAAGCCTTTGGCGGAAGAATCGTAAGGGCATCAAGGCTGATGCACGGCAAAACTTCCCCCATCAAGCACAATCAAAAGGAATTGTTCAAGGATCTGCCCAACCCCTTTGTCGCTACCCGTTACCATTCACTTATCGTCGAGTCTTCATCCTTGCCAGATTGCCTCTCGATCACCGCCCAGACAGACGAAAACGAAATCATGGGCTTGCGCCATTCCGAGTTGCCGGTTTGGGGGGTTCAGTTTCATCCCGAATCTCTTGCTACCGAAAAAGGAATTATGATCTTGAAGAATTTCCTAGAATACTGTTAAACACATAAGCGTGTGGTATATGGAATCCTTGATCATTAATGCTCTGTCCTAAGTGCTCGGCAGATGACCTTAAGGTTCTCGAAACGAGAGCCGGAAAGGTTGCTTCGACTCGCAGGCGTAGGGAATGCCTGGAGTGCGGTCATCGCTTTTCCACTATCGAGGAGGTCTTGCGTGAAGATCTCGCGGTGGTGAAAAGGGACGGCAGGAGAGAGAGCTTTGATCGAACAAAACTGGCAATGGGTCTGAGGCGAGCAATTGCCAAGAGACCCATCGATGCCGAGCAGATCAACGGCTTGCTATCCGAAACCTTGCGGAGGATAGAGAACGAGTACGACAGCGAGGTGCCTAGTCGGGCAATCGCTGATGCAATCATGCTCAGGTTGCGTAAAGTTGACAGCATCGCTTGGCTTAGGTACGCCAGTTTTTACGAGGATTTCGTTGAGTTATCTCGGTTTGCCGAGGAAATATTAAACTTGGGTGGTGGAGAAAAGAGTGACGAAGACGGCGGCTAAAAGAGACGATTATACAAGGCTTCAGAATCTCAATGCGCTTTTCTCAGTCATAGGAAGCGTATCGACGAGTGAGGAAACTTTGCAGCTGCAAAGGACGCTATCCTTCATGCGTGAAAACGATTCGGATTGCCAAATGCCGGTCAAGTCTTTCGAGCATTGCATCGAGCAAGTCGTCCGCTTTCACTTTCCAAACGAAAGAGGTTTTCGCTTTATCCATTGGAACGCTCGTTGCATTTCAATTGATCCGCTCTGGGTACGGGCTTCGGTTCTCGAATTCGTACAATCCTTTCAAGGAAGCCTTCGGGGACTGATTTTGGTTTCCGGCATTCGGGAATCGCTGCTAAGAGGTGGCAAGCGGTGGACCGGCAAAAAGGAACGCGAGTACCAGGAAATCCGTTCCTTTATCGAAACCCTCGCCCTACGGCATGCCCGCGAGGAACTCGACCTGTCGGTACTCTTCTTCTGAACAATGGGTGCCTACAGGGAAGTTTCCGGATAACTGCCCAAGTGTTTTACAAAAGGAGAGCCATTCTCCAGTTCCTTCATGGCCTCAACAACTTTTTCGTCCTCGGAATGACCGATGAAATCGACGAAAAAGTAATAATCCCAAGTTTTCTTTCCACTCGGACGGGATTCGATCTTGCACAAGTTCAACCCCCTGTCGGAAAAAGGTTTCAAGGCGCTCTGAAGAGCACCTGGCTGATCGGAAAGAGAAAGAACCAAACTTGTACGGTAATCCACCCCTTCCCTACGGGGCAGGGAACTTCGAGCAACGACTAGAAACCGGGTCGTGTTGTTCTTTCGGTCTTGAATGCCTTCCTCGACCAGAGGCACGTCATGCATGCCACCGGCCAATTTTCCCGCAATGGCTGCAGTTCCTTGACCCGACTTGCATTCCCGAACCGCTTCCGCAGTACTTGACACGGGAGTCAGGCTCGCTTTAGGCAAGTTTCGCCTTAACCAATCAGCGCATTGAGCCAAAGCCTGGTCTTTGGACCGGACCTCCCTTATTTCCTCCATCGCGGATTCGCTGAAAAGGCAATGTTCGACCTTTAGGTAAACCTGGGAAACAATGTGCAACTCACTGTCGACCAACAAGTCAAGGGAACGGTTTACGGCACCCTCGCTCGAATTCTCGATCGGCACGACCCCATAATCGCACTCCCCTTGCTCAACCGCCTGAAAGACGTCAGGAATATCAGGCAGGGGACGATGAGTAAGAGCCGTTCCGAAATTCTTGACTGCCGCCTGATGAGTATAAGTTGCCTCCGGTCCGAGGTATCCGATAACCAGTTCCTTCTCCAGGGCTATGGAAGCGGAAATGACTTCCCGGTAAATCGTACGCAGGGAATCGGCTTGCATCGGCCCCTCGCTTATTGCCAAAAGCTTCTCGAATACTTGCTCCTCCCGGGCTGGATCGTAGGGTGCTACGCCCAGTTTATCCTTGATTTGGCCTATCTTGACGGCTGCCTGCACGCGATCGTTAAGCAAGCCCACGACTTGCTCGTCAATTCGATCGATTTCATCCCGCAGGGACTCTAGGTTTGAGTTTTCCAAAAAAAGAATATTGAGAAGTTAAGTTCTGAGAATTGTGTTCGCCTCCCCCCATACAACCCGATATTCTTCCCTCCTTCAATCTTAATCAAAATCATGAGTAGCTGTAACAGAAACTTTTCTTCCATCGTAGTGGACGGTGATGACCGAGCTCCGAATCGCTCTATGCTTCGGGCCGTTGGTTTTGAGGATGAAGACTTCGAGAAACCGCAAGTAGCTGTGTGTTCGGCATGGAGCATGGTCACTCCCTGCAACTCCCATCTCGATGACCTGGGCAAAGCTTCTGTTGTCGGAGTCGACTGTTCGGGAGGAAAGGCTGTTCCATTTGGCACCATTACCGTTTCGGACGGCATTAGCATGGGAACCCCCGGAATGAGATACTCGTTGGTATCCCGGGAGGTAATAGCCGACTCGATTGAAACCGTAGTCGGAGCCGAAGGAATGGACGGCGTAGTGGCCATCGGGGGTTGTGACAAGAACATGCCCGCATGCGTGATCGCTCTTGCCCGCTTGAACCGCCCGGGAATCTTTGTTTATGGCGGCACCATTTTACCCGGTATACATAAGGAAAAAAACTTGGATATCGTTTCCGTCTTCGAGGCGGTCGGTTCTCATGCTTCGGGCTCGATCGATCGAGAGGAACTAATCGAGATCGAGAAAAAAGCCATTCCGGGCCCTGGTTCATGCGGTGGCATGTACACGGCCAATACCATGTCCTCTGCGATTGAGGCTCTCGGCATGAGCTTGCCGGACAGCTCGGCCCAATTGGCCGTGTCCGAAGACAAGCGGTTGGATGCCAAAGATGCCGGAGCCGCTGTCGTCAACTTGATCGAAAAAGACATCAAGCCACGGGACATCATGACCAGGAAGGCCTTTGAGAATGCCGTCACCGTAGTCATCACCCTCGGAGGCTCGACCAATGCCGTTCTCCATTTGCTGGCCATGGCGCATGCGGCCGACGTTCAGCTCGATCTTGACGATTTCACGGAAATCGGCAAACGGGTTCCCTTGCTTTGCGACCTCAAGCCAAGCGGAAAATACAATATGTCCCACTTCGTTCGAATCGGGGGCCTTAGACCTCTGCTGAAAACCCTTTTGGACGAAGGCTTGCTCCATGGGGAATGCATAACCGTTACCGGGAAGACCGTCGCCGAGAACCTCCAAGACGTTCAGCCCTATGCCCCCTACCCTGACGGCCAGGATTTGGTCAGGCCTTTCGATGATCCGATCAAGAAAGACAGTCACCTGCGCATTCTCTATGGAAACTTGGCCCCGGACGGAGCGGTAGCGAAAATCACGGGCAAGGAGGGACTCAAGTTTTCAGGGAAAGCCATCGTATATGAATCTGAGGAAGCGTCCTTGCGCGGAATACTCGATGGGGAGGTTAAAGCCGGGCATGTCGTGGTCATTCGCAACGAAGGACCGGTCGGAGGACCGGGAATGAGGGAAATGCTCTCCCCCACCGGTGCAATCATGGGCAAAGGCCTGGGCAAAGAGGTTGCCTTGATAACCGATGGTCGGTTTTCGGGGGGCAGTCATGGTTTCGTAGTCGGTCACGTGACGCCCGAGGCGGCGGTAGGAGGCCCGATCGGTCTGCTTCAAAACGGTGACCCCATCACTATCGACGCAGAGAAAAACGAGCTTACTCTCGATTTACCCGAAGAGGAAATCAACAAACGCAAAGACGATTGGAAGCAACCCGAACCGAAAGAAAAAAGAGGCGTGCTCGCAAAATATGCGAAGCTCGTAAGCTCGGCATCAACGGGAGCGATCACGGACGGATTTTAAAGTAAGCATGAAAAAAGAATTATATCTTGCATACGAGAAAGCGGACTTCTGGGCCGACTTTTCCTTTGTAGACTTTCCCGAGGGATACCTCGATTCAATGGCGAGCAATGCCAATCAGGCTCTTGCTTCGATGGACGAGTTGGAAAAGGGAGCCATCGCAAACCCCGACGAAGGACGAATGGTCGGGCACTATTGGCTGCGGGCTCCTCAACGCGCCCCGAGCAAGGAAATCGCGGACACAATCACCGAAACGGTCAACAAAGTCAAAGACTTGGCCCAACAAGTCCACCAAGGAAAACTTCAATCCCCTGCCGGAGCGTTCACCGACCTACTCGTAATTGGCATCGGAGGTTCGGCCTTGGGACCGCAATTCGTAGGTAAGGCACTTGGTCATCCCGAACGGGATAAGCTGAAAGTTCATTTCTTCGACAACACTGATCCTGATGGAATCGATCTCACCCTTGCGGAGATCGGAGCGAACCTGCCCACCACCCTTGCGCTCGTCATATCCAAGTCGGGTGGGACACCCGAGACCCGGAACGGAATGTTGGAAGCGGAAAACGCATTTTCGGTCAATGGGCTGGATTTCGCTAAGCAGGCAATTGCGATTACCGGAGAAGGAAGCAAGCTCCATCAACATGCAACCAAGCATGAGTGGCTCGACTTCCTCCCGATGTGGGATTGGGTTGGTGGCCGAACAAGTGAAACGGCTGCCGTTGGGCTTATGCCTGCCGCCCTCCAGGGCCTCGACATAGACCAACTCCTCCGGGGAGCCAGTCAAATGGACGAAATCACCCGGCAAGGTGAATTCAGGAATAACCCCGCCGCCATGCTCGCGCTTTCCTGGCATTACCTGACGGACGGGAAAGGATCCAAAGACATGGTCATTCTTCCTTACAAGGACCGCCTCGAACTTTTTGCCAAATACCTTCAGCAGCTCGTGATGGAATCACTGGGCAAAGAGAAAGACCTGCAGGGAAACGTCGTGCACCAGGGGATTGCCGTCTACGGCAACAAAGGCTCGACCGATCAGCATGCCTATGTTCAGCAATTGCGTGAAGGGGTGCCTAATTTTTTCGCCACCTTCATCGAGGTTCTCAAGCATCGGGATGGATCCGGACCTAGCGTCGACGAGGATGGAATGGACTCGGGGGACTACCTGCATGGTTTCTTCCTCGGAACCCGGGACGCCCTTTACGAAAAAGACCGCAAATCGATTACCCTCACCATTAAGGAAGTCAGCCCGGCAAGCGTAGGCGCCTTGATCGCCCTGTTTGAACGGGCAGTGGGGCTCTATGCCTCTCTAGTCGGAATCAATGCGTACCACCAACCAGGAGTGGAAGCCGGAAAAAAGGCGGCCGCATCCGTTCTCGAAGTCAGAAAAGCTGCTCGCGAATGCCTTCTTGGGAATAAAGGAGAAGCTATGGCCGCCGGCCAAGTCGCTCAGAAAATAGGCTTCGCGGACAAAGCGGATTGGGTCTTCAAAGTCTTGGAAAACCTAGCCGTCAATCAACCTGAAAGTTTCGAGAAAGCTTCAGGCGACAGTCCATTGGAATCCGGTTTCCGAGCCATCTAATCCAAAACGTTAGCCGGCTTCTTGGGTGGAGTTGGCTTTCCCGTGGGAGGCTTGGGCTTGGGGGGCGGACGGGAGGCGATAAGAGCTGCCCGCCCGAGATCGTACAGGTTCCACAAAGCAAGGGTGCAATCGGTGTCCGGCCCTCGGCTTACAGGCTTCCAACCAGCGGGAAAATTGCGCTTGCTTGCCAGGTCCCGTGCGGAAAGATAGGCGGCGAAACTATCCTCGAACACTTCGAACTGCAGGTAATGAGTCTTGGGTGAAATACCTTTCAAGGCAGCGAGGTATTTCGACGTTGGCTTGACCAAGGCCTCCTCGTCCTCACCAGCCGCGCTCTTCTTCTGGAGCTCGAAAATGATCCTCTTGTTCGCATCGATTCGGGGCTTCGCAAGGAAGAAGGGATCCCCCGGCTTGGCCTTGGCAAAATGGGCAAGGATCTTTTTGCCGTCGTACTCCTTCGCCTTATTGGGATTGATCCCCGCTTTCTTGATTTCCTGAGTAACCCGGCTGATCAGACGCGGATCGTCCAGCGGATAAACTTTCCCATCCCGGCAAAGAAAACGAAAGGGCTTTGCCTTGGGGGGAGCCGGCTTGGGATCGGGCAAATTCACCTCCTTGCTCAGGCTCTCCGAGCTAGGCTTGGGGGCCTTGCTCAAGAGTCCCTTGACCTTTTTCACCTTTACTTCAACCGCTTTCTTTTCGTCATCAAGCTTTGCTTTCTCCTGACGCAAATTTTGCAATTTGGGAGGCGGGGGAGGCATGGCTTTCTTTTCATCGGCCAATTTCTTCTCCAATTGCGAAATCTCCTTTATCAATTGCGCTTGCTCCTTATTTTCCGAAGCAAGCTTGAGTTGCACCTTGTTCTTTTCGGCAAGCAGGGTTTTCTTTTGATCCTCAAATTGCTTCATCGCCAATTCCATCAACTCCGCGGAGTTCTCCTGCTTCTTTTCCTCGACGATGCGCTTGACTGCGGAATCTGCACCCAATTGCACAACGATCAATAAAATAATAAGAATTCCAACGACCGTGGTTATGGTATCGAGGAGCGAGTCCAGGCTTCCCACATCGTCTTTTTTTCTTCTCTTCATGAGCCAGAAAAAAGCGAAAGATCGATTTCGCCATCTCCATCCAAGGGGAGTTGACCGTACCTACAACCCAGACTGTCACAAAGCTGACGTGCCTTGGTCCATGAAGAATAGCCCTTGCTACGGAGCAAAAAGATAACGTAGCGGGCTTCGGGAAAGCCAAGGTTGGGGTTGACCGCTTTGGCCGCGGCGTATTTTACGATTACGTTTCTGGAACCCGGAGCCAGTTGAATGGCGGTTAATTTAATTTCCTTACCCTTCTTGTCCTTGAGCACGATATTGCTTCCATCCCGCTTCACGAAACGGGCTTCTATTTCAGACCCTTTGGAACTACGCCATGTCCGGTAAGGCGCGTCCCGGGCAACCTTTTGAATGAGTGTCTTGAGCTTGGCATGACCTGTGATTTGACCGGTCGGCACTTCGTAGTGCTTCCCATCATCCCCGTAGACCCGGATTCCCTTTTCGCGACACTCGATAAAAGTAGGTTCCAAATCGCCACCCGCACCCGAACCGCTTTGCTTAACCACCATGGTGGCGAATTTTTCGGGATCTTTCATGAGTTCCCATTCTTCTTCCGCCTCCTCGAGATCCTTCATTAATTTGGCCAAGTCATCCTTTACCTTGACTACCTGACCCTGAATGGTCTGGCTTTGCTTTTTTTCGGATTTTCTTTTCTCAGTCTCTTTGACTACAGCTGCAATTTCCTTTCGCAATTGTTCCTTGCGCTTGGGATCGATCGACTTTTTAGGGTTTTCCTTAATCGACCGAATCTCTTGACGAATTTTCTCGAGTTCCTTCTTTTGCCCGGCAATCTTCTTTTGGAATTCCTCATCATCCTCCAATGCGGTCTCAATCTTCTCGTTCACCGCCTCAGGGTCGATCTGGGCAATGACGATCGCCGTAATCATGAGGGTCAGGATTCCGATCACGCACGCTAGGATGCTCAAGAACGGAAACAGCGAAATCTGCAGGTCGTTCTTTTTCTTTTTCAACTCGGACGGACTCCCTTGGTGCGGATTAAATGCTACGCCGCTCTATGCCCCACCCTCTTCCCCCATCGAATTTTCCATGAGGTGGTTAAACTGGGAAGCAATTTGGGTCATCTGTTGGGCCACCACACTTTGCGATTCTTGAATTTGCAAAAGATATGCCTGCAAGTTTTCCGCCCTTTGAAGGAAGGAAGAGTCGGCCGGTTGGGAAAGATCACCGGCACCCACTGTCTCCACGGGTTCGCGCAACCTCTTGAGAAAGTATTCGTTGCAATACTCATCCACCTTGTTCAACAAGTCCTCCTCGTTCTTTTGCATGACGCTGGTGGGAAACATCACGCACAAGCTAAAGGCCAAGGAGACTAGGGTGGTATCGAACGCCTCGCTCAACCCCCCGGTTACTTGACCGAGCTTTTCCTTGATCTTTTCTATGTCGGCTGCTGCTCCCATATCTCCACCGAAACTCGAGACCGCATCACTAATCCCCAAAACTGTTCCGATGAAACCGAGAATAGGTATCGCCCAGATGAAGACCTTGATCAGGACATAGCTCGAATCTACCATCGTAGCATCGATCTCGGATTGGGACTTCAGCATGTCCGCCGTCTCGGAATGATTTTTCCTGACCCCGAAATGCTCCAAGCCACGCAGTATCCGGGTCAGCAAAAAGCTTTGCTTGGGGTTGAACCCCAATCTCTTGATGTGGGCGTCAAAGTGCGGAAGTGACTCCACTCGGATCTCAGTAGCAATATCTTCGGGCAAAAGCTTGAATTGCATTACGTTTTGCTGGCTGCGCAATTTCTGTCGCTTGAACCACAAAATGGCGATGGCCCAAGAAGTCAGGTAAGTCAATACAAAGGGAACCCATCCCCTTTCATAAAAATAATCATAAAATATCTTTGTAGAATCGCTGACTCGGAAGAGCAGGAGAAACAGGTAAAAAACCACCTCAAGACCAAGTCCGATCCCAGCTGTTATAGCCATATTAACGGAAGTTGCAGACGCGTTGTCGAACTTGCCCATCTCGTCGAAACTGCGTTGCATCATATTTACTTGCGCAGCTCTCTCCTTGGCTCTGGACGGGACTTTCTTAAGCGGGTGATTTGATTTCGGCATAATGATTGTCTCCCTTTGATAAAGGATAATGAAGTCAGCTCTCAATTTTGCTTTGGAAGAAATCCAAGGGCAATTCTTTTTAGCAACCTTTCGGATCATTGAAAATTTCTCCTAGCTCCAAAATCCCGAAAGAATGAGAATTCCTTGATCAAGTATCTTTGAAAGATGAAAGATTTTGGTTGAACAGTCATTGGTTTTTGAATCAATTATCGGACGATGGCCAAAACCTTGAACAAAGACGGGACTCCTCGAAAAATTGGGAGCGGCAAGACCAAGGGAGCCGGATGCTATGCCCCCGTCACTTGGTCTGAACTTAAAAACCTAATTTCTGACGACGTTCAAATCCCAGTGAGCCGGGTTTGGTTAAGGCGTTTGGGCGGGAAGAGCACGGGGGAACCGACTTCCACGATTACCTCCCCTGAGAAAACCGCCCCATCCCCAAAAATCAGCGCCCCCAAATACGATCAACCCAAGAAATCGAAGATTCCCACTGCTTCGAAAGAAAAAGACGCCGAACCCACTCCTGCAACCGACGAGGAATACGAACCTCCTCCACTTTTTGCAGTCGGATCGAGCAATCTCAGGCAATATTGACCTTCCCTCTCAGAGAAGGCTTAAACAACCCCAATTGGCCTCAAGGTACGTTTTGAAAGGGATCGGCGGGTAATTCAGGCAGAGGATTCCCTTCCGCGGGAGGGAGTTCTGCACCCGGGGGGGCTTCGGGCAATTCGGCACCCGGAGGAGCTTCAGGCAGTTCGGCACCCGGAGGAGCTTCGGGCAATTCGTTATTCGGGGCGCCAATTTCAGGAAGCGTCCCTGGCAGAGCCCCTGGCAGGGGTGCAAAAGGTGAAGGGGCTGGAGGAGCAACCGGAACGGACGGAAGACCAGGACCGTCTATCGGAGGAAGTCCGTCTATCGGAGGAAGCGCAGGTGCATCTATCGGAGGCAAGGCTGAAGGATCTCCAATGGGAGGAAGCGCAGGAAGTTCAGGGATGCCCGAGGCAGGGTCAGTGGGCTCGGGCGGCAAACCAAATGAAGGAAGGGGTGCAGATGACGGGACTAAATCCAAAGGCTGATCAAGCCCCAGTCGGGGAGGTCCGGGAGAAGTTGGCTTTTTTTTGCCCCAAGATTTGGAAATGGCGGTCGATGGGGACGCCTCCAAGTCCTCGACCTTTACGTCCCGCTCCCACCAATCCTTGAATTCAATCGTTCCATCTTCCTTATACTCCTGAACGGCACCCCAACGGGCACCCCCCAATTTTGGAATAAGCAAACGCCTTTCCTGGTCAAACCGATTGCGGGCAACCCATGCTTTTTCAACCTTCGATCCCGGTTTTTGGATATATAGCTCAGCCCGGGGCCTATACTGATTTTTGCCACAGGAAAAAAGAAACAAGAGAACGAGGGGGAAACAGATAATCGATTTCATTGGAAAGCCATGTAGATGCATTAAAGGTTGCGATTATTTTCTCATTTTATACTGGATAGTATCTTCAACTTGTCGTTTCTGTTACTATAGCATTCGATTTCCCCAGTTACTTTGTTGCAACGGTAGATCAATTTTTCCTGCTCGTCACACAAAAACTGATATTTGTATTCGGGGGTATCTTTTTCTTTCTCCAGCAACGATTGCTCGAAAAGAAATTTTACCCGCTCATAGTCTACTTTATCTGGTTGAGGAATCATTTTTGAGTATTCCACTCCGAATGCCCGTAGGTTCTCGTACATGATTTTGTCTATCGCGTTGAGATCAATGGGATTAGGGTTCTGGTTCACCAAAACGGGAGGAACGGAGGGAGGGTTTCGGGTCAAGGTTGCTCCAACAGTCTCGTTTTTCTCTTGAACTTCGTTTTTTTGGGGATCCTCAATTGTACACCCTCCAAAAAGGAAAAAGATAAAGTGAAACAAGATTACGGAGGCAACGCCTTGCGTTGAAAGGTTTGCATTCATGATAGTAATAATCGGCAATCTTCCTTGATTCGTCAACCTAGAGGTTGGGGAAATTGCTTTTCTACCTTGAACACCTCCAAACAAAGCCTATCCAATCGTTTGATGAACAATACGATCAAATGGGGAATTTTAGGAACGGGACGCATATCCAGAGCATTTGCCGAAGGTTTGAAGTTTGCCTCAAACGGCAATCTTCACGGAGTGGCTTCCAGGACAAAAACGAATGCCGAACAATTTGCTGAGGAATGGAAGGTTCCGCGAGTTTTTGAAAATTATCAGGAACTGGCGCAATCCGATGAGATTGACGCCGTCTATATAGCGACCCCTCACACCGAACATGCGGCAAATTCGATTCTTTGCATGAAAAACAAAAAAGCCGTTCTGTGTGAAAAACCTTTTGCCGTAAACGCTATGGAAGTCGAAAAGATGATCGGGCAAGCCAAGGAGAACGATGTCTTGCTCATGGAGGGGATGTGGTCGAGGTTTCCGCCTTTGATGGGCAAACTCAGGGAGATTCTGTCCTCCGGAGAAATAGGCGAGATAAGAACACTTCAGGCTGATTTTGGTTTCAGGCCCCCATCCCGGGATCCCAATGGCAGACTGTTCAACCCCAAACTAGCCGGAGGATCACTTTTGGACATTGGAATCTACCCTATTTCTTTGGCATCAATGCTCATGGGGCGTCCCGAATCATTCCTTGCCGATTGGCATTGTGGTCCGACAGGGGTAGACGAACAGGCTTCTTTGATTTTCAAATATCAGAACGGTAGCATGGCCCTGCTTCATTCATCCTTGGAATCACATACCAGGCAAGATGCCTTTCTCTCGGGAACCGAGGGGAACATCCTTATTCACAAACAATGCTGGAAACCCCAAAAGATGACAGTCGAGCTCCTGCCTTCTGGCAAAACCGAGATCATTGAAATGCCATTCGCAGGCAATGGATTCAACTACGAGGCGGTGGCTTTTGGCGAACTTTTGCTCTCGGGCAAGAAAGAAAGCCCGGTCATGAGCTTGGCGGAGAGTCTCGAGATCATGAGCTTGATGGATGAGATCAGAAGTTCATGGGGGTTGAAATACCCAGGCGAATAAACAAATCCCAACGTCACTTCCTACTTGGCCTATCGTACCAAAACCCACACATCTTTCTGTATCTGACCGAGAAAGGGAAAACAAAAAGCAGAAGCATGGAAAGGGAAATCTTGAGATTGGAATGCCAAAGTAATTTCCGGGAAGATGTCACCACTTGATCGCCTCCAAGAATCCGAAATTCCCGCCCCTCTCTTTTGCAGCATTTCTTCACCTTTTTGGAAAAGAATATCTCCTCCCCGGCATACAGGTTTTCGGGGAACCCACCACATTCGGCAAACAGTTCTCTTCGACAAAAAACAAAGCTTCCAGCCGCCAGGCGGAAGGTTTTTGATATCCAGTTCCAAAACTTCGGAACAAGCAACCCGAAGAATAGCTTGCCGTGGGTCTGATCAAACCTCAACGTCGCTCCCCCGGCCCCAACCCGGCCATGGCTTAAGATTTTAAAGGCTTCCCGGAGAATGCCAGGTGGAATGCTGGTGTCGGCATCGACGAAAAAAAGGAATCGCCCTTTTGCTTGATCGGCCCCGCTATTCCTCGCCCTCCCGATACCCCTGATTCTTTCATGCACCACACGGGCCCCGTTCGCCTCCGCGACCGAGGCGGTTTGATCGACCGAATCGTTATCGACAACGATGACCTCTCCGATAGCGAGTTGAAGCTCACTCATGGATGCGGACAATCTCTTCAAGGTCGAAGGGAGATACTCCTCCTCATTGAACGCAGGTATGATTACCGAGTAATCAATTCCCTCACCTGACTGCATGCCTCGGGTGGAATAAGATGCGGAGCAAACTACCTAGGAAATTTCTTTGCTCTTCTCTTCGCGCCGAAGGAGAGTCCGGACAGCCATCCATCAAGCCGAGACGAAGAACGCCTGCCGTATTCATCGCAGTCACCGTCTGAGCTAAGGGGCTTTGCTCCCGAAATGTCATCGGCAATCTGTCCCAAAGTAGGCAAAACTTCCCCATTGTCGGAAAGTGCCTTATGCAAAAGGGTCAGTCGGTCGAGTTCCAACTGGCGTGAAAGACCGGCCAAACTCTTTCGAAACTGGGCAACATCACCTTCTTCATGTCCGTTTGGAGCAGAACCATTGGGAACGGAGTGCTCTTGATTGACAGGCTGCGCTTGCTCAGTTTCATTCGGAACATCCCCTTTCTCATCGTCCGACCCCGTAGAGTCTTCGACTTCAAATTCGGAGGCGGGAAAGTCATCGGCCGAGAAGGGTTGCTCGCTCGTATCAACTACTGGATCGTTTGAAATCTCGGGCGGGATCCCGCACTCTACGACTCCCTCGACTTCGTCCTCGCCCGTGCCATCTGAATCATCTTCCATTTCAGGATCAGCCATCAAATCGGCCAATTCATTATCATTTAAATCTTCGGATGAGGTGTCCACAGGTCAGGGGTATTATTTAAACATTATTACTTATTGGATATCAGGCAAGAAATAATTCAAGATTGCACAGGGTAGGTCTCGCAAAAATGATTAGGTCAATTTTCCGAAACGGTGGTGGAGTTCGAATCGGCAAGTTCTTTATCTTTTTTGAGCAGACTCAGTTTCCCACTCCTGCTCAACAGGATTCGCTCATCTTCACGGAGCGAATCAGGGGAAAACCCGCTTCCTTCCAACGAAACGAATTTAAGATAAGAATAACTATCCTGAACCAAACCTAATTCAGCCCGAAAAGGAAGGGCGCTTCGGTCATTCAATTTTTCGACCAAAAACTCCATGCCATTACGGAAACCATCGCGATAACCGGCATCGATGAAGACCCCTTTCCCTGAAGGTACCTTGTTTCGAACAACCACTTCCTTCTTGTCAGCAAAGTGAAGGTGATAAGGTTTTTTCACATCTACGGTAAGCCTTTCCTTCTCGGAATTAAAGTTCTCTTCGGATATTTTTCGCTTCGTTTCCAATACAGCTAGTTCAGAAGCAATTGCATCCGCTTTTTCCTTTTGCACCGCCAAATCCGATTCAAGTTTCTTGATCGATTCCTTCAAGGCGATTTCTCTGTCAAACAAAGGCTTACCTTGAAGTTCTATTTCCCCAAGTGGTATTCCCGCTTTGGCCAGTTCTTGCTTCAAGGACTCCAATTCCTCTTTTTTTTCAGCAACCTGCTTGTCCAGTTCTTCGGACTTGGCCGATATCCCTTCCAATTCTTCATCTATTTCGAGCTTCTCCGCCTTAGCCAGATCACTTCTTTCCCTGAAGGCGGTGCTTTGCTTGGAAAGCTCGAGTTCTTCGTTTTCCGTCTTGTTCTTGTCGGATTCCATTTGGGATTGAAGATTGACCAATTCATCTTCGGCCTTCTGGATTTCGACCAAAACGGCATTGGATGAACTCGGATTGAGTATAAAAAATATACCTAATCCAATAGTGGAAAGCCAAGCGAGGGATCTAAAGATAAATAAGATCAAAACTTTTGTACTTTCTTAGGTCTACGGGATTGCCATAAAGCGGAATGATCATAGCCACGCTGTTTTTTGGGGAAACCTCATGAATTTTCACTCGACAAATATTCCGCCCGTTCGACCTAACGGCAAAAATCATCCCTTTTTCAAGGCCTCGCTCCATACCCTCGGGGAGTCCGACGAAGCCCGCTTGAAAATCAAATTGCACGTTACTTACCGAAAATTTTTCTCCACGCTCAAGCCAAGGTCTCGCGTACATGTAATTTTGTAATTCGGACAGCGTAAGGGAAAAGTGTTGTTTATATATCGCCGTTATCGCTTCGTAGGTCGACAAAGCGCGCTTGCGGTCAAGTTCCCGTTGTTTCTCACTTTCGATTGAAGCAGTAAGAGCGGAAACTTGGTTTTCCATAGTCGGAAGGGACGAAGAAAGAGTTCCCAACCGGGCCCGGGCATGCTCGGTCTCCTTGTTAACCGTTGCCACTTCCTTCCTGACTTCTTGAGCTTCCATGGATAATTTCTGAATTTCATCCTCCTTGAAACCCCAAGCTCCTTTCTGTGAGTCTAACTGCTGTCGCTTATTCTTAAGACTAAGTTCCGCTTCCTCCGCCTCGCCCTTGCGGCGGTCAATTCCATCAGTCAGATACTGCAGCGTTTCCTTGGATTTTTTTGCGGCTTCATCCATGACTTTTTGCAATTCGGACAACCGTTGGTTTTTATCGGCAAGCCGGTTCTCAAGAGCCGTCAATTCCGAATGATCCGAAAAGGCTTTCCATGCCCCCACCGAGAGAACCGTCAAAGTGATGAAAAGCAGGAAGAAAGTAAATTTTCTGGATTTCATCCCCGTATTCAAAGAGGAGGCAACGGCGCAAAAGGCGAAGGAACCGACTCCGGATCAACTTCAGGAAGTGCGTTGGGGTCCGGTTCGGGCACGACTGGACCCTCAGGCAAGGGAATGAACGGTCCGCCACCCTTGCCTTCTTCAGGCAATTCGTTTCCCTGATCGATGCCTTCGGGCAGAAAAGGAGTTGGGGCAAAACCATCTTGGTTCTCATTTACGGTGGCCTCCGCTTTGCCCTTGCTCTGAGCATCAGCTCCAACCATTGTTTCGCTCTTCATTTCCTCGAACCGTTTGGTCACCCGGTCGCTTTCGGCTTCCTGCCACCTGTCCTCAAGTTTCTCATCCATCCTCGCATTGTATGAGTCCAACAGGTTTTGACTTAAAATAGGTCTGCCCGTCCAATAGCGGTCATAGTTCACCCGACCGAACTCGTCACGGCCCCAAGTCCTGCCCCTCATTCTTTTCTCGTTCACGGAAATCAACCTTCTTTTCTCAAAATCGTAATTAAAACGAGCATCCCAAGATTGATGAATTCTCGCGACGTCTCCGTCCTTTACAGGACCACAAGAAGAAAGCAGTACCAAAAGGGGCAAAGAAGAGAAGGTTATGAATTTACTGGGCACAAGGACATATTAGGTGAATCCGTATGGAAATGGCAAGTATTCCGTACTATTTTCTGCTAGTTGTCCAGGATTCTCCATTCTACGATTTTTTCGCTTCAACTGGCAAATCAACGAATCGGAACCACAAGATTTGCCCAAAACGTATCCGGCAGCATGGCTCAATATGCCTTTTGACGAGAATCCAGCCAAATGGATACGGGACCATCGTCCATTGCCTCGATTCGCATATGCTTCCCGAAGGCTCCCTGAGCAACCATTCCATTACGTTCAGTTCTTAGCTTGCTCAAAAACTCTTGATACAACCGCTTGGCTTCAGCTGGTTCGGCCGCCCGGTTAAAGGAAGGCCGGCAACCCTTTTTCAGACTCCCTAGCAAGGTAAATTGGCTTATAACCAAAATTCCGCCTTCATCCGGCAAAGATTCGTTCATCTTGCCATCGGAGTCACTAAAAAGCCTAAGTCCGATTAGTTTTTTAATCAACCAGTCAACATCCTCCGCCCGATCTCCTGCCTGCACCCCCAAATAGACAAGTAACCCCTGGCCGATTTTGCCCACAACCTCATCCTCCACTCGAACTGCGGCACTCGAAACTCTGCGGACAAGACACCTCATTGAGGAACAAACGGGCACGAGCCAAACACCTTCAGCATCCGGCCTTTTTTTCGAAAAAGAGCTTATTCCTCGGCAACCGCGTCCATTACTTCGGACGCTGCCTGAGCCGCTAAAGGAGTTGAGAGATAACGCTCCCCGCAACTTGCCCCAACCGCAACGATCCTCTTGCCTGCCATTTCGGGCCGAGCCGCAATCCTTAAGGCTGCAGTAACCGTTGCTCCGGTTGAAATTCCGCCCAAAACGCCTTCTTCCAAGCTAAGTTTTCTCGCCATCTCGAAAGCATCTTCACTATTCACTAGCTCGACTTCGTCGACGATATCCAAATTTAAGTTCTTAGGTACAAAACCAGCCCCGATCCCTTGAATCTTATGCGGGCCGGGCTTTAGCTCCTCACCATTTCGGGTTTGCGTGATAACGGGGCTTTCCTCCGGCTCAACGGCAACGGCAAGCATTTCCGGATTCCTTTCCTTGATCACCTCGGAAACTCCGGTAATCGTACCACCCGTACCAACCCCGGAAACGAAACAATCAACTTGTCCCTCCATGCCCTTCCAAATTTCCTCTGCCGTGGTCTTTCTATGGATTTCAGGGTTTGCCGGGTTATTGAACTGCTGAGGCATGAAGGCGCGTTCTCCGTGATCCTCCATCAGTTGATTTGCCTTCGCTATCGCTCCACCCATACCCTTGGGCCCAGGCGTAAGCACGATTTCAGCTCCTAGCAAGCGCAGCAGTACCCGTCTTTCCTTGGACATCGTCTCAGGCATTGTCAAAATGCACTTGTAACCCTTTGCCGCGCAGACAAAAGCCAAGGCTATACCCGTGTTTCCCGAGGTCGGTTCGATCACCACGCTTTCGGAAGTCAAACTGCCCTCTTGTTCGGCGGCGCTTATCATGGCTGCCCCGATCCGGTCCTTAACACTGGCCAAGGGGTTGAAAAATTCAGATTTCAAAAAAACTTGGGCACCCACTCCTTGGGTCACCTTGTTCAGTTCGATCAGGGGAGTCTTTCCAATTGATTCTATAATGTTCATCTTCCGTAATAATTTAGATTAGTCGAGATGACGGAAGGTCATCTCCTTCTGTTTTTGGGCCCGAAACTTCTGATGGGAGCATTTCTGTTAACCTCGGCATTCTTGAGACGATAAACGATTCGCGCCTTTTCCAGGTCCTGCGTACTCATCTCCATTTTTACAATATCCCCGACCGTAATCTTGATAAAATGCTTACGCAATTTACCCGAGATATGAGCAAGGACTTGATGTCCATTCTCAAGTTCCGCTCTGAACATGGTACTGGGCAAGACCGCGGTGATCTTGCCTTCGACTTCGATAACTTCTTCTCCGGACATATTTGTATAAACCTACCATCACGTCATCTTGACCCACTAAGTCAAGTAAGTCCTTTCATCGAAGAAAGAATTAGGTATTATGAAATTCACGATGCAAAAGCCCATCTCATGCCCGTTCCAAAAGCTTTTCCCTTCCCAACTGGAAAAGGACGATCTCTTCTTCATGCAACTGGCGTATAACGAAGCGATCAATGCGTGGAATGCGGACGAGGTGCCCGTAGGCGCTGTCATTGCAAGGGGCGATGAGGTCATCGCATCTTCGTTCAATCAGACTCGCCGGCAAACGGACCCAAGCGCCCATGCGGAAATGATAGCCATTACCATGGCCGCCAAATCCGTGGGGGACTGGAGGTTGAACGAGTGCAGGCTGTACGTCACCAAGGAACCCTGCCCCATGTGTTCAGGCGCCACGGTCATGGCTCGATTGGGTGAGGTGCACTATGCCGTGGAGGACCCAAAAATGGGTGGATTGGGCGGGGCGGCATCCCTCCATACGCTCCCCTTTTCAAACCATAAGCCCAAGGTCTTCCGGAAAACCATGGAGCTCGAATGCAAGGAAATGCTTCAAGCTTTTTTCCAATTGCAAAGGAAATAACTCAAGCGACCCCCAAAAAATCAACTCTCTCGTGCTTGACCTGTCCACGGTAAGAAGTTGTTATGTTATTTTTTCTACTCAAAACCTGATCCAATTATGTCGCACACACTACCAAACCTCGATTATTCACCGGATGCTCTCGAGCCACATTTCGACGCTCGAACCATGGAAATCCACCATGGCAAGCATCACCAAGCTTACGTAAACAACCTGAATGCCGCCCTTGAAGGAAGCGAACTTGCATCAATGGACGTCGATTCTTTGGTCAAAGACCTTTCCGTCGTTCCTGAAGGAGTCAGGCAGGCAGTCCGCAATAACGGTGGCGGTCATTCGAACCATACCTTTTTCTGGAAATGTCTTTCGCCGCAAGGCGGAGGTCTTCCGCAAGGAAGCTTGGCGGAGGCAATCACCTCGGCCTTCGGAAATCTTGACTCCATGAAAGAGGCTTTTGGCAAAGCCGCACTTACGAGATTCGGTTCGGGCTGGGCCTGGTTGATCAAGAGTGGTGACGGGACTCTTTCCGTCACCTCCACACCCAATCAGGATTCCCCCATCATGGAAGGCGTGGCTGATGACTTGGGTACCCCGATCATCGGCCTGGACGTTTGGGAACATGCTTACTACCTGAATTATCAGAACAGGAGACCGGATTACGTCTCGGCCTTTTGGAACTTGGTGAATTGGGAAAAAGCTTTGGAAATCTTTGAATCTTAGGATTCTCGCGAACTGAACCAATTGCCTTCGGGATATCGATGCAGGTTGTACCGCCTGCATCCGATCGGCTGCCCTGAATTTCGTCGTAATTTTACTGAAAAGGATTGGGAAGGCTTGCCAGTAATCGTTTGTAGAGGTAAATGTGGAATCTAAATTGAGCAATATTCAAGCATACAAGTACCGCGCGTTCATCACCTACGCGCACAAGGACGAGGAACGAGCAAGATGGTTGAGAAAAAAGCTCGAATCCTTTCGTGTACCCAAGCACCTTGTAGGGACGGACGGTGACCACGGTGAAGTGCCCGCAAGGCTCTACCCGATTTTCCGGGATCGCGACGAATTGGCCGGAGCCGCTCAATTGGGACCGCTCATCGAGCAAGCCTTGTCGGATTCCTCTCATTTGATCGTCCTATGCTCTCCCCACGCCGTTCAATCGCGATGGGTAAACGAGGAAATCCGCATGTTCAAGGCCATGGGAAAAAGCAACCGGGTCCTCTGCCTCGTTCTTTCCGGAAACCCCATGGCAGAAGACATGCAGGGCGATGGAGAGAACGAATGCATTCCCTTGGCCGCCCGGAGAGAAATAGATGAGGAGGGTCTCGTCACCGATCATAGACACGAGCCTGCCGCCGCGGATTTACGGGAGACGGGAGACGGCGAAAAGGACGCCCTGCTCAAGATAATAGCCGGTTTGCTCGGACTGGGCCTGGACGACGTCAAGCAAAGAGATCTGCTCGCCCGCCAAAAGAGGCTCGCCCGCATCGCCTTTGGCTCCGCTTTTTTGGCCATTTCCGCAATTACTTTGGCAGCCTATGCTTTTTATCAACAAAATCAGGCATCAATCGCCAAGGCAAATGCGGAAGAGGAACGAAAACTGACCTCAGACGAACTCGCCAAGACTCAAGCAATCACGAATTTCGTACAGAATCTGTTTTTCTCGCTCAACCCGCAAAACACGGAGGCAATGGATACGGAATTGATCAAGACCATGCTCGACCAAGGTTCGAAACGGGCAGGAAAAGAACTTTCCGATGAACCTGAGATCGAGGCTCGGATCAGGCTTTGCCTTGGAAAATCCTACCGATCCATCCGCTCCTACGACAAGGCACAGATTGAACTCTCCAGAGTACTCGAACTATTCGATGCCAACATTACCAAAGAGTTGCCCGCCCGGATGGAAGCCATGAATGAAATCGCAATGGTGCACGACGCCTTGGGTAATTACGTACAAGCTCAGCCCCTGCTTGTGGAGTTGCTCGATCAGAGAACGAAAAAGTTTGGAGAGAGTCATGATGAAGTGATCGATACTCGAATTGATTTGGCTATCGTTTACCGCAGGACCGGAAAAATCGAACAAGCTGAGAACCAGTGCGCGAAGGTCCTTTCTCTGCTGAACGATCAAAACAGGACCGCAGACGACGTGCTTTCGCTCAAATGCATGTCTGAGTTAGCGAAAATCTATTTGTCCTCGGCAAAGTTTTCTCAGGGTGAAAGCCTGGCCAGAAACGTGTACGAGAAAACCCGGATCCGGTACGGGGACAACCATGCATCCAGTCTTAGGGCCGGACAGGTTCTGATCGAGGCTTTCCGCAAGGCAGATGATCTGGACAGTGCCGAGGAACTCGCCAAAGTCATTGTCCCGGGTTTGGAAAAGGTTCTGGGGACCGATCACCCGGACACGCTCGGAGCAATGGATTCCCTAGCCCGTATCCTGGACGCCCGAAATAATCTCGAAGATGCTCTCACAGCCTATGAGAGAATTCGGCAGCTCAAAGAAAAAGCCTTGGGGCAATTACATCCCGAAACCTTGGCAACCCTTCAAGCCACTGCGAAGATTTTCCGGAAACTGGAAAAACTTGAGGATGCAGAACGCACCCAGACCGAAGTTGTGGACAGGCTCAAGAAGAAGCATGACGAGGGTGAAAAACATCCCGAAACCCTTCGGGCAATGAACGAGTTGGCCGATCTCTACCTAGCCTTGGGCAAAGGAGATGAAGCTATCTTCCTAAGCGACAAAACCCTCAAAATCGAAAGAGAAGTCATGGGAGAAGAGGATCCGATGACCCTCAAGACCATGTTTCGAATTGGAAAGCTTCAGTACCTCGGAGGAGATTCCGAAGGGGCCATGGAAATGCTTGGGGAAACCTTGGCCAAACAAGAGAAACTGCTTGGTTTCGACCATGCCGAAGCCACCCTAACACGCGATTTGCTCAACCAAATATTGGGGGAAAGAGCCACTGCAGTAGTAACGGTCGAGAGCAACGAATCGGTTCCGGACGAAATCCCGGAAGACACCCCATTGCTCGTTTTCCTCGAACAGTTCGAAAACGCCGAGCAAAGTTTTGATGAGAACTCCACGATTAGTTCGGCCCCATCATTCGAGCAAAACAAAACCATTTTGGTCAAAGAACCAGATCCGATCGAAGAACCCGACCCGGTCAAGGAACCTGAACAGGTGGAAGAAAAAAAGGAGGAAAAGAAACCTGGTTTTTTCAAGCGCCTTTTTTCAGGAGATTCGGACGAGGAGGAAGATTCTTCTCCAGATGTCGAGGAGGAATAAGCCATGCCACTGCGGGGAGCTATCTTCGATTGGGACGGTGTAGTCATTGATTCATCCTCGCTTCACGAAAAAAGCTGGGAAAAACTCGCGGAGGAATCGGGGTACGATTTGCCGGAAGGTCATTTCAAAAAAGGATTTGGCAAGAGAAATGCCGTAATCATTCCGGAAATCCTCGGTTGGTCGAAGGATCCCGAAATCATCGACCGATTGGGGAAAAGAAAGGAAGAACTGTATCGCGAAATGGGAAAGTGCGAAGGCATTCCCATTCTCTCCGGGGTCAAAGATTTGCTCAAATCTCTGCGGGACGCTGGAATCCCTTGCGTAATCGGCACCTCGACCGAGAAAAAAAACGTCGACCTAGCCTGCGCTCAACACGACCTCTCGGCTTTCTTTTCGGGAGCTGTATGCACCGAGGACGTAACCAAGGGGAAACCGGATCCGGAAGTTTTCCTGAAAGCCGCGAGCCTTGCCGGGGCCGAACCGCAAAACTGCGTCGTGCTCGAAGACAGCGCCCACGGGATCATCGCCGCCCGGAGAGGTGGCATGAAAGGATTGGGCTTGGCCACGACCCGCGACAGAAAAGATCTATTGGAATGTGGCGCGGATATGGTGGTGAAAGATCCGACCCATATAAGCATCGGCTTGCTCGAAAGCCTTTTTCAGTCATAGTGTGAGGACATAGATGAAAAAAGTTCCTTTGCACGTAAAAATATTGATCGCCTTGGTTTTGGCCTTCTCGATTGGTCTTTGGGCAAACAACTCGACTGCAGGAGAGACCGAGAAACCAGACTGGTTCGTTTTCATCCGTGACGTCTCGACCTTTATCGGAACGCTTTTTCTCAATGGGCTGAAAATGGTCGTGATTCCCCTGGTCATGACTTCGATCATTTGCGGGGTTGCCAAAATCGGAGGAGAGAAGGATTTCGGTCGCCTGGGAGTCAAAACTCTTTTGTTTTACAGCCTGACGGGTCTGCTCGCGGTGGCTACCGGCTTGTTTTGCGTTAACCTGATCGAACCCGGACAGGTCCCGGAAGAAATCCGGGCCCAAATGCTCGACAACCAATCCGACGGGCATTCCGCTAAGATCGAGGGAGCCTTGGAGCAAGCGGACAGGGGCTGGGCTGGCATCCTCGAAATCTTTCACCGAATGGTCCCCGCAAACCTATTCAAGGCAGCCGTTGAAGGACAACTGCTCGGCTTGATCTTCTTCAGTTTGCTCTTCGGGTTTTTCATTACCCGCCTCCCGGAAAAGCATCAATCCATCCAGCTAGGATTTTGGGAAAGCCTGAATTCTCTGATCCTCAAGATCACCCACTTTATCATATCCTTCGCCCCCTACGGCGTTTTTGGGCTGGTCACCCCCACCCTTATGAAAGTCGGTCTCGAAACGCTGTCCGTCATGGGCTCGTTCGCCCTGACCGTCGCTCTCGGGCTTCTTATCCATAGCCTGATTGTTCTTCCTCTTCTCCTCCGGCTATTTGGCAAAATCAGCTTTATCGATCATTATCGGGCCATGGCTCCTGCTCTCCTTACCGCTTTTTCCACTGCATCCTCTTCGGCCACCCTCCCCCTCACCATGGAGTGCGTCACGAAACGGGCCGGAGTTTCAAAGAAAGTAAGCAGTTTCACTCTGCCTTTGGGGGCAACCATGAATATGGACGGTACAGCCCTTTTCGAGTGCGTGGTAGTGGTCTTTCTAGCTCAGTTGTTCGGAATCGAGATGGGATGGGTCACCCAGGCAACCGTGGTATTGATGGCCCTCCTTACCTCAATTGGAGTAGCCGGAATCCCTTCTGCCAGCTTGGTCGCGATCATCGTCATCCTGCAAGCCGTCAACTTTCCGCCGGAAAGCATAGCCATCGGCGTGGGCATCGTGTACGTCGTGGACAGGATCCTCGACATGTGCCGCACCGCAGTGAACGTATTGGGGGACAGTTGCGCCGCAGCTATCATAGGGAAATCCGAAGGAGAGAAAGGGTATTATTCCTCTCTGCGATCCTAGGAGCTTAATTTCGCCAATTTCCCTATGGACTTCAAACTCGTCTCGGACTACGAGCCCAAGGGTGATCAGCCCGAGGCAATCGACTCCCTGGTTCGCTCGATCGAGGAAAGAAACAAGGATCAAACCCTCCTCGGCGTCACCGGTTCCGGTAAAACCTTCACCATGGCCAACGTCATTCAAAGGCTCCAGCGGCCGGCCCTGATCATTTCGCACAACAAGACGCTCGCCGCCCAATTGTATTCTGAATTCAAGGCCTTTTTCCCGGAAAATGCCGTCGAATACTTCGTCAGTTACTACGACTATTACCAACCGGAAGCGTACGTCCCCTCTACCGACACCTTCATCGAGAAGGATTCCTCGATTAACGAGGAGATTGAGAGGCTCCGCCTTGCCGCTACCGGTTCCCTGATCAGCCGGAATGACGTCATTGTCATTGCCAGCGTTTCGTGTATTTACGGATTGGGTTCACCTGATGACTTTCGGGCTCTTTCCGTCGAGATAGCAAAAGGGGATGAGATTGGAAGAGACGTCCTCTTGGAAAAATTGATCGAAGGGCTCTACAATCGCAACGACGTCGAGCTCAAGGCGGGCCGGTTCCGGGTTCGCGGGGATGTCGTGGACTTGTTCCCAGCCTATGCGAACAACCCCATAAGGATCGAGTTCTGGGGCGATGAAATCGAGGGAATCCGGGAGATCGATCCTATCTCCGGCTCAACTATAAGCGAACTGGAGAACTATCGCGTGTATCCGGCCAGCCAATACGTAACGACCAAGGAAAAAGTTGCCGTTGCCTGCAAGTCCATCAAGAAGGAACTCGAAGAACGCGTAGCCTGGTTCGAAAAGGAAGACCTGTTATTGGAAGCCCAAAGGATCAGAATGCGCACGGAGTACGACATGGAAATGCTGCGCGAAATTGGGTTTTGCAGCGGAATAGAAAACTACTCCCGTCATCTTTCGGGAAGAAAGCCTGGGCAACGCCCGTGGTGTCTGATCGATTTTTTTCCCGAGGACTTCTTGCTTTTCGTGGACGAGAGCCATGTCTCCCTACCCCAGGTCGGAGGAATGTATCGCGGAGACTTCTCCCGAAAACAAAGGCTCGTTGACTTTGGATTCAGGCTCCCCTCCGCCCTGGACAATCGTCCCCTCAAACCCGAAGAGTTTGCCAGCGTGACCGGACAAACGGTTTACGTATCAGCAACCCCAGCCCCACTCGAGCTTGAAAAATCAAGCCTCGTGGTCGAGCAATTGATCAGACCCACCGGTCTTCTCGATCCGGAAATGGAAATCCGCCCGATCGAAGGACAAGTGGAGGATTGCATTTCCGAAATCAAGAAAGCGACCCAAGCCGGTCATCGCTCTCTGGTCACCACCTTGACCAAGCGGATGACCGAAGACTTGGCTGACTTCCTCCGCGAACGTGACGTCAGGGTGGAATATTTGCATTCCGACATCGATGCGATTGAAAGAGTCGAACTCCTGAGAAACCTGCGAGCCGGTTCATTTGACGCTCTTGTAGGAGTCAACCTTCTGCGGGAAGGACTCGATCTGCCGGAAGTCGCTCTCGTCGCAGTTCTCGATGCAGACAAGGAAGGCTTTCTACGAAGCGAGACCAGTTTGATCCAAACGGCCGGAAGGGCCGCCCGGCACGTTGAGGGAAAAGTTCTTTTCTATGCCGACGTGATGACGAAGTCCCTCAAAAAGGCATGGGAAGTTTGCGAATACCGAAGAGAAAGGCAAATGGCCTTCAACGAGAAACACGGCATTGTACCGCAAAGTGTCGTGCGACCGGTACAGGAAAGCCTTAGACAAGAACGAGAAGAAGAAAAAGACGACCTGGCCATGGCGGAAAGCATGTCCGGGAAAGAGGTCAAAAAACTGATTAAGGAATTGGAGAAGGAAATGCTCGAGGCGGTACGCAAACTGGAATTCGAAAAAGCGGCCCTGCTTCGAGACCAAATGTCCTTTCTCCAAGAAGGCTCGAAGGGAAGCCTTTCCTTTCCCGCGCAGGAGGGTGCGCCCCGCAAATACGGGAAGAGACGCAAATATGGAAAATCCAAGTAAGTTCAGTTTTTTACTTTTGCCCGCAGCCATCCTTTCCTTCTGTCTTTCGGCTTTTGGGGAACTCTCATCGCAAAGGAGGCTGTTGTTCTTTTTCGACAAAATCGAGGTAAAAGGAGAAGTGGACGTTTTTCTTAACAAAGGAAAGCGCAATCGGGAAACCACGGTTTATGCAGACTCGGAAATCATTGATTCGGTTATTACGAGGGTTCGGGACAAGACCCTTTACGTGGAAGCGAACAACACCTACGAAATAGCTCGAAGGCTTCCTTTTCTCAAGTTGAGCGCCAAGCGGAAATTCCCCGTTGAAGTCATTGTATCAATCGACCGCCTTAGGGAAATCCGGGTACATGGCACAAGTAACCTGACCTCAAACGGTTTGCTCTCCGATAATCTTTCCGTCTTCTCAACCTCCGCTGGCAACCTTCATTTGGAAAACCTTTTTTCCCCCACCCTGCAACTTCGCCATGAAGGTGACGGAACAGTCGTGCTGAGAGGAAAAGGTGTTTCTCAACTCAAGGCTCAAGTATTGGGGAACGGATCCCTGCGGGGCGAGGATCTGTTTATCGAGCAAGCCACCTTGATCCACAAAGGGAAAGGGGTTGCCCATTTGGCTCCCCAAGCATGGCTTGATGCCCGGATGCATGCCTCGGGAAACCTTTTCCTTCACAAAAAACCAGAGAAGATGGTCGTTGATCAAGCGGGTGCAGGCAGGGTAAGCGACATTCTTTCGAGTTCCTTTCCCTTGACTGATTTTAACGCGACCAATCCCCAGTTGAACAAGGGATTAAAGACAGTGGGACAACAGCCTAAAGAATGATTTCCTCGCCCTCGACGGCGGGGCGGACTCCCTTTTTCTTTTTAGCCGCTTCTTGCGCAATCTGATCCATCTTTTCGTCATTGTGCGATGGATCGTGATGGAACAGAAAAGTTTGCTTAACTCCAGCGGCCTCGGCTACCTTGATCGCCTCTTGCCAAGTCGAATGCCCCCAGCCTTTGAACTTTGGATATTCCTCGTCAGTATAAGCGGAATCATAAACCATTACCTCCGCATCCTTTGCCAAGGCTACGACGTTCTCGTCTATCCGGTCGTCGTAATGCTCGGTATCAGTACAGATCGCAATCGCTTTGCCTTGAAACTCGATTCTATAACCACAAGCCCCATTGGGATGGTTGAGCTTGCCCGTACGGATAACGATACCATCCCCCAACTCGAATACGTGACCTACGAAATAATCGCTGTATGAACAGGCTTTCTCGATCAGGGAGCTAGGCACCGGAAAGACAGGGTCCTTCATCAGCATGGTGCCGATGATCCCGCTCAGGTCATAGTCGTCATTAGTGGAAAGATGCCCCGCATGCAGTCTCACGTCGCTCGAGGGATTATAGAGCGGGGCAAAAAAAGGCAACCCCTGGATATGATCCATATGGGTATGAGTGAAGAACAGGTCGGCATCGAGGAAATTCTCCTCCTCGATCATAATCTTCTTGCCCAACATCCTGATTCCCGTTCCGGCATCGATCAATACCCTCTTAGAACCACAAGTAATCTCAAAACAGGTAGTGTTACCTCCATATTTCACAGTATCCGGGCCCGGGCAGGGAATGCTCCCACGGGTGCCCCAAAACTTGAGCTTAAATAGGGTAGATTCTGACATTATTCGAAGTTAGACAGTACTTTATGACGAATAGGATCAAGATTGGCAAACCTCAAAGTATGAACGAATCAACCTCTCAACGATCAAGCCATTGCCCGTTTTCATCCTGATAGGAATCCGTTATTTTGCCATTCCCCCAATCATAAGAGCCTTGGTGGGCCAGACCGGACCTGAATTCGCCGGAAAAACTCGTTCCGTCCCCGAAATCAAGGGTTCCATCACCATTTTTTTCGCCTTCGTACCACATCCCCGAATAAGTCACCCCCGTACGGTCTTGCTGTACTCCATAGCCATGCGGAAGCCCTTTTTCAAACTTTCCGGAATAAGTAGTTCCTTTGGATTCGGCCAGTACTCCAATTCCAGAAAACTCGCCTCCGGCAAAATTCCCGACGTAAACACTACCGTCCAATCTCTCGAGCACCCCGCTCCCATGGTAGGCATCGGACTGGAACTTGCCCGTGTAGCGGTCCCCGTTTGCCGCGGAGAAGGTCCCATGGTAATAGGTTCCGTCGGAATTGAAAGATCCTGTGAATTCCTCATTGAGTTCTGATTTCTTTCTGCCTTCGGACAAACTTGACTGTCTCCATTTTCCAGAAAAGATGACGCCGTTGGAGCCTTGGTATTCGCCGTAGAGCAACTCATCCTTGTTCCAGTAACCTTCCATCCTGGACGAATCGGTCAAAACCAAGGTTCCGAATCCCTCCCTTTTCCCTCTTTCCCATAGCCCGGAATACCTATCGAACTCCTCGCTTGATTTGTAAAGGTAAGACCCGTATCCATGCAGGTAACCGTTCTTATGCTGCCCCTCGTATAGGTCGCCGTTGGCATACTTTCTTATGCCATATCCATTCGGTTTGCCTTTGGATAATTCTCCTTCGTAAATCGATCCGTCATCCAAGCCCTGCCTGCCCTTCTTCGCCTTCTTTGCCAACCCGCTCGATTCGGTATTCTCGACGCTTCCTTCCTCGCTTCCGGAGGTACAACCGGCAAAAAGAAAAGTAACCAACCCCACGGTCCCGATTACGAACGTCAATCTTGATAAAACGCCAGGCATGTCAGTAGCTTATGCTTTTGCTTACCTCGAAGATGCTCGTGACAATGGCGATTGCGACAAGGGCAACCAAGGAAAAGGCAAAGCCCAAGGCTGCGGCCGAGACCAAAGTCGTCATCAGTTTGATTTTCTTGGTCAATTGCTCGCGAAAGGAATTGCTCGCGTCCTCCATGCTATTGCCAAGGTTTCCGGTCTTTTCCCCAACTTCCAGAACGTCCAACTGGATCAAGGGAAGGAACTTGTATTTGCGCAAGGATTCGGGAAGTGACTTCCCCTCATTGACCAAAGCCCGTGCGGAACGGAAGCGATTGCGCAAGAAACGATTCTTGATTGTCTTTTCGCACAGGCGGAGGTTTTCGGTCAATCCAATGCCACTCCATATCAAAGTGGAAAGCAAACTGGTCAATTGAAACATCTCGGACAGGTACATGATGTTGCCAAACAAAGGAAGCTTCAGGATTCCGCTATCCACGGCCATCCCTCCCTTTTCCGTCTTGCTCCACCTGAAAATCGCGAGCAACCAAATGAAAATTCCCATTAAGACGAAAGGCCCGAACCTGAGCACGAAGTTTGATCCCTCAATCAGGACGGTGGCGAGGAAGTTCAATTCACCCCCCAATTGCTCGAGCATTTCCTCGATCGTAGGCAAAAGATAGGCGAGAAAAAAGATGACCACCGAAAAAGCGACGAAACCTACGAAAATCGGGTACGCCATACTTGCCATGACCTTGGAACGGATTTCCCTCTTCTCCTCCAAGTAAGAAATGATCTTTTTCAGAATAGGGGTGACGTTGCCGGTCGCTTCCCCCGCTTCAATGACAAAAGTCGAGGATTCGCTGAAATACTGAGGCAAAGACCTCATTGCCCTGGACAAAGTTCTTCCCTCCGCAAGTTCCTTCCAAAGAAAACCTGCCACCTCCTTGAGTTTGGGATCGGACAGTCTTTGGTTCAATAGTTTGACCGCATCCGCAACGGGCATCCCGCTACCGTGAAGCTCCATCAGTCTCTTGAGAAAATCCAACCCCGTCCGCTCTCCCTTGGCGGTCAATTTCCTTGCCCTCCCCCCGGAGCGATCTCTTTTGCTAAAAGGAATTGTTTTCTTGGGAATGCTTGACTCCTTCGCCACCTCTCCGCCGACTCGGGATAACTTAAGCGGAGTAAGCCCTTCGCCTCGCACAAGCTGCTTGGCCGCTTTTGGGTCATCAGCCTCGACCTCTCCGGCCAAACTCCTCCCCCTGACGTCAATGGCTACGTATTTGAATTTGGCCATTTTGGAAAAGCTCAGTCTTCAAGAGGGCTTTCGACCACGCCGCCCGGACTATCCTCGGAGAATGCCTGATCCGGTTCTTCATCGACGTAACCATCGGCATACCTGATGACCTCGTCGAAGGTCGTGAGCCCCCGCTTGATTTGCTCCCAGCCACTGCCTTGCAAGGTACTCATGCCCTCCGACAGGGCAATTTCCCGGATATCAGGAGCGGAGGCGTTCTTGATCACCATGCCATGAATCTCGTCACTCATCCGCATCAATTCGAAAATCCCCACCCGCCCACGGTATCCTAGGTTTTGACATTTTTGACATCCGACCGCCTGCATGACCTTGGAAGCATGAACCAGTTCGGACGGATCCACCTCGAGGATGGAAAGCGAGGCGAGCATATCGGTCTCGGACATTTGGGCAGGCGCACAACATTCCTGACAAAGTCTGCGCACAAGCCTTTGGGCAATGACCATCTCTACCGACGAGGCAATGAGGAACGGTTCGATCTCCATATCAACCAATCGGGTGATCGCGCCCGGCGCATCGTTGGTGTGCAAGGTGCTCAAAACCAAGTGCCCGGTCAGGGATGCCCGGATGGCAATGTCAGCGGTCTCTCGGTCTCTGATTTCACCAACCATGATCACGTCCGGATCCTGACGAAGGATTTCCCTCAATGCGCTGGCGAAGGTAAATCCGATTTCCGAATTAACCTGAGTTTGATTAATCCCGGCTACTTCGTACTCGACCGGATCCTCCACCGTCATGATCCGGCGTTCGGGTTTATGGATCCGACGGATAAAAGCGGTCAGGGAAGTCGATTTTCCGGAGCCAGTAGGCCCGGTCACCAGAACAATCCCATGAGGTTTCTCCAAAATGGACACTATGTTTTTCTCGTCACCGATCATCAGCCCCAACTCCCGCATCGAGAGAGGTTGCGATTTTTCGTTCAACAGACGGAGACTTATGCTCTCCCCATAAAGCGTAGGAAGGGTGGAAACACGGATATCCAGATCGCTCTGTCCTTGGGAAAAGGTAATCCTTCCCCCTTGCGGTCTTCTCTTCTCGGAAATATTGATCGCGCTCATGATCTTGATCCGCGAAATAATGGCGTCCTGAAAACTTCTCAAGTTATCCGGTACGCGGACGGGCACTAACTGACCGTCAATCCGGTAGCGGATTTGCAAAGTTTCCTTGTGAGGCTCGAAATGAATGTCGGTAGCCCGATCCACGATCGCTCTTTGTATCACCTCGTTCACGAAGCGGATGATGGCCGCATTCTGATCCTCCAAATCGTCCTGAGCTTCCTCCTCTCCCTCGAGGTCAAGATCCGATTCATCCAAACTCTCGGCTCCAATCCCAAAGTTCTCCGTAATGGCCCGGGAGATCTTCTCGGGCGAGCTCAGGCTCCAAATCGGTTTTTTGCCGGACACTGCGAAGACCCACCTGCTCATCCGTTCGGAAGGGGGCCAGACGGTCACCAGTTTAAGCGTGCCCTCGTCTTCCTCTTCGCCAATCGGCAGGCAACTATAGCTGTGAATCAGACGGAGGGGGAGGAGCTTCGTCGGATTCTCGGGAAGCTCAAAATCCTCGACGTAGGAAAGCTTGGCCTTTTTACCGATTTCAAGCATAGTCTCGTCAATCGTCGAAGAGTACTTGGAAGCGAGCAAGCGGGCTCGGTCCTCGAGAGGAGCGGAAAGAATGTTGATCCTGTCCAGATCAGCCAACCCGGACCACCAATCCATACTCTCAAAGGAATCCGAAGTCAGAAAGGTTCTTCCCTCTCCCTCCTCCGCCGAACTCGGATTCTCGGCTGATTTGCCGCCTTCGTTGTTTTTTTCGGAAATCACAAAGCTTATTTTCTGGGTTTGGGGATAGGCGGAGGACCTGGTTTCTTGACAGTTGGATTTGGGTTTTTTGGCTTGGCCGGGGAGCTTGACTTCGCGGGAGCAGGAGTAAAGGCCTTGCCGGTTGGCTTGGGGGTCTCCACGAGTGTAATGGGTTGAAACCCCTCATGGGCCACCTCTTTGTTTTCCGTATCGAAAACAAAGGTTTCCCCCGCATAACTGACGGCGGTCGAGTTCTCGTCACTATCCAGCCATGCGCCCTCCCTATCGTTCCTGTTGTATAGATAGAAACGCCATTGGCCCTCGAACTTGTAGTACCCGCGAAGCTCGAATGGGGATGGCTGTTGCTTGACCGGTGGCTTGAATTTCTGAGGAATCGGAAGGTTGTTGCCTTTTTCAGCAGGCTTGGGCGGTGGCTTGTCCGGGTTTGCGAACGGGCTGTCCGAACTCCCGAAAACAACCGTCCCCAAAAAACCCCAAAGGGCAATGAGTAGAAGACAGTTGGGGTTTCTCATACGGATCAGTTTCATAGCTGGGGTCGGGAAGACGGCCTGTCCTTGACGGACGAATTTTCCTTTATCTTTCCATCAATGTCAGGTACTCCGAGCACCTGGCCTGAAGGAGATGTGAACTTGGGCTTGTAGTCTCCCCTGATTCGCTCATCAATTGTCCTTATGTTTTCGGGGGTATCATTTTGACCCGGCCTCATGATCGTGGGTTTGAGAAAAATAAGCAGCTCGGTCGGGGTATACTTGATGCTTTTCGGTCTAAAGAACTTCTTTCCGAAATAAGGGATGTCGCTCAGCAGGTTATACTTCGACTCGGTGGAATCGACCTGAACTTCCTGTAACCCGCCCAAAACAATGATTTCCCCATCCCGCACGGTTAGAAAGGATTTGGCTTCCCTAATCTTTTTGGCCGGCAGGGATTGCCCTTGATAGGTGTTGCTCTGGGTCTCATCGAACTTTTCCGCTTTCACCTCGATCTCCATGTAAATGGAACCGGCCCTAACGATCGTTCCGTTTTCATCAATCATGGGCATGCCGATCTTCGGCTTCTTGATTTGAAGCGAAGTCTTGGCCGTTATCGAGCTAGGCTCCGCGGTATTGCCTCCCTCCGTTCCGCTATTGTATCCAGAATAGGTGGGAATGATGATGTTTCGTTCATCTTCGATCAGGATATGCACGTCGTCCGAATTATGAGCGAAGCTAAGGGTCGGGGTGGAGAAGATCCGCACATCGTTTCGCTCCGAGGACAGGGCAAAGATCTGATCCCACCGGAGCCCGGTGAGTTTCCAGTCTTCCAGTTGAAAAGGAATAGTCGAGTTGAGGCCGGGAATTCCAACTATCCCCTGCATGGTATTTTGGAATTTCCTCGGAGTAATGACAGCAGGCGAATCATCCGCAGTACCAGGAAGACCATCTGGTCCCGGCGTCTGTATCGTCTGGGTTTCTGTAATAGGTTCGCCAAAGAGCGCTTCCCCTCGCGGACTACGGGCAAACTTCGACCATTCCAATTTCCCTAGCAAGGCATCGATCCCCCGTTGGTTTTGCTCGCTCAAGTCGACCATCACAAAAATCGTATCAAGTCGAGCCTGCGGAAGAGGTTGATCAAGAGACTCGATCATCCGACCAATTTCAATTATATCCGCTGGCGTTCCGTAAACCAAAATGGCATTGCTCCTCTCATCCGAAGAGATGGTGATGAAGGCACTAAACTCGTGAGCACCTTCTGCATCCGCAATTCCTCCTCCATCATCCCCCCCCTTAGCTTCTCTTATCGTTGTCCTAGTCGATGAACCAGTAGCGGAGGAACCCGCTTTACCCAATGTAGAACTGTTTTGTAGTCGTGAATTGCGATCTTTAGACGTGGTGGTGGACACTTCGGGACGTCCAGCAGCTTTCTGTTTATCCACTTCCTTCTGGATTGCTTTCTGATCGGATATGATCTTATCAATAATCTCCACTAAATCCTTGGCCTCTGCATGCTGAAGTTTAAAATGCTTGCTAGTGGTCTTCATCTTGATCGGAGCATCTAGTTCGTTCAAAACGAATTCTATAGTCTCAACATTTTCCTGTCGGGTCATAATTAGAAGCTTTCCCGTTCTTTCATCGGAATCCACTTGGGTCGTTCCTCCGAGAAAAGGCTTCAGGCTCCCTTCGATCATGGCCTCCAGCTTTCTTTCGAGCTCGATTGCCCCAGCATGTTTAGTTGGCCAAATGACGAATTTCGCCCCCAGTTCTTCCCTGGAAATCGGACGGTCAAGCTGTTCGAGCAACTGTTCCATCCTTTGCAAATTGATCAAGGCATCGGTCACCAGGATGCTGTTTGCATTTTCAAGTAGGACGAGTTGCCCGACCTCGGTCTTGAAAGGAGTAAGATAAGTAACCATATCCTTGGCCGGAGCATAGTTGAGATGAAAGGTCTTCATGTAAATCTTTTGGCTCGGCTTGATCATGGAGGCAGGACCCTCCAACCAAATGGGGACGTGCATATTGACTTTTTCAGATCGCACCGCCTTGTAGAGGTTTTCGGAAATCTTGCTTATGCTGACCCCATGCATGGCGAGCAGACTTTCCACGATCCGGATGGTTTCCCCCTTGGTCAGGTGTCCTTGGCTGTTAAAGCTTATCTCCATGGCCGGAAGATCCTTGTTGGTGCGAAGAATGTTCCATCCCGTATGTTGTTGGATCAAATCAAGCAATGAGTTCGCATCCGCCTTTCTCAACACGAATGGCCTGAATTCTTCGACATTGAGACCAGGCACTCCCGAAAGCTCAAGCGGCTCCATGGTCCCGTCCGCAAATAATCCAGGAGCCTGAGGGACGGAAGGCCCGGGAGCGGCTTGAGGAGCGGCAGGCTGGACGGGATCGAGAGGAGCTTGAGGAGGTGTCGGGAAAGGAGCAGGCGCAGCGGGGGCAACGGGAATCGGATTGAAAGGGGGCGGACCCGGAGGGTTATTCTGCCCCCAAAGAGAAAAATGACATTGCCCGCCAATCCAAAAAAGAGTCGTTAGTATTTGAAGTCTGATCATATTAGTTTGGGATCGTAAGATATTCATTTGCTAAACTCGACCGAGCTGATGTGAAAGGTCGCATTGTAAACCTCGCTCTTGTTTTTCGGGTAGTCGGGATCGATCTCGACCTCGCTAAAGAAAATGTACTTGTTCCTGTCATCTAGAAAAAACTCCTTCACAAAGTCCTTCAGGTCACCCCATTCAACACCGGTCAGCTTGACCCGTACGTCGTGTTGCGAGTGTTTCTCGAAAACTTTCGTATCCTCAGTATAAAGGCGCGCCTGCCTGGCCTGAAAGAACTTTCTCATGATGTTGTCGACTTCGTTTTGGAGAAGCCTCAAGTCGTAGCTCACACCCTGCTGCTCTTCCCTTTTTTGATCCAGGGCCCGGTTGATCGATTGCTCCTGATTGAGAATGGTATCATGACCCTCGATCAATTGATCCACCGTCTGCCATTCCCTGAAGGTATTCATTCCGGAACCGCAAAGCTTGACCAGGCAAACAAGGAAAACAACCCAAAGGGAAAAGACCAAAAGGGTTTGCTCCCTTCCGCTTAGCTTGAAAAACAGTGCCGTTATCGCGTTCATCCTTCTTCTGGCGGAGGGTTTTCGTTTCCTGATGACTGATCGGGAGTTGTTGCCCCATCATCCTTAACGTCCTTCATTTGGAGGGAAACGTCAAACGATACCCAGCCGTCCGTAAGGGTTTTCATATCCGGTCGTTTCTTGGGATTTTCAACTACCTCCGCCTGAATGAGCTTGTCAAAAAAGGCATTGATCGAAGGGATGTTTCTTGCCTTCCCCTTGAGTTCGAGCTCATACCTGCTTTTGAACTCAGCAAAGGTCAGATAAAGACTGGGATCGCCCTTGGCATCGATTATGCGGTGAACCATGATCCGTTTCAAGGAATCGATCGGATTGATTCCCCCCAGCTTGTTTTCCTCCAAGGTCCTTAAAAGGGCCATCGAGGCGAGTACCTGAGGCTTTCTAAAATCCTTTGCCTGCTCCAAGGTCTTCAAGTCATCTAACTTGACCTCAGCAATCTTGAGCCCGACAAAAAGAAGAAAAAGGGCTGCCATGCCCATGAACGAACCCAACAGGCTTTTCCATTTCAGTCCGGCTTGCTTCCTTCTCTTGCGCTCGGCACCCTTGAATTCCAAAGGTCTCAGGTCATATTGCCAAAGACCCTCGTCCGGAATTGAAACGGTTTGATCCAGTTCAGGCTGGTTCGCGTCGAGCCATTCGTTCTGGAAACGAAAGACACCGTCGCTTGTTCGGTTCACTTCGCCGGTCGTGAGAATCTCTTCAATGCCTTCGAAATGAGCGAGGTCGAACATTCCCAGCAATTTTCCCCGAACCGCCTCGAGCTCATCTTGATTGCCCGAATCGACGGGCAATGAATAGAGTGCCTCAGGCACGGTCTCCCCTCCTTCGAAAGAGGCCGCAGTCAAGGTCTCGTCGTGAAGCAAAAAAGCAATGGAGGGTCTTTCGAACTCTTTCGCCAGAAGCGAAACGAAACACGGCAGAACCCAGCGAAAGAATTCGAGGTTCTGCCAACCCATTTGGCGCATCTTGACGAAAGGGGTGGCGAAAACGATAACCTTCCGAGCGTTCTCGCAGGCATGAAAGCCCCAAGCCAGTTGATCGGACGGGTAAGGGGAGAACGAGTCCAAATCAAGAGCTTGCTGTGCAAAATCCCAAAAACCTTCCGTTCCTAAGTCCGTTGGAAGGGGCAAACTCTCGCAAAAAAAATGCTCACCCGGTATAAGCAAGGTGATTTCACGCAACTCTCCGATTGGGAAATCGGTTGCTTTGTCAGAATTTTCCGCCATGGGATAGAACTCTCAAGGTAGCGCTCAGGGGTTGTTCAGTCGACCAAATTTTCGTTCTCCCGAATCGAAAGAACCCGAAAGGGGTATTTTAACTTCTGCCCTCCGGGTGATGAGCTCGAAGGCCTTGGTGCCAAAGTACTTGCGCTTGATAAAACCGCATGTATCTGAAAATTGGCATTCCCCCTTCTCACTGTCACCTCCACCCTGAACATGGTGGCGGAGGTTGCGATGCTTATGGAACGGTTTCCCCGGAGCGCCATGATGTTTTGCTCATTGGGGTTTACATAGTAGGGCTCCCCGCTCCCCGCTACCGGTCCTTCCATCAGATTCTCATACAAGCGGTCGTCATCCCCGCAAAGAAACTTTTTCAGGAAGGGACTGGCATTGTTTATGTTGACCGGCCCCTGGTTAAAAAAGGAAAACGAATCCCTGAAATTCTTCATATTGATCGTCTCGTTTCCCTGTTCGTCGAAAAAGATCCCCGAATCTTCAGGGTCTTCCGGATCATGGGAGAAACCCTTGATCATCCTGAACTCCTCGAAATTATTGATCTTCTTGTCCGGCGTAAAGTACGGGTTGTCCAACCCCTCGTAATAATCGTCCTCCGCCCCCTCGTCTCTCTCCTGGTCATCGCCGTCCACCCAATCCATCATGCTGTCGTAAAAGGGTTGACCGTCATCTTCGTCTATCAACGAATCGTCGTCCGCCTGCATAACCGAAAACAAAGAGACCAAGTCTTTCTCATTCACTTTGGATATGGACACCTTGGCCGATTCGTCAATCAGGCGGACCGACCAGGTAACCGCCGGATCGATGGGTGAAACCCCGGAATAGGCCATCGGATCCCCCCAACCCTGAGCAGGCGAATAAAGTTTTCCTTCCACCAGTTTGAATTCGTTCAGCACGCCCACCGCAACGTCCAGGGCGGAATAGGCATGAAGGCGCAAGTCATCCCTTCTGTGAAATTGGCTGAGATGATTGATTTCCCTAACCCCCTCCTCGATCAACCTCATGCTCAATACGGAAATGAGCACAATCAGAACCAGGATAAAAACCAATACGGAACCCCGTCTGCTTGCGTTGGCTCGCGCACCCTTCATCGACCATCCTCCTTCAGCCCGCTTGGGGAAAGCCTTTCGATGGGTATCGTGATCGTTCTGTCCAAATCCTTCCCTTCCCCCCGGAAAACCAGCTTTACGAAAGCAGGCAAACGGAACTTCTCGCTTTGCCTTTCCTTTTCCTGCAGTTCCACCGAATGATCCCACTCCCTGAAGTCATCCGGGCCATCGTCCTCTTCCCCGTAGTAAGAGTAGTAGATTTCCTCGCAAAGCGGACTGATCAAAGTCTTGAACAATTCATCCTCCCCTTCCGGCTCCATCCTGCCCTCTTCGTTCTTTTCGAGTTCCTGAAGCTCGGAAAACCAAAGGATGCTCAAACCTTCCCCCTCTTCAAAAAGCAAATAAGCATGCACCCGGGTAGCGGTGCCCCCCGGCCAAACGAACAAGGGAGGAGCTTCCCTCAGGTAGAAATGAATAAGCGGATCATCCGAATCCGAAAAACCGACCGGCCTTTGCAGGTCAATCGCATCGTTGCCCGAAGGGTTGAGCACCGGAACGGTCGCTTCCTCAAGCACTGCCGTGAGAAACCGGGCCACTCCGTTGACATGGGCATCGAATGCATCCCTGGCCGCCGGGCGGTCCGCCCATTCCTTTGAGATCAGAACCAGTAAATTAGTGGCCGAAGTCAACAGGAACCCGGCAATAGCAAGGGCAAGCAGGACCTCGATCATGGAAAACCCGCGCCTTTTCACAACCTCCGCCTCTCTTCCTGCAATTCCCTTATTTTATCCCTCTTTTCCTCAAGCACGTCGTTACGTTCCCGGGAAAAATCGGAATTTTGGGCCCAAGTGGGCCGAAACAAATACATAATCGAAGTACGCTCCCCCGACTCCACGTTAAAATCGGAGTTCCCTTCGTATTCTAGGGTCAGGGTGACCTTGAATACGTCCAGCACCTCGGTAAGCATCTCCACTTCCGCTTCCCAACGGATTTCCCCCATGGTCGGGGCGGTGATATCCCCGCCCTCTTCCATCTTTTCATAGTCGGCTTCCTGGAAGATCTGGCTCCTTACCCAAATCAAATCCTGTTCGAGTTCCCGGGTATTCTTCATTTCCCGAATGGCCTTTGATACCGTACCCACTCCATCGACAAGAAAGATTGCCGACATCCCGAAGAGAGCCAGCGCGATCAAGACCTCGACGAGCATGAACCCAGCGGACAAACCGGATTTCGCGCGGAATCTTTGCCTCAATCGCTCCATCAGTCCTTTTCAAGCTTTTTCAAATGGTATCCCGAAAAAGGATCGAATTCATAAGTTTCGTTTTCCGATTCGCCCTCCAATTCAATCTCAGCCTCGAAGGGAATGCTTGCGCCAAAGTGGAAAGGAACCCGTTTGACGATGAGAATGTCTTCGTCGAATACGGTGCTGCCACCTGCGGATCCGGCCAAGGGACCGATCGAACGGAAGGTTACTTTCGGGTTATCGTCCTTGTCGGGCTTGCCCTCCTCCTTCGCTCCTTCGAAAATCCCATGGCTTGCCAGAACCCCTCCGCTCGCGTCAGAAATCAAAAAAGTGGCATTCTCCTCGTGATATGAGAGGTAGGCGACCCGCTTGTTCTCGCTGGAGAGGTATAGACAATCGACCACGGCCTTCTTGAGGACACGCCCTGGAGGTTCGATCTTGCTCCCTTCGATAAAGGCTCCCGCATTTCCTGCCACCAAGCCCACCATGACCCCGACCAAGGCAAGCACGAGCAGGACTTCAATTAAGGTAAAGGCACGCGTGCCCGCCCCGCATGTACGGAAAATCAAATCAATTCCCGTCCCAATTCCCGAGAACCTTTCCGGCCGGAGTCGTGGTCGAAAGATCGAAACTTCTCGGATTGTTCGTTCCGGGATATTTGTAGACGTATTCCTTCCCCCAAGGATCGAGAAGATCCGAACTGCGTTTGACAAAAGGGGGAACACCGTTTGGAGGGTTTTTCAAATCAGCAAGTGTCTTCGGGTAATTGCCGACCCGAGCAAAGTAGCTGGTCACATAGGCCTCCCCGGTACTGTTAACCCAAGTCTGTGCGACTTGCTCCTGGCCACCTCCGAATATTTCACCCAAGTTGGACATTGCCAGACCGGCAACGATTCCGATCAAGGCAAGCACGATCAGGATTTCAACGAGCGTAAAGCCTCTTGATGCTCTTGTGGCAGTCGACAGGACAGGTTGTTTATTTTGTTGATTCATTCTTATATTATAGCTCATCCCAACCTCCTTTGGCAAGTTTGGAGAATTTTTCTCATACAAGGTATATGTCCTCGATCGAAAATTGGTTACGTAACGTAAGAATTGGAGCTGATTCGGGAGGCTTGGGAAAGTCGAATCTTCTTGCCTCCGGACCGATTTCGTACGATTGGTTTTTTTGTGACTCTCGCTGATTATCTACCTGTGCTTATCCAGATCATCCTGGCTATTGGGATGGGGGTTGGCATTTTGGTGGCCAGTCATGCGTTCGGGCAAAAGGCAACCGCGGGAAAAATCAAGGATTCCCCTTACGAATGTGGGTTGGCGGCGGACACCAAGGGCGAGACCCGTTACTCGGTCAAGTTTTACGTCACGGCCATGCTCTTCATCCTCTTTGACATAGACGTCGTATTCCTCATTCCCTGGGTTCTTACTCATCGCGAACTCACGGCCGGAGGAATGGACGTCTTGTGGCCCATGCTCTTTTTTACTTTCGTCCTCGTCGCAGGCTTGATTTACGAACTGAAAAGCGGTGCTCTCGAGTGGGAGAAGTAATTGCCAACCCCAGAATTCTCCCTAAGCGGTACGCCTCTCCTCGCTACCCATTCAAGGCATGCGCATAGATCGTTACATATCATCCAACCGCATAATCGATCTGACGAGCAAGGATCTCAAGTCAGCCTATGCCGAGCTGGTTGACACCTTCGACACCCTTTTGCCAACCGCGCCCAAACGCAAGAAGGTGCTCAATGAGCTGGTCGAGCGGGAACGTTCCCTTACCAGTTACATCGGGGAAGGCGTTGCCCTCCCCCATGCCCGGGTGGCCATGAAGCGTCCCTACGCCCTCGCCGTCGGCCGATGTCCGGCCGGTCTGGCTTTCGAGGGCAAGGACAGTTATGAGGACATCCGTTTCGTGTTCATGCTCCTCGCCAACGAAAAAGCAAAGAATTACCTGTCCTTTCTCGCAGCTCTGGCCCGAGCCTTTCAGGACAACTCGGTCATGGACCAGCTTTGGATGGCCCGCGAGAAGACCGAATTCAAGACAGCGGTAAGAAAGGCCTTTGCAGGGACCGATGACCGGCCGGCCCGAAGGAGAACGAAATTCAACAAGCTTTTGACGGATGAAGCGGCCAAGATTGCAAAGGCCGCCGAATGTTCGACCATTCTAATCTTCACTGACGTTTTCCCTCCGACTCTGGCACCAAGAATGACCTTCCCGGGCTTCAAGCTCGTCTTGGCCGGCCAGGACGTCTCAGACGAGGATCGCGATCACCACCGGGCGAACGCGACGCTGGCGGTGCGGGCTCTCTCCCGTTCCAGGCTCTCGCAACTCCGGGCCGCCATTCTGCTCGGGCTGACCAGAGAGATCTTTGGTTTTCAGGACCGCGTCTGCTGTGTTGGCGGAATTCCGGACAGCGGGCAACTCGATACCATCCTTGTGGTCGACGTGGACGAGGAGTTCGAATCGGTAATCGGGCAAGGTGACGAAATGCTCCCGCACGACGTGACGGCCGAAGCCCTCGAGCGGATCACTGCGATTTCCACGGACCTGGCCACGGCGGGACGGGAAGGTCAGTCCATCGGAGCCATGTTCATTCTGGGCGATCACGAGGAAGTGACCAAAAGATCCAAGCAACTCATCCTCAACCCCTTTCACGGTTACGCGGAAGAAGACCGCAGCATTCTCAATCCGTTCATGGACGAAACGATCAAGGAACTCGCCATGATCGACGGGGCCTTCATTCTTCAAGGTGATGGAGTGGTGGAGTCAGCGGGATGCCTGATCCAAGCCAAGGCGGACGACGTCGTATTGCCCGGAGGCCTCGGGACGAGGCACGCCGCGGCTGCGGCCATTACGCACGTCACCGACTCGATCGCTCTCGTCGTTTCCTCGTCCGGACAGGTCACTTACTTCCGCAAGGGTAGAATGTTCACCTTGTTTGAAAAGTCCGAGGGAAGATCCCTGTGACCCCGGAATGGTCGATTCGCCTTCAACCCATTGGCCAAAGATCGGTTTTTTCGGTGGCTCCTTCGACCCGATGCACAACGGACATTTGTCCCTGGCCAAACAGGCAATCGCTCAAGCCGGTCTCGAAACGCTCCTTCTTTGCCCCGCCTATCACGCCCCCCTTCGCTCGGCCCCACCTTTTTTCGCAGCGGACCACAGGTTGGCCATGCTTGAAAGGGTTGCCCGGGAACACCCCGAGCTTGAGGTATTCCCACACGAGATATCTCAGCAAAAAGTATGCTTCACCTACGAAACCCTGCTCGAAGTCAGAAAAAAATATTCTCAGTCCGAAATCCATCTCCTCCTCGGGGCCGATCAGTTTCACAAGCTGGACCAATGGAAATTCATCGATGAACTCGCCCAAATCGTCACCTTCCTCGTTTTCTCAAGACCTTCAGACATGACCTTACGCGAACCCCCTCTCTGCGAAATCAGGTTCGAACGGATGGGCAACGAGCTCATCGACCTATCCTCAACCGCAATCCGCCAAAAGATTCGAAGCGGTCAGTCCGTTAGGAATGACGTCCCCGGGCCCGTCTATGAATATCTTT
>JAOLZO010000012.1 GCA_028343845.1 Verrucomicrobiota bacterium | reverse complement strand
CAGAAAGGGTGAAGTTTCGCGAACAAGCGAAAGCAATTCGTTGGTCACGAAACCTTTCCCGTAATCAGAAACAATCACGGCGTCTGCAGAACGGACCTTTTCACGAAGCAAGTCGCCCAGGACGGACAGATCGGGTTGGTAGGATTGAGGGTCAAGTTCCCGATCAACCCGGCAAATTTGCTGATTGGAGGACATTACTCTGGTTTTGCTAATCGTGGGAGCGCCCTCAAAGGCAAGGGGGGAATCCACTTCGATCCCCCTATCGCCAAGCAGGCTTTTCAATCGCTTGCCTTGCTCATCGCTTCCGAACCAGCCGAAGGCCTCGACTTGAGCCCCCAGATCGCATGCATTCAACGCAACGTTGGCCGCTCCGCCGGCAACCGACCTCTCTGCACCCACCGTAAGAACGGGAACGGGAGCCTCAGGAGAAATCCTGTTAACGTCTCCCGTGACATAGCGGTCCAGCATGACGTCACCGACTACAAGAAGACGAAGGCGCTTGATTCGCTCGAGAATATCTTTCATCAAAACAGTATATGACCCAACTGAGCCGAATTCTCAATTATCATTTGCTGACGTGCTTGTTCTTCCTCGCCGGATCCTGCAAGGAAGGCACCTACGAAACAACCCATCGCCCAGAAACCGAGCCTAATGCGTCTTTCCCTTTCACCATTGGTGAGAAAACGATCGATGCCGAACTCGCGGTCAAACCGAGTGAGCGTGAAAAGGGTCTCATGCATAGGGATTCAATGCCTCTGGGAAAAGGGATGCTCTTTGTCTTCGAAGAACCCGGACCGCAGAAGTTTTGGATGAAGAATACAAGAATTCCTCTCGATATTGGTTATTTTTCCCCGGAAGGACGGTTGCTCGAAATTCATGCAGCCAAGCCCTACGACCTGAACGGGGTGCCTTCCCGTTCGAAAAACATTCAGTTCGTGCTGGAGTTAAAGCTGAACGGATTTCGAGAGATGGGAATAGCCATCGGAAACAAGATAAAGCTAAGCGACCTCTCAAAAGCCCTGACGGATCGAGGATTCGAACCGAAGGATTTCGGGCTTTCTCTCTAAGCCGAATCGAATCCATTTGGGTTTTTTTCCTGCCAATGCCAGGCATCCCTGAGCATTTCCTCCAAGGTATGCCTTGCCTCCCAACCCAACAATTCCCTAGCAAGGGAAGGATCTGCCCAAGCCTCGACGACATCGCCTGGTCTGCGACCCGAAAGTTGCTGGGGAATCTTGATTCCTGTCGCCCGCTCAAATGCGTCAAGCACTTCCAAAACCGAAGAGCCACGACCGGTACCCAAGTTGCAAACGAATCCTTGCTCTTTCGATTTTAGAGCTTCCAGGGATCGAACGTGAGCTTCTGCCAAATCGACTACATGCAGATAATCCCGAACGGCCGTACCGTCATGGGTCGGATAATCGCTCCCAAACACTCTTAACTTTTCTAGCTTCCCCAAAGCCACTTGGCATACGAAAGGGACGAGGTTGTCGGGAATTCCATTTGGATCCTCCCCAATTTCTCCGCTCGGATGAGCGCCAACCGGATTGAAATACCTTAGGATCGCAGACTTGAATTGGATGTTTGCAGAAGCGTAATCCTGAATAATTCCCTCCATTGCAGATTTCGTTCGACCGTAAGGACTGGAAACCCCGCCGATCGGGTGATCCTCGACAATCGGAACTTTTTCAGGTTCGCCGTACACCGTGCACGAGGAACTGAAGACAAGATTTCGCACTCCTGCCCGCTCCATTTCCTCCAACAGCACAAGAGATCCAACAACGTTATTACGATAGTACCTAAGAGGTTGTTCAGTTGATTCACCAACAGCCTTCAAAGCCGCAAAATGGACTACCGAGACGATATCGGGACACTCGGAAAATACTTGCCCCAGGATTCCCCGATCAAGCAAGTCTCCTTCGAAAACACGAATCGATTTACCCGAAAGCTTCTCAACCCGCTCCAGTGAGACAGGTGAGGAATTGGAGAAATTATCAAGAACCACGACCTCGAAATCATGCTCCAGCAAGCTCAATACGGTATGGCTACCTATATACCCCGCCCCTCCCGTTACAAGTATTCTCATCGGCTTCCGCGGGCAACTGACCGGAGGGTCGATAAAATAACCTGAAGATCCATCAGGATCGAGGCGTGTTTGATGTAATAGAGATCATACGCCAACTTCTCCTCGGATGCATCCGAATCGGCTGCATAACGATAACGAATCTGAGCCCATCCGGTGAGCCCGGGCTTGACCAGGTGCCTGCAATTCCAGTGGGGGACCTGCTTGATTAGCTCCTCTTGAAACTCAGGGCGTTCGGGACGAGGTCCGACAATTGACATTTCACCTCTGATTACGTTCAGGAACTGCGGAATCTCATCGATCCTCCACTTGCGCAGAAATTTCCCGCAGCCGGTCACCCGCTTGTCTTTTTCCTTTGCCCATTCGGCTCCTTTTTCCTCGGCGTTTTTCTCCATCGTCCGCAACTTGAAGAGGGTGTACTCACGCCCCATGAAACCTGTTCGGCGCTGGGTGAAAAAGAGAGGGAAGCCTGAATTGATGGCGATGACGGCAAGAGAAGGCAAAAGAATCGGCAAGGAAAGAACGATGCCAAGAAAAGCAAAAACAAGATCAGCCAACCGTTTCAGTTTATGGGAAAAAGGATCCCTCAAGCGCAGGTCAAGCTTAGCCAACCACGATTGGTCGACGTAACGCGGAGGAATCTTCTCCAAGTATTGCTCCCAAAATTCAACTACGCCCATCACTTGGGTACCCCCTTCAAGCAAGGGAATGATTTCGATCTCCCCGCCTTCGGGGCTTTTGTCCATGACCACCAGATCAATCATCTCTTTTTTGCAAAACTCCTGAATACTGGCATCCGAACACAATCCATCGCGGTTCATCCACTCGAACAAGCCCGCCTGATCGTTTAACGCAGATTGAATGACCTTTGAAACCTCCTCGGGAACCATCAGAAAAGTCCTGGTCCGGCTCTGACTGGCCAACCGAGCGAAGATCAAAGAAAACAGAAAACTGCCAAGCCCAGTGAAAGTGGCAATTTTCAAGACCACAAACCTCCCGACAAAACTGAATTCGACCAACCAAACAACAAGTAGCAAGGAAAGGCTGGCTAGAAATCCGGATAGCAGAAAAAGGAAGAAATGCCGAGTCGATGGGTTGAGCAATCTCCGGTCGGCAATGCCAGCCATTTCCCCGAAAATCAAAAAGGACAGCCCGAACCAAAGGGAGTATAGGGCGTGCTTCTCGATACTTACCAGAAACAGGGTTTCCGTAACGGGTGAAAAATGCCTGGGCACCAGATAGGATACCAAAACCGCAACAACTAGGTTTGCGGAAACTCTCACGCCTTTGCTTAGGTTCCAGTCTGAAGATCGGGTCATATCAGTTATCGAATCTCTTTTCTTGGCTTTAAGCTGCAGACAAGTCGATAAATTTCCTTATCAGGCTTCATTTGGTCATGCAGTATCCCTCTGGCTTTCAAGTGTTTCCAGCCATCTTACTGCATTTTTTTCTCTGAGATAATTCTTTCTTATGGATTCAATGTTTTCAGTAGAATGAACCTTGTGCCTTTCGGATCGAATCGACTTTTCAATCGCATCCTTGAGGGTATCCGCATTGTCAGGCAAAACAACCGAGTGGTTTTCAAAATTAGACAGAAATTCGGGCGCCTGGCCCTCCCCTCCGTATACGAAAAATTTCCCCGTTGACAGGTATTCGTATAATTTCGATGGCAAGGCCCCTGAAAAACTGGGGCTCAACTGGGCATACAAAATGTCGGTGGATGAATAAATTTCAGGAACTTCTTCCCATTGCACTCTTCCCAAAAGGTGAGCATTCGAAATTTGATTTTTATTTTTGTAGGCGCGAACACGCTCGATATCTTCTCCCGCCCCGATGATGTTAAAAATCAAATCCGGCATTTCCTTCGCAACTTGCAACAATACGATCAAGTTTTGCGGCAGGCCGATATTCCCGACATAGGAAACCACCACCGACTCTCCCTTCTTGCGATCCTTTTTCCCCACCCCGGCCAACACCTCGAACTGCTTAGTGGAAATTCCGTTGGGAACCATCGTGACTTTGCTTTCGGGAACTCCCAGTTCTTCTTTCACGTACCGTCTTTCGGAGGGGTTGGTTACGATCACCGAAGAGAACCTGCCAATCCGACTTCGGGCAAGACGTCTGAAGACGCGCTTGGCCAAAGAATGAAACCAGGAATCCTCAAGATATTCCCAAGTCAAATCACGTATATCCAGACAAGTGAGCTTGTCCTTCTGCCTTGGACTCAGGAAAAGCAAAAACATGGAAGGGATGCTGATGAATATTTCTTCACATCGGCAAGCCCCCAACTCTTTTAATAATTTCCGGGCAAGAAAGGTTTCCATGATGGCCCTGCCCACAAAACCACCCTTACCCTTGGGACGCGGACCAATGACCCTATGCTCAAAACGATCAGGCATTTGAGCCAACTTGACCGGCTCATCACCCGGTGAAATCAACACGACCTCATGACCGCGCTGGTGCGCGCCGATCAAAAAGGACAGGATTCGATTTCCGACGGCAAGTTCTCTGCGTAACGGATAGCTAATTACAAATGCGATTCTTTTCACGATGGCGTAACAACCAACCTAGTCCCAGCTCAGCCTGGTGATTGCATTCCCCTCATCCAATTGGACGCAAATACACCGAGTGCTCAAAGCTTGGCCGAACCTTGGCGCATAATGGGCGTCCTCCACGCGACCCTTTCCTCTCAACGAATTGATTCGTACTTTTCGCCCATTCTTCAAGCTCAGGAGCCAAGTGCCGTCGGTCTGAGATGAAACATCCACGCTTGGGTGAAGAACGTATCTGGCCACTCCCGAAAAACTTCCCCCAACCATTTGATCAGAAACCTTCAACTCTTTGTCATCCAATTTCCAGATCCGCTCATGAATAGGCTTCCCTGGTAGCCGGGCATAACCGTCATGATGGCAAGAAACAGTCTTTGAGGATGAACCTAATTCACAGTTTGTGACAACCGGACGAGCCCGGCGGGCAACCCGGAAGGAGCGCCAAACCTCCGAAGAATCCTTGCCTTCGATTTCCACGGTACTGTGAGAGCAGGTACCGCGCTCGCGCAAGCGTCGCTCCCCTGGCTCATAGGTCGACGTTCCGCCGTTGACAATCACCCTTTGCCCATGAACAGACAACTCGAAGGACATGGTGTCGGCATGCCCATGTCCAGGCAGATAGTCCGGGCCGAGGGGAGCAACGTCCAGCAAGGCGACCGCAGACTCTTCGCTTAAGCGGACATACCCGCTATCCGGGAAATGACATGAAACTCCGGAAGGATCAGGAGGATCCCGGAAGCCAAGCCTTTTGGCATAATCGGCCAAGGCTCCGGGAGCCGGCGCTACTCCTTGAGCGGCATCGTTAAAGAAACTTATTTCTCCATCCGGATGGCACATGTGGTTCAACCACTTTGCCATCCCGGGCATTCTCTGCCGGAGCGCTTCAACCAGCCCGGACAAATCGCAAGGCGTGGAATCAAAGAGCGAAAGGCAATTGAAAAGATCGAGCATGTCCTCGTACACCAATGAGTGATACATAGTGCTGCGCTCAAAGTGGGCGCCGTCGGATAGAATTTGTTCCGGAATCTCCTGCAGGAGAATTTCCACTCCCTCCGAAAACCATCTTTTGGCTGAGCTTCCTTCAAAAAACAAACCTGCGAAAACGAGCGCTTTGGCATTGGAAATAAGATGATTGCCGAGAAGGTGGCGCTCCACCCTTTTGCTTATCCACTCGGCCTGCGTAGCCAAGCTTTTGATCGCTTGCTGACTCAAAACGTTTCCGGCATTGGTCCATTTGATCCAATTTACAACCCTCAGGGAAGTCGGATAAGGCTCCCATCCAATTCCTTCACAAGGAGGGTTTCGGGAAATCCAATCTTCGATCAATTCCTTGTGCCAGGAAACCCGCTCACTCGATTTCCTCGCATTCAAGTCGTCAAAATAATGCTGGTTATAGCGCCAGAGCTTTTCAACTTCGGAACCATTCCAATCAATCTCCTGCAAATCCATGGCTTGCCCAAGCAAGTTGAACTTCGATGCGCCCACCATGCTCGACTCGCGCTCGGCAGGCTTGACCCAATGCCCCGAGCCGGAACGAAGTCCGACGTCGGGTGCTCGAACTTTTCCCGGTTTCAACCAATTGGAAAAGAGTCTTCCGTAAACCTGACTCGGTTTAAGATATCGGATTGTATTCCAGTACAATGAAAATTTAGCTAACGGCAAAGAATTCTCTCCAAGGAAGCAACTATGCGCTCACCGGTCTTGCCATCCCATTTTTCAGGAATGGCTCCCTTTTTCCATTCTCCCGCAAACAAGCGGTCCAAAAAGGGGCTAAGGGCATCTGGGTCCGTACCGACCAGCTCGTTCGTTCCCACAGTGATCGTTTCGGGTCGTTCGGTAGTATCGCGCAAGGTCATGCAGGGAACGCCCATTACAGTGGCTTCTTCGGTAATACCTCCGGAATCGGTTATCACCCCCTTGGCATGCTTGACCAAAAAATTGAATTCCAAGTAAGGTTGAGGATCTGTGAAGAAAATGTTTTCGGGAAGCCCTTCGACCTCTTCCAAGCTCTTCGCAGAACGTGGATGAACGGGAAAAACAACTGCCTTCCCGCGCACACCCTCACCGATGGACCGAAGCGCGTCGGCAAGATTATCAGGTCGATCCACATTCCCCGGTCGATGCAAAGTGAGTACGAAATAATCCTTTTCCGACAAACCGATATCTTCCCATAAATCCGGCTTTTTCAATCGATCGGCATTATCAAGCAGAGTATCGATCATGGTATTGCCCACGAAAAAGATCCGATCCTCCGAGACACCGGTTCGGGCAAGGTTTTCATTCGCCGTTTCACTCGTGGTGAAGAAGTAATTGGTCACCGAATCAGTCACGACCCGATTGATTTCCTCAGGCATGGTCCAATCGTCCGAACGAATACCCCCCTCAACGTGAGCAACGGGGATACAAAGCTTTTGCGCCGTAATCGCACAAGCCATGGTCGAGGTCACGTCGCCCACGACCAGACAGAGCGAGGAGGGGGCTTCCATGAGCAACTTTTCGTATCCAAGCATGATCGCGGACGTCTGCTCGGCCTGGGTACCCGACCCCGTTTCCAAATTTACGTCGGGCTCCGGAATACCCAATTGAGCGAAAAACGATCCCGACATGTTTTCATCATAGTGCTGACCGGTATGAACCAAACGATAGCTCAGTTTACCCCCCTCAATCTTCCGAGAATTGATTGCCCGGATAATGGAGGCAATCTTCATGAAATTGGGACGCGCCCCAGCAATGAAATCTACGAGCATGCACCTCCTTGCAGATCAATGGCTACTCTGCTGACCTCCAAAATTTCATCCATCCCGATGGGTGAAGGCTTACCACCGCTAACGGCATCCACAAAGGCCCGGGCACACGCTTTCTGACCCTTGTCCTGTCGCCAAAGATTCATTTTCCGAAAACTCGGCCACCCAAATCCACGAAGTTTTCGAAAGTTGTCCAGTTGCAATATCCCTCCGGAAGCAAATACCTCCAAGCGCTCCTTTGGATACGCTTTGCTACCATTGGAAAAGTAATGAATCGTACCGACCGATCCGTCTTCGAAACCAAGCTGTAAAGTAGCGGTGTCACGGGTAGAGGAATCCATCTCCATTTTTTGGAAACTTTTGATCGGGGCTCCGCAGAGAAAACGAATCAGGTCAATAAAGTGACAGGCTTCCCCGACAATTCGCCCTCCGCCCGTCTCCGGGTCATGAGCCCAATGATCGGCAGGGATTTCTCCTGTATTGACCGTCATGACAAAAGCTTTGGGATCCTTTTTCCCCTTGAGCAGTTTCTTCATTCTCTGAACCTGCGGGGAAAAGCGCCGGTTAAAGCCAACCATCAGGACGGCACCTGATTCTCCCTCCTGCCTTTCGGAAAAAGCCTTTCCGATCTCCTCAAGCTCTTGATGATTGAGGCAAAGTGGTTTTTCAACGAAGACATGCTTGCCAGAGCGCAAGGCCTCCAACACAAAGCCAGCATGACTGTCGTGACGGGTGGCAATGACAATGGCATTGGTCTGGTCATCGGAGAACAGGCGTCCCACATCGGTGGTGGACTCTATGAACCCGTGCTTTCGACCGGCATGCACGCCACCCACCCCGGTATTCGTCGCCACGCTTCGCAAGCCTGCACCAGCCTCCTTGAATGCAGGCATAAGAGTCTTTGTCGCATAATTGCCCGACCCAATGAAACTGAGTTCGACTTTGGCATTCCTCTGTCCCGTCGGGGGCTTTTGAGCACTGGAACCGGATGAGGTCAAGGTAACCGTCCGGGCCTCCTGCGTGATTTCGATTCCCGGATATTCAAGCAGTATGCCAAGTGATTTTTCGAGACCGCCTACTATTTCGTAAGCCTTTTGCGCTTCATCTATTTCAAGCTTGTGGGAAATCAACGGCTTAACGTCCAGCTTGCCTTCGGCCATCATGTCCAAAACCGCCTCAAAATTACGTTGCTCCGTCCAGCGGACGAACCCTATGGGATAATCATTCCCTTTCTCTTCGTAGTTCGAATCATATCGTCCGGGACCGTATGAACAGCTCACCTGAAAGGTTAGCTCCTTCTCGAAAAAATCAGCTCTCGAAAGCTCCAGTCCCGTCACCCCGACAAGTACGATCCGGCCACGTTTCCGGCACATCTTTGCAGCTTGGTTGACCGGTTCGTTACTTTCGCTCGACACAGTGATAATGACCGCATCCACACCACGGTCACGTGAATACGACTGGGCTGCGAGCACCGGGTCAGCTCCCTCCGACAAATCCACCACCTCGGCACCGAACCGGGTCGCCAACTCGAGCCTGTCCTTGTCAAAATCCATTCCCAAAACCCGGCAACCATGGGCCCGAAGGAGCTGAACGGTCATCAACCCGACCAATCCCAGTCCAGTCACCACAACCGTTTCTCCCAAAGTCGGGTTGGCTAAACGAATACCCTGCAATGCAATGGCGCCAAGCACCGTAAAGGCCGCTTCGTCGTCTGATACGACATCGGGCACCTTTGCGCAAAGATTTATTGGTACGCTCACCGCTTCTGCGTGCTTGCCATTGCTCACCACACGATCCCCAACTTGAAAAGCTCCAGCGTCCCGCCCCGTATCAAGCACTTTGCCGACGTTGCAATAGCCCATTGGCAAAGGTTGGTCGAGCTTTTCAAGAACGGCCTCAATCGTCGGTTGCAAACCATCCGTTTTTATCTTTTCCAGAACCATTCGAACCTTATCAGGCTGCTGACGGGCCTTCTCGATCCATCCCGCCTTGCCGAACTCCAAAAGCATACGCTCCGTGCCCGCTGAAACCAAAGTTCTTGAAGTGGAGATCAATACTTGCCGACGAGTAACTTGAGGGACGGGAATCTCGGCAATTTGGGTTTGCCCGGTTTTCAATGACTGTAAAATTTGTTTCAAATCAGAACGGCACTAAATCAGTATCTTTCAAAGTGTGTCAGCAAATGGGAAATTAGCCAATGAATTTCAAGTGGAAGCAATAGCTCGACTATCGGCGAAGGGTTTGACTGACAACTTCGGTTAGCTTGCCAACTGCAACTTCTACCGAAAAATTTTCTTTGGCGAAGACATGAGCATTCTTACCCATTTTCGCTCTTTTGGCAGGATCGGAAACCATTTGCTTCAAGGCAGAGCAAATCTCATCGCTTTGATTTGGTTCGACCATGATGCCATTCACTCCTTCTTCGATTACGCTCGGAATATTGCCTACCGAGGTAACAAGTACGCATAGCCCGGAAGCCATAGCTTCTATCATTGCATTCGGCAGACCCTCCATCCAGGAAGGTAGGGCAAAAAGATCAGCTTGCCGGTAAGCCTCTTGCAATTCAGGACCATGCAACCACCCACGGAAGGTAACGGCTTCAGTCAGTTTGTTCCGATTTACAAAATCTCTTGCCTGTCGGGAAACGTTTCCCTCGCCCACCAGCTCCAGATCCAATTGATTCTCGATACCGGAATCTAAAAAGGCGCGTAACAAATCCATCACACCTTTTTCACGATCCAACCAACCGACGAACAAAAGCTTTGGTTTCTCGCCACTAGAGTCATAGGCCCGGCTTTCGCCAATCTTGAGCAACTCCTCGGTAGCTGACCAGTTTTCAACAATCGGAGCATCTTCGATCCTTCTACCCATTTTTTCGACGGCAAAGTTTTGCCATTGCCGACCTTGGCACAGAATCTTGCTCGCTTTGGAAAATGCAAGAGAGGAGAATGCTCTCATGAAAAAGGAATGCTCATAGGTCTTCAATAGATGCCCCCCTCCCGGAGCCATCAATGCAGGCACGCCCATCCATTCTGCATAGCGCCCCATCAACCCCTTTTCCAGCAACCCCAAACGACTTGAGGTGAAAATAAGAACGGCGTCAGGCTTCTTGAAACAAACCTGCACAAGGAATTTGGAAAAGCGCCGAATTGCAATCAAAGAGCGAATGAAAATTGAAGGCGGGGGATTACTGACTTGTGTCGTATCAATCAAAACCAGATCGAACTTTTCGGGAAAGGAAGATTTGATCAAGGCATTGCAAACCGTTACAAAACCACCGAAAACCTTGGCTTTATCTTTTGGAAAAGCTCCTACGACTACGAGTTTAGCTTTCATTGTCCGTCATCCGTTTTCGCAAAGTTTTTGAAATAGGCTCTCATATTGGGAAACCAATTTGTCCACCGAGAGGTTCTCTTCACCATATCTTCTGCAGTTGGCAGATACCCTCTCCCATTTCTCGGGAGACAAATCAGTCAGTCGCTTCATTGCCGAAACGATCGTTTCGGGTTCATGGGGGTTAAATAAAAAGCCCCTTTCCCCTTCCGCAACAAGCCGCCCGTTGTCGGAAACGTCGGATGCAAGGACAGGACGGGAAGAGCAAAGGGCTTCGCAAATGACGTTAGGCATACCCTCGTAAAAGGAGGGATGGATCAGGGCATCATGCTGGGCAAGGAGAGTATGAATAGCTTTATTTTCTCCGGGAAAAAGAACTTTATCCTTAATTACAGGCATGGAGTCCAGCAACTGCTCCACTTTCTTCCTGTACTTGCGACCTTCCCTGGTTTGATCATCTCTGCCCACCCAAGTCAGGGAGGGAACCCAACCCCATTTCCCATGGAAAAGATGCAATGCCTTTATTAGATTGAGTGGGTTCTTCTCAGGGCCGACTCTTCCTATGGCCAACAGCTTCAATTCATTCTGAGCGACTCGAACGCCAGGAGAGCTCTTGAACAAATCCGTATCAACTCCGTTGTAAATCACACTTAATTTTTCATTCAGCCAAGGATGCCGGCTTTCCAGCCAATCGCGATGACTCCATGAGTTAACGACCACCCTTGATGCAAAGCGGTGCAAGACTCTTTGGAACGAAAAGGCTCTGGCCCCAACATGGTTGCTTCTCTCGCTGACGACCCTTCTCGTCGGACGATGAAGGAAGCGGGACAGTTCCAAGTAAGTGTTTGGGGTGTTCAGGAACGACAAGGCAACCTCATATTTACCTCTTTTCAATAGTTTCCCCAGTTTGAAGAGGACGTGAAGAGAAAACCCTTTTCCCTTTGTGACGTCATGGATCGGGATTTCACTTTCTTCAATTTTCCCCCGGAAGAAGTCATGTTTTGGAAAATAATTGATAAGCTCGACTTCATGACCCCTTTTCTTAAGGCCGATGGCGAGGCTGACCATCTGGTGCTGAGCCCCACCGGAACCAAAGGAATCAATTACACAAAGAATTTTCAATACAGAATGGTAGAGGCCATCGGCATGAGTTTTTTCAAAGTGATGAAAATCGGAGTGCCTTCGTTTAGGTCTTCTTTCACAGGCAAAAAAGACAAAGTCACTTCCAGCATTACTTTTAACTTGTCAGAAAAGGGTATAGATAAAAGGGGCTGATGAACTGCCACCCAAGATAACGATTAGACCCATGAGCAGGAGAATCAATACAAGCGGAATCATCCAATACTTTTTATTATCCATAAACATTCTCCATAACTCCGATAACAAACCCCGGTTACTTTTGGTCTTTAGATCCTTGAATTCTTTCATTTTGCTAAAATTGGTTATAATAAGATTCCGATCCCTTCGGTTTTTCCGCACTCTCAAAGTAGCTTTCTGATTCAGAGTCAATGGAACGACGCATTGAGTCGCTCTTGAAAACCCGGATCAGCAAACTGTAAGGCGTAAGTATGCAGTAAAACAAAGTTACCAACAAAACATTGGTTAAAATGGTATCAATTATCCCTATTATGAAAAACCAGATTCTGTAAAAGAGGCAACCGAGGAAGTACGAACTGAAACCTGCCAAACCAATAACCCACCCCACCCCGGCAAACCATATCGGAACGGACCAAAACCAACTACCACTAAAAAGCCATGCGATTCCCAACCAAACAAACCCCGCAATTGGAAATCCCACGAGCAAGGTCTTGCAAAAGCCATTGACCTCGCTTTTGTCCGGGTCCCAATTTATCTCTTTGAATTTATCGAGCATGAAACTTTCTAATCAAGGGCAAACTGGCTAAGATAAGCTTCTTTACTCGTCTTGAGATTTTCGGGCTGATCCACTTTCTTGATCACAAAATCCTCAAGTACAAGTATGTCCATTTCAGTACCCAAAAAGCATCGAAGAGCATCCTCGGGGGTGCAAACAATTGGTTCACCTCTAACATTGAAACTAGTGTTTATGACAACACTGCAACCTGTCTTTTTCTTGAACTCCCGGATCAAGCGACAATACCTTCCGTGCCTTTCTTCATCAACTGTTTGTACTCGAGCAGACATGTCAACATGAGTAATCGCAGGAATTTCCGACCTCGCGACGTTGACCCGCTTGATCAGATCGGGATCCTTCATTTTCTTGAGATCTTCATCACTCAGCTCAAACTGTATGTTTTTATTCACCTCGCAAACCAAAAGCATGTAGGGTGATTCGTTTTCCATTTTAAAATAAGTGGAAACGTCTTCCTTGAGCACCGATGGAGCAAAAGGGCGAAAGGACTCGCGATACTTTATTCTCAAGTTCATCTGCGACTGCATTTCACTACTTCTGGGATCTCCGATTATGCTTCTGGCTCCAAGAGCCCGGGGGCCGAATTCCATTCTACCCTGAAACCAGCCGATCACTTTTCCGGACGCAATATGCGAGGAAACTTCCTCAAGCAAAGATTTCTCGTTTTCAAAATGGGTGAATTCAGCGCCAAACCCTTTTAACGCTGATTCGATTTGAGAAGCAGAATAGGAAGGGCCCAACCGTGACGCTTGCATAGAATCGGACTTGGATGGAATCCTTTCTTCCTTGAGCAGTTGATAATTGACCATATAAGCGGAGCCAAGCGCTCCTCCCGCATCGCCTGCGGCTGGCTGTACCCAAACATCCTCGAAAATTTTCTCCTCAAGTAATTTTCCATTCGCTACACAATTGAGAGCCACCCCTCCGGCAAGACATAAGTTCTTATGTCCAGTGACTTTCCTTGCCGTTTTGGCTAAGCGAAGTACAATCTCCTCGGTGACGGATTGAATCGAAGCGGCTAAGTTCATCTCTCTTGCCGTAAGAGAAGATTCCGGCGATCTGCGAGGACCATCGAACAATCGGGCAAATCGTTTATTGGTCATGGTCAAGCCATGGGCAAAGTTAAAATATTCCATCCGAATGCGGAACGATCCATCATCCTTGAGGTCGATCAGTTCCTTTAGGATTAGGTCATGATATACGGGTTCTCCATAGGGAGCCAGACCCATTAGCTTGTATTCTCCAGAATTAACCCGGAAACCGCAAAAATAGGTAAACGCACTGTAAAGAAGCCCGAGGGAATGAGGAAAACTGAGGCTTTTCCTTATGTTTATCTGATTACCAGAACCTTCGCTTATTGTAAGGCATTCCCATTCTCCAACGCCATCAAGAGTGAGAATTGCAGCGTTATCGAAAGGACTGGGAAAAAATGCGCTCGCCGCGTGCGATTCATGATGCCTGGGAAACACGATCGGCTTCTTGAACCCCCTCAGGTTCTTTTTTATTTCTCTTGGAATATGAAGCTTTTTCTTAAGCCATTGCGGAATGGCCGAGAGAAAGGATCTTATGCCCAAAGGGGCGTAAGAAGTGTAAGTTTCAAGAAGCCGGTCAAATTTCAGCAATGGCTTTTCATAAAAGGCAACATAATCTATGTCCTCTATCTTAAGCTTGCCTTCCTGCAAGCAGTATTCCAGTGCGTTTTTAGGGAAGTTTTGATCATGCTTGATCCTGGTAAAACGCTCTTCCTGCGCAGCGGCCACTATCTCACCATCAACTAGAAGCGTAGCGGCGCTATCGTGATAAAATGCTGAAATTCCAATAATTTTTGGCATTTAGCTAAATCGAGTCTATTCTATCGAAAGTGATTTTGTCATTAGTCCTGATCCGGAATGGAACGACACAAGAATGATAGTAAAAACATAAAATTCATCTTTGCTGTTGCAACCAAGTTTGAAACATCAATACGCTCCACAATTGCCCCTGCCAGTTTCTTTTGCCTGAAAGATGCTCCTGCCACATTGAGCGCACGAGCTGGGCATCCAGAAAACCTTCCTGCCGCAATCGACTTTCATCAAGTAATGATTCCGACCAATCTCTGAGCGGTCCTCTAAGCCATTGAGCGACTGGCACCCCAAAACCAACCTTGGGCCGGTCCAGCAATTTTTTCGGAACATGCTTGAAAAGCAGATCCTTCAGAATAATTTTTGATTCGCTTTCATTGCATTTCCATTCCAAGGGCAACCCCCAGGAAAAAGAGGCGATTCGGTGGTCAAGTAGCGGGACTCTTGCCTCTAGAGAGGCCGACATACTTGCTCTATCGACCTTAGTTAAAATATCATCAGGCAAATAGGAAACCAAGTCCTGAGCCATCATCCACTCTCTGAAACTCAAGCCCGCGGGCTGAGCAGTCTGAGTCAATTTTGTTTCAGGCTCACCCCCTCCCTTTACAATCAGCGATGGGTCTTCGAAATAGCTTATCATGTTGAGGTAGAACTCTTTTTCGTCAGAGGTTCTCATAAGCTGAGCTAGCGCATGAAGGCTCCTCCCAGGATTGCTCATGCGAAGAGCTTTAGGCAGAAAAGAAGAGAACGGTTTGTACAGCGTGTCCCAAACTTGCTTGGGTATCGCTCCAATCAGATGCTGAAGAGGAAACTTAAGGAAGCCAGGGAACTTGCGTACTCGACTTAACCTCATATCCGCTAACCGGTACCTGTTGTAACCACCGAACAATTCATCTCCTCCGTCTCCCGAGAGCGCCACCGTAACGTGTTTCCTCGTAAGCTCGGAAAGCAGAATCGTCGGTATTTGCGAGGAATCGGCAAAAGGCTCATCGTATATTTCCGGAATACGGGATATAACTCCCAATGCATCCTTTGAAGTGACGTACATTTCGGTATGTTTGGTTCCGATATGAGTAGCTATCTTCCTCGCAAAAGGAGCCTCGTCATATCTAGCCTCTTCAAACCCGATTGAGAACGTTCTAACGGGACGGGAAGATTGCTTTTGCATAAGCGCGACAACTAGGCTCGAATCAATTCCACCCGACAAAAATGCCCCTAAAGGCACGTCGGAGAGCATTCGTAATTTAATTGAATCAGACAACAACACTTCGAGTTCTTCGATTGCCTCCTCATAAGAACCGGAAAAAGGAGAAGATTGGGCTGAGTGTATGTTCTCCCAGGTATTCCAGTAGGTGTCCGACTCTGCAGAGGCATCCGGCGCGGGCAAAGACAAGATCGTACCTGGTTCAAGTTTCCTGAAATTTTTGTAGATGGCGTAAGGCGCCGGGATGTAATTGTGTCTAAAGAACAAGGCCAAAACATTCCGGTCAATCTCTCCGACAAAGTCCGGATGTTCCTTCAATGACTTGAGTTCGGAAGCGAAAAGAAAGGTGTTCCCAGATTTACCGTAATAAAGGGGCTTAATTCCCAATCGATCCCGAACCAAATGGAGAACTCCTTCCACTTTGTCCCACAAGGCAAAAGCAAACATCCCCACAAAACGCGAAACCGCATTTTTCAAACCCCAAGCCTCGACCGATGCCAATAAAACTTCGGTGTCTGAATGCCCCTTCCAACCATGGGGAACCAAGGAATTCTTTTCCAATTCGTCCCTTAGTTTCCGGGCGTTGTAAATCTCCCCATTGTAAACGATTACGTAACGACCGCTGTTTGATTGCATGGGCTGTTTGCCAGCGGGGGAAAGATCTTGTATGGCAAGCCTCTGATGCCCAAGGGCAAGACCTTTTTGCGAATCACTCCAAATGCCAGCAGCATCAGGACCGCGGTGGGAAAGTTTGGCAGTCATTGAGCGTACCAAGTTTTCGGTATCGCCCCCAAGGCGATCATGTCCGCTCCAAAATCCAGTTATTCCACACATTTTATATGCAAACGAGCATAAGATAGAGCTGTACGGATAAGGAAGCTATCCATGTTTTCATGCAAGTCCAACGTCTCCCTATCGCAATAGAACCAAGTATTTTTCAGCAAGCCCTTGCCCCAAGTTTTTGGTGAACCATTTTTCTGAACGTCTTCCGGTTTCCGAAAATTTATCGGGGTTTCGAGCGTAATCTTTAAAATGCCCATATATTTCATCGGCTGTAATCGCTTCTAAGATAGGACATTCAAAATACGGATCATCCTCGGAAAGAATTGCTCCGTCGGTATTCGTAATAACGGGGGTTCCATAGGCCAATGCTTCGTTGGTTGTACCAGCAGAAGTGGCGGACATTCCTTCCCGAAATTGATCGGCCACCAAAGTTGCCATGGAAATACCCGCTACAAGTTCCCTTCGCGGCATAATCGGGAACCAATGAACCAAACTCTCCACACCCAACTCTCGTACGAGTTCTTTAGTATGCCCGACATCCGCACCATATTCGCATAAGGCCAACAGGGGATTATCGAACAATTTCTCATTAACCGCTCTTGCAAATGCAACGACCAATTTATCGTTTCTCTTTGCTCCACCGAATCTATCAAAGTCAGAAAGTGGTTCGTCATTGGTTTTCCACAAGTGCCTGGTTGGAGAAAACACGACGAAATCGTGCTTTTTGAAAAAGCCAAACTTTTCAAATGCCCTTCTAGGTAATTCCTCCTTATGAATCATTATTCTGGGAAAATTAACCGAACGGCAACCGAGCCGATCCACTGCTTGCTCAGCAACCTTCCAATTCGCATTGGAGATAATGCTTTTTGCATTTTGAATCCCCTTTTTTTGGAGATAACAACGGTAAAGAATCAAGAAGAAAACAAAAGCCAGCTTGAATGGCCTGGAATTAGAAATCTGCTTGCGGATAAAGGGGAGATTGTAAAGGTCGCTTCCGTATGGAATGAATAGGTCTACCCTTATCCCCGCCCGATGCAGAAGACCAAGAGAAGGACCGCAGGCAATAACCCTGTCATAAGCTGAAAGTTCCTTCCGTAATAAATGTTTAACAGGCAACAAGTAGTTCATCCAGCTATAGCTGAGCGGAAATTTCCTGAGCCATTGGACCCCCTCCAAGCTTTCCCAACTATCTTGTTCCGGCGCAAAGTGCTGATGCGAAGAATCTGGAATCAAAAACAAATCGGCATCGATTCCCAAAGCCCTGAAATATCGAGCTAAAGCGAACATGTTATTATTCATGTTATCGATCAAGGCAATCTTCATGAATCGAGAATCACTGTAGAATCCTAAACTTAAGGGGCTATATCTTGAATGCTTTCGCTGAAAATCTTTTGCGGTTCATGCAAACTTGACCGCATGGCAGAAATGTCTGCGACTAAATCTGTTGGGTCGCCTGGAAGATATTCGTAAGATGGAATCTTGTTAAGATTTTCACCGATCTCGTCACATATTTGCTTGATTGAAAGAACTTGAGAACCTGCGACATTGAAGGTTGCATTACCCTCAAATTCCAAAATTTCGGCAACTGCACAGGAAGCGTCTTCAGCATGAACCGGATTAATCCTTATCCCCTCATCCCCTTGCAACTGGATGGGTTGGCCCGAAGAAACAAAATCAAATAGCCTGGGAATGAGCATGCCTCTTTTCTGGTTCGGTCCATAGATAAAAAAGGGCCTAATGATTACGACCTGAAACTCGGATGCATAACTTTGCACCAAGATTTCACCGCAGGCTTTGCTCCCGTAATAATGCCCCAATTTCCCAAGCGGAACAAGCGGGGCATTCTCGTTCAATTCTTTTGGCCCATTCTCATATAAACCACCTGTTGACGCGTAAATGAATTTTTGGGCACCAACCCCCTTTGCGTAATCAAGTAAGCGTGCCGTGGAATTTATGTTTACGTTAAAAACATCCATCGAACTTTCAGGGAAGTCCCGAAATTTGCTCGATTGAGCCAAATGAAAGATGCAATCAATTCTTTCCGGCAATACATCAATGTCCCAATTTTCACTTAAATCAATTTCGATAGATCGAACGCCATCTATGTTATTCGAAGTATTGGGCCTGCAAACTCCGAAAACATTTACTCCTCTAGCAATAAGCATTCGGGCCAAGCTTTTGCCAAGCAACCCGTTTGATCCTGTAATAAGAATATTATTCAAAGCCTTGCTGACCTAATCGATTTTAGCGGAAGAATTCTCCATCCGCAATAGAGGCACAAAAGAGCCAAAGCAATCTTGAGCGCTATGAGAACACCATTTATTTGAAATGAGATAAACATAAAAGAAACCGCGGCGACAAGACAACCCATCAAAAACAATCCGACAAATCTTTTCCATTCAAGATCCAATGGGTGCAGGCGTTGAGTGAAAAAAAGATAGCTCGAGGTAAGCACTGCATATGAAATCAAAGTTGTGCAAGCCGCACCATCTGCCCCGAATCTGGGGATTAGCAAATAGTTTCCGCAAAAATTCACGAATGCGGTTACCCACGCAAGTCTAGCAAGCAAAAAAGTCTTTTTTTCTATCGAGATTCCTATCGCCGTCACCTGTTGCGTAGACTGCAAAACTATCCCGAAACATAGAATTGAAAGGGGTAATGCACTAGCAAGGTACTCCTTTGGCATAATGAGGCTCATCGCTTCTCCCGCAAAAAGAGCCGCTCCACCCCCGGCAACTAACATAACGAAAAACAATAGCAAAAACACTTGACCATAAATTTTGCGATAACTTTCGGGATGCTCAGTCCGAATCTTGATTGCGATGGGACTCCAAGCTTGTCCAAAAGCAACGGATACAAACAACACTACCGAGGCAAAGCGGAAAGCTACCGAATATATACCCACTTCCTCGACAGAGCTCATGGTCGCCAACATCCAGCGATCCATAGAGCCGAAAAGCCAATATGCTATTCCAGCAAATATCAATGGGTATCCTAATTTGACCAAATCCTTAGCCCAAGGAAAACTAAAGGAAAAGATTGATAAATCTCGCCTGATCATCCAAATGCCTAGCGGAAGCAACAGAATCAAAACCAATGTTTCGCCGACTATCATTCCCTCTATACCGTAACCCAAGAAAACCACTGTTATTACTGAGAATGAAATGCTGAAAATTCTTGTAAGAAGGGTGTAAGCAAAAAATCGCCAAGGAGCAAAATGAAGACGAATCACGTCAATTATATACTGCGACCATTGCCTAAGAGCCAATAACAGGACAGCAGCGATTAAGGTGATCTCGGTAATAGGGAGCTTTGATTCTTGTGCAAGATCAATGGAGAAAGGCAAAAAAAAGCTAGCAAACGCCATGATGGCACAGCCAAAGGTAAGTTGTGAAAAAAAGCCTGAAGTTACGATTTTGGCCTGTATTTCCTCTGTAGATTGATCATCCCAATAGAACCTTTGGATAGCGCCATTTAGTCCGCAAGCCATTATTATCCCAAGCAGTCCTATCGTAGTATAAATTAACTCCAAAGCACCAAATTCCTCCGGTGATAAAACGGAGGCAATAATCGGAAAAACAAAGAAATATACAAGCTTCGTTAAAAAATCAACCCCACCATAGATAGCCGAATCTTTCCCTATTTGTTTAAAAATCTTCAATCAACAATTTGATTATCAACCAACGAGTGTTGAATCTTGGGACTTCGATTGGGATATTCCCCTATCAACGGGTGGTATAAGTTCATCAACGATTTTTTTCTCCCATAAACTTAAATCAACATATCTGCAGTGAAAAGGCAAAGGGTAGCAACCGAAAGGTAAGGAGGGCGACTCATTTACCGAATGAATCAGCCCCCGCAAACGTCTGAATCCTTTGCCAAACGCTTGAGTGACTAGTCGATGATTTTATTTTCAAAAAGAGGGGTCGAAAGCTTGGGTTCGTCACTCAAATACTCACTCTCCAAAGGATTATACATGTTCATAAGGGACTCCCTTTTACCATCTAGGTATTCAAGCACTTGCGTAAAGAGAAATTGGGATGCTTGATAACTATGATACTTCTTCGTGTATAAACGACCACATCTACCCAGTTCTTTCCTGAGTTCGGGCCTTGTGACCAGTTTCCTCAAATCCTCGACCAGCCTTTCAGGAGTAGAAGAAACCAATGGACATTCGTTCAGGTAGGACCACCTTCTAAACGGCCTTGTGATGCTTTCCTCCTCAAGGTTCGAGACAACGGGCAGTCCAGTTGCCATTGCCTCGATCGCATTTAGTCCGAAACCAGTAAAAACAAGTTGCTCAACATGGATGTCTGAACTTTCACGGAGAACTTTCTTAACCTCCTCATTTTGCATTTTCTCAAGAAGAATCAACTCAACGTTCAATCCCTCTTCCTTCAATGCCTCAACTGCTTCGATTACAAATTCGGTACCCTTAAAGCCTCGAAAATTAGGTGAGTGGGTTACTTTGATCAGATCATCTCGCCCATCTGCCATATTGTTCTCTTTTGTTGTTTTCCAACTATCAACGTCAACGCATAGCGAATTAGGTATCAGAACATCCCATCGGCCTAGACCATCTGGTCCCATGCCGGCAGGAATCACAAAGTCCGCATGCCTGCACCACCGATCAACTCTCTTGGCAATCTCTACCTGCCTTCTTGCCGCACCAGGCAAGGATTGATTAAGTACATGTATCAGATTGGGAGCTCTCAAACGTCTGTAAACGTATGCATCGCCACCAAAAGGCAACAAGACTATTTTCTTATTGGCAATCTTAAGCAAAATAGGCTCCAAGCGGTGTAGCAACGTTTTCCATAAAAAGAATCCGTTGAAAGACAGAAAAAATATGTCGTAGCGAAAGAGCGAATATAAGAACCCAATGTAGTACTTAAGCCTCAAGGGGATTTTCCAGAACATTTCCTGAATAACCAAATCATACTGCTCTCTTTTGTTTATAGACCAGCAGTATTGATCTGTAAACGTCTCGGAAAAGAAGCCTGCTTCCTCCATTGCCCTAGCCCAATATACGTTATTTATGATTGGAGCTTCACCCCAAACCAACCTTTTGTCTTTGCGACCAGTAAATCTGGTTACAACGGCGGTTAGCATCAGCGCTAGAAACAACAAGGGAGTTAAGATAGCCTCAGTCAGGAGAATGAGCCCCCATTTGAAATACTTTAATCTAAAATATTTGATGAATAAGGAATGTTACAATTTTTCAAAGCTCGGCACTCTAGCTATGAAACCTTGAGCACTTAGGCGCAATGTCATGGCTAACTCAATCGACTACGAATCGACCGGATCAAACTATTCGGTTTAATGATTTGTTTTTCATATTCGACAGACAAAACCCGAAGTTTACCAGATCCGCAGGCAATCTCGAAAAACCCGTCACCAACTTTCGTCACTTGACCGGGGACAGCACAGAAACGCTCCTGATCCTCTACCACTTCAGCATCCCAGATGACAATTTTTTCTTCTTCATATTGGCAAAATGCACCTGCATAGGGTCTGTTGGATGCATTAATTAGTCGTAATAGGTCAGTCGCTGACTTACTCCAGCAGATGCGACCATCTTCAGGACTTCGAGGATAACACCTCAAGGCAGCCTTTGGATCTTTCGACTGGACTTCCAAAACATAACTGGAGTCCTCTTCCAGACGACTTACAGCTTGATCCATAAGAACCGGGGTATTTTGGACCATCCAATCCCAAACTCGGGTTATTTTGGTTTTACTATCTATTTCAATGTAATCGCGTGCGATAATGTCGCCACTATCAAGCTCTCCTCCGATCATCTTATGGATACACAAACCAATGCGTTTTTCCCCATTGACAATCGCCCATGCTTGGCAGGCATTCCCCCGATATCTCGGCAAGTCACCACCATGGGCATTTAGTATTCCCATAGGAAAAATTTCAATTACATCCTGAGGAACTACCCCAGTGTAATTGATGCTTATGCCGATGTCGGCTTTGGCATCTATAAGAAAGTCCCGAAAGTTAGCAATTTTTGGCCCTTGAGCAAAAGGTATTTCCAATGATTCAGCCAAAGCACGGAAGTCTTCGGAGGTTCTTTTGTATTCAGGAGCTTCCTTCGCGGTCAAAACACATACAATTTGATGCCCGGAATCACGCAACCTAACAGCTGTATCATATAAGACCTCCGCTCTTCCGATAATAGCTATCTTCATAAGGGGCTAACCATTTCCAACAACTCCATCAACTTAGAACGAGTCCCATACCCCTCGAATCGGTGCTTGATTAGTTCCTCCGGATTTTGATGCAAAGGTCTAGTGCGTTCATAACGATCCAATGATTCGGTGTTAAGGAAAACGTGTATGGGATGAAAGTCGAAAACCCTTATTCCCTGACGCCTGACCAATGAGGAGACCTCGCTCACATTGGGGTCAATACAAGCAACGTCGTCTTCCCAAAAATAAGGAACCATAGTGATACCCAACCAGTTCAACCAAGGCTTCAAGTCCACTTCTGAAAAGTCAGGTATAAAATAATTCACATCGTGTGTTAGACCTTGTTTTGCAAAAGATGAACAAAGGACAGAACTGAATGTTGTTGAGTGTGAACGAACGCTTTTTGCATCTGGAATGATTAACTTCAAGTCCGAAATAATTTTATCGGAATTTCCATTCAGCGTTGAACCATCAAGGATGTTATTGAAGTTTGGATGCAACCCGACTTCTAAATTTTCATCCTCACAAAGAGCTTTTATTCCTGGGCTTTCATGAGTTGCAAAAAAAGTGGCTGAGACATGAGATTCGCTAAGCAAACGATGGGTATCTGCAATCACTTCGTCGTTCGCCCAGTCAATGTCGAATGTCAAAAACAGCCTGTCTCCAGACCATGTTCGTTGTGCAGAAACATCAATTTCTGATATTTTTCCAAATTCAAAAAATTTTCTCATTCCCAGATAGCTAGGCCTAACCCTGAACGCCCAAAACCATTCCCATTGTAAAACATGAAGCGTCCCAAATCACTATCTATCACATAGGGATACGACTGGGTCTCGGAATCCCATCCTGAATCCGAAAGAAAAATGCCTGCTTCTTCATCACGCCTAAACCAATCCAATCCATCATCTGATTTTGCGTATCCGACTCTATAGCCTTCACCAGCGTTCACGCCGTACCACGCCTCGTATCCACCCTTCCTAGGAATCACGCAAGTTCTTGAGACATGGTGTTCGCCTTTGGTTAGCGGGATACAAACATGACCTGTTTTGTTCCAGCGGATACCATCAGTGGATTCCGCATACTTTATTTGATAGTAAGATTGCCATGGCGAAACCTCATTGTCCCAATGACTACCTCCGACATACCACATTTTATAGGAGGTCTCTTCAGCAAGAACGAAAGAACTAGTAACCATCCAAGGATCGATTTCGTCTCGTCCGATAATCGGGGCAGAAGAGTATCGATCGAAGGTCTCTCCGTTATCTTCGCTAACGGCAAGCCCTACATTTGTATAGAATACCGGAGAAGTAGCTCCAGTCACCCATCCTATGTAATAAAGGAAAAGAGTATCGTCAACTTTGGCAATCGAAGCAGGGTAGACTCCGCAGTCATCAAAATGTCCTATTGGCCCGGGTTTGAGCAGGGGAGAAGTCGAGCGACTCAACACTTTTGCTTTTTCGCAAGAAAGCTCTACGTCTATCGACCATATATGTGAATAATTTCGATCGTCCCTACTTGCAAAAAAAACTCTGTATACGCACTCATCTATTTGGATAGGAACTGGAAGGGAGGCATGAGTACGACCCAAACGATCCGTTCCGTCAGGAACGTAGACCAAACCCATTTTCTTCCATGACATATAGTTTATTTCCTAACCAAAACAGTCCACTCGTAGAGCGGATAGTCATGAAGCAATGAAACTTGTTTCGAGAAATTCACCTTGCAATAGTCAAACCAGTAGCAAGGGTCTCCATAAAACAGGTGGGGTTCCTCCCAATCTACGTATTTGCTCAAAAGATTAAAACTGAACCCAAGATTAGAAGACTCGTTGATCATAGTTAGGGTCTCCTCAATGAATTGTTTCCACTTCTTGTAACTAGAATCAAATCGTACGTTGAAAGTTCCGGAAACAAAAGTGAAGTCAGCCACCGTGGAAATCTTACTCGAATTAATGAGCGTAAGATCACCGTCAAAGTCTTTCAGGCGCTCTTTGGACTTACTCAGCATTTCTTCACTCAGGTCGTATCCATTATAGCCAGCAACAGAGTATTGTTTTTGCAAAAGATACTCCAAATGAGCTCCGTATCCGCAACCATAGTCATTTACAGAGAAGGAATCATCCATTTCAGGAATTACCTGCGTCAACTTTTCGAAACGTAATTCCTGTGAATCGGCCGTCGGCCAACCCACCGCTTTCGACTGATCTCCATGCTCAGTCAAGTTATGTGAATAGAGATTGGAAATTTTGTCCAAGGTGTCGTCCATCGTCTAGAATCCCAAAGCTTCGCTGTCCTTGGGGAAAGCTTTTGTTCTGGAGGCCAGAAAAACTTCCTTCGCCTTCGTACTTTTGGTAATGAGAGTCCCTGCCCCAATGAGACATTCGTCTGCAATATCAAGGCTATCGTGAAAGGTAGCGTTAACTCCGACAAATACGTTATTACCGATTTTGCAGGATCCGGAGACAACGACATGGGAAGAGATAAAGCAATGATCTCCGATGACCGAATGGTGACCAATATGATTACCGCTCCATAATACCGTATTGTTGCCTATCTTTACATAAGGCTGAATCGTATTTTCCTCAAAAACAAAGACATTATCACCAAATTCAGCAGTCGCGCTTATGGTCGCCCTTGGGTGAATAAAGCTAGCCAAAGGATAGCCAAGTCCTTTGATTTCATCATAAACAGACTGTCTCATCTTATTCATGTTCTTATAGCCTATGGCTATGAAAGCTTCCGTTTCATCAGGAGAATAATTTTCGGGCAAATCCTCGATGGCAATGAGCGGCAAGCCATAAATATCATCGCTCTCCTTGAACTCATTGTGGCAAGCGAACCCCAATACGTCGTAACTCGAAAGTTCCGCAAAATAATCTCTCGCAATTTGTGCCTGCGGACCAGTTCCGACTATTACTAGTTTTTTTTGACCTTCACTCATTTCCAGCATCCTCTAGTTCGCTAAATGGTAGCACGTAAAAGCCCGGATAATTCTCAAGCAAAGTCTCTTTGCTTGAAGACCTGAGCCCTTCATGGAACAATTTGGTGTAGTAGTAATATGGGTAGTCGCTGGTTCCCCATCTTTTCTTAAAGTCATAGACCCCTTCCTGGCTTAGCCAAGTGCCTCCCCAATTCCAATTCTTGCATCCCTTACTGGATACGGCGTCTTTCATCGCCACATAAATGACCAGGGCCAAGGCCTGAGTGTTTCTATGCTCAGACATGATGACCGGGGTGAAATACTCGGCGGTACCGTTAAAATAAAATACGAGCAAAGCCGCAATGGGTTGATCATCCCTACTTCCGATATACACCGACCACAAATCTCGAGGCATGTCCGAAAGCAATTTCTCGAAAAAATCCCAAGATTTGGACAAACCGCCGATTGCTTCCATGTTGGCAATGTGAATTTCATAAAGAAACTCGACCGAAGCCCTTTCATTTCCAGAACTCACTTGAATGCCTTCTTTTAATGCTCTTCGAATGTTTCTCGGTCTCGGATCATCAAAACTCTTGATCAATTCATCATCCGGGTTTTCAGGCAAATGGGTTATCTGCCCAATACGCTCATCTCGAATATAGCCCTCGATGGTGTTTTCATATACCTCATGATCCATGAGGAGAGGATTGGTAATGATCGTTGCGGAGCAAGCTTTCCAGCTTAGCGCATATTCGAAAAATCCCTCAATCATGAACCGCTTCACTTGGTCATCTTGAACACCCTGAAGAACTCCGCCATTGCTTCCGTAATACGGCAACGAATTGAACACCGGTCCAAGATCGCCAGGCTTGCTCTGAACAAAAGGCAGGGCACCTGAAATTCCCGTTTCATTCTTGGCAAGTATCCACCCGGGACAAGCCTCAAGGTGATCTGAAATCAATTCTATGAAGCTTGGACATGAATAGATCAATGAATTCGGGCAAGCAGAAACATAATCGTTTATTTCATCGTCGCCGCTTCCACTAATTACTTCCAGTTGCATTTTGCTTGTCCTTGCAAGTTTGGCTCAGAATGCTTCCAGGAACTCATTGAAACTAATCAGCGACCAAATAAGCAATCTCCTGTTTTGTTGACCCGTCAAATGCTCGTTCACAAGCGCCTTTGTTTCTCCAATGTCCAAATAATCATAGATCGGAGCTTTCTCTTCCAACAATTTGCTGCGGACGAAGTCTATGCTTTCCCCCTTGAACCAACTGGCATCCGGCGAAGAAAATCCCTGTTTCTGCGCCTCGACAATATCCGTCGGGATGTACCTCGACATCATATCTCTGAGGATTTGCTTTCCGTCGTTTGTTTTTTGGAAATACTGAGTCCCTTTTCTTCCGACTTCATTTTCATTTAGCCTGATCACCTCCCCCAAATTGTTAAGTTTGAGTTCGACGGGGCATTGCATGGCAAAGTCGACCAAGTCATTGTCCATAAAGGGCACCCTGGTTTCAAGGGAGTGGGCCATGCTAAGCTTGTCCTCGACTACAAAGAGTCCGTGCAAAAATGTCTTGGCCTCGAAATACAATGAATAATTAATGAAATCCTCGGGTTTCTCTAAAGAATTTGATTGATTGGAGAATACGTTCTCAAAGATGTCTCTGGTCCAAACGTCTTTCACCTCATCCCAGATCGGAGCAAATACTTTTGAAATCACACTATTTGGGATCAATCTCTGCCAATACAAATAATACTCGTCGACGTATTGCTCGAAGTTTTTAGCAGTGGCTCCACGATAATATCTCCACGGATAACCTCCAAACAACTCATCTCCGCCAGCACCGGAAAGGACGACCTTGACAAACTTGCTTGCCAATTTTGAAGCATAAAAGTTTGGATAACTCTGCCCCACTCTAGGCTCCTCCAAATGCCATGCAAGATTAGGAAGACACCTTTCCATATCTCCAGCCTTCAAGACCATCTCATAGTGCTCTGTCTTGAATTTTGCAGACATTGCCTCCGACTTGTTCCTTTCATCAAAAGCCAACTCGATTCCTGAGGCCGAACTTAGGTCGAAACCACAGGTGAACGTCTTCAAATAAGGGAAGTTACTCGCAGCCAAAGCAGTGATCGAACCTGAATCCATGCCCCCACTCAAATAGCTACCAAGCTCAACGTCACTTACCAGCTGGCGATTCACAGCCTGCTTGAACAAACGATCAAGCTCTTCGAGATATTCATCTTTTTTTACTGATCCTTCAGGTTCTCTAAAGTGATAATCCCAAAATCTAGTTTGCTTAAGCTTTTTTTGGTCATCACCAAATTCCAGAGTGGCAAAATGCCCTGCAGGCAGAAGTCTGATGCCTTGCAGCAAGGTTTGGTCAGTGAAAATATTTTGGAAAGTAAAATACTCGAGCAAAGCTTGCTTGTTAATCTTCTTGTCGAATGAAGGTTGTTCGAGAATCGATTTCTGCTCGGAACCAAAAATCAAGCTTTTGCCATCAATAAAATAATACAACGGCTTGATCCCATAACGGTCGCGAGCAAGAAATAAGCGCTTTTGCTTCCTATCCCAAAAAGCCAAAGCAAACATGCCATTGAACTTCAGAAATGCATCACTGCCCCACTCTACCAAGGAATATAGTACGACCTCCGAGTCCGTTTGGGACCGGAACTGGTATCCCTTTGCCTCCAGTTCCATCCGTAATTCTCTGAAATTATAAATTTCTCCATTGTAGGTGAGTACGTACCTATGATCGGAGGAAACCATAGGTTGTTGCCCGGCAGGGGAAAGATCAATGATAGACAAACGACGATGCCCAAATCCAATATTTCCCTCAATCCAATGTCCCTCTCCATCAGGGCCACGGTGAGCAATGATATCAGTCATTTTCTGCAAAGTAACTGAGGAGACAGGGCTGTTATCGAAATTAAGTTGTCCTACTATTCCGCACATAAGAATTCAGTTTCCAAAACCTTTTCGATAACGAAATCTTGTTCGCTTTTCTTCATTCCGTGAAAAAGAGGCAAAGAGATACTGCATTGATCGGCCGCCCTGGCATTGGGAAAGTCATCTGGGCTTAATTGGTACTTTTCCCTGTAAAAGCTCAACATGTGAACGGCATGAGTTGCGGGACGGGTTGAAATGCCTTTTTTTTGCAAAACGTCCATCCACTCGTTTCGCCGGGAATTGATTCCTTCAACAGTTGTCGGATTGACTTCTTCGGGCATGAACAAGCAAGGGTAACTTTGATACCCATGTTCATAATCATCGTGCTCAAAAGGAATTCGCATCCATTCTAGTTTTGCAAAAGCCTCATCATACCTCTTAGCCAAAGTCTGTCTTTCGCAAACGATATCGCTTGCACGATCCATCTGCGCCGCCCCCAATGCTGCCTGCAAGTCGGTCATCCTTTGGTTATAACCTGCATCAGGATGATCTGCCAACAGGTAGGGACGAGCCCCAAGATGGCGGTGAAGATCAGTCATTGCAGCTCCGTGATCTCGAAGTCTTCTTATCTTTTCAGCGAGTGAGTCGTCATTTGTGGTAACCATTCCACCCTCACCAGTTGTAATTGCCTTGCGGGGATGAAAACTAAAGCAACCGGCATCTCCGATAGTCCCTACATGCGAGCCTTGGTATTTGGAACCGAACCCACACGCAGCATCTTCCACAATCCACAGGTTATGCTTTCTTGCCAACTCAACGATTGGATCCATGTCCGCCGCAAGTCCGAATAAATGAACTGGAAGGATCGCTTTGGTTCGCCCTGTAATCTTTGATTCGACTTGACGCACGTCGAGGTTGAAGGTCTCTAGGTCGACATCACAAAACACAACCTTTCCTCCGAGATGCTCGACCACGTTAGCAGTGGAGATCCAAGTGAAAGCAGGAACAATAGCTTCGTCCCCCGGTCCAAAGCCTAAGGCGGCAAGGGAGAGGTGCAGGGCGCTGGTACAGGAAGTAACCGCAATCGAATGCGTCGCTCCGGTAAAGCTAGACCACTTCTGCTCAAATTCTCGAACCTTCGGACCTTGAACCAACCACCCGGATTCCAAAGGTCCAAGCACACTTTGCCTTTCCTGCAAAGTGAGACTTGTTCGAGCTATAGGTATTTTCACGTATTGGCTTCTCGCCAAGCAATCAAGTCCTGAAGACCCTTTCGAAGTTCGATCTCGTATGCGAAACCCAAATCCCTCTTAGCCTTCTCAGGACATCCTATTCGGTTCTGAACCATCCTGCGAGCATCGTCTTCCGAGTAAGGCTTGTAAGTTACTTCTAAGTTCGATTCCTTCAGGTCCAAAATTGTATCACACAATTCGCGAATACTCGTCTGCATACCCGTACCCACGTTGTAAAATTCATCCGTTGCCTGTGATTTCAGAGCCAAGACATTGCATCGAGCAACATCCCTCACGTCGATGAAATCATAAGCCTGCGATCCATCGCCATTGATTACCGGAGCTTCGTTTTCATCGATCTTGTTAAGCATAATCGGGATTACTCCGGTGTATGCAGCAGTTTGATCTTGATGTGGTCCGTAAACGTTCATGTATCGCAAGCCTACGTAATCCAAACCATAACGATCATAAAACGCTCGACACATTGCTTCCCCTGCAATCTTGGTTGACCCATAAAAGTTGCGGTTGTCAAAAGGGTGACTTTCCGTCATGGGAACCTCGGAAGCATCTCCATAAACGGAAGCTGATGAGGAATAAACCAATCTGCTGACCTTGTTCTTCACACAAGCTTCCAGGACATTGAAGGTTCCTTCGATATTAACATGGAATGCAGTTCGAGGAAAGTCCTTGCAATGAAGGAGCCACATGGCTGCCAAGTGGATGACGCAATCAACGCCCTGCATGGCATCGTTAAGCAAATCAACATCACGAACGTCTCCGCCATTTTCGTAAAAACTACACCTTTCATCCTTCAATGAAGACGTAAGGTATGCAAGATCACCACGAGCGAGATTGTCATAAACCCTTACCTTCCCCACTCCTTCTTCCAGCAGTGCGGAAACAACATGACTACCGATAAACCCAGCCCCTCCGATTACAAGACATGTGCTTTCGGCTACATTCACTAGCTTATAAACGATCTCATTTTGAAAGAAAACGATTGAGGTGCAAATCCCACCGAACTAATCGCTGGTTATTTCCTCAGTCTTCTTGCGCACGCGAGCTGCCAAGGATGCCAAGGCGTCGTGAATCCGCTCAAGCAGAATCTCTTCCTGAACATCCAAACTGCTCCTTCCATCCATATAGGTGTATCGGATCAACCCGTATGCAAAATTTCTTCCGTTAATTCCAAACTCCGTAACAAACTCCTTATCCCGAGAATAGAAACCACTTTGCTCGGGATCCTTCCAGTTGATGCTCTTACGAGTGGTCGAAGTGTTCGCCTCTCCTTTTACTCCAAGCCTTCCATGCCCTTCCTCATAAAAGGCCAATGAGACTTCATGAAACTGCATCCCTTCGGCCGCTTTGCCAAAGGCCTCAGAAATTCCTCCGATAGTATCCATCTGTCCAAGCATATCCTCTGCATCCTTAACAGCTTGCTCGGCGGTTCGCGTACTTTTTCTATCTTGGAGAAGTGAAGAAAAACCCTGCCCGAAAAACTCAAACCTGAAGTATCCGAGATAGCGAAGCAGGATAAATCCTCCAAAACCGAAAAACACGAATAAGGCAGTAAGCTGATCGCCTTTGCCCAAGGCCGCTGCGACGGCAACGAAACTACAGGTAAAGGCAGCAGCCCACATGGCAAGCACAGCTTTCCCGTGGGAAAGCCCCTTTGCCATCAGCCGATGATGAAAGTGTTCCATATCCGGAGAAAACGGTGAACGCCCGCGTAACATCCTCCTGAAAATTGAAAAAACACAATCCGTTACGGGCAAGGCAAAGGCTAGAAAAGGAAAGATGCCATTGATCGTGCCCTCGGCACTTACGCTGCCCATGAGGCACAAGCAACCTGCCAAATAACCTAAGGTCAGGCTCCCGCAATCTCCGAGAAAAATAGAAGCCGGTCTACTGTTATAGACCAGGAAACCAAGCAAACACCCGATGAGCAAAGTCGAGAGCCAAGTAACATGTGGTATCTTAAGCAAAAATCCGACAACTGAAACAGCAATCAACCCAAACAAGGTAATTCCGGAAGCCAGACCGTCCAATCCGTCAATCAGATTCACCGCATTGGCCATCCCTGTAATCCACAAGCAAGCAAGGGCGAAACCGACCCACTCGGGAAAGACCAAGGAGCCAATACTAATTACCTCCACTGTCGAAAAAGACAAATCCGCAAACCAAACTACTGCACCAACGATAACAAATTCACCCAGCAGCTTTATTCGAGGAGACAATCGACTCAAGTCATCCAGAACTCCGATCCCGAAAATCGCCAATGAGCCTAAGATAATGATTCCTGCCACCGGATGCTCTCCCCACAAAGCCTCGGAAAGAGAAGGGACGGTAAAACCGCCGAGGAGGAGGACGATGAGATAGGAACCCAATACCGCAGCACCCCCCCAAACGCGGAATCGCATGCTGGTGAACCTTGCGTGCTCGCTGGGGACAGTCTACAAATCCACCCCTTAAAGCCAAGAAACGAATCACTGGTGTAAACACACATGTCAGGAATGCTCCCAACACGAAAAGGCTATAGATGGAAGGTGTCACGAAAAGAGATATTTCATACAATAGATTGCATTATCCGTCAACCTAAGACAAAGGCAGCCAACCGAGGTGACCGAAGCATAAATTCTATCAAAAAGACTGCTCAAACAATGGCTGTAAACTGCTAAAAACCCGAAATAGGATTCGAGCGGAAATGCGAGATACGCAACTTACTGGCTTGTGAAGTTAAGATTGTCAGACAATTCCTTAGGCGGTTTGGGTATCCCCTTGAAAAATTGCCAGACGAGGGAAGAGCTTGGAAACAAAATGACCCAAACGGTTATGAAAATAATCACAAAGTATGACCAAAGACTTTGATTTTTTACATACCAAGCCTCAACGCTGCCTTTGTATGGCGCAATGACCTGATCGTAATATTCGACCGACTCCTCGTTTTCTGCCAATATGTTTTCCTCATCCCGAAAAATAATCGGACCAAGACCGGATAAACCTGGGCGGATTTTGGTTATGGTTTCTTTGAGATTTTCCGGGAAAACATCAAAGCAACGCACAGTCTGAGGTCTGGGTCCAACTATGCTCATGTCTCCAAACAAAACGTTCAAAAGCTGAGGTAGTTCGTTGATTTTGGTTTTGCGCAAAAATTTGCCCACAGGAAGTACTCTTGGATCACTTTTCAACGTCACCGTGCCCGATCCCAGATTAGGGCTATCCTTAAGCATGGTTGCAAACTTGAAGAGATTGAAAGGAACAGCCCCTTTACCCACCCTTTTTTGAAGAAAAAACACCTCCCCTTCTCCCGTTAGTTTGAGAACGATTACTATGGGTAGAAGCAAGGGACACAGAACTAATAATGCCAATAGGGAAAAGATTATGTCAAAAAATCTTTGCACTACATTCTTTGATCCAGAAACTTTCCGGTTTCTTTATGACCAAAATCAGGAATTATCTCATGAAACAAATTGACAAAATCTTCTCGCTTCAAAGTTTGGGATGAATTGATTTCATCTATTAGAGTTTCAAACGAAGCAAGTTTTTCTTGATCAAATACAGGATCGTTCTTGATAACCCCAATTGAAGAAAACCTATTCATATCAAGTTCTTCCTTCTCTGTAAAAAACTCTTCAAAATCTTTTTCGCCAGTAGTATCACTATTGAAGAAATAGCAAGGCCATTTCTTTTCAGATATCAACTCCGAACACCTGTCTCTGGCTTCTCCTTCAGTTTCACATTCATATGCATCATAACCAATTTGCTGCAAATACTTTCGGGCAATTTCCGAGAAGGTAACAAGATGCAGTTTGTCACTTAGTTTGGGGAAGAAGACATCGCGATTCTCACCAAATATACATGACATCAAACAAAGCTCACCCGACTCCTGCGGAGTAACAAAATACCTCTTGACATCATTGGGTGCCGCAATTGGTTGCATCTTGGAAAATCGTTGATTGAAACCGTGAAGCAGAGATCCATCCGAAAAGGCCACATTTGCAAATCTTGCCATAGACAAATTTTGTGAGAGGCTTTCTCTCATCAAGAACATTTCCATGATTCGTTTGCTCCCTCCCATCATGTTTACCGGATTCGCCGCTTTGTCGGTGGAAACACAAAAATAATTCTTGAGACCCTTGCCTGATCCCATGCTCAAAGTCTTAATGGTATTGAATATGTTAACCTTTATCATTCTCATCAATGTGTAGGGATCTTTTTCACTTCTCACATGCTTGAGGGCAGAAAGATTCAATATGTAATCATAAGGTCCTTCGGCGGCAAAGAGGGCCTCGAACTCGGGGCTCCCACAGTCAATGGCAAAGGTTTTGAATTCGCCTTTGATGTACCCCAAAGTGCTCCGAATGTCTCGTACCAATTCTACCATATTGTTTTCACTAATATCAACAACATGCAAGGTCTTCGGGTCGCGTTTGAAGATTTCCCGAACCACCGCTTGTCCGATCGAACCGGCACCTCCTATGACCAAAAAACTGCTACTCTGAACCGAATTGATTAGTTCGGATTTTAACCGAGTCAAGTCGTCCTCGAATAGTAAGTCATCCCGACAAATTAAGTTTAGTAAATTCATTGAAATAGGCTAAAGTCAAACATCAAGAAACTAAATTGAAAATTTCTCGAGCATCCTCGAAGGTTATGTATTCATGACTGCTTTTGTTAAAAACGACTGCTTGGTCTTTCGTTGGATGACGAAAATAACTCCTCTCCGACAAGTTTTGCTTGGTTAACGAATTCTCGGAAGTTTTTCCCTTGTAAAAATCATTTAACATTGGAGACACTAGTTTCGTTTGCTGCAGAAGTACGCTTGCCACGCTATTACATCCGTTCATTGCAAAAGATCGCATCTCAATTACATTTCCCGCATCAAGAACATCCGATATTACATGCAATGTACAACCTGAAGTTTTCTCGTGATTGAAAAGGTACCAAAAATATGGTGACAACCCAGCATACTTAGGGAGCAAAGCATAATGAAGGTTGATGGATACTCTCTTGGATGCCGATATTAATTCGGTACAGAACTTAGTTGTGGCACTGAATGAAAGAAGAATGTCAGGAGAGGAGCTTTTTATTTTCGCAATGACGGCAGGGTCGTTCACGTTTTCGGTACGAATAACCCGTATCCCCGTATTGCGAATATAGCTTTGAACATTGTACGGACGACCAATAATTTTTAAAAACAAAGGGAAAAAGAGGTTAGAGAAAAGTTTAAATCCACAATATCTAATTCCGGAATTTCTCAAAATCTTAAAGGTTTCACGCACATTACTTTTGGCCGAAGGGAGCTTTGTTGTAATAACAACCAGCTTTAAAACCGAAAGATTTGCATCAAGCCATAGACGCAATGCAATCAATGAAATCAAATTTCCATTGGTCACCAAAACAGTTGCCCTACCCTTCATATCAATATTTCAAGCAAAGGAAACTACACTCGAAGGAATATTTACTACGCGTTCCTCTAACCATCGAGAGTTTTCCAGGTTATCTTTTTGACAATTCCGGAACATTTTCAAATCTGACATCAATCGCCAGATAGGACGGGTAATTACATTGTTTTCGTTCGTATATTCCAAAAAATCATTTCTCTCTTTATTATCTTTCAGAACAATAGCATTGAGCCAGTTGTTAGTCCTGCAATGAGTCAAGGGCTCAACCATTTCTACGCCGATTGTCTTAAAAAAGGAGCGGTATTGCGCAGCGATTTGACTTTTGATTTCAATTATCCGCGGCAGTTGTTCCATTTGAGCGCAACCAAGAGCGGCATTGAGACTGGGAAGGCGGTAATTGAACCCAATTTCGTCATGGGTGAATTCATAACGATGCGGGACTTTTGCGGTGGTAGTCAAGTGCTTGGCTCGCTTTGCCAATTGATCATCATCAGTAAGCAGCATTCCTCCTCCACCCGTCGTTATGATTTTGTTTCCATTGAAACTGATTGCTCCGAGAAGACCGAATGTTCCGGTATGTCGCTTATCGGAAAAACTTCCCAAGGACTCAGCCGCATCTTCGACTAAGGGGATATCCCACTCACGACAAACATCTAAAATATCCTGAATTCGGCAGGGTGATCCAAAGGTATGCATGGGCAAGCAAGCCTTGATCCGCTTCCCGCTGGATTTATTGAAAACTCCATCCCCTTTCCTTACCGCATGACTTTCCAGAAACTTACTTAAAAAAACCGGGCTCATACCCAACGTATCCTTGTCCACGTCTATGAAAACCGGATCGGCTCCGACATAGGAAATCGCATTGCAAGTTGCAACGAAAGTAAGAGCCTGGGTAAGCACCTCATCTTGTTGCCCCACACCAGCTAGAAGTAGCGCGATTTGAATGGCATTCGTCCCATTCACTACTGCAACGGCATTTTTTGCACCTGTAAAGGAAGCCACCTGGCGCTCGAAGTCATCGACCTTGGATCCGGCACTCGAAACAAAATTCGAATCGATGCAATCAGTAAGGTAGGATTTCTCGTTCCCACCAAAAATAGGTCGATGCAAAGGGATTACCCCGGAACCATAGATACTTCGAATGAAATTAACTGCAGGCTCGCAAATCGACTCAGCTGTATTTCGGTCTTTCAAGTCAAGCAACTAGTTTTTCCATTTCCAGAAGATATTCTTTAGCGAGTCGGTCATAAGATCTGTTATGCAAAACCCATCGACGACCCTTTGCTCCAATATCTTCCCTCTGAGAAGACGACATGGAGCAGTATTTCAATATGGCAACTTTTAACGCGTTCACATCATTGGGGGATACAAATTCCCCGGCCTTGGATTCATTCAGCATGGATGGGAACCCCGAGTAAGTAGCTAGAATGGGTTTTCCGGATAGCATATACTCTACGAATTTATTCATCGACTGCCCAAATTTCCAAACTTTCGAATCATGTGTCGAGAGATAAAGAACATCGCACAACGAAAGAAAATGAGGCACTGCTGTGGATGGAATTTTATTAACGAAGGTGACATTGGTTCTGTGATCCAATCGTTCCATGAACTTGCGTCTGAGATCACCGCCTCCAACTAGCACGAAGTGAACACCAGAATCTTCTCCAAGTATGTCAATACATTCCATAAAGGTTTCCAATGCATTCGAAATCCCCATGCTCCCGCAGTACCCGACAATTGTTTTTCCTTTGGGGAAACAAGACTCCAAAGCGATTTTTCGTTCTTTTTCGATTGGCTCCGGTTTTATGTTCTCAAAACCAAGGGGTGAGCAAAAGAAAGGTCTTTGTTTTCCTATCCTCTCAAGAACATGCTCATCGAGTCGAGGCATCGTGCCAACGACCAGATCAGATTTTCTATAACCGAACTTTTCAACAATCCCAAGGATCAAAGCCAAAGGATGCCACTTCGAGAAACCTCCCTCTTCGGTCATGGTCAAAGGCCAAATGTCACGAATTTCAAAAATCAACTTACAGCCAAACCTCAACTTGAGGTAGTAACCGTAGATTATCGAAAACAACGAAAGAGAAGACACTAACAAGACATCGGGTTTGCTTTCCCGATTAATAGGCATCAGGAGCAATTTGATTTCAAAATCTATCCAACTCAACACCCTCGACACGGAAGCTGTTTGTACATATTTTTTGGTTTTTATCCAACAAACTTGCAACCCTTCAATAATCTCATGATTGAAAACTCTTCTGGTAGCTGGATAATTACACAAGTGATTCGCATCTGAAGTTATTAAAATCGTTTTGTGTCCCAATTTGTTAAAATGACTGGCTAATCGAAACAAACGGGCACAAGATCCATAATTAGGCAATGAAGCGTATTTTGAAATAACCCAAATATTTAAGAATTTTTCCAATTTCTAATTATACAGCTTGGATGTTTTGTTTACTACAGAAATCACTTCTCCAAAATCCATATCTATTGCATCCAGATACCACTTAATACTCTCATAACGGGGTTGGTTCTCTACTTCAATTAGCTCCAACGCTCTATCACGAGTAAGAGCACCCTCTCGAATTTGATTACTTCGAAAAGTGTCATGTTCGGTAAAACCAGCAACGGTGTAGTAAACGTAATTGTAAAATGCAGCCGTCGCATCCCCAATTCGCCAACTTGTGGGAGTATCATTTGCAAATTCCCAATTATAGGAAGCCAAAACCTCATCGGTTCGCTTCTCGTCCCATTCCCAATAATCAAAAATGTGGAAGTAATCGGTTTTCTTATGAATGCTTCTCCAATACTCACCAGATAAGGTATCAAACAAGGATGCATTTAGGTAGCTTGGGTTCGCTAACATTTGCCAAAACCTTCGGCGATGATAATTGAACTGCCCAATAAAACCGTTCGTGTAGACTCGTTTTTGCTCAAAGGACGGTGGCATACCTAAAAATCCGGTTTTGAAGTGAGTCACCTCCAACGGATTGACTCCCCATAAATTGAGACTTATGCCAGTTTGCTCTTTAACGGTTTCTACATGCCGAAAGAAGTGCTTATCTCCAGCCGTCAGTAAAGCCATCATTCCAAGATGCGGCTTTTTAAGCCATGCTGATAGGTTCTTGCGGATGTTTTTCCGTTTCAGTTCTATGTCTGCCGAGATGATTATATTTTCAACACCGAGAGAAGAACACATTCTACTGATATTTCTGCGACCCAAGTCAGTCACCATTCCCCAATCGTAAGTGTAAGTTATTGGATTCATGCCCAATTCCTTTACAATCAAATGCAACCCGTAGGAACTGTCCCTACCTCCAGAAAATGGCACAATGCAGTCCGGAGAGCCGTTTCGGCGATACGGAGCAACCAATTCCTCTAGTAATTTAAAGGGCTTCGGTTGATTTCGTGATGTGTAATTGTGGCAATAATTGCAAACACTTTCCGAATCAAAACGAATGAAAGGCATTGTTTCAGGCAAGACGCAACGCGAACATCTTTTAAGATCAGGTCGATCATACCGGAGAAGTTTCTCCTCTTCAGACACAAAGTTGAACTTTGGTAACAAGTTCGGCCGTTCTCCATTCTCAATGATGGTTTGCTTTATCTGTTTACCGGACTTTGGCAAAGACCATCTAAGGGATCCTTTAACTTGTTCGATGTTTTCACAACCAATTTGCTTCAAGGGCCATGATTCCGAGGCAAAATAGAACCCGTCGTTCTTAACGGAAGTGTAGAGACTGCCATTGTTCGAAAAAAGCATAAGTTCACCGGTCTCTGGTTCAAGAACAGCAGCGGAAATGACTCCCTCACACTGTACGAACAAAGTACTCTCTATTTCCTTTAAACTTTTTGCTTTGGACTTTTCTTCTTTAACCAATACAGGGATAATTTCCGTATCAATTGTCAATTCGCGACTGGCCTCCCTACCTTTCCATAATTCATCGGCATTGCAAATGATTCCATTATGGATTGTCAGCATTCCTGCCTTGAAAACAGGTTGATTGTCGCTTGTGCCATTGGTTGCCAAACGACTATGTCCCGCGATGAAACTACAGTCTTCGTGGTCGGTCTTGCCCAACAACCTTGATATGGGAATATCCGCTTTTATGGCTTCGTAGGCACCATCCTTGCAGAGCAACAAGCCAGATGAATCACTCCCTCTTTCCTGGGCATGTTTAGCCAGGGAAGCAATTTCCTCACGCAAAATTGTTTTATCTTTTATGAAAACCCCAAAAATTCCACACATGACAATATATTATATAATGAGAAACAAGAGAGTCGTTTTATTTAGGGTACAAGTTATATTTCCTCAAAACATTTATGCACTTCCTCATAAACTGAACTAAATTATATGAATTAGGATAATCTCTAAAAGATTTTATTTCAGCCTTAAGTATATTATCAAATTCATCTTTGCTTAAATCAAATTTCTTTAGCACATACTGATAGTCTTCCAAAAAGTATTTATCGGGATAAACAGGTTCTTTCAGTCTATTTTTTGCCTCTTCCTTACTGATTTGACCTGAATTAATCAGGTCGGATAAATGACCGACTCTTTTATCTATATTAAATTTTTCGGGAAGTATATAACCTTGAAAAAATCTCGTATATATTGATTCATAGTGCTTCCCTCCATAATACTCCCAATTAAGCTCTTTATTTAGAACTTTCATTGCCTCGTCCTTATCATAGTTAATATAATTAAGAATAGACACAATCCTAACATTCTTTATGAAGTTATAATAAAACAACGAAAAGAAGGTATAGTAAGGAAAGTTCTTTAGTTTTTCTCCACAAAACTTTTTGTGAATTGCCTTTATATATTTCCAATCCGAATGACCATAAGCCCAGCTAGGGACGCTCAGGGACTCGGTCGCAAAGTTCATACCGGATAAAATATATTTTATTTTTCTTTTGGACGCCTCCTGCCACAACAAAGAATCGATCGCGTGATCCGTCGGTATTTCTCCATCGGGAACAGAGGCGTGCAGAAAAGACAATTGGAGGGATTTGAACTCGGGCCAATCTATGACGTAAGTATGTAAATCTATTTCAAGTTTCGTCAGAACCTTTTCTATATTCTTTACCGCCAAGTTACTGTTCCATCCATTGTCGAAATGGATAGCCAGAGGCCGCAAGCCGAGTTTTTTGGCCAAATAAGCAAGATAAGTGCTATCCACACCTCCGCTGACGCCAATAATGCAATCATATTCCTTGTTCTTTCCGGTTCGTTTGATTTTGGCAATCAATTCGTCAAGCCTGTCTTGACCATCTTGACCTTCAAATACCCGTGATGAACAAAGTTCGTCGTACCTGCGGCAATGATTGCAAAGACCGTCACCATCAAAATCAATGTCAGGATCATGCTCATCCGACATAATGCATCTACGGCATTCCATATCTAATTATTCATAATCAGGCAACAGTCGGTAGCTCTCAAAGAATGCCATGATAAACTTTTTCAATTTTGTCTTCCTGTTTTTCCCAGGAGATCCCTTCGATAAGACTGCCTATATTGGATTTCTTCGATTGAATGAGTTTCCAGTTCATTTTTTGCACCAAAGCCAACAGTTCGGCACCATCTTCGACAACAAAGCCAATATCATTGTTGATCACGAATTGGGATGAGTCCAACATATTTGAAGTTATTACGGGCAAGGAGGAATAAAGATATTCAAAAACCTTGTTCGGCATTGAGAAATAGTGCGAAAGACTGGTATTCTCGATGTAGGAGATACCAATATCGGCACTGGAGGAATAGCTCACGACTTCGGAAGTAGGAACCGGCTCGTGGTAGTAAACGGGCATCTCTGCCTGGCTAGCCAATACTTTGTCAACAAGAAGACCCTCCCCCATAAATATAAGGCTCCCTTTTTGGCCGTCCACTTTGGAAAACACATCCAGAAGAACTTCTACCCCTCGGCCCGGCCCCAAACCACCAACATATATGTAAATGATGGAATCGCTGCTTATGTTGAATTTACTCCTGAAGTAATCATCGTGATCAATTTTCATGTAATCAATACTCGGAGCATTAAAGACTGTTTCAATATTTTCCATAGAATAAGTACTTTCGTACCACTCTTCTATTGATTTACTGACGACAAAAGTATAGTCGGCTTTACTAATTAATATTCGCTCCAATATTTTTGAGGCTCTTTTCCTAATTCCAGATATAGAATTCGTCTCGGTTTCTAGCTCATGGGTGTCATATATTAATTTCGTCTTTTTTATCTTAGAAACTATATAACATAAAGGGAGTACAGAAAGGCTATGAGCATTAATGCATTTTATACTTTTTTTTCGAAAGCAGAAGACAATAACACTTAAGTAAAAAGTTAGGAACACAAATACTTTTAAAATAAAGTTTTGATATTTATTAGGTAACCCCATGAGGAGAAATTTTATTCTATCTGAGAACATCCTAACTTTTTTAACTTCTCCGTCATTTGTTCCGATAACTATTACTTCATCAAATAATGATTTTTTAATTAATGATTGAGCCAACTTTTCTATCCTAGTTTCGCATGTTAAATTTGACGGATATATATGAATATTTAATTTCGTCAATTCATTCATTTCAACTTTCATATTACGCTTTACGCATCAGTAAGTTTTCAACTTGAACCAACCAAGTTTCCGAACGACTTTCTTCATAAGGGACAACATCCTGTATTTCTTGTCCCAGTTACGGTACTCGGTGTAGTGGATGCCTTCGGATCCGGCGAATCCCTCCAAGTCAGAAACGCTTATCCCAAGCTTCTTCGCTATGTAGGCCTTGTCTTCCCTGAGCTCATTTTCGTCATACAATGAACTCTTGAGTTCGTTCAGGGCATCCTCTCTGGACATTTGCCCTGACAGGATGAGACTGGAAAAATGAGGCAAGCGCTTATCGTAACCGAATTTCTGGGGTAAAAAGTAATTTTGAAAAAACTTTGTAAAGCGAGATTCACCATGTTTTCTACCATATTCCTTGTAACCGATCTTTTCCTTAAGCACATCGAGAGCCGCCACCTTGTCGTATGGCATAAAATTGAGGGGCCTGGTCACAGTCATGCCCTTGATGAATGGATAATGAAAATAGTATTCATAAAATCCTATCGTTTTGTATTGGCGCAGCTTTTTAACTCCGAATGTCTTGTGAATCGACTTAAGGCTGGAGGCATCCATTGCATCGTGATGCCACGAATCAGGAAAAACGGACTCGGTCGCAATATTTCCACCGCTGATGACATCTTTTATTTTATGCTTTACCGCAAAATGGTAAAGAGAAGCAAAAAAGGCATGATCTTGAACAACATCCTGGTTGGAAACACCGGCCTTTAGATAAGCAACCTGCAAATCCCTGATTTCCTCCCAATCCATGACATGTGTATGCAATTCATATCCGCAATGCTTTACCACCTGCTCTATGTTATAAACTGCCAGTTCACTATTCCATCCCGCATCCACGTGAACAACCAGGGGACGTAGGTCATACTCCTTGAGAACAAGAGCCAAGTAGGAGCTATCAACACCTCCGCTCAGGCCAATAATGCAATCATGATCCTTGCCTTTTCCCTTCTCGCGAACGCCGGACATGATTTGATCCAGCATCGCTTTCCCCCGTTCGTCGGGAAACCACCGCAAAGACCATTCTTTGTCAAAATTGTGGCAATGACTACAAACTCCATCGGCATCGAATACGATATCTGGATCACTGGTATCCATGACGCATCGAGAGCAAACTTGGTAAATTTCAGGCATTTCCAGACTTGGTACCAAAAATCTCCACCAGCTCGGAATATTTCGGATAGGTTATGAGGACGGCTTTAAGCTTCCCATGAAAAACAAAAAGGTTTCCGGCGGCCACTGCGGAAGCGGAGCCCAATTCCACTGCATTTTTCATATCTTGAAGATCGCCACACCCGCCAAGGGCGACGACAGGAACATCCACTGCAGAACAAACCGATTCTAGCAACTTCAGGTCGTAGCCCTTGCCAGTTCCTTCATTTGCAATCGAACATAAGATTAACTCGCCCGCGCCAAGTTCCTCCATGCGCTTGGCGTAATCGACTGGCGACGACTTTGTTCTCAACGTTCCGTTTTCAGTATAAACTTCGTAATTCCCCAATAGAGTTTTCCTTACGTCTATCGAGACAACGATACTTTGCGCTCCGGCAATTCGGCTAGCCTCCCTGATCAGTTCGGGATTAGAATGAGCAGAGGTGTTCATAATCACTTTCTCAACGCCCAGATTGAAAAGCTTCTCTATCTGATCCACGCTCGTCACGCCACCTCCATACCCGAAAGGCATAAATGCCTCTGAAGCTATGTCGCTTATCAAATCGAAATTGGGCCCCCTGCGATTAGGGGTTGCACTGATGTCCAAAAATACGATCTCGTCCACCTCCTTTTCATTAAAGATCTTTACCGCATTGATCGGGTCACCTATGTAGGAGTGCTTCTTAAAGTTTTCACCTTTGACCAGTCCCTTATCTCTAAGGAGCAATGTCGGGATGACACGGGTTTTCAGCATTGCAAAAAATTCGAGAAATTTCTGAAGAAGGCCATACCGAATCGATGGCTCTTCTCCGGATGAAACTGTACGCCGAAAATATTTTCCTTTTGCACGCAACAAGTGAAATCGTAACCGTAATGAGTCGAAGCTACCGAATGCTTCGCATCGTCACATTCCACATGAAAGGAATGAACGAAATAAAATCTGTTTTCATCATGCAAGCTCTCAAACAGCGGGTTATCCTTGGACGCATTAACAAAATTCCAACCCATATGAGGAATTTTGTTAACTTTAGCGCTATCCGAGAAATCAAACCTCCTTACGGTACCAGGAAGCCAGCCAAAACCCTTCTCCTTTCCTTCCTCGCTAGATTCAAAAAGCATCTGCATACCTAGACAAATCCCCAAAAAGGGGATTTTGCGGTCAAGGACCAGCTCATTGAGCAATTCCCAAACGCCTGAATCCCTTATCTTCTTCATTCCATTGTCAAAAGCACCTACACCTGGAAATATGATGGCTTTTGATTTGCCCAATACCTCCGGGGACAAAGAACTTTCCGCCTCCAAACCAACCTTGCTCATCATATTCAATATTGATGCAGTGTTACCCGCCCCATAATCCAAAACAGTAATCAAAACTAAAAGTTTATGATCTCAATTGATCTGATTAATCTCATTGATGATATTTTGGGATATACTATCGGTATTATATTTCTCAATGAAATCAGTTCCTATTGCACGAGCAGGGTTTTGGGATATGGAGTTTAGGGTTCCAGCTAATTCAGTTTTGTTGGAATAGTAATAGGATATTTTACTGAATTCCCTATCTGGGTCGACGAAAGAGGGCAACAGAATATTCTTCTGAAGATAAATTGCGTCCCCTATGGCTCCACTACCTTTGAACGTCCCGTATTCCATGCTTGGAAGCAATGGCGACAAAAGCAAATCACAAGAACTGCCCTTTTCATCGAATTCGTCCGAAGTCAAATAGCGGACAGGATAATCCACCGCAACAAGCTGCTTAAATGATTTGAGAATCTCATTATCCTCACCATCGATGCATTCTCCCAAAACAACGATCTCAAACGAACCAAGACGTTCTTGAGGCAATTCCCTAAAGGCATCCAAAACAGTTTGGTAATCTCGACGAGCTTTGTCCAATGACCCCAGCATCCCAATGCGGAAAGGCTTAGTCGACTTTCTCGGCTTGATCAAACTCGGGTCCAAAAGATCAGTGTAACGATCGTAAATGACTGCAGTCCTCAGGGGTTTGCCATAAGCCTTCACGAAGTAATTCCTCAAGGTATCCGTTTCGAACAGCACTAGTTTTGCGAACCTCAGACTGATGTTGAGCAAACTTGGAAAGCAACTCGCACTCTTGAGATATGAGCGAGAGTTTTTGATAGTCAGCAACATTTTACGGCGGTAAAAGATCATGCACAGAAAATAAAACGGACGAGTCCAAAGATTTGAAAAATGGGCATGCTCCGGACCCGTTGATATATGAATATAATCATACTTGTATCCGATGAGCAGAAGTTGCGCGAACAGCGAGGTACTGTGAAAGCTCAAAAGAAGTCTCCCGCTTTTCAAGATATTGGGCATCATCGCTTGATAGCTCTCGTATTTGTCCGGTATTGTCATGAAAGTCATGTCGAACTTATCCCGAAAAAGAAAAAACTGATTTTCCAGTACCTTGGGATGGCTGTAAGCCTCAACAACTAACAAACTTTTCATGACGGACAATTGGTTTTGCTCTTTGGCATCTTTGCTAAGCTTAAAGTGTAACCATATCCGAATCCCAATAAAATCCATACAAAAGCGCACCTCAGGTGGAAAGCTGAAAAAACTAGGAAAGTGGAACTAAAACATATCGGTATTAACATTATGATTGAACTGCAAATTATGCGCGTAAGATTAGTTCCACTGGATTTCCACAAAAAGGACCATATGGAAAAAATAAGGATAAAGAAAATTGACAATCCGAATACCCCGACTCGGTAAATCACTTCAAAAATGGTCGAGTGAGAAGACAAGTTAGCCCTGTTCATACTAAAGTCGAGATAGGCTAATGGAGTCAAGTCTCCGGTCTTCAAATTGGAACCGTTCCCCCATAACCAATCCCCTTGGGCGATAACCTGTACCAAATGCACCCAAATGTCTAACCTGGTTCCAACCCTCTTTGACAATATACCTATGCCGGAATTGCTAAGTAACGCAAAGTCAGGGTCTGTAATAAAGAAAATGTAGTACAATACTCCCAATGACATAAAGAACAAACAGGAGAGAAAATAAGTAATGTAAACGAATCGGTTTCTCGTAATTAATGGCCAAAAGTAAAACGTGACCCCAAAAAACAAGAATCCCAATGTCACTGCCCTAGCACCGATAACGGCACACCACAACATAAGAAAGAAAACCAGAACATAACTATACATTATATAATTTCTCGTGTATTTCCTAAGGTTTATAAGGACGAAAGGAACGAGAGATATAACAACTATCCCGGATGAAAGATTTGTCCCTTCTATGGCACCTTCAAGGTCCATGGATATACGAGCGAGATAAGCAAATAAATAGGTCAAGGTCAGGAACCAGACCAAGTCCGTAATATACTCCTTATTATAAAATAAAACCGCGCCCAACACAAAGAAAAGGAAATAACAAAATAACGATACTAACTCCAAATTATATAAAATATCAGGTACATGTACTGCCATTGATATAGCATAAACAATAAATACAAGGAAAATATAGATGGTGCTTCTCGTAAATAATGATTTACTGACTTCACTCACATTATAAATACAATAGAAAAGGAAAAATACAGACAATAGATATACATTGTATTCATTAAATATAAGACTGTTAAATATTCCTGCAATTGGAATAAAAGCAAAGGCAAACAGGATTATAATATATATATTTAAAACCCTTATTTCCTTAGATTCCTTCATTTTTCATCAATAATTTGATTGAAGTAAAGTTATGTGCATTATCTCTAATCCATTCATCGGGTTTATTCCACCATTCCAATTTTTTGAGATACTGAATTTCGTCATCGTCAAACCTCTTCTTGATTATTCGTGCAGGAACTCCCCCAACAATTGAGTAAGGCTCAATGTCCTTGGTAACTATTGAACCGATACCGATGATTGCACCATCACCTATCTTTATTCCATCAAGAATTGAAACGTTATTTCCAATCCATACGTCATTGCCGATCTCAACCACAAATTTCTTTTTCTCATCCGTAAACTTGTGACCGGGAAAAACATCTTTCTTTACATAGGAGGGAGTTCCTTGCCCGTAAGTTGAATAAAAGCAAGGGTGTATGCTAACGAAATCTTTTGTCGGATGATTGCCTATGCATATCTTTACATTGTCCCCAATGGCGCAATATCTCCCAATTTTTGCAAAAGTGATTGATGAGTTGTTTGAGACATAGGATGAGCGACCAACCTCGGAGCATACAACTTCGCTACCTTTGCCTACGTAGCAATTCTTCCCAAAGACGTTTTTGCGCAGCAAGCAAGTGCCTTCAATCGTCAAACCGCATTTCATTTTGTAGTATGACGAAAATACAAAATTCAGAATTTTCGCGGGAAAGATTGATTTCAGAATCTGTTTTATGTTCTTTCCCCTTCTAAAACCCGGTCGAAGCCGGAGGCATCGGCAGGATATTCAATCACTCCGTTTTCAACATGCTCTTCCAAGTAATCCATTATCTCCTTCACCTGACTGGGTTTGGTTGTTGGAACCAATTTAACCAAGCTAATGGATTTCTTATCCATATTGGCGGCTTCGTACAAAGTCGCGCTACTGTAACCAATTACGATATCACAATGATAGCAAAGCAGGCTTGCGGGCAAATGAATCGGCACCTTTAAGCATTTGTCAAAAGCTTCCAACTCTACAACAGGAAAATTCGGGTGATCCTTAAGGCAAATTTCAAATGCTTCGTATTTCGTGAAAAGAGCAATCGAAACCGACTTCATGATCCGAGCGTATTCATCTTCTTCGACATTGTACATGCCGCCATTCAAAATCATCACCCTGACCTTTTGAAGATAGTCAAATTTCCTGGATAGGAATCTCTTGATATTGCAATGATCAATTTCATGCAGGTAATCCCTTGCCCTGACCTTCTCAAGAAACCTCTTGTCGATGGCGATCAAGGAGTAACCATAATACATTCCAGACCTCAGTCTTGCTCCGCATACTGCACTTGCAATCGCCGTTTTGATTTGCATCCGGCATGACTTGTCAGTTTGCAGCAAATCGACATTTACCTTGGGTCTGTAGTAGATATTACAAATCTGAGAAAATTCCTTTATTAGCCAAGATGCGAGGCCATTCCATCCTAGAAAAAAGAAGTAAAGGTTCTTCGGTTGAAAAGCGCCAATTTCTTTGATCAGTCTTTTCTTATGTTGAAACAAATGGAAAAAATCACTGAGAAGGGTTTTGAAGTTGCCGAAGTTTTCAAAGACATTCGGTATCTTGTAAACCTTTCCTCTTCCATATAGCTCCGCAAAAAGATCAAGCAGACTGTCTTCCGTTGATAAGATTTTGAAATCATGTTTTTCACGTTCTACGATATCAATGACACATTGCATGTTTAGATAGGAACCGATGATGATTAAATTCAACTTACGATTTCCTCCGTTCTGTTCCGGGCCACCTTTAAGAGATCTTCCGAATCACTCAATGCATCTGCATCTGACTTGAGGTTAACCATTTCATCGGGATCGTTCCGCAAATCATACAATTGATCGACGAAACCTTCCTCGCTTTTGCCCGGAGGCTTCTCGTAGACAAGCTTGAATCTCTTGGATCTAATGCAAACCCGAACCGGTTTTCGAACCAAGTCACAAGGCCCCCTGCCCTGATTTTCAGACATCACGTAACGTCTTTCAACGTCACTCAACAATGATCTGCCCCTAAAGGAAGGAGGATTCGATTCCCCTATCAAATACAGAAGGGTTGAACCGATGTCGACTGACGAGACAAGGGACTGAGAACTTTTGGCTTCCAACCCTTCGCCTGAAAAGACAAGTGGAATTCTATAGAGTTCGTCATAGAAAGCGTTAACTCGGTGAGATTTGTTTCCTCTAACTGGGATATTGGGATAGGTCCCTCCGTGATCAGCGGTTATTACCAGAATTGTATCTTTAAGAATATTGGCTTTTTTCAAATAGTCGACCAATCGATGAAGTACCTGATCGACATACCTGACGGAACAATCGTAAAGCAAATTGCCCTTGTAGTTTTTTTCCGAGCAGAGACCCCGGAGACATTTTTTAAATATTTCGTATTCTTGCTTTTGCTCATCTTTCTGCTGATTCAAATCATGGGAATACAAATTTAACTCATGAGCATCCAATAACTTCATATAGGAATAGAATGGCTTGCCTTCCTTATGTTTGCCATGCCATCTCTTGAAAGCTTCCAAAACGTAACCCCCGGAAGGGTAACGCATCAGCAGATTACTTTGGCCATGCAATACCCTGTCCAGCGCAAGGGCAAAAGTATCCTTCCCCGAATCCCTTGAAGTGGAACGATTGAACATCGCGCCGCAATACCTGAGAACCTGAGCTCTGAACTTCAAGTCCAGAAAAGTCGGTTTAAGCACTTTCTTCCTCCTGCGAACTTCTTTGCCTACTATCTCGGACAACCCAATTCTATCTCCCGTCAGAATTGGGTCGACAACTTTGTCAGGGTTTGCGGCAAGACTTTCCAAATTCATCTTAACCCTCTCCCCCACAATTCGGTAATTGATATTATTAAAAATCTTGGATTCAGGCAGAACCCCGTTTTCGCCATAATCGATCCAAGACTCGCAATAACGCTGAACATCCTCCAGGTACTCTTTATAATAGATTGAAAGTTCACTTTTGCACTCGGCAGTCTCTATGCTGCCCCGACCAAGAGCATCCACGTACCAATTCGCGGTATTCATAAAGTTTTTTTCGGTAACCTGCAGATCGTACAAATGATAAAAGTCGTCAAATCCTCGATGATATTCGTCGTTTTTGGGTCTGAATATCGTGAAAAACGCACTAGTTGAATAACCGATTCGTTTGAGAACCTCCGCAAAGGCAACCTCCCTGTCCGCAATCCCATTTCGATATCCACCATTATCCAGCAAGTACGATGATGCAAAAAGCCCAGGCAAGGCAAACTCCGTAGGGTTTCCCATTGTAAAGGCATTCGAAAAATTCAACCCCTCCGACGCCAAACTATCAAAAAATGGGCTAACACAAGGCAAGTTGCCACCTACCCCGGTCCTGCTAGGCATCAAGGCGTCTACATCGACGATAATAATGTTTTTCTTTCGCAACCTTAAAAAAGAGGTGCTTCTTCTGATTCGTACAATCGCAAATCGGATTCCGAATCAACTTCGTACCACCTGTCCGAAATTGGAACCCCTTCAATTTCCAAGCCAAGTTCTATCATGTTTTGCAACAAAGTCGTCATATCCATTGAGTCGATGGAATCGTTAGGCAGCTCATGGAGAAAACCATCCACCACTGCCCAACCATCGGGTTTGAATTTGATCAACCCCATGTACTGACCTTCGATTTCTTCGAAAGTAGTGGTTCGTTTGCCAATCTCAGTCAATCTGGACTCACTGCTCAACTTGAAAGTTTCTGCATCGGACAGAGGATCGGCAAACCTTCTTGACCACAACTTCCTCCAATTCGGATCAAAAGTAAGGGCTGTGTTTGAGGAAGATGCATTCAATTTGATCACAGCATCACCCGAGTAAACGATATCCGAATAACTGACAATGCATTCGTAATTCGACAACCAATCCCTGGCGGCCAACAAGGATCGGACCATATTGCTCTCCGCCCATCGGGGATTCTCAAAAAAAGTTGCATCCTGCTCAAAAGTTTCAGCCAAGTATCCCCTGACTACGCCGACTTCGTCAATTCCTCCTGCCTTCAACGCCTGCATCTGCCACTGGATTAATTCTTTTCCATGCAAAACCGTCCGGCACTTGGGCAGGGTCTCTGTTAATGAATTCATCCTGCTTCCTCTGCCAGCTGCTAAAATTATCGCTTTTTTCATTTGAAAATATAGTTAAAAACTTCTTGCTCCTCTTTAACGAAAGGAGACTCCCTTTCGCTGTGCCACATTACTCCATAGACTCTCCGGGAAACGTGCTCGACTGCCATCGCTACGCCATCAAGCGAGTGAGCGCAGGCGGCAAGCTCGCCAGAAACCACTTTTGTTCCATATTCGTGATAGGAGTTAACCGAAGCAAGCTTGGTCAAGACATCGGACAAACGTCTACCTTCGACAATTGAAAGTTCGTGACGAGCACCGACATGGCCGTCGACTGGGTTAAGTTCATTCCCAAAGAAATCCTGAACCAACTGCATTCCTCTGCAAACCCCGAGAACCGGAAGATCCTTCTTCATCGACCATTCGAGCAAGTATTTTTCGACCTGATCTCTTTCTTTTGCTTCGCCACCATATTTACAAAGAGAATTCCCTCCCGTAAGAAGAATCCCTTGAACGCCACTTCCCTCAATCATGGCTTCAACGAAAGCCAAATGGTTCGGTATCAATACGGGGAAAAGGCCAACTGACAAAAGAAAATCAATCCATCTTTGATCGAGGGCATCCCTTCTTTCCTGATAAGAACTTTCTTCAGAGACTCTCTGAGTAACCGCAATTTTCTTCATTTTATCACGAGGACCTTCTTGTTCATGCAGTCGAGCTCGAGAACCTGTCCTTTTTCCCATTGTCCATAGAGGGCTTCACCTGCGCCGATGACTGCAGGAATGCCAAGCTCCCCTGCCCTTATGGCCATATGCGAGTTCGCTCCTCCGTACTTGGTGATGAAACCACCTATACCGTGAGAGAAAATCCAATCATAACCGGGATCCGCACTCTCAACCATAAGGATGTTACCCGAAAACCGGGAAACATCCTCGTCCTTTAAGACAACGCTCCCACGAATGGATTTAAGGGTAATGAAATTAGGTTCGTTAATCGCAGGCTCGTAAGACCAAACCGAAGAGGAGGAGGTAATCAGGGACGGCAAGTTCAATGAACAGGTGTCTTCATGATCTTGCTTGCCGTGCTCGATGCTCCTCTTAAGGGAATTCTCCAGGTTTTCCGAAGACGCGTAAAGCTTACGAAGGTCATTAATGTTTAAATATGAAAGTTCTTCCTTTGAAAGACTCATTTCTGAGCCTAATTCAGAAATCAGCTTCAAGACGTCACTCAAGCTACGGGTGAAAATATACTTTGCATACTCCCTGCCCTCTATCGCCGATCTAAAGAAATTCAGCAGGCTTATGACATTGTGATCCAGCTTATGCTCCATGAGGATTTCGCTTAACCGATTCATGTCGTCCAAGCCCAAAGAGAAGGCTGAGTCCTTAGGGGGATCTGCCGTCCCTGAATCCGAATCGACACTGAAATAGAGTTCGGGAGTCTCATCGTACCTGGGAGACAAAATATCATAAGTCCCTGGTCGCAAATGACCATAAGTTTGCAAAAAGCTTTCAAAGTCGTTTTGGGAAAGATCGGAAGCCATTCTTGAACTTACGGTATTCAATGAAGACATGAATCCGTGATACTGAACTTCTGACAAAATTCCCGTCCGAACTAAAGAACCAATCATTTGAACGGCAATGAAACCTGCTCGAGCCAAACCGGCAAAAGGCAATGTACCGTATCTCTTGCAATCTTCAATGAGCCAATAAATTTTTTCTATTTTTGTTAAATTGCTTTCCTGAATCAGAGTGTGCCTTGCTCTTAATTCCTCGATTCTCTCATAATCTTTTTTCCAGAGGCCGTTTTGATCGTTGATTATGTTATTGGTCAGAACTCGAAGACTTTCCGCTATGTCCGAGCATTCGGCATCCGTAAAGCCTTGTGCCTTTTGTTCCTCAAGCCTTGCCGGCAAATCAAGCGTATAACAGGAATGAACTATTTCGAATTCGACTTTGTCATGCTTATTTGGGTTTTCCACCAAGTTTTCTATGTAGGAGTCTACGAGTTTCTCGGCCACTTCATCATTCAGAGAACTGGGAATGAAGGAATTAAAGCTTACCCGGACGTCGATGAAAGGAATTCCTGAAAAGCTAACCAGCAAAGGAAAGCTTCTTAGGTTTCGGTAGCCGTAGTTGTCTCTTTGGTACGCCCAGATGCTATCCGTTATCAATTCCTTGTATAATGACAGTGCAAGGGGCTTCGGTCTGATTCCTATGATCTCAGCCGGGTTCCAATCAGGCATTACCCCAAAAACAGATCGCTTGCCCAAAAGATATGGATGAGGTTTAGAAAGTGAATTTACTTTCTCCTCAATTTGAGCAAGAACCTGTTCTTGCCTCGAAATGGAAACCGAAGAGCTGAGATCGTTAAGAATGAGAGGTCGAACCTGAAGCAAAAAGAGTTCATCCTTGGAATCAAAACCGAACTCAAGGTCAAGCGAGTCATGGTCGAACAAGGCCTGGAGTTCTTGAGACAAGTTGATCACTCGATTCATCCATGAACCATCATCGATTTTTCTACTTTTGAAATGATAAATTGTTTTCAATTGCCCTGAAGAACCATCCGTAACCGAAGAGGTGGACCCACTCTGGTCGTCATAATTAATGACATGATAATGACCCCCATTGCTAGGATCTCGGGTAAAGGCAACACCACTCCTCAGGACATCCTTGAGCATAGGTTGGATGAATACCTGATCGTCCGCCTTTGGAGAGCCAAATGACTTGAAAACCGTATTGACTGCATCGATTAGCTCGCTCTTTTTGCTAACCCCAAGAACACTCTCGAAATGACCAGCGAGGGAATGCTCCAGAGAATCTTCGCTTTGACCGCTGCTTCGGACAATCAACGGCACACTGAAATCCATCCAGTCAGGGACTGTTCCGATCGCTTCAATACCTGACGAGGCACCTTGCCAAACATTGTAAGAGAAAGAAAACTGAGGAAGCACCTTTGCGGTGCCAAGCTTGTCCTCGAGTGATTTTAAAGTATCTGCCTTGGATTCGAATTTCACTTGAATGTTTTTAGCTTTGATCTTTTTTGGCGATAACAACAAAAAGGTTACAAAATTGATATCTGAAAAACTTGAAGAGAAATTTTTGTATCAAATTCCCAATAGCATTTAATTTGTATCCCTCCTTCCGGCCCAAGTTTTCGTTAAAATCCTTGTGAGCTCTTTGCCTAAAGATCCCGAACTTGTAAAGTATCGGCATATTGACGACCGGATAGATTGAAACAGGCGTTAAACCGGCGCCAGAAAGATATTGATTGATTTCGTTTCGTGTAAAATTCGCCTTATGGAAAATCTTGGCTGCAGATGCCTTGTGATTGACGTTCTTTTCGGCAAGGTAATCAACCAATAAAGTTTGAAGATTGTCGGCCCTGAAGGAAGCGCATAACACACCACCTGAAACGAGAACTCTTGAAGTTTCGGCGAGTGCCTTATCAAGCCCTTTTTCCAAGTTGTGATAGAGACCAAAAGCCAAAACATGATGAAAATACTCATCTGAAAAATCCAAGTTCGTGATGTCACCGGGAGCAACTTTGAGAGAGGAATCGGTAGTTTTGAGCTTGGAAATGACCGACTCAATGAAATCAATACCGGTAATGTCGTAACCCAGATCATGGTAGTATCTGAGAATTCGCCCTGCCCCACAACCAGCTTCCAGTATTCGTCCCTCTTTGTCATCGATTGCAATCTGGGCATATTTCAACGGATAAACATCGGCGTTTTCCATTTTTTCATCAACCTCGACGTCATCCCACCTTTTTTGCCAATATTCTTTGTTGTTTTTGCTTCTGTAAGTAATTCTCATTAGGTGGATTCCTGAGTTGCGGGAAATGCGAATCTCTTCAACTTGTTGATAAGATTGCCAAGTGCTTGAGAACCGGATGAATCACATAGTAAGTTTGGCTTTCGGATTCATCTTGCTCAACAAACCCCTCGAACTCGTGGTTTTTCATCCATCCGGCAAGAACCTCGGAAAGTAAATCCGCTCGGATTGCGTTGTCGTATAGATGATCAATGTCGACGCCAGATGGGGGCGCAGGGTACTTTTTCCTTGCCACTATATCACCGTTATCTATCTCCGGTTTAAGCAAAATAGCAGTGACACCACAGTTACCATCATTGAGCAAACTGTAGTAAACGGTAGTACTACCGCGATACTCAGGCAACCAACCTGAATGGATATGAAGAAATGGAATCCCCAACCCAAGCATTTCTTCGGGAACCAATTCCCCTCCATAACCCGAATATATAACCAATTTTGGTCTATGGGTCGCAAGGTACTCGATTATTCCGCTCCTCTTTATGCCACCGTAATTTTCGACTATGTCAAACTTGTCAGAAATTTTCTCAACGGTTTCGACCAAAGGGATTTTCAAATCAGGCAATACGATTTCGACGTCAGGGGAGGTCGGTTTTCCGAATGGTGCCGAATTGGTCCCCTGGGCCTTTTGTTTCCTTAAAAGCAGTGTCCGGGAAACAGATAATCCCGAGTGCTGCATTACCTGAGCGTACGTCTTCGACCTTGAAGAGTCGGCAGCCAGAAAAAGCACGTCGACCGGTTTGTTCATCGAGTGACTTTGTTCATCAAATTTTCAACAACTTCCACTTCCAGCATTATGCAACGGGCAAACCGACCATGACCTTCCGTCAAAATGTCTTCCTTTACCGATATCAACGTGTCAAGTACCTTGATGAATGCATTCAGGTAAAACAGGTGACCGAACTTTTCGTAAGCCAAACCAAGTATTTCTGCCCATCGAAGATAAAGGGAAAGATCTCGGAATTCACTGGAATCAACAGGCCGCAAATCTGGCTTGTAGCGAAGGTATATTCGCTTTGTAACCTCAAACCTCTTGATCAAAAGCAGAAGCGTCCGCGACTCTTCGGAACTTTCGATTTGTTTCAGAATTCGCTCCAGCACTCCATAACCGGAAAAATCATTTTCCGGGACAGGTTCGGATGCAGGAATAACAAGAGCTGACTCCATGCCGGCAATTGCCTTGCTACGATCAGACTTCCAAGCATCAAGAAAGGGTTTCCCTGAGTAAGCGGTATAAAAATAAGTATTCTTACTCTCCAGTTTGTCCCCTTCGGAGTAAGGGTATTGGCTTGAACTACTCAAAGGACTGTCAGGGCGTTTCAAGAATTGCAATTGCTTGGGCGGCGAGCTCTTCAGGAGAACCTGAGTTATCGGTCGTATTCAGTATTAGATCTGGCTTAACCGGTTCAGGAAAAGGAATGTCCATGCCAACGACATTTGAGGGTCGATCATCATCGGAGTCAACGTATACGCCCTTCGTATCTCTCGAAATGAGTTCCGGCAAATTGGCCTTAAGGTAGATTTCCCTGTAGTGGGAAAAGACTGTTTTGTTTTGCTCCAGAATATCCGGAAAAATGCATAATATACAGCAAACCACGTTAATTCCCTGCCGGTCCAACCAAAGGCAAATTTCATAAATGCGTTCGGCGTTCCTCCTTCTTTGCTCAACCGAATAATCTTTTTTCAAATCATCATGCTTGAACAAGGCACGAATTTCATCGCCATCCACAAAAACCGTATTTGGCTGACGGCCCTTAAGATCATCATAAACAATCCGGCCCAAAGTTGTTTTCCCCGACCCCGACATGCCCACTAACCAGACTACCATGGTCTAAGGAGATTCTGGGGATGATAAACTCATGTTTAGATCATTAATAGTTGTGGAAGTACCAAACGACTCTTCGATATAATTAGTGAAAACGTTTTTAACTAATTCACCTTCCAAGGTAGTATGATACTCGAATGCCATGGTAGCATCACGAACTAGAATAAAATCATCCATTAGTTTCCTCATACCATATATGCCGTCTGGTCTATCAAAAAGGCATTTATGAGTAGAGTTGCCAGCATACAAGAGAGTACTAATGCCTCTCTCCTTCAACAGATTATGGAGGTAAAGGGATTGCATCTGAAAAGGAAGATTATCGACTTCAAGAACAATATCTTGAGGTTCGATTAAGACATGCTTGGAAATGGGGGAAGAGTGAGGAGAATGTATGACTTGGATCTTATGTTTTCTCGCCAAGTTGATTAAAGGTACAATTTTATTTAAGACAAAACTTTCATGTCTTTCTTTAAATCCATCATTAGGTTCCTTGGAAGTATCCCAAATATCGATCAAAATGATAGCAGCTCTTGCCTGATTAAATTCTCTTTTTCTCAGAATATATTTAGAATCAATCTCGGTATCGTAAGTATCCGAATCTCGTGATAATTCTATCGAACGAACTTCCAAAAGGTTAACTTTTGAATTTTCTACATCATTGAAGTCAGTACTTCTAGCATAAGATAAGATTCCCTCCTCCAATAATGAGTTAATGTAAATTTTTATAGAATCATTTCTTTGCAGATAAATTCCGAGGAAGGCTCCTAAAAGCAGCAGTAACAAGCAGGCAAATGACTTTTTAAGTAAACTCTTCATTTTTACGCGTCTTAGAAATTGGAGTTTCATTAATATCCAGCAATTTGCGAATAAAACGGCAACATTTCAACATGGTCTGAAAGCATGCATAAGTCATCATGTTCATTATCCTCCAGAAACGCTTTTGTTTGAAGAAAAAGGCCAGGTTTGAAATCATTGTCCAAATCTTGTCCCTCGAAGCTCATGGCTTCGATTGAAACCGAGCCTTTCCTCATAACCTGCAAAGTTTCCATAGGGCGAAATATTAATCGGTAGTTTTTAGTGCAAAACTCTAAACCCCATCGACCGGGAGCATCCCAATTGGCACAATAACTGAAGAGTTTTCCATCGATGGTACGCCCAGCTCCCGTGAAAACTGAAGAAGCGGGATGCCAATCCAAACTACCTCCGTGGAAGGCACTAACTTCCACAGGTTTACCCCCCAGAAAAAAAGCAAGGTCGATGACATGACTGGAATTTCCGAACACCCAACGCTCCTTGACTCCGGCGGCCTTTTGCAATGTCTCGATCTCGTGACTCCACTCGGTAAATTCGAAATTAAAGGACCGAACGCCTCCATCTTCCTCAATCAATTTTCGGGCTTCAATAACAGAACTGTAAAAACGCCTGTTGTAAGCGACATAAACATTCACCTCATTTTCATTGGAAACTGCGGCCAAGTCATTGATTTCAGAGGCATCAAGACCGGCAGGCTTTTCGACGAGAATCTTTTTTATCCCGAGTTCCGCCAAAGAGGAAGTGCAGGAAGCAAGGTTTTCTATCCCAACGCTTACAATAGCATGGGATGGCAAATGGGGCTTACCATGGAGGAATGACTCCAACCCACCGCGTTCTACTTTCAAGCCCAGGGAATCTTCGAAGAGGGAAGCTGATACCTCTCCGCGGCCAATAATCGTGAATTGAACTTCCAACTGTCTTAATACCTTCGCATAATCCTGAGCCATATTACCACAGCCAATCAACCAAGTATTTCCGTTCATAGCTTAGGTGATGGGAATTGAATCGGTGAAAAGCTCAGATCCCAAATGCGTGGATAGAGCTTGTAGGAAAGGCGTATGTACCATGCGTGATTCTTCATATTCCGGGAGGTTGCACGTCCCATCGCTTAAGATGGAATCAGCGATGGTAGTGGTAAGATTGCTCTGGAAAGGCAAATCAAAGGGTAAGCTTTGGCTTGAGTTTTCGTCTACCTTCCAAATTCGGCCACCTACCTCGTCAATCACCGCGAACCTTGTTTCTCCATAAAGACTTATGATATGATTGGCTTGGCTTTTAAAAGTCGATCTCAAGCTAAATGACGCTCCACCACATTCTCCCAAGATACAACCAGTAAACTCAAAGAATTTTTCCCTTTTGCCAGTACGCATACCGGTATCCAAATGTGAAACATCCAATTCGAAGTCAACTTTTTTGGTAAAGAAAGCTAGCAAGTCAAGAAAATGAATGGCATTACACCCTAATCCCCACTCCCCTCCGACTACGTCCATGTTGGTGACGGGGTCAGTCGAAAAGTATTCCAGTAATTCACAATAGGATGGGTAGGTACGGCGAGGGCAGTTTACCCAACACTTGATTGCGTTATTTTCTATAAGCTTTTGAGCTTCCTGGAAATCCGAAGCTTTTTGAAAAAGCACTTTTTCAAGTATCAGGTATTGAACTGAGGCATGAGAACAAAGCGCTTTAAGGGCAGGCAAACGAATGTCAGCAGTAGTTGCAATAATAGCCAATTGAATTGAATCCGGTAAAGTCTCCACGGAATCATGAGATAAAATTTCGTGAACCTTGGTCGTACTTACTTCCTTAATCCTCTTGAGCGCCTCGATTTTAGAATTTTCAGAAGGGTCGACCATGTGAATGATGCTCGCATTAGATAATTGGGCCAAACCTTGTAAATGCCTGCTGCCTAATTGACCAGCACCGACGACCACGATATTATTCATATTACCAACGAGGTCAGACACTCCAGCCATCATCGACGACGATGTTCTGACCGTTTAGATACTTGGATTTTTCACTGAGAAGAAAAAGCAAAGTTGAAGTCAAATCCTCAGGTGAAAGCATTCCTTTTGATTGAGCAAAAGAATTATATTTTTCCATGAAGGGTTTGGGTTGATGGTCCAGAATACCGCCAGGACTAAGACAATTGAAACGGATTCCACTGCCTCGAAAATAATGGAGCATGTATTTGTTAAGATGGATGAGCGCGGATTTGATCGCAGCATACTCAACGGGCATCGTCATCTCCGTATTTTCGTAGATCTCAAACCTTGGAGCAACGATACCATAGACAGATGCCATCGTAATAATATGCCCGTCTCCCTGCTCTTTAAAGAAAGATGCAAATTGTTGCGCAGCAAGAAAATACCCCCCCAAATGAAGACTTACGTTTTCACAGAAATCAGAAAACGCAACATCTTCGAATCGGCGTCCGTACTTTTCATTTCTAGGATATGCATTACTAACCAAAGCATCGATTCGTCCGAATCTGGATTTGATTTCGTCTATGGCTTTGGTGATTGATTGTTTGTCGGTTATATCAATACCAATGGCACAGGATTGCTCTTCGCCAATGGTTTCATTGATCTGCCGCGAACAATCTTCGGCAGCATCAAGCCTTACGTCAGCGAGTACGGGTAAACCTCCTGCAATTGCAATCGCCTTTGCAAAACATTGCCCCAATAAGCCTGCCCCTCCCGTAACTACAACGACTCTACCTTTTAAATCATGAGCGTTCATGTCCTTGATGATATCTTACGTTTAACCAAAGTAAATTGAGTTGCTTCACCCATAAATCAATTCAACCTCTTGAATCCGCCATGGCATATTGGACCATCAAGCAAGGTCATAATATCCCTATGTGTTTCACATTCCTTGAGAACTTTGAAAATTGGGCTTAAAGCCTCAAAATATTCATCCAAGATAACCCTGCTATGAGAAATACTGGCATAAAACGAGGATCCAGCTAAATAACCTTTTTTCAACATCTCCTGAGTTAGAAATGTTTTATAGGCCAAAGAATTTGGCGAATCGAAACTGAAAGTTGTCAAAGCTTCAAGACCTTTGACTGTCAAAGGCACTTGAAATTCTCCTGCCAACTCAGTTAGTTTCGCCTGAAAATATCCCCCGATTTCAGTGATGGTTTCCCATGACTTTTCATGTTCCATCGCCTCAAGCGTCGCCAACGCTGCAACCGAGCCTATTCTTTCGGTCCAGAACGTACTGCTTATAAAAGTAGATTGAGCTGCCTGCATTATCTCCTCCCGTCCAATGACTGCATTAATTGCATAGCCATTGCCCAAAGCCTTGCCCAGCATAGCCAAGTCGGGTTCTACTTCGAAAAATTTATGCAAACCGCCGAACGTTTTTCTGAAACCGGAAGTACATTCGTCGAATATCAAAACCACATTGTTAGCAGTTGCAAGCTTGCGGACATCTTGCAGGAAATTACCCGAAGGCTCTTGGTTTCGAAAAACCTCCATTTTGATTACTCCAATATTTTTTTCTCGAATGAGTGATTCGAGTGCTTCGAAGTCATTGTATCTAAATGGAAAAACGGTTTCCCGAAGGCTTTGCGGGACTCCTCTTGGTTCCAGTCCGGGAAGAAGGTGGTCATCAAGTTCGTCGTCTCCCACTAAATTGGTTGCCAGATACCAATCGTGCCAGCCGTGATAGCCGCAAATCGCTACATTATCTTTTCCGGACGCAGCTCTAGCTATCCGAATTGCGATTGCATTGGCTTCTCCTCCGGACCTCGAGAACTTTGCCATCTTGGCCCATGGGTGCAGTTCAATCAACTTCTCGGCAAGTTCCACTTCCTCGGGTGCGTTCAAAGAAGACATGTTTCCTTCTTCTATGACCCGCTTGACCCTTTCATCAACCGCAGGAAAATTATATCCAAGAGTATTGGTGCCGACGGTCATAAGCATGTCGGTCAATTCTCTTCCATCAAGGTCCCATACCTTGCATCCTTTCGTCTTGCTAAAGTAAGATGGCCATTGCTCAGGTAAAAACATTTCCGGCCTCTTGGACAAAAGCATATTACCTCCGGAAATCAAGGTCTTCGCTTTACTGTAGAGATTTGGACCTTTCTCGCTTTTGTCAAAAATCATGTCACTAAAACTTTAAGCAAGTTGAGTTTACTATAAATTGGATTTGCCTTCCAACTCTTCGAGGATTTCAAGAATTCGACAATCATCCTCCAATGTATTGGGGAATTTAGATTGGTCATTCGAGTTCACGGCTTCTATGAAACTTTCGATTTCTTTGATATAAGGTTCTTCTGGATTAATATAACCTGCCTCCATCGTGCCGCTATCCAATGAATGGCGAATCCATTCACGAGAATCGGTATTGGCATACCGAACGCAATTTTCATCGGCGCTCATTACCAGTTCTCCAAGCGAACCAATTATTCTCAACTCACGGGTAGCATAGGGCCGAGAGATGACTTCAACGGTCAGATTAGCCAAAATATTCTTTGGATACCTAAGCAAGCAATGGTAGATATCATCTATTGGCGCATCCATTTTTGAGAGTTTCGCTTTAACGCATGCCAAAGTTTCGGGAGTTCCGAAAATATCGTTAAGCCAAGTAAGTTCAAAGGGAACAATTTCCCTTGCAGCACCAGTCTCAGTATCCGAAACGTAATATTCAGAAATATCTTCCCAAGGGTGCCAGTCCGGCAAATATTGCCCCGTTTGATAATTTATGTTCAGGACCTCGCCCAGGACTCCTTGAGAAATCAATTCCTTGACCTTTAGAGGCCCGGGGTAAAAGCGCATGGTACAGGATGGGGCCATGATGACCCCACTTTCACTGATTCTTTGATCTAATTCTGAAATTCTTTTACAATCGGTCACCGAAGCCTCTATAAAACAGGGAATTCCCTTTTTTTCACAAGGCATGGCATAATCCATATGAAATTTTGGGGAGGTGGAGATAATGACTGCACGAGGATTGAAACTTCCTATTGAATCATCGAAGGAATTAAACTTTTTAATCCCATATTTTTGTTCAGCTTCATCTAATCGATCTTCACGTAGATCAAATCCCGCTATCTCCGTATATCCAAGAGCTTTCAGGTTCCGAATTCTTCTTTTTCCCATTGAACCCAATCCAACGACTAAAAATTTCATGTCATGTTCCATTCGTGTTTCATAATTGCTTCCGTTTGAACAAAATCTTGTAGATCGTCAATTTCACAACACTGATACCTTTTGAGTTTATGAAAAGTAAGTCTTTGAGAATAAAGAGAGTTTTCGCGGATCATTATATCAGTTTTATTTACGAACAGACCCCCATAAGGCCAGAATACCGCATCGTAATCCTGCCGTCGGCTTCCCTTTTGTATTCCGGGAAATAATGGTCTCAAATCGTCCCCTTCGCAAAGCTTCATGATCGATGGGTGCTCAGTTACCTCTCCTATGCTTACGATTGAATCGTAACGATCTTTAAGCTGGTCAAGTTTTTTTATCATACAATCGATATCATCCTTCTCCCTCAAGGGCGCAGTTGGTTCAACCAGCACGGAATAATCGAATTTCATACTTAAAGACTTGCTATAATAATCGTGGGCATGAACTACGACATCCATTGTACTCGAGTTATCTGCGGCAAGTTCCATGGGTCTGACGAAAGGAGCTTGAGCCCCAAATTGTTTGGCGACACCAATAATTTCAGGACAGTCGGAAGTTACGACAGTAACATCTACGAATTCAGATTCTATCGCCTGCAGAATACTCCACGCGATCAAAGGTTTTCCGCATATTTCCCTAATATTTTTGCCCGGCAATCCCTTTGAACCTCCCCGAGCTGGAATGATTGCAAGTACTGAAGCGCCGTTTATCACAATAACTTTTAAAAATTTAACTCAGGCTAAAGAATCTTCGGCTTCGGAAAAAACAGTTAGAAAATTTTCTCAAAGGAATTTTTGTATTCACCCCACTGCCCTATGTCTATCCAAGAGCTTTCGTTCACTGGAAAAACACCTATAT
>JAOLZO010000011.1 GCA_028343845.1 Verrucomicrobiota bacterium | reverse complement strand
GGCTTTTGTTCCTTCGGTCTGGTCTCATCCAAACCCGGGGCGCACTTCCATCTCTTTGAAGCTAGTCCTCAAATGATCAATTTGCTGAATAGATCAATGGATTTGCATCAGGCCTACTCGTTTCAATTGACGCAATCCTGCCTCTCGGACAGAGAGGGTCATACCCGTTTCCATCTGACTGCCGAACAGTCAGGGCAATCCCACGTAGCAACTTCGGGCGAGGAGGGAATCGACGTTTCGAACCTCCTTCTGGACAAGTACTGTGAAGATCATGGGATTGCTCAAATCGATTTCGCCAAAATTGATTTGGAAGGGCATGAAGTTCCTGCGTTAAAGGGTTGGAGGGAATCCCTGGGCAAACAAAACACAAAGGCTCTCTATGTTGAAATCATTCCGGAAAACCAAGCCAGATACGGCTATGAAACAAACGCCCCATTGGTTTTTCTTGAATCCTTAGGCTATAGACTTTTCCTCTGCAAACCCGATGATTTCGGCACCTTCGGTTGCACGGCCGAAAATCACGCTTTCGCGGACGGTGTGCTACCTCTAAGCGAATTCAAAGCCGAAGACTATCCCACATCCTTCGCCACCGACATATTGGCTCTGGCAAAGAAATGACACTCGGTTCTCCCAGTAGCATTTTCGTTTTAAGAAATAACGACTTAGGCGACGTCTTGGTCACCACCCCTCTCTTGGCCGGACTTCGGTTGGCTTTTCCCAACGCAAAAGTTTCCATTGGCGTAGGCAAATGGGCCCGATCCCTACTCGAAAACAATCCTGATTTGGACGAGATAGTCGATTGCAATGCCCCTTGGCACAACAAGCAAAACTGTAACTTCCCCGCCAATTCGCCGAAAACCTTCCTTGCCGGACTTTGGTATGTTCTGCTCTCGAAAGAAAGTAGGTTCATAACCAAAAGCAGGCACTCGCATGGCATAGACATACTAGGGAGCAGGCAAGGTTCCTGGTTGCTCAAAAGAGCTCGCATCCACCATCGTTTTGGAGTTAAGGGATATGCAGGCGGGGATGATTGGTGTGAGGATTGCGTCGACTTCAGGGAAGATCGAAATGTTGCAAAAGCCGGGCTTGCTTTCCTTGCATTGCTTGATGCAAAAGCCGAAATCGAACCACGCCCTCGAATTTTTTTGAACGATGGAGAAAGATTGGAAGCCGAAGGCAGATGGGGAGAAAGAAAGGAAAAATCAAAACGCATCATTCTCGCGCCTGGAGGCGGTTTCCCCGAAAAGTGCTGGGGCGATGACAACTTCTCCACACTCCTACAAATTTTTCTTGAACAAACGGATCACAAAATCGCAATCATAGGATCCCGCGAAGACAAAAAAAGAGTTCAAGCGAATGACCCATCGCCCAAGCCCATTCGCATTGAAAACTTTTGCGGGGAATTGTCATTGCGCCAATCAGCCGCCCTAGTCGCTCAGTCCGATTTCGTACTATCCAACAGTTCCCTTCCCATGCACCTGGCCGGGGCTTTCGGTATCCCTTCCGTGACCGTGCTAGGCGAGTGGTATGACAGTGCTCAACTGCATCAAAGGCAATGGGGCTACCCGGAAGGGTTGGTATTGGGCAAGGAAACGTCCAACGGCATTCCCAACTTGTTCGAGCCCGAAGACGTCTTTAACATTTATAAAAAACACGCCAACGAAAACCATCCGCGCTCTTTATGAGAATTGCTTTCGTTCTCGGTCCATACAAACCCGGTGCTTGCGGGGTAAGTGATTACACCCGGTTGCTCTCAGAAAAACTTGAGGGAAAAGGACACTCGTGCCAACGTATCAGCATCGATCGGGACCTCGGATCAACCTTTTCCTCGTTAACCGACAATGTGCCCGAGGCAGACCTAATCAGCCTGCAGTTCGCCCCGTACGCCTTCTCGCACAATGGCTTATCAGGATCAGCCTTGCTTAAGTTCGGTCAAGCGGTTCGGAACAGAAACCTTCAAGTTATGTTCCACGAGATTTGGATCGGAGCATATCCAAGGGCTACATGGCTGGAAAGATGGCAAGGCCGAAGGCAAAAACGTGAAATCCTACAGTTTCTGGAGCATGCTGAACCCCAAACCATTTATGCAACAAATTGCGCCGCGCTCGATCGATTGAAACAAGAAGGTGTGGATGCCCGTCACCTCTACTTGTTTGGAAACGTTCCCCTTGCCCCCCTGGGGGACAACCGCCTACCCGAAGATAATGAACTCACAGTCGCGTTTTTCGGAACTTTGTACGATTCCTTCCCCTACCCTCTCTTATCCGAACAATTGCTGAAAATCTCAAAAACACACAAACGAACGGTTCGCTTACTGATTATGGGAAGACACCGCGAGCAAGGCGGTCTGAAAGCCTTGCAGGATGAAGCCGAGAAGCACGATTTCCAGTTGGAGACTACCGGAGAATTAAACCCAGAAAGGCTTTCGCTCCATCTGCAAGAATCTGCACTGGGGGTATCCACTACCCCCTTTGACATTATGGGGAAAAGTGGTGCGACTGCCGCCATGCTCGAGCACGGACTGACGGTTCTGGTCTACGACGACGGAGACACCCCATCGGGTCGGCTTTTTGCTTTCGAACGATTTCGCGAACAGGTCATCCTTTTGAACGACCCCAGCTTGCCAGTAAAATTCACTGAATGCATGGCCAAGCCGAAACCAACTTTTTTCGATGGGATCGAATACACAGCACGCGAGATGCTAAAATCCCTACCCGTTAATTCATGAGAAACAAAAATGTATTGATAACCGGTGGTTTAGGCTTCATCGGGTCAAACTTGGCCCGTCGTCTCGTGAAAGACGGAGCTAAGGTAACCATTGTGGACAGCTTGATCCCGGAATACGGAGGTAATCTCTTTAATCTCAAGGACCTTAAGGATGAAATTGAAATCAAGATTACCGACGTTCGTGATTCCATATCAATGGATCAGCTTATTCCCCATCAGGATTTTTTATTCAATCTGGCAGGGCAAACCAGCCATTTGGATTCCATGGAAAACCCGTTCACGGACCTGGACATTAACGCAAAAGCTCAACTTTCCATCTTGGAAGCATGCCGAAAGCACAACCCGGATATACGGATTGTATTCGCCAGCACTCGACAAATATACGGCAAACCACAGTACCTGCCGGTGGATGAGAAGCACCCGTGGCATCCGGTAGACGTGAACGGAGTGAATAAAATGGCAGGGGAATGGTATCACATTGTTTACAACGACGTTTATGGCATTCCAGCCAGCGTCCTCCGCTTGACCAATACGTACGGTCCAAGAATGCGGATCAAAGATGCCAGGCAAACCTTCTTGGGAATTTGGATTCGCAATTTACTAGAAGGAAAGCCCATCCAAGTATTTGGAGACGGACTCCAGAGAAGGGATTACAACTACGTCGACGATGTCGTGGACGCCCTTTTGCTCGCCGCCACCCGACCTGAAGCCAAGGGAAAGATATACAACTTGGGAGCGCCGGACCCCTTGTCTCTTGAGGAAACGGCCAAGTTAATATGCAACCTGAACGAAGGCGCCTCATACGAAAAAATTCCATTCCCAGAAGATCGCAAGGCTATCGACGTCGGGGACTTCGTCTGCGATTACCAAGCATTCCAATCGACCTTTGATTGGAATCCCAAAGTGAAATTTCAAGAAGGGATTTCGGAATCCATCGATTACTTTCGAGAAAATTTAGATTATTATATTTGAAGTCAGAACACCTCATGATTCCTTTCAGCGATCCATCCGCCTCCTATCAATCTCACAAGGATGAAATCGATCAAGCGATCAGACGAGTCCTTGACTCCGGATGGTATGTCCTGGGTCGGGAAGTCGAAAAGTTCGAAGAAGAGTTCGCTTCCTTCCACGGAACGAACTTCACTAGTGTGGGCGTAGCCAATGGGACGGATGCCATCGCTCTTGCGCTGCGTTGCCTCGGGTTGGAGGATGGCGAAGAGGTCATCACCGTCTCGCACACTGCGGTTGCTACCGTTACGGGAATTGAGCAAGCTGGATGCAAACCGGTTTTTGCCGACATTGATCCGATCACTCGATGCCTCTGTTCCCAATCCCTTCAATCGAGAATTTCAGATAGGACAAAGGCGATTATTCCCGTCCATATCTTCGGACAACCCTGCGACATGAATAGTATCATGAAAATCGCACGGTCAAACGATCTCTTGGTAGTTGAGGATTGCGCCCAAGCCCATGCGGCTGAAACCGGGGGGAAGAAGGTTGGCACCTTTGGCGATCTGGCAACGTTCAGTTGCTACCCCACTAAAAACCTGGGAGCACTAGGCGACGGAGGGGTCATCCTCTGCCCAAACTTGGAAAAAACTGAACGACTCCGCCAATTACGCCAATATGGCTGGGACAAAAACAGGGAAAGTATTCATGGGGGGGCAAATAGCCGATTGGACGAATTGCAAGCCGCAGTCCTGAGAGTAAAACTCAAACACTTGCGGGATGGTAATGAAAAACGCAGGAAGCTTGCCGACCTCTATGATGATTTGCTTGCAGGCTTGCCACTGACCAGACCACCGCGCAACCCCAATGAACTTCATTCCATGCATCTTTACGCAATAGAATGCGATGAGCGGGACAACCTATTGAATCATCTCCACGAACGAGGCATAGGCGCAAGCCTTCACTACCCTTTGCCCGTACACCGACACCAAGCCTACGAGGGAAAGATTAGGGGTGCGGATGATCTCCCCAACACGGAGGCGTTTTACGATCGGAACCTGACCCTGCCTCTCTTTCCCGAACTCAAAAAGGAATCGGTCGAGAAGATTGCGAGTGAAATCCAGACTTGGTTTGACAGATCATGAGCGAACCCACTACCCCGCCCTTGCCTATCGCCGTACAGTCTCTTGTAGGCCGGACTTCTCTGCCATTCTATTTACAATGCCTCCACTCGCTTCTTGAGCATTGTGAAGATAAGATCCGCCTTTTGATCCATCAGGATGGATCCTTGGAGGAAAACGATCGAGAAAAGGCCAGGGTTCAGCTAGGTGAAAACATTGATTTCGTCGACTATGCAGAATCCAAGGAAAAGACTCTCGACCACTTGTCGAAGTACCCTCATTGCCAAGCTATCCGGAAAAAGTCCTTGTGGGGAATAGAGTTCTTCGATCCTTTATTTGCCCATTCAGATGAGCCTATCAGCTATTACGTCGATGCGGATATCCTTTTTATTCGGCCTTTCCACGGGCTCTTCGCCCCTGAGGAAGTGGAAAGCGGAGCGCTTTTCATGGCGGACACTCAATGGGATGCCTATTCCCTAAGACCATGGCATTTATTCGGCTTTGGCAAGAGACCGGTCATCGTCAAAGGCATAACCACCGCACTGGTATGCTGGGACAAGCGGGCTATTGACTGGGATTACCTCGAATGGTTTCTGAGCCAATGCAAATTCCATTGCATCCCCGAATGGATTATGCCGACCGCCCAGGCAGGTTTGGCTTCGAAATGCAGATCCAGATTCGTCAAACCTTCACAGCTAGCCAATCTATACCCCAACTCTTCCATCGGCGAACAAAACTTCGGCGTCCACCTACTTGGCTCATACCGCAAGGAATGGCTGCCAAGAGCAGAAGAATACCTTGAAAAAATGCCTGATGCACAACCTACGACTGAAGTGCTTTTCGAGTCTTGCAGATTGAGAGGCCCTCTCGCATACGCGACCAACCAAGCCAAGCGCTGGATCAACACCCGCCTCAATCGATGGTAACCTCTACCAACAACGAAAATCTCTCCGGGATGCGTATTCTGATGCTGGCGCCCTGTCTAGGGAAATTCGGTGGGATCGAAACCTTTTGCCTCACCCTCATAGAAGACCTTCTCGCTCGAGGGGCTTCCGTTCGATTGCTTCGTAAGAAAGTAAAGGGATTCGCCCCCGACGGCTCGATCGAAAAAACCGAGTCGGAAATTCGAGAAACTTTGAGTATTGATGCACAGAAGAGATTTCAAAGCGAGTTTATCGAACGAACCTCCACATCTCTAAAAAGAGCATTTGATGACTGTGATCTCGTTCACCTGCACAACCCCTCAGTTGAGGGAATCTGGATGGCCAAGCGACGCAACCTGCCAAGTGCGATGACGATATACAATTGGAGAAGGCGAGGGCTTCACCCACGCTTGCTTGCGTGGAACTGGGCCGTGCGATCGGCTGACCGGAGATGGTATATTTCGGAGTTCGTTTGGAATAGCTGGGAAGGAACACGCCGCAAGGGAAGCGCCCGCCTACCGGTGGTTTCGCGAATGCCAAGCGGAGAGATTCCGGCTAACCAAAGAAAAGGATTCCTTTTTTTAGGCAGATGGATCCCAAACAAAGGGTTGCGTATTTTGATTGAAGCCTATCGCCAACTTGCGCCCGACCCGGAGAAATGGCCTCTGAACTTGGTCGGGGATGGTCCATTGCGCCCCGAAGTCGAGAAAGTAATAACGGATAAGAAGGTCAAGGGAGTGATTCTCCACGGTTTTGTTTCAGAAGAAGAAAGACTTCACAGGACCCGTCAGGCGAAATGGATGGTCACCCCTCCTCATACGAATGAAGACTTGGGGCTTACCCCCTTGGAGGCTCGATCCGTAGGAGTGCCATGCATAGTAAGTGAAGATGGCGGAGTACCCGAAACAGGAGGAGTGCATGCGTTGCGTTGCGAACCAAATAGCGTGGAATCTCTTTTGTCATGTTTGCAAAGATCGGTGAACATGAAGGAGTCCGAATATGAACGGATGAGTCTGTTGGCGAAGGAAAGACTGGAGGACTATGTCCGCCCGCTTGACGAATATGCCGAAGAATACTTGAAGCTTGTCGGAAAAAGATGAAGCGAGGAGAACACATACCCTTGATCGACGCTTTGCGAGGCCTTTCTTGCCTTGGCATCTTGCTTTACCATGTAAGAGTCGATCTGTGGATAGGATGGTGGCGCATACGAAGCTACCCTGAAGAATACTCGACTTTTGACAAAGCCGCGGCTTGGTTATCCGTCCCCTCTCCTTTTCTCGGCTATGCCATATTGCTTTTCTTTCTGATCAGCGGATTCTGCATACACTATCCGCAAACGATTCAATGCAGGCCCGAGTGGAAACATTACTTCCTTCGAAGATTCTTACGGATTTACCCGCCCTACTTGATCGCGGTCGGACTTACCGCAATAATCACTTACATAGCTCATACCCAATGGGGTGATAACACTTGGAACGTTCAAAGAATTTGGAGGGTTTTGACGCTGACTCAAAATTATCCTCCCGATTCCGGGCAATTACTAAGTAATCCGTCTCTTTGGACCATTCCTCTGGAGATGGAATTTTACCTTCTCTATCCAATTGCATTTATTTGTTTCTCGACCGTGCGCTCGCCCATTTTGTGGCTAATCAGTCTATCCCTTTGCGGTTGGAGCATCTGGCTTTCGAATAAGGGAGTAATATGGCCGAGTTTCACCGCCTTGTTTTTTTGGCCGGTTTGGTTGCTAGGCGCATGGCTAGCACAAACCTATCGAGATGGCAGACTGAAAAAAGTCCCGGTTTCACTAATCCTGGCAGGGGCAGGACTAAGCATGGCGTTCGCTCTGACAAGCAAGCTGCAAAATTGGCAACCATGGTTACAATATTTTCTTTGGACTGGGTTTTATCTCTGCCTATTCGGATTTACACTTAAGCAGAGTGGAGTCCTTGAGAAGCAACGCCGGATTCGCCTGCCCCTGGGGTTTCTTTCCTGGTTAGGTCAAATTTCCTTTTCCGTCTACCTGATTCATTTCCCGCTGTTCAAGTTGGTCGGATACCTCCACCAGTCCTTCTTCGGCGAGAAACCAGCTAATTTCCTTATTCCCTTAGCGTACCTGCTGCTCGTATGCGTACTTGGATGGATCTTTTATCGAACCGTGGAGCGTCCCGTTCACCTCTGGTCTAAAAAAAAGGTCGGCAAATAATCATCGAACCTGAACAATTCTTAGTGTCTCATCCTACGGGGAACACTTTCGTGCGCGCCCTCCTTTCCGAACTGGACAAACAAAATCGTTTAGGAAAATTCTTCACTACCATCGGGACAGGACAAGGGTCACGCTTGATTCCCATGCTTTTTGGTAACCGAAGGCGTTACAGTATAACTTCACAGCAATTAAACACGCATTTTTTCCCTGAGATAATGAGGTTGCTTTCATTCGGGAGAAAATCGCAGGAAGTGAAAAGGGCGGAGGTAGATCGCGTGTACCAATCGATGGACATTCGGGTATCCGGATCGCTTTCGGACCTGCGCAACGAAATTGATTTTATTCATGCCTACGAGGATGGTGCGCTAAACAGTTTCGCTCGGGCAAAAGAACTCGGAATTTTTCGCTCTTACGAGCTACCCATCGCTCACTGGACCACGGCTCGTCTTTTGCTCGCTCAAGAAGCGGAACGGTTTCCGAGTTGGGAACCGACATTGGAGAGCACACGCGAACCTGAAGAAAAACTGGTAAGAAAGGAGCAGGAACTGGCATTGGCCAATTGCATTACTTGCCCGAGTAAATTCGTATTGGAATCGATACCTGACAAAATCAGGCAAAACACGCCATGCCAAATAGCTCCCTTCGGAAGCACATTCTCTGATCAAGTCTTTCACCCCAAGAAAGTGGATCGAAGCAATAAGCTAAAGTTGCTTTTCGTCGGTTCGATGAGTCAGCGGAAGGGATTGGCTGACCTTTTTGAGGCAATGAAATTAGTCAACAGCGCCCATGTCTCCCTAAGCATCCTCGGGACTCCATCCCTTCCCATGTCCTTCTACAAAAAAGCATACTCTCATTTCGAATACTTCAGTCCCCGTTCCAGCAAAGGGGTTAGAAAGGTCATGCAGGAACATCACGTCTTGATCCTCCCTTCCATAATCGAAGGACGGGCCTTGGTTCAGCAGGAAGCGCTCGCTTGCGGTCTACCATTGATCGTCACCCGAAACGCAGGGGGCGAGGATTTGATCGAAGAAGAAAGAACCGGCTTTCTGGTTTCCATCCGAAAGCCTGAGGAAATTGCGGAAAGGATAGACTGGTTTAGCCAAAACTTGCGAAAAATCGACGAAATGTCGGAGTATTGTCACAAAAAGGCCAAGGAGTATCAATGGAGCGAATATGCCAGCTCAATCATCAACTTTTGCTTGCGAATTCGTTCCGAGTCAATTGATACTCGAAGAGATTGAGTGCTACTGAAACATCGGTTGCGAGTATGCAAAATGCCAGGAACCTGTCAGATGCAGGAACTGCCGACTATGCATTGATTCGAGCTTGGATTTGGGTCTACTTCATCCTTTTGATCTTCGAGGGAGCTTTACGCAAATGGGTTTTCCCCGGTCAGTCCGATATTCTATTGCTCGTTCGGGACCCTATTGTCATTTGGATATACTACTTAGCCTATTCGCAAAACGTATTTCCTACTGAAAACAAATATTTAAACAGGCTCTACGGGTGGACAATCCTAGCCTGTGTCATATCGCTTATCTTTAATCAAACTCATCCTGCGGTAATCGCTTATGGCATTCACACAAACCTGCTCCACTTCCCTCTGATTTTTGTAATCGGTCACGTACTGAGGTGGAAGGACGTAATTCGATTCGGCTACGCCATCCTCTTCCTCTCTCTCCCAATGACTTTTTTCTGCCGACTTCAATTTCAAGGTGAAGCGGGGGATTGGTCGAACGTTAACGCAGGTGGAGTGGGTACTCAACTGGAGACTTCGGGAGGAAAGGTCAGAGCATCCGGCACCTTCTCCTTCGTCAGTGGAATTGTTTTTTTCTACTGTTTTGCGGTAGCCTTCATCATATACGGATTCCTGCGGTTAAAAACCTTTTGGCTACCTATACTCATAGTTAGTTTCGGTCTTACTCTTACCGCCATGGCCATTGCCGGCAGCAGGGCTGTTGTAGCCGAGTGTTTGCAGGTTGTAGCCTGTTTTGGGTTTCTCGCCTACATCCGCCCTCAAGAATTTGGGAAGATAACTCTCTTTGTTTTCGGCTTAACGGCGATCACGATATTCCTTTGGACGCAAATCGATATTTTCATTCAAGGAATCGACCACTTGAGAACTCGCTTCAAGGAAGCGGAGAATGTCGAAGGACACCCGATCGAAGCCTATTTCAATCGTTACTGGGACATCATTTCAGCTCCATATAAATACAATAAAGGGTGGTTTCACCTCGGCAATGAAGGATTGGGGTCCGCAACTAGGGGCGGGTCGGAACTCGCTCGCCGATTCGGGTCAGGCGGTTGGGTGGGCGGTGCAGAAATCTCCTGGTCTCGCCCGATTATTGAGAATGGATTGGCTGTTGGTTCACTCTTCATTTTTTGGCGGATATGGGTTGCCATTGACCTGCTCAAGGCGTGCATTCGATCAATAAAAAGAGGAAACTACCTTGCGATTTTCCTCTTTGGCGCCGCCGGACCAATTATCTTGTTCGGCTTGTTAGGTCAGCCAACCAATCTCGGGTTTGCCGCATTTGGCGGAGGCTTATGCCTCGCAGCGGCTAGGGCAAGAAATTTTGCCTGATATGCCTTCCCGCAGACCTCAGGTCCTTTTGTTGACCAACTACCGAGAAGACGGACAAAGAAGCATGCTCCGCTTCGGGAAACTATTGACCGAAGGGCTTGACCCCGAAGCGATTAGCAGTAAGGAGATTTTCCCCAAGGCCTGTTTCTTACCTCTTGCAACCACCGCATCACTTAAAAAATGGGGCGGGTACGTCGACAAGTATTTGATCTTTCCACGCAGGCTCAAGAAGGCTCTACGTGATCGTGAAAGAAGCCCTGACCTGTTTCACGTAATCGACCACTCCAATGCCGTCTACCTGAACCATGTGCCTCCGGATTCCAAAACTAGAAAATTCATTACCTGCCATGACCTCATTGCCTTGAGGATGTCTCTAAATGAATTCAAGCAAGCCCCTGAGGTTTCAAGTTCCGGGAAAAAGTTACAGAAATGGATCCGGGCATCCATGGGAAATGCCGATATTTATGCCTGTGATTCATCGGATACCGAAAAAGACCTACACCGATTGGTACCACACTCCAAAGATCGAACGAAAGTCATTCACTTAGGGGTAGACAGAGTTCAAGCAAAGGAGGGCGAACAAGATCAACTGCCTTTCGAACCAGCGAAAAAAAATTACGTCCTGCACGTAGGCAGTTCCTCGTGGTATAAAAATAGAAAAGGCGTAGTGGAGGCCTTTATCCACTTGAAAAAGGAAAGCGATTCCAAAGATGCTCGCCTCGTTTTTGTTGGTCCCGAACTCAAACCCGAAGAAACGAAAGGCTTGAAAAACCATGCTTTGGATGATCTCGTCAAAAGCATAATTACATTGGACAAAGTAAGTGAATCGAGCTTGGCAAGGCTCTATAAGAACGCAATGGCCACAATTTTTCCCTCTTTCACCGAAGGGTTTGGTTGGCCTCCCTTGGAAGCGAAAGCTTTAGGTTGCCCCGTCATCACTTCGAAAACGGGTGCCATTCATGACATCTTAGGTGAGAGCGCAACCTATGTTGATCCGAAAAACCAAAAGGAAATGAACCAAGCCATTCTGATGGTCGTGAGAGGTGAAGAACAGCAAAAAACCTCAGCAGCCATCCCGACAATCGACGACTGCATTGAAAATTACTCGAAGCTTTACCTTCAAACGATCAAAAACCAAGTCCCCACTTGAGCCTATCCCTTCTGTTCCGAGCTCCCTTACACAGCATTCGCAAAACGAGGCTTTACGCCTTTCTTCTCAAGACTGGACTCAATCGACCCTGTCTTTCTAACTTGGGATTACCCTTCCCAGTGGCACTCCGACCCCTTACTCATGCTTCGATCCGATGGCGGCATCGCAGACAAGAACCGGAAATTACGGATTTATTCATCCGGACAATCAAGTTTCTGAGTAACAAACCTTCTTGCGGACCCTTTTTTGACGTGGGGGCCAACCATGGACATTATGCATGGATAGCACAATCGGAATGTCCTGAGATGAAAGTGATCGCTTTCGAACCCGACCCCGAAAACCTTGAATTGCTCAAGCTTACCGTCAACCACTCCAAGCTTGATCGGGTTAGAATCGTGGAGACCGCTCTGAGTGACGAAGACGGCAGGGTTTCCTTCCACCAAGACCCATTAACCTCTGCCACCGGGATGATACAGGACGGAGAGACTCCATGGATTGAAAAATACCTGGGCGGAAAATCGAAAATGATTGAGGTGAGGAGAACGATTCTGGATTCCTACTGTACCCCGGAATCCGTCCCTGCCCTTGTCAAGATCGACGTCGAGGGCCATGAAGCGGAGGTACTTCGCGGAGGAGAGCTTTGCCTGCGGGACCACAAACCTATCTTGATCCTTGAATCTTTCCCGCCCAAGCAAGAACTGGTTATCGATTATCTCAGAAAAATGGGGTATGAACTCTTGGATGCGGAAAGCGGAAAACCCTTGGGATCACGAACAAATAATATATTTGCTTGGCACTCCGACGGACCGCTCTCAAAATTAGAAATTTGCAAAATTCTGGAATCATGAGTTCGACTAAAGTTTCCGTTTCCCTCATTGTTCCTTGTAAGAACGAAGAGGCCAACATCGCTCGTTGCCTGAATTCAGTCCCGTGGGTTTCCGAAGCATTCGTCGTTGATTCTCAAAGCACTGATCAGACGGAAAGGATTGCAACGCAAGCCGGAGCCGAGGTAGTTCAATTCGAATACAAAGGAGGATGGCCGAAGAAAAAGAACTGGGCCCTTGAAAACCTTCCTTTTCGAAACGAATGGGTTCTCATTCTCGATGCGGACGAATGCCTGCCTCCTGAGGCTGAGGATGAAATTCGCAAGGTCGTTGAAAACGCGGATCAACCCTCTGCGGGATATTGGATCAACCGTCGTTATTTTTTTATGGGGAAAGCCCTTAAGCATGCCTATTTCCCGAACTGGAACCTCCGCTTGTTCAAACATCGTCTGGGCAGATACGAAAAGATCACGGAAAACGATACCGACAGTGGAGACCACGAAATCCACGAACATGTCGTGGTGGAAGGGGCGACAGGCAAACTCAGCATCATTATGGACCATCATGCTTTCCCGACAATCGAAAGCTTCGTGGAAAAACACAACCGCTACTCCAACTGGGAGGCGGTCGTGGAAAGCACTGGCAAGGACGAAGTAGGTTCTCTCCAGCACAAAGGAGTAAGAGGCAAAAGATTATTGCGTCGAATCTTCAGAAAGTTGCCTTTCAGACCCACCCTTCGGTTTCTGTACGTATTTCTTTGGCAAGGAGGTTGGCTTGACGGTTGGCCTGGATACGTCTTCGCCAAACTTCACGCCCAGTACGAGTTCCTCTCCGTAGTCAAAGCCAAGGAACATTCAAGAAGGGAAAAGACGGGGTAGGTTTCTTTCCGACTTGGAAAGCTTCATCCCCTCCTCGTCGAGCATAAGCTTACAATGGTAAAAATCCGGTCTAGACCAACCCAAGGCATCGAACAACGCACACTGCCTTGCGCTTGACACCAAAAGATCCTCCCCTCGCACGATTTCAGTAACTGCCATCGTATGGTCATCGACCACCGTGGCCAATTCATAAGAGGCGACTCCGTCCTTTCGCCACACTAGAAAATCGGAAAAATCATTGCCTGTGCGAAATTCCTGCAACCCTTCAGACTGATCCACAAAGGAAACGAGCCTGCCCCACTCAACCCGAAATCGCCAATTTACCGCCCCAGGAAAATCATCTGGAATAGAAACGTTGGTTATAGGCCTGAATTTTTGAGGGAAAATGCTTTCATCTCCTTCCTCCGAAATCAAGCCTACCTCACGGATTTCACTGCGGCTTTTCAGGCATGGATAGGCAAAGCCTCCTTCAACCAATTTGCGAAGAGCGCAAATATATAAATCCGTTCTCTGGCTTTGATCATATGGACCGTAGGCCCCACCGCAGTCCGGGCCCTCACTCCAATTCAAGCCCAAACCCCGCAAATCATCCATGGCCGCATCGACAAACTCTTGCCTGCAACGCATGGCATCCAAATCGTCATTACGAAAAATCAAAACCCCGGAGCGAGCCATCGCTCGCTCCCAAGCAACCTTAAAGGTACGAGCATGACCTTCATGCAGGTAACCTGATGGCGTAGGGGCTAAACGACCGCGATAGGTTTTTTTCTCTTTCTCCTCGCTCATTTGTCAAAAGTAAGCTTTAGATAATCCCTTACGCAATGAGAAGATCTTCTCAAGAACTACAAGATTATGAACTTTAAAGACTTAGGGCTCTGCCCTGAACTCCTCCAAACGGTCGAGCAACTCGGTTATGAGGAACCAACCCCTGTCCAAGTAAAAGCTATCCCTCCAATCATAGAGGGAAGGGATATGGTTGGTTCAGCCCAAACCGGGACCGGGAAAACGGCGGCCTTCGCCCTTCCCACCCTACACAGGCTAGCTAAGCCCGGCGCGTGCAGGGCATTGGCCTTGGCTCCTACTCGTGAGCTCGCCATTCAAATCGAAGAAAATTTTCGTAAGTATGGAAATCAGATGGGCTTTAACATGGCGCTCCTTTACGGAGGAGTAAAATATGGAAAGCAACTCGACCAGTTGAGAAACAACCCCGATATCGTGGTCGCAACCCCAGGCCGCTTGCTTGATCACATTGGGCAACGGAACCTGGATTTGAGTAATATTGAAATCTTGATCCTCGACGAGGTAGACCGGATGCTGGACATGGGCTTTATCGAGGACGTGACCAAAATCATTCAGAAAACCCCCAGGTCACGCCAAACTCTGCTTTTTTCAGCAACCATTCCGGATTCCGTCGTGCGCTTGGCCGATTGGGCTTTGGACAACCCTGCCGAAGCCAAAATCGACATAAAGATTTCAGCCGCAGACACGGTCAGTCATGCCCTTTACCCAGTCCCTGCGATTCAAAAATTCGATCTGCTCATCGCCTTGCTCAAAAATATCGAGTTTGAGAATTTGATCATCTTCTTCCAGACGAGACGGGGAACGGACAAGATCAGTCGCTGGCTGACTGAGCATGGACAAGATGTCCGCGTTCTTCATTCCGACCTCAAACAACGTGACAGAATGTCCGCCCTGCAGGACTTCAAGGATGGCAAAGTGAAAATCCTTTCGGCAACCGACGTTGCCTCTCGCGGACTCGACATATCAAACGTCACGCACGTTATCAACTATGACGTTCCCCAGCACTCCGAAGACTATGTTCACAGAATTGGCCGAACAGGAAGAGCTCGAACCGAAGGGGAAGCCTTTACCCTTTGCAAACCGGAGGAATTGCCCTTGGTTCAATCGATTGAAAAATTATTGGGCAATCCCTTGCCTCGAAAGTTCGTCGATGATTTCTCTTATCGTGACTCGCCTTCCGAAATGGTGCCCACCGGGGCGGAAGTTTCAAAAAAACGCAACCGTGGATTCGGCAAGCAGGTATCCTTCGGATCACGGAGACGCCGGTGAACCATACCATCATGGCAAGCGAATGAGTTTCTCTTGCTTTTCGACAATCGACAACTTCTGAACTAAAAAGCTTTGCCATCAGCATCAAACCGCCATCGGCGGTTTTTTTGTGTCTATGCCTAAGGTTTACTCCGAAGAAAGATCTGAGGGGGAACGAGGAAGCTCTTCTTCTCCTCGAGATTGTTCGATCAAGTCAATGGTCGACCCTGTTTCTATTGTGATAGGTCTCTCGGTAAGGTCGATGACCGTCCTGACAGGTAAGGTCACGACTTGAGTGCAACCGCAGAAAATTCCGGTAAGGAAGAGCGGTAATACAGGTAAAAGAAACTTGCCCACGGACTTTTTACATAGTAAACCGCCCCGCTCATCAACTACTAAATCCATTCCATGCCCGCACTCCATAATTTTTGCTTGAACTCGAATCTTTTCATATGCTTCGCGAGCGTTGACACCCAAAGTAACTACTACCTGTACCTGTTACCGCTCATTGCTGCGTTAATTGGCTGGATCACTAATTACCTGGCGGTGAAGATGCTTTTTCACCCAAAACTCCCCATCTCGATTCTCGGCATTTCCGTACAGGGAGTTTTCCCCAAACGCCAAGCTCAACTTGCAAGAAAACTAGGGGATCTGGTTTCTGATGAATTGTTTTCCGTTGAAGAGATTTCCACCAAGATCAAGGAGTTTTCGACCAGTCCCGAATCCATGGAACTGATCGGGGAGAAGATCGAAAAAACGATTCGGGAAAAGTTGGTCAAAAGTTTTCCCATGCTCTCCATGTTTTTAACGGACGAAATGATTGCGAAAGTAACTGGCATCTTTAAAGTGGAGTTGCAGAATTTCATTCTCGAGTCTGCAGATTCGCTCACTCAAAAGCTTGAGGCAGAACTAGACGTTCGCGAGATGGTAACGGTAAAGGTCGAGGCCTTTTCGACCGAGAAACTGGAAGAATTGCTTACCTCTCTGATGAAAAAGGAATTTCGCTTCATCGAATGGGTCGGGGCCTTCCTCGGTTTCCTCATCGGATGCATACAGGTTGCATTGACTCTGGCTGGAAGTTGACGGTTTTGTCTCCCCCGTTCTTTGCCGGAAGTTCGAATCCTTCGAAATTCCTTGTTGCCACATAACCCAATGCACTCAACTTTGAATGTCTTGAGTTCTTCAATTTTTCTAGCAAACCTGGATTGGGAAAAAATGCGGGTATTTTGGATGGATCCATCTATTCAAATGCAAGGAGGGATCCTTCTAGGCTTGGTTTTGGGCGTGCTCTTGCTGACAAAGTTGACGCATATCCCGCTCAAGACTTTGGTCGAAAAATCGAATAAGGAAGATTGGAGATCCAAGGCATTGAGGCACTTGGAAAGGATGATCGCCCCGATCTACCTAATTGTCGGAGCTCTCTCGAGCCTGATCGTCGTCGATCGGTTTGAATTAGCAGAGGACAACGTGTTTCATCCCATTGCAAGCTTAGCCACTGCCTGGGCAACTTATCGATTGGTTTCAGGATTTATAAAGAGCAAGGCGTGGCTACGACTTTTTGCCGGCGTGGCCTTTGGCATGGCCGTCCTGCACAGCTTCGGGCACCTCGCAGGTCCCCTGCAATCTACCATTCGGATTCTCAAGGAACTGGACTTCGGGGTCGGAGACCGAAGAATCTCAATCCTTGATATCCTTAACGGCTTGGTAATTCTTCTCTTTTTACTTTGGATCAGTTCGATCATCGGTTCCACCGGGGAGAAGAAAATTCGCAAACTCCATAACCTGCCTCCATCCCTTCAGGTTCTCTTGGCCAAGATACTAAGGGTCTTGCTTGTCTTTCTTAGCTTCGTGGTAGCTCTTTCCACAATCGGTTTGGATTTTTCCTCCTTCGCCATTCTTGGAGGAGCCATTGGCGTGGGTATCGGATTCGGGCTTCAAAAGGTCGTATCCAATTTGGTGAGCGGGCTCATCCTACTGCTCGATCGTTCGATCAAACCCGGAGACGTCATCGAGATCGACGGAACCTATGGATGGATCAACTCGTTAAGGGCGCGCTATGCGTCCGTCATCACGCGAGATGGGAAGGAACATCTCATACCCAACGAGGATCTCATTGCCAACAAAGTGGTTAATTGGTCATTCAGCGACCGGAACGTCCGTGTCCGGGTGCCGTTGGGCATCTCCTACGACAGCGATCCACACGAAGCGATCGACCTCTGCCTAAATGCCGCTCTTTCCGTCGGACGCGCCTTGCAGGATCCTGAAGCCCGATGCCTGGTAACCGGTTTCGGTGACAATTCGATCGATCTGGAACTGAGGTTTTGGATCGACGACCCGTCCAACGGGGTAGGTAACGTCAGGAGCGCTGTCATGCTCGCAATCTGGGACAAATTCAAGGAAAACGGAATCAAAATCCCCTATCCGCAACGCGATGTCCACATCAAGCAGCTGCCAGCCCAAGCGGAAGTTCTTCCACGCGAAGAAAACCCCAAGAACTCGCAAGAATAGAAGCGCCCCTTCCAAGCTTGCAAAATTGCCCGTTTCGGGTTTTGATAGCTCCTTTTTTCTACTTTTATGCCTACTACAGAATTACATCTCATTCAGGAAATACTAGCCATGGCCCCGCAAGAAGGACAATCTGGGGGTGCTGGCATACTAGGTGGCTTCGGCCCCATGATCCTGATCTTCGTCGCCTTCTGGTTTTTGCTGATCGCTCCTCAGCGCAAGAAGCAGAAGCAGCATGCAAAAATGCTCCAAGCGTTGGAAAAAGGTGCCAAGGTCAAGACAATAGGAGGAGTTTTCGGTACCGTGACTGGTGTCAAGGATGATCGCTTCGTCCTGCGCATCTCCGAAAACGTCAAGATTGAGGTAGCAAAGGATGCCGTTGCCTCGAAGATCGAGTAAGACTCCTTCTACGAATTCCCAAACCTGCGTACGGTCATGACCAAGTCCTCCATCTGGAAAATCATTTTCATCCTTCTCCTCGCGGTAATCAGCTTCTCGCTCATCACACCGTTCGAGGATCAAAATCTGGGCGACTATGCTAATTCCCAAGCCAGCACTTCAGCGGATGCATCGAAATATCCTGAACACGAATCATTCTCAGACGTTTATGCCAAACTGAGCGACGAACTGGATGAAGGCCAGCAGATCGATTACCGAGCTCTGCGGGAATACGGCAAAAGAAACCAACTCGACTATGCGGCTTATTTCCAACCGCCAAAGGGAGTGGTCAATACAATCTTATCCCGTTTGTTTCCCTTTTGGAAAAACCCCGGAATCAGAGCCGGTCACGTCAAAGATAGGAATAACAGGAACGATTTGGTTCTTCGCACTCTGCTAACAAACTCTCAAGCTGCCATTAAACGGGGTTTGGATCTTCGCGGAGGGGTTGCATTCACCATGGAAGTGAGTGACTTGAATGAGAGCACAGGGGAGCAGTCAGGGGCATCTCCCATGGACAAAGTGGTCGAGATCATGAGCGAGCGTCTCAACGCATTTGGAGTTGCGGAAACTCTGGTTCGCAAAAAAGGAGACAACGCCATCGAGATCCAAATCCCAGACAAGACCTCCAAGGAAAACCCGGAGATCATCGAAGGGCTGCAAAAACCCGCCAAGCTCGAATTCCGAATTGTCAACGTCAACTCGAACTTCCCTCCTCCGTCTCAAGAAGGCCAGCAAGAGACGGACGACGAGGACATTCCTTACGTTGCCATGCTAAGAAGCGACGCTCAGCCAGACGAATCCCCGATATGGGTGCGCCGCTTATGGTCGGCAGATGGAGAAATTGTAGAGAAAGCTTATGCCAGGCCTGACGAATCAGGCGGATGGGAAGTCGGGTTGGACTTCACGTCGGAAGGCGGAGACGAATTTGGCGAATTGACTGGCGAGATTGCTCAAATGGCGGATCCAACCACCGGAGCCTCCGGAAGGCTCGCCATCGTATTGGACGGACAGCTTGAAAGCGCTCCTACGGTAAAAGAGAAAATTGACGGAGGGAGTGCCGTAATCAGTGGAAACTTCAGTTATCGAGAAGCAAAAATGCTCGCTGATATTTTGAACAACCCCTTAAAAGTTTCCCTTACCATTGGGGAAAAGTACGAAGTCTCCCCCACCCTCGCCGCCGGAGCCTTGGACAGCAGCCTGAACGCATGCATTCTCGGATCGATCCTTGTAATTTCGTTTATGGTCCTTTGGTACAAGATTGGGGGCGTTGTCGCCGTTTTTTCAGTAGGCACAAACGTCCTTTTGGTCGTAGCTTTGCTTGCTGGAATTTTTCAAGCAACTTTTACTCTGCCCGGCATGGCCGCCATCGTTTTGACGATTGGGATGGCAGTGGATGCCAATATTTTGATCTTCGAGCGAATCCGTGAAGAATTAAGGGCGGGCAAAAGTTCGGAAAACGCCCTCGAAGGCGGTTACGCAAAGGCGTTCTCCACCATTATCGATGCCAACTTGACGACATTGATCACCGCAACCATCCTGATTTGGCTTGGCACGGGTCCGGTCAAAGGCTTCGGAATCACACTGGCAATCGGTATTGTCACATCGGTCTTTTGCGCCTTGTTCGTAAGCAAGACTCTTCTTCGGATACTCCTCCAAGTCGGTTTCAAAAACCTGATCAGCCTGTCCGCCCTCGAAAAGAAGAAACCTTCTTTGGAAATTGAGTTCTTAAGATTCAGACACACTGCCTTTCTCCTTTCATGGATCATTGTGGGTATTGGAATTTTTTCTGTCTACAAGAACAAGGACACCATTCTGGGGATCGATTTCCGGGGTGGAGAGGAACTCATTGCATCCTTCCCCGACGCCATTGACTCGGCAGAATTGGATAAGGCCTTTGGAGAAGATTCGGAAATTGGAGAAGTACAACATTTCTACCGCTCCGAACTGGGCAAGGAAGAGGCGAACCGCTTGATTCTTCAGACAGAACTAGGCAAGTCGAGGCAGGCTTTGGCTCTTTTGAATTCCAAGTTCCCGAGTGCATCAGTACACAAGTTGGCCATTGACTCTGGAGGAGTCGATTATTCGATCGATGATACGGTAACCATATCTGGAGAAGGAGGATCGCCCGCGATCGGCTCCGTATCTCAAGTTAATGAGGATACGGGCAGCATAGAAAGTATCGCTTTTGAGGGTAAAGAAGTAAGCCCGCTGAATTTGGTAGGTGAAGGATTCACCTCCGTCCCAACCGTGGAAATCACCTCTGCACAAGGAGCCGGGGCCATCATCACTGCAGTTAAGGACTTCTCCGAAGAGGGGTTGACAGAGATCAGCGGGTCGGTCAGCGAAACCATCAAATCCGACGCAATCCTCTCCGTCTGCGTTGCCCTTCTGGGCATTCTCCTCTATGTGGCGTTCCGTTTCGAAATGGGATATGCGGTAGGGGCGGTAATCGCAACGGTTCATGACGTTCTCATGACAGTGGGACTATTCGTGTTGCTCGGGAATTTATCAGAGGGAACAATCTGTTCGGGCCAGTTCACAGCTCCGATGCTCGCCTCGATTCTTATGATCGTTGGGTATTCAATCAACGATACGATCGTCGTGTTTGACCGGATACGCGAAGAGTTGGAAATGAACCCGGTGACGAACTTGAGGAAAATCATCACGATTGCAATTAACAGGGTGCTCTCGCGTTCCATTCTGACAAGTATAACCACGTTGCTCGCAGCCGTCTCCCTATGGGTGTTTGGAGCAGGAGTAATCAATGATTTCGCTTTCGTTTTCGTGATCGGGATTCTAACGGGCACGTTCTCTTCCATTTTTATCGCAAGCCCGATTTTCTTCCTTTGGCACAGGGGCGACAGGAAACATGTCGAAGAAGGTGAATTTTTGCCCAAATACGATTGGCAAACTTCGAGCCCTAAGGCCAAAAGCTAAATTTAGCCGGAAGATATTGGATTCACCGCACAACTGGATAACTCCTCATGCTCTGGGTTGAAGAGCAGGCAGACGAAGAGAAGATCAATCTTTTCAGTCATTCCCTTTCAGCCTCCAACCTCTTGTCGCGTCTGCTAATCCACCGGGGAATCGAAAACCCCGAAGAAGCGAAGCTCTTTCTCGATCCAAAACTCGCGCATCTACGTGACCCTTTTGATCTCAAAGGCTTGAAGGAAGCTGTAGTGAGAATAACGCGTGCACTGGAAGAGCAAGAGCAAATCCTTTTAATCGGCGATTACGACGTAGACGGAATAACCTCAACGGTAATCGTAAAGCAAAACCTCAGCCGTTTGGGAAACGATCCTCATTACGTCATTCCGAAAAGAAAGGACGAAGGATACGGATTAACGTCCGAGGTTCTTAGCCGAGGGCTGTCTTTGGGAGAAATCAACTTGGTCATTGCCCTTGATTGCGGAACCAACTCTTGCGAGGAAGCAGAAGAGTTGAGAGAAAAGGGTATCGATCTGATCATCGTCGATCACCATCAGGCCAAGGGGGATTTGCCTGAAGGAGCAATCTTGCTCAACCCACATCTCCATCCTGACGATGGAGAACCTTGGAGAAACCTGTGCACCGCAGGATTGGCCTTCAAGCTCATTCATGGTCTGCTCAAGCACTTACGCGAGATAAACGTCGAACGAGCCTTTGAAGTCGACCCAAAAGAAAGCTTGGCTCTTAGCGCTCTGGGCACGATTGCGGACTTAGTGCCTCTAAACATGGAAAACAGGATTCTTGCCCGCTTCGGATTAAAGCATTTGGGACACAATCCCAGCCCAGGCTTAAGATCGTTACTCGAAGAATCTGGTCTCCAACCGGGCATCCTCCCTGAGAGTGAAGACATAACCTTCAAGCTTGCCCCAAGAATTAATGCATGCGGCAGGTTGGATGATCCGGAAACCGCTTCATCTCTGATGCTTGAGCAGGACTTGAAGACTTGTCAGATCCTGGCAAAGAAAATGAATGCCTATAACGAAGAGCGAAAAGAAATCGAAGCTCAATTAACGGAAGAGGCGCTTGCCCAGGCAAAAACACATTTCTCCGACAAGCCTGCCGTCGTGGTTTGCGGAAAAGGAGAAGCATGGAATCCGGGGGTTGTCGGAATCGTTGCGGGAAAGATGGCAAATTCATTAGGAAAACCATGTATCGTCTTGGCTCAGGCAGATGACTCATCGTACCGCGGTTCAGGAAGAGGCATTCAAGGCTTGAACCTGGTCGATGCCCTGTCTCAATGCCAAGAGCTCCTCACTCATTGGGGCGGGCACCCGGTTGCCGTAGGACTATCCCTGCAAACGGAAAACCTCGAGCCCTTTACAAAAGCTTTCGTAGAGTCCATCGACATGCTCTCGGGTGGAAAGATCCCTCCCCCTTCCTTGAAAATTGCCGCGACCATCGAGCAAAACGAGCTAAGGCCTGAACTTCTTGCCGAACTCGCTCAACTTGCCCCGTTCGGACAAGAAAACCCGGAACCTATTCTAGCCCTAAAAAGCGTTCAACTTGCTCAGGCGCCAAGAATGGTTGGTTCGGGGGCTCACTTCCAATTTTCCGTGTTCAATGGATCCAGTCAAATTGCAGGAATCGCATGGAAAATGGGTGATCGAGTTCCACCGAATCATACCAATTTGGATTTGGCCTTCCGACTACGATGGAACAACTGGAACGGGCGAAAAAACCTGCAAATGGATTTGCAGGATTGGAAGATCAGCAGCTAAGGATCGATTCTTTCGTCAAGGAAGGAGATCAGTTCGTCCTCGGAAATCCTTTCCTGCTTGGTCGAGTCACGATCCCTCAGGGTAACGGAACCGTCACCTTCGATCGTATCGAAATCAACGGTCACACCAAACGGCACTCCGATTTCATCAACCCTTCGGTATCGCCTTCCGATTGCCCCGCCTTGATCGTAAACGACATTCCATTTCCGTTGCAACCTATGGTAAAGGTTCTTAGCTCGCTCAACTAATTCAGGCTTGTTCTTTACCAAAGGGAAAACCCCAACTTTTACGGGAGCGACCCTGGGATGGAAACGCAGAACCGTCCGTTTTTCTCCTTCCACCTCGTCAATTTGGTAAGCAGAACACAATACAGCCAAAAAAGTTCGGTCAACTCCCAGACTAGGCTCGATGACATGAGGCAAATATCTACTCTTGAGCGATTCATCAAAATACTCGAGCTTTTTCCCCGAATGCTCCTGATGCTGGGTAAGGTCAAAGTTGCCTCGGGCGGCAATTCCCTCAAGCTCATGTTCTCCAAATGGAAACTTGAAAGTTATGTCCGTACACGCACGGGCATAATGAGCGAGCTTTTCCTTCGGGTGAACTTCCTCACCTAAAAACTCTTCCGTCAAGCCAATGCTCCCGAACCAGGATTTTCTAGTGTCAATCCATTCGCGATGGTAGCGAACCCACTCTTCTTCGCCAGGTGGGATAAAGTACTCTATTTCCATCTGCTCAAACTCTCGGGAACGGAAGATGAAATTTCGAGGGGTGATTTCGTTACGAAAAGCCTTTCCGATCTGGGCAATGCCAAAAGGAACTTTAACCCGCCCGGTATCCACAACATTCTTGAAATTAGCAAAGATTCCCTGAGCCGTCTCGGGACGCAAATAGCAAGCAGAGGAAGCATCCCTCAGCGCGCCGACATGAGTCTCGAACATCATGTTGAATTCACGGGGAGGCGTGAGAGAACCCGGTTTTCCCGTAGCGGGCGAAGGAACCAAGGTCTGTTCATCTGGGTCAAGCTCGTCATATGGCTTTAAAGAGAGGGGTTCGAGATCCCCTTGCTTCGCTTGCTTTCTCTTCAGGGAATCAGCCATCTTGAGGGCGTCCTCGTCCATTCTTTCGGACTCAAGCAGCGAGACCCATCCCAAACTATCCCCCTCGACCTTAACCTCCGCGGCAAAAAGTTGATCAGCCCGGTAACGCATTTTTGACTCTTTGCAGTCAACCATCGGATCGGTGAACCCATCAACATGCCCAGAAGCTTCCCAAATCTTCGGATTCATGATGATTCCAGAGTCCAACCCGACCATATCGTCTCTACGCCGAACCATATCCTCCCACCACGCGTCCTTGATGTTTTTTCTCAATTCCACTCCGAGAGGACCATAATCGAAAAAACCGTTAATCCCTCCATAGATTTCGGAGGATTGGAAGACGAAACCTCTTCGCTTTGCAAGTGATACGATTTCGTCGAGTAAGCTACTTTCCTTTGCCATAAGAATAAAACCTCCAAAACTATCGGACTTGTCGGCGTGCTTCAACTATGAACTCTTCAATCGTAATCCGCAATATTGCGAATTGACTCCTGAATGTTTACCCATTTGAATTTTGGCATGAAAGACTCTTCCCTCGTTGTAAAAAGAACACTTGTTTTATTCGTACTTGCTTGCGTTTGTCTTTTTAACACGGGTTGCATCCTTTCAAGCGCTCAAAAGTATTTTTCCAAGAATATAAACGTCGCAGGCGCGCTGACGCATTCTCCTGACTCCTTCGCCCCCGTGGAAACGGGAACCGTTCGACTTCGATCGGAGGAATTGTGGTACAGGAGAGATTTCAGCGGCAACAAAACCACCTTTCTCTGGGGGTTGTTTACTTTCACGGACTATTGAGGAAGCCTTTTCTTTCTCAATTTCGATTGAATACATTCTGATACGAATCCTTGTCTCCCTTTTTGTAATTAGAATAATTCCATTTTTAAGTTGAGAGAATTCATTCGTCCTATATAACTTCCCTGTGCGATATTCCCTAAAGTCCCGGCAAAAACAAACCTTGGATTCCGCTTTGAAACGGAAGGGGTTTCGTCCTACCAAGCAGAGGTCTGCGGTTTATGAAGTCATTCTAGGGAAAAAAGACCATCCCAACGCAGAGGAAATCTTGCTCCGAGTCCGGCGGGTTCTGCCCACCATATCCTTGGCTACCGTATACAATTGTCTGGAGACTCTCGTTGATTGCGGTTTGGTCAGACAGGTTAACCTTGATCGGTCGCCCTCACTCTTTTGCCCAAACTTGGGACCACATGCTCATTTCAAATGCAAGAAGACTGGGGAAATCCACGATTTCGATTTGGATAAAGCAACGATTTCCTCACTGGAATCGATCTTACCCGAAGGCTATTCAATTGAAAGATTCGATCTCTCATTCATTGGAACCAGTAACCAAGGGCGCCAAAACTAATTAAACACAAGCCGTTCATTAACAAAGTGAGTTCACTTCAAATAGAAAACCTATCCGCTTCCATCAATGGGAAACCCATTCTGGAAAACCTGAGCCTTGATCTCCCCGCTGGGGAAGTGCATGCAATTATGGGCCCCAACGGGAGTGGCAAGAGCACGCTATCCAAAGTACTTGCCGGACATCCCGACTTTGAAGTTAGCGAAGGAAGCGCAACGATTGACGGGCAGGAACTTCTTGGTCTGGAACCTGACGAGATTTCAAGACTCGGTCTTTTTCTAGCCTTTCAATACCCCATTGAAGTTCCTGGCGTAAGCATCGCCAACTTCATCCGGTCCGCACTCCAAGCTCGAATGCCTGAAGGCGAGACTGTCAAGGCAGTTGATTACTACAAGGAACTGTACGAGAAAATGGACGAGATCGGGATGGACAGAAAATTCACTGCAAGATCTCTAAACGATGGTTTTTCGGGAGGAGAAAAGAAGAGATGCGAAATCCTTCAAATGTCTATGCTCAACCCGAGATACTGCATTTTGGACGAAACGGACAGCGGTTTGGATATCGATGCCCTTAGAGAGGTTTCCCTTGGCGTAAACCGGATGAGATGCCCCGAAAGAGGGATTTTGGTAATTACCCATTACCAAAGGCTTTTGGAGTATATCGTACCTGACAAAGTACATGTAATGTGGGAAGGCAAAATAGTTTTGTCAGGAGACAAAGAATTGGCTGCTGAGCTCGAAAGCAAAGGCTATGATTGGATTCGCGATGAAGTTGCCGCATAGAAAAAGCTTTAGCCAAAACATCTATATTCCCGAAAAGAAATGACCACCGAAAGCAAGATTGACATCGATCGAGAAAAGGGAAACTTCCACTATGACACGGACTACTCTTTCGATGCTGGCGTGGGTTTGTCTGAAGATGTCGTTCGGTACATTTCCGACATTAAGAAAGAAAAAGACTGGTTATTGGATTTCAGGCTAAAAGCTCTCGCCAGTTTCAGAAAAAAACCGATGCCCACTCATTGGGCTACCCAGGATTTGAATAACATCGATTTCGACGTAATCCGCTATTACTTGTCGAAAGGGCAAACACCTAGCAGAACATGGGACGAAGTCCCTGATGACATCAAGAAAACCTTTGAGCGCCTGGGCATCCCTGAACAGGAAAGAAAATTCCTTGCCGGCGTGGAAGCCCAATTCGATAGCGAGGCTGCTTATTCGAGGATGAATGATGAACTGTCGGAAAAAGGCGTTCTTTTCGTGGGTTCCACCGAAGGGCTCAAAGACCACCCCGAGATTTTCAAGAAATGGTTTGGGAAGGTCATTCCTACGTCCGACAACAAATTTTCCGCACTGAACAGCGCCGTGTTCAGCGGAGGCAGTTTCATCTATATTCCACCTGGGGTTAAGCTCCAGCAACCCTTGCAAGCATATTTTCGAATTAACGCTGAGAATTTCGGTCAATTCGAACGAACTTTGATCATAGCCGACGAAGGGTCTGAAATAACCTACATGGAAGGTTGCACGGCACCTAAATTCGAAACCTCGACCCTTCACAGCGCTGTTGTGGAACTGGTTGCGCTCAAGGGTGCCAAGATCCAGTACATTACCGTCCAAAACTGGTCCAACAACGTTTTCAATCTAGTGACCAAAAGAGCCATTGCCCACGAGGAAGCGGAGGTTCGCTGGATTGATTGCAACATTGGTTCTCGGTTAACGATGAAGTATCCAGCCGTAGTGCTGAAGGGTAGAAAAGCACGTGGGGAAGTCGTATCAATTGCCTTGGCCAATGAGGGACAGCATCAGGACACCGGAGCCAAGATGATACATGCCGCGGACGAGACGACAAGTAACGTCGTTTCCAAATCGATATCCATCGGAAAAGGCCGTTCATCTTATCGCGGGTTGGTTCAAATACCCGGAAATCTCAAACATTGCCGAAACAATACCGAATGCGACGCCTTGCTTATTAACAAGGAAAGTGAAACTGACACCTACCCTGCCATAACGGTGAAAGGGAGCGACAATTCGGTTCAGCATGAAGCAAGCGTTTCCAAAGTGAGTGCTGAACAAATATTTTACATGCAACAACGCGGGATGAATGAAGCCGAGGCCATGAGCTTGTGCGTAAATGGATTCGTAAACGATTTAATCCGTGAATTCCCCATGGAATACAGCGTTGAACTCAAAAGGCTTATCGATTTGGAGATGGAAGGCTCAGTTGGATAGCTTAGGTAGTCGTGAACCTCTCTTCCGAAAAAAACCAAGCGAGCAATTCCCTTTTTTGCTCCCCTTCTTTTTTTAACGAATTCGCAGATCGGCGTTCTTGGGAACCTGGTTGGTTGGCCGATTTCCGCAAGGAGAAATGGGAAGAGGCAATAGCCATTCAATCCAACCCAAAAGACGAAAGGTGGCGTTTTTCCCAAAAAGGACGATTAGGATACTCAAAAGTATTAGGCCTGGCTCAATCCGAAGAGAGTCTGTCCTTCGAAAGCCCCGATCGAAATGGTTTGATCCTTGAGAAAATGGAGAGGATGATACTTGAAAACCCAAATGCCTTACGCGAAGTTTCAAACCTCTCCGGCCCTGGAATGGGAGCCGAGGAAAGCTATCTCTTCGCTCGGGCATTTTCAGCAACCGGGTTTTATCTTCGGATTGAGAAAAATAAACGCATTGATCGCCCATTGATCATAAACCACACTGCAGATGGTGACGGGCTCGCTAGGTTTCACCACAATTTCATCGTGTTGGAACCATTTTCGGAAGTCATTCTCATCGAGAAAATCAACTCCGCCGATGATGGATCGGGAGGCTTTTTCACCAACCTCACTCATGTCGAAGTTGGTGAAGGTGCCAAGATCCAAAGAATCCTCGTTCAAGACCTCAACTTGAAAAGCTCTTTGCACAACTTTGAAAACATGATTGTCCGCAAGGATGCTCTCCTGTCCAATATTGCAGTGCATCTGGGTTCAGAACAAACGAGGGTTGAATCCAAAGGATCCCTGACGGAGGATGGAGCGGAATTTGAAAACTCCTCGATCACCCTGGGCCGGGAAAATCAGTTGTTCGACCAAAGGACTATGCAGCAGCATCTTTCGAGAAACGGGAAAAGCACGCTTACTTTCAAAAACGCATTGCTCGACAAGTCCAAGTCTGTTTTTTCCGGCTTGATCAAGGTCGAAAACGACGCCCAAAACACCAATGCCTATCAAACGAACCGGAATCTGCTCTTGAGTGACAATGCCGAAGCCGACTCCATGCCTGGCCTTGAAATTCTTGCCAACGAGGTCAAGTGCAGTCACGGCGCGACGACGAGCAAAATCGATGAACAGGAACTTTTTTACCTCCTGAGCAGAGGCATCTCCAGATCCGTTGCCGAACGATTGATCGTCCTTGGCTTTTTCGAGGAAGTGATCGAGAAGATCAACCTGGACAGCCATTTGGAGGAGGTAAGAGAGAGCATCGCCCAATCGTTTGGCACCTAAACCACAAATAATTCATGTCCGGCAACCAAGAAGAAATCGAATTGATCAGGGACGTAACCGCCACCTTGATTCCTCACGGTGAAGACTTCACTTTGTCAAAAGGGGAAAAAGTAACCATCACCCACCGCCTCGGTGGAAACTTTACGGTGATGACGCTCCAAGGAATGTACAGGATTGCCGCCAAGGACGCGGATGCCCTTGGGGAGACCGAAGGTGAAACTGACTCATCAAAGGAAGGCCCTCCTGATTCCGCCCTGGGGAAACCAGTGAGTGTCGAGGAAATCAAGGAGCGCCTAAAAACGGTTTTTGATCCTGAGATTCCCGTCAACGTAGTGGATTTGGGTCTGATATATCGGATTGAAATTGAGGAACGGGAGGAAAAACGTCGGGTTGCTTTCGTCGACCTGACCTTGACGGCGCCCGGTTGCGGAATGGGTCCCGTGATTGCAGAGGACGTAAAAGGCAAAATCCTGGAGCTCCCCGGAATTGATGACGCGGAAGTGGAAATCGTTTGGGATCCCCCATGGACTCAGGAACTGATTTCCGAAGAAGGAAAAATGGAATTGGGGCTAATTTGAGCCCCGAATGGTTTTCTTCTTGTCCTTCCGGCACTTACCTCTATTCAAGCTAGGCTGAATAGAATACAAACAAATGAAAACTTTGAAAATTGCACTCGGTACCGACCATGCAGGTTTCGCCTACAAGGAAGCGATCAATATCTTTTTGCTCGAAAAAGGCTACCAAACAAAGGATTTTGGGACTTTTTCCGAAGAATCCGTCGATTACCCTGATTTCGTTCGTCCCGCAGCGGAGGCGGTTGGCGAAGGCTTGTGCGACCTGGGCATCGTACTTGGAGGCAGTGGAAACGGAGAAGCAATGGCGGCAAACAAGGTTCAGGGCGTACGATGCGCCCTCTGCTGGTCCGTGGACACCGCCAAGCTCGCCAAGCAGCATAATAACGCAAACGTTCTCTCACTCGGCCAAAGACAAATATCCAAGGAGCTCGCGCTCGAAATTGTCGATGCCTGGCTGAATGCGACTTTTGAAGGAGGCAGGCACAAGAGGCGAATTGAGATGCTCGACTCTTCCAGCTAATTCCCGTAACATACAATTTACATGAGCGAAGAAAAAGACAAGAAACGTGATTCAGTCACAGAGATGATTCAAAGTAAGTTTCTCGAAGAAAGGAAAATCTTTCTTTGGGGAGAAGTAAGTGATCGTTCGGCAAGAGACCTTACCGAAAAACTCCTTTTTTTGGAAACCTCTGATCCCGGCAAGGAAATTACTTTTTACATCAACTCACCAGGTGGTTCAATTACTGCGGGCATGGCTATATTCGACACCATGCAGCTTATCAGTTCCCCGATCAAGGTGGTTGTTACGGGGATGGCCGCCAGCATGGGGTCGATCCTTCTTTGCGGGGCTACCAAAGGAAAACGCTTCCTTTATCCTCACTCGAGAGTTCTTATCCATCAGCCTCTAATCACCGGAAGAATGGTCGCGGCAGCCGTCGACATTAACATTCAGGCAGAGGAGATGGAGAAGTTGAGAGAGGAACTAAATGGCATTCTAGCCAAAACATCCGGTCAACCTTTGGAAAAAATCCAGCTCGATACGGATCGGGATTTTTATCTCAATGCCAAGGAAGCGATCGAGTATGGTTTGGCTGATAAGATTGTAGATAAAATCTGAGTCAACTCTTCGTCTTCCCCATCTCGGTTAGAGGAAGTTTGTCGGTAGCGATCCATTCTTTGGGATAACCCGCTCCGGGCAACAAGCTCTTGGCAAGCCTTTTCACTTCGCTCAAGTTGACCGATGCGGGCGTCAAATATGCCCTCGCCAATTGCCCCCACTCTTCGTTCTTGATCCCAACGACGACGCATTCTTCAACCAGACCGGTTTCCATTATGGCTCGCTCGGCAATTTCAGGATCCAAGTTTTCACCACCCGAAACAATGATTCTGTCCGCCCTGCCGGAAATCCTCCAATAACCATCCTCATCGACTTCTCCATAATCTTCGGTCTGCAGGCATTCCCCTGGATGGAATTGCCTCGGAGGCTTCGATACGCAAAGGCTTTGGCATTTCACTCCAATCTTCCCGTCTTGACCCGTCAATGAGAGTTTTGCATGGGAGAGGACCTGCCCCACCCCCTCCCTCCCCTGAAGAAATTCATCGGAGGACAACAAGGTGACCATACCGGCCGTCTCAGTCATCCCATAAGTTGGCCACACGGGAAGCTCTTCTTGACGGCACAAAGCCGACAACCTTGGAGTAATCCCTGCCCCACCAACAAAGATCCCCCGGGCCGATCGTAAATTTTCAAGTGCCTGTGCCGACTTAATTAACTTATGCAATTGGGTCGGAACCAAGGACAGCCAGCGGCCTTTGAGTTTTAAGGCAAAAGTATCACGTACCAAGTCATGATAGGAGCAAAAGAAAACCGTACCCTGCGTTTTCATTGCGCGATGGACTTGCATCCATCCGCCCAGATGATGAAGAGGCAGGCAGCAAACGGACGAAATCGGATCGGAACCGATCTTCTCCTGCAAACCCTTCACCGCATGAAAAAGATTGTCCAAAGAATGAATGACTTGCGATGGCTTGCCAGAGGTTCCTCCCGTTTGAAACGACAAAAGCGATCCCTTGTTCGAGAGGAAGGGCTCGTCCCGATCCATGACAAAGGGTTTTCCAGAGGAAAAATCAACGCAATGACCTTCTTGCAGCAATTCAACCATGGCCTTCGCAAAAAGGAGCCTCGGATCCGCGGGATCATTTTGCGGGTCAACCCAAGGATGATCACACATGGATTCCGTCTTATTCATAGCGAATGCCATAACTCTTCCAATCGAGCCGAATTGACAGAATAAGGTATTAACGGGAACTCGTGATGCTCGGAAAACTCTTTTGCACCCCCCTTGAACAACGATCTGTCCAACCCTGCCACTACACTTGAAAACCCCGCGCATCTGCAAACCGCCTCATAACCAAAAGGGCTTTCGAAAACCGTTGAAACGAATGATTTTTCGGGCTCCGAACGAACGAAACGGATTGTATCCTTCCAATCTTTCATCAACGAAGGCTTGATTACGCAGCATCCCTGCCATCCCCTCTTTCGAAGCACCCCGGGTCCTCCAGATGACGAAACGCTCTCATCCAAAGCGAAACAAACGGACGTCTCCTGCGAAAAATCAATTATTTCATCCAATTGATCTCGATGGAGCGGTTGCTCGATAAATTCCAATTTCGATTCGCCCTCCAGCGAATCAACCCACAAGCGCAATGACTCAAGATCTAGAGATTCATTTGCATCAAGTCGTACCCGATGCAAATCCGACAAACCCGAAATCCAACTTAGAACCTCTTCGATCTCTTGGCGAATCGGTCTCAATCCGATCTTTCTCTTGATCGTTTTGGAAAAGGGATCCTCATTTTTTTCGTCAATATTTAAAACAGCGCTAAAAACCGGCTTTTCCTCCATGTTTCTTTCATTTTCCCAAATTTCGCAAGAAAGGCAGGAAAGAGCTGAGAGAAAAAGGGGGCTCTGAAAGAGATCTTCGCCATCAACCCATGCCCTCGCCTCATCGGAATAACTCTCAATTTCATTTTCAGAAAAACCTGGGGTCGGGGCAATTTCACCATAAGCAATGCCCCCGCCCTCCCTTTCCTCGCGAAGAATAATACTCTTTCGACGCTCCCACAATCCATGCCCGGTCAGGAAAGGCTGATTGAATCTTTCTTCGTAAATGCGAAACTGACGGTTAAAACTCATGGAATATACTTGTGAGAATAAGTGGTTTCTATCATATACAACATACTCATACGATGACGTAAGGACGAATTATGGATGATGACTTTTACCTTAAGGCTGACGACTTTTTTCATAGATGCATGCCCACGGGCCTAACCTTTGACGACGTTTCCCTGGCGACCCGTTATTCGGAAGTCACGCCTCGGGAAGTCCGTCTCGAGACTTCGCTCTCGGAGTCTATCAACCTGAGCATCCCGATTTTGTCCTCGGATATGGATACCGTAACCGAGTCAGAAATGGCAATAGCCATGGCTCGTTGCGGAGGAGTGGGCTTGATTCACTACAACATGAGCAATCGTCAACAGGTCAAGGAAGTCGCCCGAGTCAAGTATCACGTTCATGGCCTGATCCAAGACCCCATAACGATTACTGCGGACAAGCTAATCGGGGACGTACTCGAACTAATCGGGGAAAAGACATTCCAATTCCGAACTTTCCCTATTGTGGACGACAAAGGCAAATTGCTCGGCATGCTACCCGGAAGAGTTGTCAAGAAGAGATATCGGGAACGCAAGGTAACGGAAGGAATGGTAGCGAGAAACGAAGTATACACGATTTGCGAAGATGAAGTAGGGAACGATCCGATCGCAACGGCCGATCAATTCTTCAGCAAACACATGGGCATCCATAAACTTTTGGTTGTAGATAAGGAAGACCGATTAAGAGGACTTTACACATTGAGCGACATCGAACGCATCATGGAGGAAAGTCGGGATCACGTTAAACCCGCCCGCGATTCGAATTTCAGGCTTCTTTGCGGAGCCGCAGTATCCGTGCCCAGAAACTCGGACGGAGAAATGGACAAGGACAACTTGCACCAGCACATTGAAGAGATGACGGAAAAGGGATTGGACATCATTGCCGTATCTACTGCGCACGGCCATACCAAGGGGGTGGGCGAAGCAACTAAATTCATCAGGCAGTCGTTCCCCGATCTTACCATTGTTGCAGGAAACGTCACTTCGGGTGAAGGAGTCGAATTCCTCGTGGATTCGGGCGCTGATGCCATCAAGGTAGGACAAGGGCCTGGATCGATATGCACGACAAGAGTCGTAGCCGGTGTAGGCGTACCACAAATGAGCGCCCTTCACGCAGCATCCTTGGGAGCGCGCAAGAAAGGAGCCGCAATCATAGCTGATGGAGGGATCACCAAGTCCGGAGACATCGTAAAAGCCCTCACGATCTCCCAGGCCGTCATATGCGGTGGTTTGCTCGCCGGTTGCAAGGAAGCGCCTGGAAGAATCATCGAAATCGAAGGCAAGTACTACAAGCAATACCGAGGAATGGGGAGCATGGAAGCAATGAAGGAAGGTTCGGCCGCTCGCTATGGGCACAAGAAGGAAGACTTGCATACCAAAAGCACGCCGGAAGGAATTGAGGCTCTTAAGGAAGTAGCGGGTTCAGTGAACGAAACAGTGGAAAGCCTCGCGGGAGGATTGCGGGCGGGACTGGGTTATCTAGGTGCCGAAGACTTGCCCGCGCTGCGAGAACAGGCAAGATTCGTCCAAGTTACCGCTGCTGGGCAAAAAGAATCTTCTCCTCACGACGTCATTGAAGTGAAACGTAGCGATTTCGCTCGCTCCTAATTCAACCCGAATCATGCAAACGGGCGACGACAACAAGACAAATCTTATTTCCGTGATGGGGATAAGCATGGGGGACGAAGGAAAGGGACGAGTCGTCCATGAACTTCTCGAACAGATCGAACGCGACTCAGGAAAACCTGCGGCCGGAGTAATGAAAGTGAACGGAGGCGCAAACGCTGGGCACACCGCAGCCGGGTTAAAACTAAACCTCTTGCCCTCGGGAATCGGAAACCCGAACGTCCCAAAACTTTTGATCGGAGCCGGCGTCGTCGCCGACCCTCGGAAATTCATCTGGGAAGCAAAGCCTTTGGAGGCTAGAAGCCTGTCCGTTTTTTCTCGTTTGCTCATCGATGAGAAAACCCAAGTCAGCGACTTGACCCACAGGCTGCTCGACTTGTCATGGGAAGACTATCGGGTCAAGCAACTCGGAATGGAAAGCAGAGGATCAACCGGACGGGGAATAAGCCCCGCATACTCCGACGAGACCAGCCAATGGCAAATATTCTATCTCGCCTTCAAGCAAGACAGGAAATGCTTCGCAACAGCCTTAAAGGGACGCGTCCTTCGGGCCCTCGACACCATTCGCTACGTATGCAAGGTTTCCGTGGAAGACTGGCATTCTTTTTTTGATAACCTTACCGAATCAGAGACAAGAGCGAATCAGGAATCCATCCGAGATGGAATCTTTGACCAAAAGGAGTTTGATTTTACCCGTTTCAAGACAAGCGAGCCCTTTGAGTTGAATTTTGATTTGCTTGAGGAAGTCTATTGGCAGGCAGGTTCCGAGCTTGCGTCCTGCATCGGAGACGTTCGTTCCGTTCTCTTGGAAAGCAAACAGTCGGGAATCCCGGTTGTCTCCGAATTCGGACAAGCATATTGGCTCGATAAAAGGCATGGATTCACACCCAATGTCACTGCATCTCACACCACGAGCGCCGAACTCTTTCATTCCGGTGGAATCCCGCTTCAAAAGACGAGAGAGATCGGGTGCTGCAAAGCTTATGACACCAAGGTCGGAACTCATCACTTTCTTACTCAGATTGATCATGAGACTGACCCTTTGGGGAAAAAACTGGCCAAGCTCGAATTCGGAACCTCAACGGGCCGGCAAAGAATGGTCGGATGGTTTGATGCGGTGGAAAAGGGAAATGCCTTAAGATATGGGGGCTTTGACGAACTGGTCATCAATAAACTCGATGCGTTGACCCTTGATGACGGTTTGGATTGCCAGCTAAAGATTTGCACCGCCTATCAGTTGCCTGACGGATCATTGACCACAAACGTACCCAGGATTGAAGAAATTCGCAAAACCCTGACCCCGGTTTACGAAACGCTGGATGGATGGGAAGAAGACATCAGCGCGATCACTTCTTACGACAAGCTTCCCTTGAATGCCCAGGCGTATGTTTCGAGAATGGTTGGCAGCCTGCTCGAAGTTGCCTATCCAGACGGTTATTCAGGTATTAGTTTGCCACAAATAAGATTTGTCGGAGTCGGCCCTGATCCGGGGCAAATCATTTCGGACATCCCTTCTACCCAGAAGCTTGCTGCCGATCAAACCCTAGCTCCCAACGCTCTCTCTTAGGATTCGTGACCGCTCCCTCCTCCTTCAAGCGCTTTAAAAGTCGATTGGCTTGGGATGAGATCGACCGTGAATCAGTCAAGTCGCTTCTTCATCTGTGCTTAATCGAAGAGAGAGGAAGGGAAAACTCTGACTCCTGTCTTGGTGATGTCACTACGGATTCTTGCAAGATCACCGGCTTAGGCAAAGCAAGCCTCGTGGCGCGAGAACCAATGATACTTTGCGGAATCGGTCTCATTCCCTTGGTTGCAAATGCCTTCGGGGTTCCTCAAGTTAAGCTCGATCGGCAAGTTGAGGACGGAACGCCTCTGCAACCCGGAGAATCGATTGGCGTGATGGAAGGTCCTCAACCTGAAATCCTCTTAATCGAACGGACCGTTTTGAATTTCCTGCAAAAGCTCTCTGGTATCGCTACCGTTGCAAATCGCTTCGTAAAGATCCTTGAACCTTTTGGCGTAGGACTACTGGACACCCGCAAGACGACTCCGGGAATGAGGTCCCTTGAGAAATACGCCACGGCTTGTGGCGGAGGTTATAATCATCGTATGGGGCTGTATGACCGGATGTTAGTAAAGGATAACCACTTGGCCGCTGCCTCAATCGCATCACCAGTTGCATTGACTGAATTTGTCAGGGCCCTGAAGGACAGTCAGCCCGGTGTTCTACTCGAAATCGAGGTGGACGGACTCGAACAGTTTGAAGCGGCCCTGGAAGGTGGGGCGGATGCCGTTTTGCTAGACAATTTTTCTCCGGATGAAATCGATAGGGCCTCTGCCATAAACGATAACAGAGCCGTTTTGGAAGCGAGCGGGGGAATTAACGAAGAAAACATTTCCGCCTATGCTCAGGCAAAACCTCACTTCATCTCCAGTGGCGCGCCCATCCATGCAAGTCGTTGGCTTGATATTGGCTTGGATTGGGAATAGATACTTTTCTGACCGTGTCAAAATATCCAACAGGTAAAAGAAAAAGCGTCACCCCACCCAAGGGGAAAGCCAAGGCAAAAGCTTCCGAAAACCCGAGCAGCTACGTTCTGCGCATGCTGCTTGCGGCTTCCCCATACTATGTCTCCGGCAGCATGCTTGCCCAAAAGCTGAAAATGTCACGGGTCGGGATTTGGTCCAGGATCAACAAACTCAGGCAAGCCGGCTTGTCAATCGATGCTTCTCAGAACCGTGGCTACCGGCTCTCGGCAGAGCCAGACCTGCTAAACCAACCACTCCTTGAAGCCTGGATTAAGGAATGCCGTAAAAGTTGCAAAGTCTTCGTCTTTGATGAAGTCGACAGCACCAATTCGGTTACGGAAAGACTCTTGGCAAATGGAGAAAAAGCACCCTTTGCCGTTCTCGCAAACACCCAGAACGAAGGCAGGGGTCGATTGGGAAGGAATTGGCACAGCCCGAAGGGAGGAAACCTCTACTTGTCCATCGGCTTGAGACCGGACGTCGATTTAATCAAGCTTCGCTCTTTTACACTTTGGCAGGGCATACAAATAGGAAATCTCCTCAGATCTCTGACCGGGATCAACGATATCTCCGTTAAATGGCCGAATGACTTGGTTCACAAAGGGAAGAAGTTGGGAGGAATGCTTACCGAGGCTTCAATCGATTGCGAACGGGTTCGGTCTTTGGTCTTTGGATTCGGCCTAAACGTCAACTACCCAAAATCGAGATTCCCAAAGTCCCTCTCTAAAATCGCAACTTCGATAGAAGGGCTAAAAGGAGAAAGCTTCCGGATACATGAGATCGCGGCAAAGATCATCAAAACTTCCCTTGGCGCCTACCGTGACTGCCTGAAAGGCAATGCCGAAAAAAATCTTTTGGAGAGATGGGAGGAATTCGATGCGCTGGCCGATCAAAAAGTAGGAATATCATCAGGGAAGGACACAATCATCGGCACAGCCAAAGGAATAGATGCTTCGGGGGCCCTGAAGGTAAAACTAAGGAACGGAAGGTTTCGCGCCATACAAGCGGGAGAAGTCACTCTCCGAGGATGAATAATGAGCAAAGCAGGGTCTTCTCCCTAGATTTGGGGAACTCCACTTGTCGTATTGGACTATTCGAGCAAGGCAGGATCACTCAGGAAAGATTTGTCAGCACCTCATCCTTCGCCAAAAACCCGGATGACCTCCTCGGTCCAATCGTATCTTGCCCTGAACCTCTTGCCTACTGCTCCGTCTCCACCCTTGCCGAAAGCGCGCTTAAAGAATGGAGCTCCCGGTCAGGAACGAAATCGTTCAATGTGACAAACGATTCCTATGGAAATTTCCCCATCAGTTATCCTTCTCCCGATGAAATAGGTCAGGATAGGATCGCAAATGCATTTGCCACACACAGAACAAGTGAACTGCCAGCCATCGTAATTGACGTTGGGACAGCCACGACCTTCGACGTCGTGGGTAAGGAGGAAGGCTATATGGGAGGAGTTATCGCCCCGGGGCCGCAAGGTTTCCTCGATTTCCTCCATCAAAACACAGCCCTTTTGCCAAAAGTACGCATCGGTGACAAAATGCCCTCGAACCCAATCGGAAAAAAAACAACGGATGCCATGCTTTTGGGAATTCATCTTGGCTTTGGCCCCATGGTAAAGGGGATCCTAAACGAGTTGAGCGATGAGCTCTTGAAAACCAGTGAGAACAAACCAAAAGTAATCCTCGCAGGAGGAGCATCCTTTCATCTAGAATTGCCCGACTCCGAACACAGGCCACTCCTCACGTTGGAAGGAATCGGACTAGCCTATTTGGAAAATACCACACCTAGAAATCCTAATGAGTTCTGAAACGAAACCGCTACCCATTGTAGAAGTTCTCAACCTGAGAAAAAGATATGGGGCAATCCAGGCTCTCAAAGGAATCAGTTTCTCAATAGGAAAGGGTGAAATCGTAGGTTTCCTAGGCCCAAACGGAGCTGGGAAAAGCACGACCCTGAGAATTTTATCCGGTCTGATTCCTGCAGACTCCGGAGAAGCAAAGGTATGTGGCGTCGACTTGGCAGAGGAAGAGGGCGAAGTAAGAAGGCATATCGGTTATCTGGCTGAGAACAACCCGCTTCCAGAAGACCTGCGAGTCATAGAATACCTCAACTTCCGAGCGAGGCTCAAAGGATTGGAGGGAAGCAGAAAACGGGAAAGAACCAGAATCGTTTTGGATATTTGCGATTTGGAACGGAAAGTCTCCGAAAGAAAGATCGGCAATCTCTCCAAAGGGTTTCGACAGCGCGTGGGAATTGCAGACGCGTTGCTTGCAGAACCACGCTTGGTCATTCTGGACGAACCGACCATCGGACTGGATCCCAGGCAATCCGCCATCACCCGCAAAATGATGGAAAGATTAAGAGGTGAAGTATCCTTCCTTCTGTCCAGTCACATTCTTTCCGAGGTGGAAGCTTGTTGCGACAGAATGATTATCTTGAGCCACGGCCAAATCGTAACTGAAGGAACGTTATTGGAACTGCAAAAAGAATTCATCCACAACACCGTCTTTGAGATCGTGGCGCACGGAAACAGGATCGACCTGCAACGGGAAATCAGAAGGATCGACGAAACCTGCGAACTGATCCAGGACGACCCGGTTGAGGTTACGGGCAAAAGAAGGTTCACCTTTTCCACGGGAAAGGGAAGCGAAGTGGCGGAGAACATACTCAAGCGCCTCCTCGGAGTTGAGCAATTCAAGGTTTCCGAATTTCAGATCACTCGACCTGACTTGGAGACGATTTTCCTTCGGGCCACCAAGAAAAATTGGGAAGATCAGGATTTCCTGGGCAGAAAGAAGAAGCGGGCCGAGGTAGCCAACGAACAAAGCTAATGATTTCGGACGATGCGTGAATACTGGGTCATACTAAGGGCTGAACTCTTCGGATTGTTCATCTCTCCCGCTACCTATGTGGCGAGTTTTTACTTTCTTTCATTGCTTGCGATCGGATTTAGGTTCTTCATCGAGAGCTTTACCGCCACCGATTGGATTCTCCCTCCCCTTTCCTCCTTGGTCGTAGGACTCGTCTTCGGTTCACCTGGTCTAATACCCTTCCTCACAATGCGGTCCTTTGCAGAAGAGAGAAGACTCGGCACCCTCGAAACCCTTATGTCCGCTCCAGTCGGAAGCATCTCTCTGGTTCTTGGGAAATGGAGCGCAAGCTATCTGTTTTTCCTCATAATCTGTGGGTTTGCCTTTTGCTTTCCGGCACTTTTGCACTTTTTATTTCCCGAGCAAGGGGAAACCCTGGGTTTCACTCAATACGAACAATGGATCGGTGCTTGGACCTTCCTGATGATTTTCGGTGCTAGCTTCACGTCAGTCGGAATTTTTGCCAGTTCGATAACAAAAAACCAAATGGTTGCAGGAATGCTTTCCTTCACCCTTCTCACCCTCTACCTTTCCATCATGGCATTCTCCTTTGGAGAATCTTCCTCCTTGAACTCCATTGATAATTTTTCGGATTTTTGGAACGCATGCCTTGGATCCTTTGGGCATGGACTTCACAAACTTCAGCATTTCTCCGTAGGGCTGATTGACGTCGGTACTATTTTCCACCAGTTGATCCTCTCCTTCCTCTTTCTGAGCCTGGCAACTTTGCAAGTAGAAAGGCTCAATCACTAATGGACTTCAAGCAGGCGAAGAGGAATCGTAAGTTCGACAGTTGGCTATTGGTATTGCTGCTGTTTTCATTTGCCATTGGACTTAATTTCCTGGCATCCAGAATAGACGGTCAAATAGACATCACGCCCGACTCGAAGCACACGCTTTCCAGAGAAACTATGGCCTTGCTCAATCAAATGGAAAGTCCGGTCGACGTCATCATTACGATCCAAGACAACAACGCCTTGCCAAAAGTCGTTCAAAAGCTCCTGCATGACCTCGATCTTCTTTTGGAAAGCTTCGAGAACTCTGCATCCGCGAGGAAAATAAGCGTTCATAGGGTTGACGTAAATTCGGCAACCATGTCTTCCGACGTAATCAACCTCTACAATCTCACGGAAGCGAACTTGATCATGGTTGCATCGCCCAGAGGAGACAAGAAAATCGTTTTCAGGCACGAGGATGCTGATGGAGTCAACCCCTACGACCCGAATGAATCTTTCCGCTCCAAGGACTCCCTTGCCCGTGAATCATTGTGGGAATCGGGCCTTTACGGAGAGTGGGTCGAGGGACCCAATGGAATGCTTGAGCCCAAAGTCTTCAGAGGCGAGGAGGTAATTACTCGAGCTATTCTGGAAGTTTCGGGGAAGCCTCAATTGAAACGGGTTGCTTACTTCACGCGTGGGCATGGCGAGAGCAGTCCCGCTGACGTAAATGCCGAAAAGGGGTATTCCGAATTAAGAAGGCTTCTCGAAGACAAGAACCTTCAGGTCTCAACCATTGACTTGAGCGTCTCTGAAAGCATTCCCAAAGATGCAAAACTAGTCATAATCGCAGGACCAAAAGCTACTTTCCAAGATGAGGAAGTTTCCCTGATGCGTAACTTTCTAAATCAAAATGACGGAAACCTCCTTGTGGCCTTGGATCCGATGGAAAGCCTCGCCGTCATTGATCGTCCCGCATTTGGATTGCGCCCCTTGTTCAAGGAATGGGGTTTGAGATGTCATGACATGCTTGTTTACGATCCCAATCGAGAAAACTTCGACATATTTACAGGTGACTACTCACTCAGAACCTATTCCAGGGAAAACTTGCACCCCTCGGTTAAGGTACTTGCCGAGCAGGGATACTCGATTCAGACGGACAGGTGTCGCCCGGTAGAAGTCGACCCGGGACATCCCAAGGGGCTTAATCCCGTTTCGTTGGTTTATTCTTCCAGCACTTCATGGGCTGTTTCCGGTTGGGCAAACCGAAAGACCCCTCCGGAAAAGAACCCTCTGCTCGACGTAGAAGGTCCCCTTCCGATTGCATCACTTTCTTCTTATGCCGAGGAAGGTGATTCGCCCAATGAATTTTCCCCCAAAGGCAAGCTGGTTGTTCTTGGATGTTCGAAAATTCTTTCCAACAAGAGACTCAGGTCGAATACCGGCAATCAATTCCTCGCCCAAAATTTGATTTACTGGATAAAAAACTCATATGAAATGCTTGAGATACCGCCCAAACCGCTCGACAGTTATCATGTATCCATGAGTAGTGAGAACTTCGAAAAACTTCTTTATTCCCTATCCGTCATCCCGGGACTCATAGCCTTGCTCGGTATATTCGTTGGGTGGTTAAGAAAAGAATTATAATCGATGAAAAAGTCAAAGATACTACTCCTCCTAGCAAACCTGGTGATTGCCGTCATCATTTTCGTTATCGTTAACAAGAAGGAAGATCAAAAGAAAGACATAGTCTTCGAGATAAGCGAATTACTTTCCAACCTGCATTCCATTTCGATATCCGAGCCAAAAAACAATGGGCAGGTAAGAATAGTAAAAGATGAACAGGATTGGGTTTTGAAGGAACCTTTTTACTGGGAAGCCGAAGAACTCGTTCTATCGAATTTCACGACAAAGTTTGCCCATCTGAGCTTCAAGGAATTGTACACGGTTGAGGAAATCGAAAAACGAGGAGAAATCGCAGACGATTATGGTGTGGATGAAAATTCGACAATAGTGGAAATCAAGGCATTGAACTCCACGCTGCGTTTAACGATCGGCAAAGAAACCAGAGACGAAGAATCTGTTTACGCGAAAATCGAGCGGACATCGGACAAAAACACGGGCATTTGGGCGGTATCCAAAGAAATCCTGGATATTACAAATGCAGATCCGGTGCACTGGGGAGTGCCCACTTTCGTTAACAAACCGCTTTATTCCATTGACGAGTTCTCAGTAACCTTTCGAAGGGACGGAAACCAAACCAGTGAAACAAGGTTGGAAAAAGTCAATTCGGATTGGAACTTCGTAAAGCCTTTTACCGAAGCGCAGGCCAATAAAGAGAAAGTCTTGTTTTTCCTAAACAGTTTACTTTCGGAAAAAATAAAAGGGTTCGCGCATTCGCCGAAGGAAGAGAACGCAACAGAGGCAAAGGATTCCTGGGAGGTTAAGATTTACCTCAAAAGCATGGGTAAAGAAGAGCATATTTTCCTCAGTCCTCCGACCGGCAACGACAAATCTGCCAGAACCGCGAAGTCATCCGCTTCATCGACTATTTTTACCGTCAACGAAGATTTCGTAACGAAACTGACTGACTTGAGCACTCAACTTAGAGAAAGAACTGTCTTTGATCTTTCATTGGAAAACCTTAAGGAGATTGAAATTCAACGAGATGATGACTTCCTGAAACTAATAAAATCAAGCCAGGAGTGGTTCGTAATCGAAGGAAACTCCACCGCGAAAACTCAGGTCAAATCCGAAAAGGAATCGATCGAGACGTTCGTTCGATCGCTTAACCAAATGCGGGTTAATGAATACCTGGCAATCAATCCCGAGCAGAACGACCTGGTAGAAAATGGGTTTTCCCCGCCCAAATACATACTCAGCGTCCTGAAAGCAGATAGTACCAAGCAGACCATTCTCGTCAGCGAATCAATCGAAGACGCCTCCTTTTCGAAGATATACAACACTGAACAGGCATTGGTTTGCTTGGTGGACCTCAACCTGATTGGAATCCTAACGACCGAGAGCTTGCCTTTCAGAACAAAATCATTGCTCCCCTCCGAACCGCCGATTTCGGCCTATGACATATCCATGATAGACGGTGACGCCAAGGACGCCATCTATTCGAGTGACCGCAACTCCACTGATCCTGACAATAACTTCATCAATTTGTTTAAGGTGGAGAAATACATCTCCAACAAATTCAAAAAGGACGGAGCATGGGTGGAAGGAGATTGGGTTCCATGGAAATACAGGCTGACCTTCCTCAGTTCCTCGGAAGATGAGCCGGCATACGACTTTTACCTCAGCGAAAAGAAAGGGGCAACCACCTGGTACTGCGGGTCCGAGAAGGAAGACACTACCTTCAACCTGCCAATCAGCATCATTGAGTACCTGACCGTCTACCTAGAGCAAAAACCTCCCCCCTCTCCTTGAGGGAAAGGTCAACGAGGTGAAACCTTACAAAAGCTACATGTCCCTGTACAAGGGAAGCGACAAGCCAAACAAAGCACTCTTCGCACTCTTGGTTTTTCAAATCATTCTGTTGTGTCTTCTCAAAACGACAATCGCCATTCCGGAAGCCTTTGCTAAAAACCTGTCCGAAAAATATGAAACCAACGGTATTGCGTTCCACTATTCAAACATTGATTTTTCTCTCCCCAATCAGCTTAAGGTAGAGCGATTGACTGTTAGAAAAGAAGGTCGCCCGGCCATTGAAGTCAAAGATCTTTCCTTGAAATGTTCGCTCCTTCGCCTTGCTTGGTTTGCGCTTGGAGATCTTGAGCGGGTTCGAGCGGAAGAAATCCACTTTTATTCGCCTGATAGGGATCGACCCATTTTATCTGTCACGAACACCCAGATAAAAAAGAATGGAAAAAGCCAGCACCTCATTTCCTCATCCCTATCCCTTGAACAAAAAATCATAAGCATAAGAGGCGTGATTGACTTCCATTATCTTCAGTCTTTGTTCGCAAAGAAAGGGCAGACGAGCGCTGAAAATCCGGTAGATCGCTTACTTGCCAACCTCGATCAAATCGTCTCATGGACCAAAGGCGTGCCCCCCCTTCACCTTCAGGCATTCGCAAATGCCACCCCAAGCGGGATGTTATGCATTTCCCAAGCACCCTTACCTAACAAGGAAACGGGTAATCACTCGAATCAAGTAAACGGATTGAACACTTTCTTGAAAATATCTACCGAAGAAGGCGAAAACCATTCCGTTTCCATTAAATCGCGCATCGACGATTTCTCGCTCAAAGCAAAGTCGGTTCAACTTACCTTCGAGGACGTATCCCTGGCAAACCCCTCAATCAGATTCAAGAAACTCAATGACCTTAAGGATGACTTGGGAGGAACCAACCTCAGTGTTCGCAGAATTGGTTTTGCCGGGAGAATCCAAGGTCACCTCCCTAGCTTCAACGTCATTTCCAAGAGCACCGAATACCCCGCGGAAGGAATCCTCTTTTCTGATTCCAACCGTACACGCATAGCCTTGAGCTATAAGTACACATCCTTCATCTCCCTTCATGGAGAGGCTCGGATCACGCCAAAGAACTTCGATCTGTACTGTGACACCAAAAAAGGCAACCTAAGGGTACTGGACGGGGATGAAGCGCATGCCTACCTTTTCAGAAACGAGATGGAAAGCAGGGTAACCGCGCCCATGTCATTCAAAGTAACAACCGATCGGCTTTCAGTGATGGAAGCACCTGAGGGAGCCTTTGATCTTTCGGGACGGATCGCTCCCGATTATTCCATTTTCGTAGATTCGGCTTGGGGCAAATTGGGAAGTAGTGAAGTCAAGGGCACCTATACTCAATCCTGGAACCCTCATAACTTCAGATTCCTATTGAAAGGCGAGTGTCTGCCCACCGACATCAACAACTGGTTGGGAAACTGGTGGAAGCGAATTTGGCTTGAGTTTGCATTTAGCGAAGCAATCCCACATGGGGATTTTTCCATATCCGGCAATTGGCAAGACTCCGGAGCAAGCACGATCACCGAAGGAATCGTCCAAAGCAAAGCCGTGGTCTTCAGAGGACTACCACTCACGCAATCAACCCTGAAGGTTTTCGGTGATGGGAATAGCACGCAAATCGAAGCATCCGCAATCCATGACAAAGGAAGCCTCAACGGGAATTTGAGCATACCCCGAAACCCAAGCTTCACAAACACCCCTCTAAGGTTTCTATTCAAAGGAGATTTCCCACTCGACGACGGGAAGAAGGTCTTTGGGCAGGAGGTCGAGGAGATCCTATCAGATTTCAACTCCTCAGTAGTCTCATGCGAAGCAGGGGGTAGCATTTACTTTAATGAAACCTATGGTTCTGCGGATGGGAACAAGTCTTCCTACAAAATAAAAATCTCGACAGACACCAACGCATCCCTGTGGGGCGTTCCCGTAAGCCAAATCCATGGAGAATTAAACTATCATAATTCGGCTACAATTGGCAGTTTCCCTTCAATTGGAATAGCTGCAGGAAAGGCATCCTTGGATTTCCAATCGGAAAACACCCCGGGAAATGATTCGCTAAGCTTCAAATTTCACCTGCAGAAGGGTGACCGATATGCAATTTCTTCCATTATCTCAAACTTGTCCATTTTGGAGGCGGAGGACAGGGACCAGATAAAGAAAACCGTCAAAACGCTCGAAAACACATCGGGCACGGTAGATCTTTCACTGCAAGCAAAGGGCCCACACAACAACCGCTTGCAATTTGAGGGAACGGGACATCTGCGCTTGGTTGAGGAAAGCTTGAGCCAGGTCAACCTACTGGGGAAAATATCCCAAAGGCTCAACATGTCCAAATTACCAATCCCCTCCGGCTCTTTCTCCTTCGAGAGACTTGAGATTCCGTTTCGAATCGAATACGAAAAAATATTCTCCGATAACATACTGCTTACTGGACCAATTTCCAAGTTGGAGGCTTCCGGGCAAATGAACTTGATTTCCAATGAGATTGACATCACCGCAAAGCTCAAACTCGTCGGAAACTTGAAAATACCCCTCATTTCCACGATTATCAATCTTGCGGATCCGCTCTCAAAAATCGCGGAGATCAGAATTTCCGGCGATGTTAAAAACCCGAAGACGGAATTCATAGTTAATCCATTTAAATAATTTTGGGCATTTTTTTCGACATTGGACGCAAATGCTGAAATCAAGCATTGCATGATCCGCCAAATAGGATTTGATGGTGTCAAAGCAACATAACCTAGATAGAGGAGGAATGAATTTTGGACTTAAGTGAACTAAAGGGAATAATTTCCTTGATGCAAAAATCCGATCTGACCGAACTTGAAATCGAGATACAAGATCTGAAGTTAAGATTGGCGCGTCCGGGAGCAACCTCATTGCCATCGGGTAATGTAATAAAGTCGGAGGTTCCTCAGCAACAGATCACCTCCCAAGTTCAACCCGTCGCGCCTTCGTCTCCAGCACCGCAAGATGATGGACTTCATCCTTTCGACTCGCCCATGGTTGGAACTTTTTACAGAAAGCCGTCTCCAGACGATGCCGCTTTTGTGGAGGTTGGAGACGTAGTTAAAAAAGGTGATGTCCTGTGCATCGTCGAGGCAATGAAAGTGATGAATGAAATTCAAAGCGACGTTGCCGGGGAGATCGTCGAAATTCTTGTAGAGGATGCCAACAGCATTGAGTACGGACAAACCCTATTCAAAGTCCGTAAAAGCTAGACTCCCGCATGATCCGAAAGATCCTAATTGCCAACCGGGGTGAAATTGCCTTGCGAATTGTCCGTGCCTGTCGTGAGTTGGGAATTCGAACCTTGGCCGTTTATTCCGAAGCTGACGTACAATCACTTCATGTCCAACTAGCTGACGAGGCCATTTGCATTGGTCCTGCCCCCGGTTCGGAAAGTTACCTGCGAGCGGACAGAATCCTTAGCGCCGCAGAAATTGGTGACGTAGACGCCATTCATCCAGGCTATGGCTTTTTGTCCGAAAACGCAGAATTTGCCGAACAGTGCGAGTCTTGCAACATCACCTTCATCGGTCCCAAGTCAGAAACCATCCATAAGATGGGGAACAAGGCCCAGGCCCGCGAAACAGTCTCCAAGGCTGGAGTGCCTATCATTCCAGGAAGCGACGGCCCGATTGAAAACGAACATGATGCAACTAAGGTTGCTCAGAAAATCGGTTTCCCTGTGATCATCAAAGCGGTTTCCGGTGGAGGCGGTAGGGGAATGCGCATTGCCCGCAATGCAGTGACTTTCGTCAAGGAATTTCAAGCCGCTCGCTTGGAAGCCCAAAAAGCCTTTGGAGACGGTTCCCTCTACGTGGAAAAATATTTGGAGGATCCGCGACACATAGAATTCCAAGTTCTTGCGGACATACATGGAAACATCGTCCACTTAGGTGAACGCGATTGCTCCGTGCAAAGAAGGCACCAAAAGGTCATCGAGGAATCGCCCTCGCCCTTCCTTGATAAAAACCTCAGAAACAGAATGGGTAAAGCGGCCATAAAGGCGACGGAAGCTGCGGATTACGTGAATGCAGGCACCATCGAGTTCTTGGTCGATGCAAAGGGGAATTTCTACTTCATTGAGATGAACACCCGAATTCAGGTGGAACATGCAGTCACTGAGGAAGCCACGGGCATAGACTTGATCAAGGAGCAAATTCAGATCGCATCGGGGAATAAGCTTGGATTTGCCCAGAAGGACATTTCATTAAGCAAGCATGCGATCGAGTGCAGAATATGCGCTGAAAACCCGGCCAAGGGGTTTATACCCTCCCCCGGAGACATTGGATTGTATTCCGCCCCAGGTGGACATGGCGTACGGGTGGACTCCCATGTTTACGGGGGCTACACGGTTTCGCCGTACTACGACAGCATGATCAGCAAGGTCATCACATATGGAAGGACCCGTAAGATTGCCCTGGACCGAATGTACAGAGCCTTAAGCGAATATCTTATCCGCGGGATCGACACCAATGTGGAATTTCTGAAGGCAGTGCTGTTGGACCCAGCTTTTAGGCAAGGAGAAGCCACGACTTCATACATCGAAGATTTTCTCGACAGAGTCCCCAAAGACATTCTCGATCAAGCAAGCAAGGACAAACCCAATGAGTAGAAAGAAAAAAGAAGAATTCCCGGATCCGGAACCGATCCCGACCCTTACCGAAGAGTCTAGCGAACTTGGTACTATTCGGATAAACCACAGTGTCATTGCTGGGATAGTCCGTTTGGCCACTCAGTCAATCAGTGGCGTAGTAAACGTGGGTGGAGGAGGAGTCGTGGAAGGATTAACCGACTTTTTCTCGAAAAAAGAATCCGAAAGAGGCGTCAAAGTAGCCGAAAGCGAGGGTGGAGAAGGTGGTTACGACATCGAAGTGAGAGTCGTGCTTCAATTTGGTGTGGACTTGGCTAAAACCGGATTATCGATTCAAGAATCTATTCGTGATCAGATACTTGCAATGACCGGAAATCACGCCAAGAACATCGATGTGGTAATCGATGACATAAAGATGGACTCGATTCACAAGGACGAGGAAAACTGGGAAGACGAGCCTACAAGTTAAGCGTTCAACGGCAGAGCCATGTCTCTTTCCAAAATTAAGCAAATTTATCATTCCACTTTCCTGGAAGCGGTCGAGGAACCGCTCTACCTCTACGCCTTTTGTCTCCTTGTTTTCCTAATCATCGTATTGGTCGTCGCAAGAAGCTTCAAAAAAGAATTAATCCCAGTGTTTGCAGATGAGGAAGGACTGGTTAAAATAACCCCTCACGCCTTACATGAATTGGTTAGAAAAACATGCGAGGTCTTTCCGGAGGTAAACTCACCCTCAACCCGCATCAGGCTAAAAGGAAGGGAGTTAAGGCTGGATATTCATTTAAAGGTCAACCCAGACTGCAATGTCAAAGAGACACGCACTTCGATCCGGGAACGCCTTGAGGAGATCATGGTTAAAAACCTCAACTTCTCCAACTTTGGAGGAGTTGACATCATAATCAAAGGTTTTCAGACCGCGTCCTAGGCGTTGCTTCTTTTCAACTTTCTTAGCACGGGAATCGATTGTTGCAACCCGACTTGATTACCCCGGACTTCCGCAAATAGCTCGGCCTCGCTGTTTCCGGCAACCGAAATGTCAAGCCACGCGCTGCCAATTGGTGATTCGATCATAGGTGAGTAGCCTCCGGAAAGGACTCTCCCGATCTCTACTTCACCAGAAAAAACCTTGTCTCCCTGCCTTGGAATTCTGCGGTCGTCCACCTCATAGAAAACCACCTTGCCCGCCAACCCCCGTTCTTTTTCTACAAGCAGAGCGCTTTTACCCAGAAAATCGTCTTTATGCCATTTTACAGCCCAACCAATTCCAGCTTGCAGGGGGGATATGTCCAAAGACAATTCATGGCCATATAAAGGAAAGCCCGCCTCCAGCCTCAAGCTATCCCGTGAGGCAAGCCCAGCCCAGCGAACCATGCCAGACAAACGCTGCTCCTCAAAGGAATTGGCCCAATCCAAAATGCTTCTCGCCGGGCAATAAATCTCAAACCCGTCTTCGCCCGTGTAGCCAGACCTTGCAACAAGGGAAAGACCACCAAACGCATCGACTTCACGAAAGGACATCTTGGGAAGGTCTTTAAATTCAATCCCGCTAGCAGCAAAAAGAACTTGAGCGCTAGCCGGACCCTGTAACGCAATCTGGCCCCAACTTGCAGAGACGTTGGAGATTTCGCAATCGGCCCCGACCCTCTTCTTTTGTTCAAGAAAATGCTCAAAGTCACTCGCCACGTTCGATGCATTCACGCACAGGAAAAAGCTCTTCTCGCTTCTCTTGTAAACAATCAGATCATCAAGAACGCCACCCGCATCCGTACAAATCGGAGAATACAAAGCCTTGCCGACATTGATCGACTTGACTTCATTGGTAAGGACATAGTCTAAAAAAAGGCCCGCGTCCTTTCCTTGCACCTTGATTTCCCCCATATGACTGACGTCAAAAAGGGAGGCTTTCTCCCGTGTTTGCATATGTTCTTCAATGGAGCGCCCAAACGCCACTGGCATATTCCACCCCGCAAACGGGGTAAACTTTGCGCAATTCCTGAGGTGAAACTCGTGAAGTTCCAATTTTTGAAGATTGTTCATTATTTCCAGTAACCTTGTCTTGCTTATTTGCCTTCCATTCTTTTTAGATTATCGAGATGCTCTCAATGATTAGAAAAAAATCAATCAAAACCGTGCCGATCCTTACATATTCATCTGCCTATCTCCCAACTGCTCGAAGAAACTTCCGGCAGGACTTAAAAGCGTGAATTCCTGGTATTCGGATCCCGAGTTAATCGTAGCAATATCGCTGACCGTTGGTATTTCCGCACTCTGCTCGACGCTCGAAGCCATGATCTTGAGCGTGACTTCCGCTGAATTGGAAAGCTACAAGAAAACCTCCCCAAAAAGAGGGCTTCTGATGGAAAAGTTTCGCAATGAAATCGAGGAAACGTCATCCGCAATCCTCAGCCTCAACACAATCGCAAACACCCTTGGGGCGACTTTGGTAGGCGGACTGGCAAAAAAGCACCTCGGAGACGGACAGACGGATATGCTTTGGTTTGCTTGTGGCATGACCTTGGGAATTCTCTTCTTCGCGGAGATTCTGCCCAAGAACATGACCGTTCGCTACCGGGCAGATATGCTCGGTAAACTCGTCTTTCCGTTGTGGGCTGTCAGAATCCTGATGCTTCCCTTCTCTAAAGTTTGCAAAGTGACCGTAAAGGCCATGGTTCCACAAAAAAAAGATTCGGATGATAGCGATGAAGAGGAAATCATCCTGCTCGCCAAGAAAGGAGCAAGCAAAGGAACACTTACTGATGAAGAAAGCAATTGGGTAACGAACGCCCTTCGCCTAAACGACGTCCAGGTGCACGAAATCATGACACCCCGTACGGTAATGCTCGCTCTCGACCAAAACCTTTCGGTCCAAGACGTCTTCGAGATGCACCCGAACGTCCCCTTCGCCCGAATCCCCCTGTTCCGAGAAACCATAGATCACATTTGCGGAATTGTTCGTAGAAGGGATTTATACAATGCCAATGTGGAAGAAAAAACCGATCAACGACTAAGGGATCTGGGGAAAGAAGCGGTGTTCGTCCCCGAGAATGCATCTGTTGACAAAGCCCTCAGGCTTTTGCTTTCCGAGCACTGCCAACTTTCAATTGTCGTAGATGAATTCGGTTCGGTGGCTGGAGTTTTGGCTATGGAAGATATTATTGAGACCATAATCGGACAGGAGATTTTCGAGCATGACGATATGGCGGTGGACATGAGGGAATTTGCCATGCGAAAACACAAAGCTCGCATAAAGGAAGAAAACACACACTCTGACAATCAAACTGACGACTAGAATTGAATCCTTCACTTTCCAAATATTGGGTACATGACCTGAGCCCGTTCCTCTGGCAATTCCCCGATTCTTTCGGTAATTGGGGTCCCGGTGGCATCAGGTGGTACGGCATTTCCTATCTTGCCGGATTTGTCTTTGCTTACTTTTTGCTGAAGACCTACTACAAAAACAAAAGAAGCCCTTACGACAGCGAGCAAATCTTAAATTTCATGACCTTCCTGGTCCTTGGCGTATTGCTTGGAGGAAGGATCGGTTATTCCTTGCTCTACAGGGGGAACGAATTCCTTCAAGACCCGTTCATGCTGTTTAGGGTTTGGGAGGGAGGCATGGCGAGTCACGGAGGCTTTGCCGGGGTTTGCATAGCCGCCCTATTATATGCCCGGTACTCCAAGCAATCCCCGTTCCCGGTAGGTGATCTCATCGTCAGCGTCGTCCCGCCCGGGCTCTTCTTCGGAAGAATTGCAAACTTCATTAATGGCGAACTATGGGGAAGAACCACCGACGTTTCCTGGGGGGTTCTGTTTCCCAAAGCACCTGGATTCGCTCAAGAAATAGCGAGGCACCCCTCCCAAATTTATGCAGCAACCTTAGAGGGCTTATGTACTTTTGCATTCGTGCAGTGGCGTTTTTGGAAAACCGACGTGACGCAAAGAGTTCCCGGCAGGCTTGCAGGTGAATTCCTCATTGCTTACTCCATCGCGAGAATCTGCAATGAATTCTTTCGAGAGCCCGATGCCTCGCTCATCATGGGAATGACTCGGGGGCAATTCTATTCTATTTTTCTGATCCTCGGAGGGATCGTCCTCGTAAGAATAGCCGAAAAAAAGGCCCAAAAATCACTCCGGTAGGATTACCGAACAAGGCAAAGATGAAAATTTTTTTACTGCTGTGAATTAATTACCTTTGACAGGACAGATAAAACAAAGAGAAAACTAGTTAACAGACTGTAAAATTAAATGATCGGCAATTTCTTTGGATTAGGGTTACTTTCAAATGACATCGGGATAGACTTGGGTACGGCAAATACCTTGGTCTTCGTACGAGACAGAGGCATCGTGCTTCGCGAACCAAGCGTCGTCGCCAGGTACAAGACCAGCAAGAAAGTCTGTGCGGTAGGTGCAGACGCCAAAAGGATGCTTGGCAGGACGCCTGGGACAATTGAGGCTCTCAGACCCATGAAAGACGGCGTCATTGCCGACTTTGAGATCTCCGAGGCCATGCTCAGGTATTTCATCGAGAAGGTTGACAAACGCAAACTTGTCCCCCCCAGAGTCGTCATAGCGGTTCCTTCCGGAATCACGGCGGTCGAGAAACGCGCCGTCAAGGACTCGGCCATTCGGGCAGGAGCTCGTGAAGTCTTGCTACTCGGGGAACCGATGGCCGCGTCCATTGGAGCCGGTCTCCCCATTGACGAAGAATATGCCAACATGATCGTAGATATCGGAGGTGGTACCACCGAAGTTGCGATCATCTCGATATCAGGAGTCTCCTATCAAAGAAGCATTCGTGTCGGAGGCGACGAGCTCGACGAGGCTATTATTGCCTACATGAAAAGAGCATACGGTCTGTTGATCGGTGAGCGAACTGCAGAGGAGATCAAGTTTACCGTAGGTTCGGCCGGACCGATCGAAAGTGGAGAATTGAGCATGGACGTAAGAGGACGAGAAGCCACTCATGGATTGCCCAACACTGTGCATATCACCTCACAGGAAATTCGCGAAGAAGCCTTGAGGGAGGTAGTTTCGCAAATTGTCGACTTGGTCAAAAGCGCATTGGACCGCTGTCAGCCCGAACACTCGGCAGACTTGATTGACCGTGGGATAGTTCTGGCTGGCGGAGGCGCTCTTATTCGAGGGTTGGATCAAGTAATAAGCGAGGCGACCCGTTTGCCGGTAATTCAGGCGGAAGACGCCCTGTGTTGCGTTGCCAACGGAACCGGTAAATTCCTTAACCTTCTTAATAATTTGACCCGCGAACAAGTGGACCGCTTGGTTACTCAATAGGTTCTGATTTGGTCAATAAGACAAACAAGCGAAAATCCCACCCCTTCCTTTTCCTCGGTTTTTTCCTGATCTTATGGTGGGGCATACCTACCCTTTGGAAAACAACTACGAAGTCTGCTTTCTCTGAATTCCAAGCTCCGATTTGGGATCTTTCTTCGCGGGTCGAAGATTTGAGCAATTACTGGGGTCATCTCAGCGACTCGAAGCAAACCTTGATCAAAAAGGGCAAAGACAGTTCCCGCCTGATATCCGACTTGGGACTTCAGGGTAAAAGAACGGAAGACATAAACAATGAAATTATCAGACTTAGAGCCCTGAAGGATTCCCTCGGCAATCTTGAAAACAGCTTGAATTTGGACCCTGCCAAAAGTTTCGAACCAATCGTGGCAAGAGTTTCACTAAGAAGTTTGAGCGGATGGTGGCAAAAAGTCACCATCCGGAAAGGGAAAAACCACGGCTTGCAAGCAGGATTCGGCGTTATTTTCAACGGAGGGGTAATGGGACGGATTAAATCGGTCAATGCGAGGTCTGCGGAAATCGAACTCATAACAAACCCAACTTTTCGCATCGTCGCGCACTTCAAGGGAGACGACAGACCCGTGACCTTCCAGGGCAATGGGATCGCTCCCGGGGGGACTCCCTTTGGGCTCGCTCTTGACGTGCCTCACGACCTTTCACCGACGCCCGAAAATCCGCTTCAGTTAATGAGTTCCGATCTCGGCGGTTCGCTTCCCGAAGGAATCCCCATAGGAATCGTCGAAAACTTGATCGGCGGGGAAGACGGACTTTTCAAATCGGGCAATGTCATCCTCGACTCCAAGCTTATTCAAGTTCAGGAAGTAACCATTTTGGTTCCGCGCTGAAACCACATGGAAAAACAAAACCGGATAGCCTTTGTTCTTTTGACCACAAATCTGGTCACTCTCACTTTGATTGGATGCGTGAATTCCAAACTGGGACAATTCGGTGCCTTCCTCTACCTGCCCGGACTTTTCTTTCTGCCTGGAGCCCTCTACCTCGATCACCTCAGGGGAATGCCAATCGCCTTCTTCACAGGACTCTTTCTGGACCAACAAATTCAAGCACCCTTCGGATTCCACGCCTTTGTGCTGACTGGACTACATGCCTTGGGATCAAGATGGGTTCGTGGTAGCAATTTCAGAAAGGACTTGAGCCCTCTCCTCTTTCAACTTCCGGCAAACGTCTTCTGCTTTATTCTTTGGTTTTTTTGTATAAAAATAGGGAAAGATTCTCTGGATTGGAGTTTCAGTCGTTGGAGCCTCGACTTTCTCGCATCAACGATCGCACTTATCCCGCTTGCCATTTGGGTCCCTAGTTTCGCAAAATCCTCAATGCTGCTAGTCAAAGGTCTGCCGGTTGAAACTGAACAAGCCTGATGGAAATCCTTGAAAAACATCACCCCGAAAACAGAAGACTGAGGGTTTTCAAAGCTCTATTCTCTGTTTTGTTTCTCGTCTTGATCTACTTTCTTCTTGTCCGGCAAGCATTCGAAACCGAGACTTTCGAGGAAAGGGAAAGGAAGCAAGGTCAACGAAGGATCCTTCGACCCGGAGCCAGGGGTGACGTTCTTGACAGGAACGGGCGTTTGCTCATCGGTAACAAGGCCCATTTCTCTGCAGTCCTTCAGTTGGAATTCCTGAAGAATGAAATTTGGGAGGAAATCATTTCACTAAGAGATCTTTCCTTGTCGCTTAAGGAAGAATTGCGTAATTTGCCCGATCCCACCTTTGACCAACTGGTCCGTCATTGCATGAGTAACGAATTCGTAAGAAATCGGGGAATTATCATAACCGGAAAAGCTGCAGAGGGAGGAAATGGAACCGAACGCGTAAGGCTATTCTTCCAGGGGGAAAGAGTCACGGTAAACCAAACGCCAAAGGGGTTCTGGCACTGCTTGCTTTCGGAGTCAGGAACTGAAGAAGGGATTCAACTTAAAGTCGAGGGGGCGAAAGAGCGGCTAAAACTCAGTGTAGCTGGATTATTTACGTGCGATCTATACCTACACAAGGATGGTCGCTACCGCTTGAACGAAGAGAAAACCGAAAGAAATGGATTCTCCATCTCCGATTTCCTTGCGCAGGAGGATACCGAACCTAAGTTCGGTTCAAGCACGATCAAATTGATGGACAATGCCGGTCGGTCGAAAGTCCATACCTCGATCGAATGGGAAGCCCGTTACGCAGTGATGTTAAAATATCAGGATTTGGCAAATCGACTTACTGGCAGGGAGAAGACCGTTTCCTTCGAAAAACTAAAGTCTCATTGGAGAAGAAACCCCATTTTCCCTCTTGAAATATCCGGAAACCTAAGCCCTGAAGAATACGCCAAGCTGATTGACGGGCTTGATCCGGATTCGCCCTTACAGGTCAGTTCACAAGCGGTCAGGCATTACCCCATGGGCGACCTTGCATCTCATGTCCTAGGGCATGTCGGAAGCGGATACAAGGCGGATGCCGATGGTTTGGCAGGCAAGGACCTCGGAACTTTCGAAATTAAGGGAAAAAAAGGAAAGGAAGGGATCGAAGTGTACTTCGATTCTCTTCTGCGTGGAAAAGACGGGGTAGACATTTGGAGGATCAACCCGGGAGGTCTTAGGTTCGACCAAGTGGAAAGGATCGCGGCGAAGAAAGGATCGACCGTTAAATTGAGCATCGATTCAGATTTGCAAAGCACAGCCGAAAAAGCTCTGCAAAAAATGTCTAACAGGGTTCGAAATCACCGGATCTTACCAGATGCCGATTGGATCAAGACAATCGAGAAAAGAACCCGCAAGGAATTAGTGAAAGCGAACGAAAAGGCCTTGGGGCCGGATCTTCTCCTGAACTCATTCAAGAATGCTCCATTCCCACTGGATGGCCGGCAAGCGTCAACGGTAGCCGGATTCAAGGGAACGGTTGAGGATGCCGAACGCCTGCTCCGATTGCTTTACGTTCGTGGTGTTCTGGCCAAGCCAAAGCCCGAAGCCGACGAATACGTTCTGGCTCCCCCTCCTCCTCCTCCCGGAGCAGCCGTACTCATCCACTTGAAAAGCCGGGAAGTGCTGGTTCTTGCAAGTAAGCCCAACTACAACCTGCAGGATTTTTCTCCATCCCTCTCCCAATCTGCCTTCGACCGCATCCAGAGGAGAGAAGCTTGGCTTCCTCGAGCTTTAAACTTCGGATACGCCCCAGCCTCGCCATTCAAACTGATTACAGCCATGAGCGGTTTTAGATCGGGCGTGATCGACCCAGAGGAGAAGCTTCTTTGCGAAGGTATTCATAAGGGAATGATTTGCCACGTCCATCCGGGAACTCATGGAGAGCTTACTTTCAGGGAAGCAGTAGCTCGTAGTTGCAACGTCTATTTCTTCCGAATCGCCGAAAGAATCGGCCATGCAAACTTGATAGCCGAAGCGCGCAGGCTGAACATGCACACATCCCCCTCCGTTGAGCTCCCCTCTCCTCCCGGGTCGCCCATCGTGCCAGATCCGGATTGGAAAAAGAAGGCACTCGGTGTCGGTTGGACATTGGAAGACACCTTTAATATTTCAATCGGACAAGGAGGACTCCGACAAAGCCCTCTTCAAATGGCTTGCATGATAGCGAAACTCGCCTCGAACAATCTCTCCTTTCAACCATCAATCCTTTATCAAGACAAGAAACGTCCGGATGTCTCAACGCCATTGGGCATAACAGAAGAAAACAGGCTAGCGATCATCGATGGGATGCATTTGGCCACCACGGACGGAACTGCCCATCGAGGCAAGATCGAAGGAATCGACGTGGCAGGGAAAACGGGCACCGGACAATGGAGAAACCACAACATGAAGCTAAACCTCGCCTGGTTTGTAGGCTTTGCCCCTTTGGATAACCCAGAAGTTGCCATAGCCGTACTCATTGAGGGAATTATCCCGCAGGATAAGATACAAGGAGGACTCACCGCAACCCCCGTTGCCCGGGATATTCTCAAGGCCTATTTCGAAAGACCTGGAAATAGGCTTGCCCGTTCCGAATGAATCTCAAAACATAATACTCCATCATGGTCGCCACAGCCTCTACAATGTTGCCGTTGGGAACGAAAGCTCCCCCATTCGCATTACCAAACGTCTTGAACGACACGAGCGTGCAAATCGAAGAAAACGGCAGTCCTGCCCACTTGATTGCCTTCATCTGCAATCACTGCCCCTACGTCATTCACTTATTGGATCATCTGACCGAGTATTTCAACCAGCTCGCCGACGATGGGATCTCCGTGTACCTTGTCTCTTCCAACGACATAGACAAGTATCCGGCCGACAGCCCCGACAAGATGAAGAATTTGGCCTCTGAGTACGGTTTTCGGTTTCCATACCTATTTGACGATGATCAACGCGTCGCCAAGGCGTATCAGGCTGCATGCACGCCTGACTTCTTCATCTTCGACCATGAACTCTCCCTTTTTTACCGGGGAAGGTACGACGACTCGAGACCAGGAAACTCGATGCCTGTCACGGGAAACGACCTCAAGGAAGCCCTCGGACGACTGCTGTCCGGAGACGTTCCTCCCGAACCGCAGGAACCGAGCATGGGATGCAACGTAAAATGGAAACCCGGCAACGAGCCGGAATACTTCAAGAGCTAAGGAACGCTTCTGACCAAGGCATTTCGGTCGGGAAGTCCGGCTACTTGCTAGTCATCACGTAAACTCCGTCCCAATCTTCACCTGGAGGATTCTCCTTCATCACTTGACACCTGTCGATGAGGATCATGGAGGGGTTGTCCTTCACTCCGGGCGTAACGCCAGGTTTGTTGGGTTCCAAGTCCTTCGCTGTCTCGAACATCTTGAGCGCCCCGTCCCAATCCTGGATCAAATACTTATCGATGCCCTGGCTGAAGCAATCCAAGCAGTCTTGGGTTTCCTGGGATAGGTCAGCCATAAAGCCGGTCGGTTCATACATGGAAACAGGTTGAGAACGGCCCTTAACCACAATCTTGTCCAGATAACGAAATGCAATGTCTTGCTTAGTCTGCTCGGATGCAAGCTTGGTTTCCTCGGTAATCATGATATAGGCGCCATATGCCTTGGCACCACTTTCGCATCGTGCCGCCAAATTAACCATATCTCCCATCATGGTATAATTGAAACGATCCAACGCACCCATATTTCCAACCGTTGCGGTACCCGTATTGCAGCCAATCCGTGTTTGCATTTGCTTGACCAAACCATAGCACTTCCCCCATTTTCCCTCTTCCAAGGCCCACTTGTCGCGCAACTCGAGTTGCTTTTCCTGCATCCGCAAAGCGGTTCTCACGGATTGATAGGCATGATCCTCCATCGGGATGGGCGCTCCGTACATGGCAACGATGGCATCCCCAATGTACTTATCCAGAGTCCCCCGCTCTTCCTGCAAAATATCGGTCATGGCCGTGAGGTATTCGTTCATCAGATCAACAAGACCCGTCGGGGTAAGCAATTCCGAGAAACTCGAAAATGCTTGGACATCACTGAAGAAGGCGGTAATTGCAGTCTCTTCACCACCCAAGTGTGGTTCCTCGCCCGAGTCCACCATTTGGTCGACTAATTCCGCCGAAACGTAACTCCCGAACATCCCCTTGAGCCGACCTTTGGCCTTTTGCTCGACCACCATCATGACGATAAGCCCAATGAAGAAAGTGAGGGCTCCGGCGGTTGCAGGGGCGGCTAGGGGTATGACTATGTGATGCTTGGCAAAAAGGAAGAAAGCCACCCCGATGAAAGCCAAGAGTATGATGGCTCCCACCCAACTTGACCAAGTGGCGCTGTTGACCGCAAGGTAACCAAGCACCAAACTGATAGCCAGAATGAGCAGAGACACCGAAAGGTTACCGTCCAAAGGCCTTTTGAGGTAGACTCCGCTCGACAAGGTCTTGATGACGTTTCCATGAAGAGACACCTTGGGAACTACTTTCTTGTCGATCGGGGAAGGGGCTATGTCTTGAAAGACGAACTCAGTGGGGCCAATGAGAACGACGGCGTCCTTGAATTGATCAAAGAAAGTTCGGTATTGCTTGATTTCAGCCTCAATATCGTTTCGTTCCCTTTCGTTGAAGGCAGCCAAGTTATCCAGGACTCTTAAGCAATCCATGGCTTTCTCAACCATTTGGGATGCCAAGTCCTTAGTAAGCTCAAGCTTCTTATCAAGTTGAGGCTGCAGAATAGCGGCCAAAGAAGGGTTGTCTTCGATGCTTTTTCGAAGGTTTGCGATGGCAGGATCACGTTTAGCATTTTCTATCTTTTTGTTAATGTCGTTGAGCTCTTTAGCCAAACTCGCAAAGCCCAAGCCGGCCTGTTCAGCATCTGACTTGGATACTATGCGGGTCATGTTTCCATCTTCAGCAAAGACGGCTTCTTCGTATTCATCTATCGCCTTCAATAGGGCTGTGAGCTCCTCGCGGCTTTGCTTGAGTTGATTCTCGATCAGGGGAAGACTGTTTAGCGCGAGTACCTTCTCCAAGTTGGAAACCTTTTCATCGAGGGCTACAAGGGTTTGCCATTTTTCACGCATCGCTTGGTCCCGAACGTTTCCGTACAACAAAGTCCTGATCTTTTGGATGTTCGAATCAACCAATGGGATAACAGTCTCATCAATGGACTTGAGCTGTTTCCTTCTATCTTCCAGGTACTCCTTGTATTCCAAAACATCATCCATTTCACACATCGGATTGAATGGATCAAATAGAAGAGGAGGAAGATACTCCTTCGATATCTCAACGACCACACTCCGAAGATCGACGAAGTCAGGAGCTTCATCCGGTGATATACGTCCCTTCTTTGCTTGAATCAGTTCCTCGACAATTGTGATGTTTTTCTCTTCCAATTGCAATTCGCTAAGCAAGCGTGGAAGGTCCTCATCAGCTTCAGGCAACTCCAGACCCTCAATAAGCTCCAGATTGGAACGGAGAAGAGGAAGCACCAACTGCAAATACTTTTCCAAATTGCCCTCGATGTACGCGTTTTCCGCCTCATCCCTGAGCGCTTTGTGAGTTGCTGTCCTTTGCCATTTGGAAAACCAGTTGATTTCCATGTCCTGCCCTGCGGTCATGGGGGCATCAATCATGACTTCACCAGCGAGGTTCTTAATTCTAAAACGCTTGTTTCCTTCGCTCATTTCAACTGAGTTTTCATCCACCCCAAAATAGGACATCAGGACCTCAGCTCCGATGGTGTAAAAATTCTTGTTCCTGACCAAAGGCATTCGGTTGGGCAAGCTGTCAACTAAAGTATTGTTAGAGTCCATCCAGACCAAGCGAAGTTCGTCGCCTACTTCAACGAGGGTAACCTGCTTAGTGCCATTGGCCTCAACACCCTCCAATCCAAGCTTCGCCATCTTTCCTCCAAGAACGTTGTAGGCATGGGCTTTCCCTCCGCCGGGGAACCACAGTTGAACCTCTCTTTGCAATCCGTCCACCGGGCTAGGCCCAACCAAAATATTTCCATCCAAACCTACGTACTCGCCATCCTTGTAGGAGAAGATTGGATAAGTGGGACTTTCCGGGTAATAATAACCCATTTTCAATGGGTTATAACCTTTCTTTAATTGCGGCAGGTTGGCAGGAGCGTCAATGAACTCATTTTTCAGGTAGGGGGTCTGCACAGAGGTGAACGCTGTTGCGCATACTACTTGGCTTGGAAACTTGGAAATCAACTGGGCAATCTCCAAATCACTTTCATAGACTTTCTTTTCCTCAACCATTCGGGAAGTACTCTTGGGGGAGAAGATAAAGTCGAATTTCAGAGTCCTCGCTTGCCCCTCCTCCAGAAGAATTTCTCCGACTTTACGAAAAGTATCCCGATACCATGGTCTTTCGCCGACTTCATCCCTGCTTAATGTTTTGGTGTCAAAGTTGACATACATAACCTTGGGTATGCGGGGTACGGTCTTGTTGCCTTCGACAACTATCGGTGCATCGGCATCAGCCGATGCACGGTGCGAAATATCCCCGCGAGCCGTGAACCTCAAGTCAACCGACTTGTATTCCATAAAGTTAAAATAACCTCCGAAATAAAGAACGATACAAGAGATAGGAACGATCAACAAACCTATGAATGTAAACTTGGACTCTTTAGTTAAATTAGACATGCGATAGTACGATTGATGGTTAAAGGATTTTTTTCAGTTAATACAATCCCCTACGCAAGCATCATGGCAAACCGAAAAGAATGTATAGATCGGCATACCTTTCTTTTGCCTTGGACAAATGCGAGGTTTGCTTACGCTTAAAGGTTTGTCTAAATTACATCGCAATGAGCTCAAGTAAAGAATCAGAAAGCAACAATCAACCCCCTGCGCCCGAAGAGCAGGAACGCATAAAGTCAGAAGCCGCATGGGTCGACCTTCTCCGTCAGGAGATGGGGCGGGTAATCGTCGGGCAGAAATACTTGGTCGATCGTTTGATCGTTGGCTTGTTAGCCAATGGTCACGTACTCTTGGAAGGAGTGCCCGGCCTCGCCAAGACGCTTGCTGTTAAAACACTCGCTCAATGCATGCGGGCGGATTTCAAGCGTATCCAGTTCACTCCCGACCTGTTGCCTGCGGACGTGGTCGGGACTTTGATCTACAGCCCCAACAAGGGAGAATTCACGACAAAAAAAGGCCCGATTTTTGCAAACTTACTGCTTGCCGACGAAATCAACCGGGCACCGGCGAAAGTCCAGAGCGCTTTGCTTGAGGGGATGCAGGAAAGACAAGTAACCATTGGAGACGAGACCTTTCCACTGCCCCAGCCTTTTCTCGTTCTCGCCACCGAAAACCCGATTGATCAGGAAGGAACCTATCCGCTCCCGGAAGCGCAGATGGACAGGTTCATGCTCAAGTTGTTGGTGGATTATCCGGACCGGGAGGAGGAATTGAAAATTCTCGAAGCCAACGCCAACGTTTCCGTCATGCATGAAGTCAACCCGGTTGTAGATGCCGAGACCATCTTTCGCTCGCGGAAGGTAATCGACGGAATCTACCTGGACGACAAGCTCAAGTCCTATCTCGTGGACGTTGTACTTGCCACTAGAGATCCAAGCCAATGCGGGGCATCCGAACTAGCCGCCTTCATTCGGTTTGGAGCATCACCCCGGGCAACCATCAGCCTGGCCTTGGCATCCAAAGCGGTTGCCTTCATGCATGGGAGAAGCTTCGTCACCCCTCAGGATATCAAGGACGTGGGACTCGACGTTTTGCGCCATCGCGTAATCATCAGCTACGAGGCCGAAGCGGAAAACGTTACCAGCGACGACATCATCAAGAAAATTTTCGAAACGGTACCAGTACCTTGATTAAACCGGCGTTCGTTTCCCCCCATCCGCCAACCTCCTTATAATGAACGAACCGGATCAAGAGTTCACTCGGGAAATCCTTCGAAAAGTAAGGCAAATCGAAATCCGCTCGAACCGCCTGGTTTCAGAAGCTCTGGCTGGTTCCTACCATAGTGCGTTCAAAGGGCAAGGGATCGATTTTGAAGAGGTAAGGGAGTATCAGGCGGGTGATGAAGTCAGATCGATCGACTGGAACGTAACGGCAAAAATGGGAACGCCTTTCGTGAAGCAATACCGTGAGGAAAGAGAGCTTACCATCCTGCTTGCCATTGACGTAAGTGACAGCGGAACTTTTGGGTCATCAAAAAGAAGCAAACGCGAAAGACTGGCAGAACTGGGTGCCCTGTTGGCATTCTCCGCAAATCGAAACGGAGACAAAGTCGGCTTGCTTCTCTTTTCCGATCGAGTTGAACAGTACCTCCCCCCCAGCAAGGGACAGAAGCATGTGCTTAGGGTCTTGAGGGAGATTCTCTTCCACCCGAACCAAAGTAAAAAGACGGACTTAAACGAAGGACTACGTTTCATTAACCGGGTCATGAGAAGAAGAGCGGTCGTTTTTCTTCTCTCCGATTTCATTATCTCCGAATATAACTCCCAAGAGGAATCCGTGGAAGACTTGTTCTTTAAGGAATTGGCCTCCACCCGACGCAGGCATGACTTGGTTTGCGCCCGTATCCACGATCCCTGCGAATTGGAAATCCCAAACGTTGGGATGGTTCATCTGGAGGATAGCGAAACCGGTGAAAAAATTTACCTCAATACGTCCAGTCGAAACTTTCGGGAAGAATATAAGAAACTGAACCAGGAACACCGCCAAGAATTCGAAAAAAGATTGCGCAGAAGAGGGGTCGATCATTTTGAATTCTCCACCGACTCCGATTACGTGCGATCCCTGCAGGAATTTTTCCATATGCGCGAAATCCGCAGAAACCGATGAACTCGAACCTGTTCCCTACAATCGCAAAAAAGACTTATTGGCTCGATCCGGAAGTTCAAAAGGATCAACCGGTCCCCCTGTTCAAACCTTTGTCTCAACTCCTCGGAGAAAACCTTTTGACAATAGGGTTAATGGCTTTTGCCTTGGTATGCGGACTGGCGCTTTGGCTTTATCTGCGAAAAAGGAAGGTGGCCGAGCAGGATCAAATCGCCCCCCCTCCGATTGACCCGTACGCAGAAGCCCTTGAATGCATTGACGAGCTTCAACAAAGGCATCCCCGCCTACAGCCCAAGCCCTTTGTTTTCAGACTTTCCGAAATTCTTCGCGTTTACGTCGAAAAGCTATTCAAGGTACCGGCAATGGAATTAACCAGTGAGGAATTCATGCGAGAGATCGTGTCGCATACGTTCTTCAGAAATCGATACGAAGATCTCTTGAGAGAATTCGTGGACAGGGGGGACAAGGTGAAGTATTCGACGGAAAGCATGAATCAGGAGGAGATGCACCTACTCCTCACCACGGCGCTTCATTTTGTAAAGGATACCCACTTGAAGCTTGAGGAGGAAAAAGCTCATTCGGAATCAACGCCGGCAGGAGAAAAGGAATGAACGAATTCATAGAATGGGATCGTTTCACTATAGCAGAGCCGCATTGGCTTTTCTTGCTCGTTCTCATTCCCTTGATCATCCTGGTCCGACGAAAGGCGAAAATCAGGGAGACCGCTCTGCGATTCCCAAGCTTGGAGAAAATCGAACGAATCAAAAGTGGAAAGGTAAGAATTAGGCTATGGATACCTCATTGGCTTCGATACTCTTCGATCTGCTGCCTGATTCTGGCCATTTCCAGACCTCAATATGATCAAAGCACGCAAACCATCCTCTCCAGTGGGGTCGATATCGTGTTGGCGGTCGATCTTTCCGCATCCATGCTAGCGCTTGACATGAGTGAAGGGAAGGGGCAAGAACGCACCCGCTTGGACGTGGTCAAGGAGGTAATCGGTGACTTCATCGACAAAAGACGATACGACCGGATAGGCTTGGTTGCCTTTTCAGTAAACCCTTACCTCGTGAGCGCCCTGACGCTGGACAAGGAACACCTGAGGAAAAACCTCGATCGCTTGCGCGTCGGTCTTACCCACCAAACCGGAACCAACATCGGATCTGCCTTGGCGGAAGGCATCAACAGGCTTCGCTCCCTCGAGTCTAAGTCCAAGATCCTCATTCTGCTAACCGATGGCAAAGACGACCCTCCTCCGCCTCACAGCCCAATGATATATGCAGAGGGCGCAAAGAAAGATAACATTAAGATCTACACGATTGCTATTGGCAGCAACTCCCGAACAAGAACTTATCTCTTTGACCCGAGCACTCGAGACATCAGGCGGTTCCCAAACGGCAATGCCGTCGTTCGGGTCGCCGATTTTCCAGTGGACAAGGACATCCTCCAAAGAATATCCAAATCCACTGACGCCCAATTCTTCGAAGCGAAGAACAAAGATGGTCTAGCTGTGATTTACGATGAAATTGATCGACTCGAAAAATCCGAAGTCGAGCTTAGCGTCAATGCACTCTTTGAAGAACTGTTCCCTTGGGCTCTAGCCATTGGGTTGGTTTTCCTCTTGCTTGAGATTGTCCTCTCCAGAACCATTTTCCTTAAAGTGCCGTGAACGTATTCGCAGAACCAAAGGTAATATGGATTGGCCTTGCAGCCCTGCTTGGATTGGTGGTTCTGTTTTGGCAATCGCAGAAAGTTCGAAAAAGAAGAATCAGCCTTTTGATTTCAGCGAAACTGCATTCAACTCTCGTTCCATCCTTGTCCCAACCGCTGCGATGGACAAAGAGCACACTTCTACTGGTTTCCGTCGCCCTATTATTCGTTGCTCTGGCTCGCCCTCAATGGGGGTCTGAAAAGAAGAAAACCGAGCCAACCGGCATCGACGTTCTCATTGCCCTGGATATATCGAAGAGCATGCTTGCGAGGGACGTTCGCCCGAACCGCTTGGAACGCGTCAAATTGGGAATCACAAACCTGCTTGACCGGGTAAAAGGAGACCGACTGGGTCTCATTGCATTTTCCGGAACCGCCTTCTTGCAATGCCCCCTGACTCTCGATCATCAGGCTTTTTCAAAAACCCTCAATGACCTTGAAATCGGAATAATAAAGACGCCGGGGACTGATTTGGCAGGTCCGATCGAGGAAGCTTCGCGATCCTTTTCCAAAAAGGACCGCGATCGTTTCCTGATCTTGCTTTCAGACGGGGAAGACTTGGAGGGCAAAGGTTTAAAGCGGGCAAAGCAGGCGAAGGAAGAAGGCATCCGGGTTTTCACAATTGGAATAGGTTCGGCTGAGGGAGCCCAAATCCCCATGGATCCTCTGGGAACTCCAGCCCGCAACTTCCTCAAGGATCCTCAAGGGCAAACAATCACGAGTCGAATGGACGAGAAATCTCTGCGGGACATTGCAGAAGTCACCGATGGTCAATACTACTCCCTTGGTCCGACCGGCGAAGGCTTGGCGGAGGTTTTGGACATGCTGCAAAAAATTGGCCAGCAAAAGAAACGCGAACAATTATCGACTGAGTTACCGATTGATCGCTACCAGCCATTGGCTATAGTTGCACTTCTTTTTCTCTTAGTTGAAATGCTTACGTCATCAGGAAAGAGGGATCTGCTCCGACTAGGGATGCCCTGCATCGTTGTGCTGTCGTGCTTGCTTGCCGGTTGCCTCAAGCAAGACAATGTCCAACGTGCCGAAGACGCCATGCAAAAGGGCGATCCATCAACGGCAGCAAGCTTTTACATGGCCGAGATCAATGCTTCGAAAAACTCCTTCACAGACCCGCGGCTCTTCGTCAACGCCGGTCTGGCCCATTTGGAGGCAGGTTCTTTGCGGGAAGCTGAAGAGATGTTGGAATCGGCTCTTGACGAATCCATCGACGACCCTCAACTCCAGTCCACAACACTCAATGCCCTCGGGAACATTTTCTATCAACGGGCAAACAAATGGCTCGACCAAAAAAACGTAGAGCAGGCCCGCAAGTCTTGGAAACAAGCAATGAAGCATTACGAAGCCGCCTCTCTTTTGGATGGCAACCCCAAGGCAAACCTAAACTTGGATTCTTTGAAAAAACAGTTGGCTGAAAGGATCCAATCCATGATTTGCCTGATGACCGGAAAAATTTGGCGTGACTTAAACGGCGATGGGAAAAGACAAAAGGACGAGCCCGACTTGCAAGGCTTCGTCTATTGGGACAAAGATGGAAACGGAGAACATAACGCATCCTCGGAACCAATGGTTAAAACTGATCAAACGGGCTTTTTTGCTTTCGAATGGATTTCCGACAAATACCCAAGCCCGATTCGACTAGGCTCCAAACTCTTGGATTCCAACCGGAGCTCGAAAGAACCGCTTTTGCCCATTTTCACCAAACCGCCTCCCCCCGAAAACCCCTCCCTCGTCCGTAACCATTACGTTTCGATTGAACAACCCGGAAAGCTCCGCATCGGCATTCCTTACCGGGCGGCTCCATCACTTATGGGAATCGTATGGAATGATGAAAACGGCAATGGAACTCGCGAGAAGTCGGAAGGTGGTTCTGCATCGGCCAAACTTTTCATTGATCAGAATGGGAATTTTCAGGCTGATGAGAACGAAACCTCTTTTAAACCGGAAAAGGACGGCTCGTTCATGCAAATCGTCCCGCCGGGACAATACTCGCTTTGCATTCAACCCGACAACCCCGAGGCAAACGTCACTTTCCCGTTGGAGGCCAAGAAGGCTTACCTGTCTTGGGTTGACTTCGAATCATCTGTCAAAAACCTAAACTTCGGGATTCAGAATCCAGCCGATCAAGATGATCAGGAAAGCCCTTCAAGCCCCGAACAAAACCAACCCCAGCCATCCGAACCAGAATCGCCTGAAAACGGTGAAGAAAGTGAAGGCGATGAGGATGCTGAAGAACTTCCCCCTCAGGAAGTCAATGCTCTCTACGAGAGACTGCTTCAGGAAATGGAATCCAAAAGCGAACCCCTGCAACAGGAAGTACGGGTGATCGACTCGAAAGCAAACGGAAGAGATTACTAGAATGTTCAAAACATTTGAAAAGTTTTCACACCTTCCTCCTGCAATTCAGGCAAAAGCCCGGATAATTGGAACCGGGGTTTTGCTAACCCTGCTTTGCCTTTCTCATTCGATCGAATTGATTGCTCAGAACCAAGCTATCCGGGCCGAGGCGGCCTTCACTCCTCCAAGCGTGAGTTTGGGCAATAACAGCATATACAAGGTAATCATCTACGGAACCCAAGCACTACCCACTGGGAAAATCCCCACCGTGGCAGGTTTGGCAATATCCAACTCTCCACAAGCTTTTCGTTCGGCTAGCCTGATCAACGGCGTCCCCTCGGTAAAAACCGAATTGAGTTTTCAGATCCGCCCAACAAAAAAAGGCTCCTTCTCTCTGCCTTCATGGGTCATCGAAATCGGAGGGAACTCAGTCCGCGTGCCTGCCGCGGCGCTTCAGGTTCTCAGCCCAAGCCAGCAAGACCTATTGCTTCAAGAAAAGGAGAAGCAGCGGCAAAACGACATAAAACAGGCTGCTTTCGTTGAATTCGAAACCCCTCGCGATTTCCTTTTCGAGGGAGAAACCATCCCCGCGACCATCAACCTTTTTCTACTGAACGGCTTACCAGTCACGCGCCTGCCCCCACCTCCAAAAAAGATTGGGGATTCTTTTTCCATGACAGAGATTCGTCAGCGGAACATCAAAAGGAATTTCTTGAGAAACGGTAAATCATACACCGTCTTTTCATGGCCTGTTGGCTTGACTGCAGCGATGGCTGGAAACCAGGAATTAAGTTTCGAGGTAGCAATTCAGGTCCGCGTAAAAAACAACCGGTCTTCGCCTTTCAATGATCCCTTCCTGAGCGACCCGTTTTTCGGATTCGGTCGGGAGCAAGCCTTGATTGCTTCGAGTGAAAAACAAACCATTGAAGTCAGGTCGCTGCCGATGAAAGGAAGACCCCAGGACTTTCAAGGCGCGATCGGCTCTTTCTCTTCGGTCTCAAGGTTAGACGCGGATCGGGTTTCCTTGGGAGATCCAGTAAAGTTGACCGTCG
>JAOLZO010000107.1 GCA_028343845.1 Verrucomicrobiota bacterium | reverse complement strand
TTCCCATTACGTATAAAAGGGATGAAAAAAGGTAATTCCTCTCTGAGGCTCACTCGTCGACTTGCTCTTTTTCCGATCCTCGGGTTAGCTTGTTCCCTCTCCGTTCAACTTGGTCTTGCTGCGGACTCGGGAAAGCACCCTTCCATAACTGGACAAGCACGACTGGCTTCCTGGTGGATGGCCCGCCATGCCGAGAAGATCGCGGAGGTCGAAGCGGCCAACGACCCTAAAAAGGACAAGAAGATCGAGCTCCTGATGGTTGGTGACTCCATCACCAACAACTTCGACAAGGGGGGACCGGGTGAGCCGGTTTGGGAAAAACACTTTGCCCCGTTACACGCCTTGAATTTGGGTTTTGGCGGGGACCGGACAAATCATGTTTTGTGGAGACTCGAACACCTTCCCGCTCTCAAGACCCCGCCCAAAGCCGCCTCTTTGATGATCGGCACCAACAATATCTGCTGGGGTAGCGACAAACCCAAGCAGGCCGCTGATGGGGTGCAGGCAATCTCCAGGAAGCTCAATTCCATGTATCCCGAAATGAAAATTCTCGTGCTGGGCGTGTTTCCCCGCCGGCGCAATCTCGATCATCCGCACCGCAAGCAAATCATCGAGCTCAATTCCTATCTTCCCAATCTGCTCAAGGACATTCCTAACGTCACTTTCCTGGACATAGGAGAAAAGTTTCTCGATGAGAAAGGCTTCCTCTCCCAGGAAATGATGCCTGATACGACACATCCGAGCGAAAAAGGACACGAGATCTGGGCCGCCGCCATTGCCCCCAAGCTCAAGGAAATGATGGCTCAATAACCTGATGTCCGGGATGACAAACCCTTTGCATTTCACAAGACTCCTTCTCGGATTCGCAGGAGTAGTCCTTGCTGGAACGTTCCAAGCTTCGGCAGTGAAGGCTTCACCTCTCTCGGAAACCAATTTACCTCAAGCGAGGTTGGCGGAATTCCGAACCGAAGTGGAACCGGTTTTGAAAAGGGTATGCGTAAACTGTCATGGACCCGACAAGCAAAAGGGCAAATTCCGAGTCGATACGCTGAACCCGGATTTGCTAAAGGGTAAGGATGTCAGCTGGTGGCTAGAGGTGTTCGACGTGATAGGCAATGGTGAGATGCCGCCAGAGGACGCCAAGGCACAGTTAACGAAGGATGAAAAAGCGCTTGTGGTCGATTGGCTTTCAAATGAAATTCAAACCGCCTCGCAGGTAAGGCGAAGTGAAAAAGGACATACTCCGTTCCGCCGAATGACCCGCTACGAATACAAGTACGCAATGCAGGACCTGCTTGGCTTGCCCCACGACTTTTCCCTCCACTTGCCACCGGAGACTTCCTCCGAGGACGGATTCAAAAACAGTTCGGAAATGCTTCAGATGACCGCTGTGCAGTTTGGCGAATATCGTGCCCAGGCCCGCCGGGCGTTGGAATTGGCTACCGTGCGGGGAGATCGACCGTACCCGGTGTATTACGGAATATCGATGAAGGCCGCATCGGCCAAAGTGGATTCCAACTATGCGGCTTATGTGGAAAAGAAACAGAAACAGATTAAAAAGGGTGTGATCACGCCGGATGTTGCCTCGAAAAAGCAAGAGGCCAAGTACGGACTGAAACCAGGCAACGCACAGTTCAGGAACATGATTACCGGCAACGGGGTCAGAACGCAGTGGAGTTACCACGGAGCCAAGTATGCATGGAAACCCACAAGCAAGCGGCCTGAGATACCGTCAGTCTCATCGGACGTCGTGGTTATTCCGGCCAATCAGAAATTCATCATCGACTTGGGGGACGGACTGCCCGACACGGGCAATATGAGAGTGCGTATCCGGGCCACCCGCCTCGAGAAGGAAAGCCATCACTTGCCGACCGCACGTTTGTATTTCGGACACCAACCGAGTAACGACTCGCGCATATCGGAAAACGTCGGGGGTCCTGACTTGCGTATCGACGCCCCACCTGGCAATGCGCGTTTTTATGAATGGGAGGTAGCTCTCGAT
>JAOLZO010000106.1 GCA_028343845.1 Verrucomicrobiota bacterium | reverse complement strand
GAGCCCGGGGCCAAGGTACAAAAACTGGCCGGAGGCATGAAGTTCACGGAAGGCCCTGTTTGGCTGCCCGGGGAAAGCAAGGTCGTCTTCTCCGATATACCCAACAGCAAGCTCATGCAGTGGAGCAAAAAGGACGGCTTGTCCGTATTCCGCAAAAGCGAACAGGCCAACGGAAACATTCTCGATCTGCAGGGTCGCATCATCTCTTGTCAACATGCGGCCCGCAACATCATCCGCATCGGTAAGGACGGCAAGGCCAAGGTCCTGACCGAAAAGTTCGAAGGCAAACGCTTCAACTCGCCCAATGACGTTGCCGTTTGGAAGGACGGAACCCTTTGGTTCACGGATCCTCCATGGGGTTTGCGGGCTCCGCATGAAATCCCCGGTCACTGGGTCTACAAATTGGATCCCGAAACGGGCAAGGTCGAGGTTTTGATCAAGGACTTGGCCATGCCCAACGGCATTGTCTTCTCTCCGGACGGCTCGCGTCTTTACGTCGCCGACACGGGCGGGAACAAGAGGCACCCAGACCCCAAGTATCACGACTACCCCGACACCGTGACCTGCTACGCAGTAAGCAAGAAGGGAAAACTCGGGAAGAAGCTGTTCACCATCGACGAGGGAAGCGACGGCATGGCGGTGGACGTAAAGGGCAACCTTTACCTCACCCATGGACAGGTCCAGGTCTATGATGCAGACGGCAAGAAACTTGAGACCATCGTGGTTCCCGAAAAGCCTGCCAACGTCTGCTTCGGGGGCAAGGATTACAAAACCCTCTTTATCACGGCACGCAGCTCCCTGTACCAAGTGCGTCTGGCCCACGCCGGCGCGATGTCCCTTCGAAACAAGTGAGCGGGCATCGACCGCAACGGCAATAAAGCGGTTGTAAACTCTACCAATCACTCCTTGTGATGATTTTCCCGCACCGTTTCCTGATTGTCTGCACGTTGCTTTCAATTTGTCAGTTGTCGGGCGAAAAGGCCAAGAAAGGGAAAACCGCTGAGAACCTGCTCAGGGAAAATCTCGTGCCTTGGTGCATCGTTCCTTTCGACGCAAGCAAGCGCTCTCCGGAAGAACGGGCCAAGATGCTGGTTCAACTCGGGCTGAAACGATCCGCTTATGACTGGCGGGCCCAGCATGTCCCTGAATTCGAAGAGGAAATCCTTCAGTACAAGAAACACGGAATCGAATTCTTCGCCTTCTGGGGCGGACACGAAAAGGCCTTCGAGCTCTTCCAAAAACACAAGATCAGGCCCCAAATTTGGAAAACCCTGCGCTCCCCCAAATCGGGCACCCATCAAGAAAAGATCAGATCCGCCAAGGAGGCCATGATTCCATTGGCCAAGCGGACCGCCCAGATCGGATGCAAGCTAGGTCTGTACAACCATGGCGGTTGGGGCGGGGAACCGGAAAACCTGGTCTCCGTCTGCAAGGCCCTGCGGGCCGATGGGCACGATCACGTCGGGATCGTCTACAATTGGCACCACGGACACGACAGGATCAAGGAATGGGAGGATGACCTCAATCTCATGAAACCGTTCCTCCACTGCCTCAACCTCAATGGCATGAACACGGGAGCCAAGCCGAAGATTCTCGCGCTCGGGAAAGGGGAACATGACAAGAGCATGCTCAACATTCTGTTAGAGAGTGGCTATGAGGGTCCGATCGGGATCCTCGATCATCAAAACCATCTGGATGCTGAGGAGTCATTGCGGGCCAATCTGGACGGCTTGAAAAAGCTTCTCACAAAGCTCCGGTAGCCAACACGCTCCGATTGAGCAATTAAACCTCTAGCCTAGAAGAGCCGATTACTCATCAGGATCCCCCAAAAGAGGATCCCCTTCGGGAGCAAGTAGCCTCTGCTTTTCTTCCTTGAGGGAATTAAGTTCCAACATGAGCTTCTCGATCAAGGATTCGTCCGCTTTCTCAAGGGCTTCAAGCATTTCGGCATTCAGATCGTCGATGCGCGATTCCAGTTTCCCAAGCGCTTCCTCAAAGTCGCTGCTTCTCTTGGTCT
>JAOLZO010000105.1 GCA_028343845.1 Verrucomicrobiota bacterium | reverse complement strand
TCGGCTCATCGAGCTCGCCCCTCGATATTGGACTGGTTGCCTGGTATCCTCTCGATGGGAACGGTGCGGATCACTCCCCAACTGCAAACCACGCAACGGTCAACGGGACGACTCCGACCGCCGACCGACACGGAGTAGCGGGGAAAGCCCTTCTTTTCGACGGTTCAGGTTCAAACCATTACCTGGAAGCTGCATTCAACCAAGCCCTCTCTTCAACCGCGATTAGCTATTCGGTCTGGGCCAAGCCCACTTCAACCACCAACAACCACGGCAGCCCGATTACCTTTCGGGCCGACGGTCGGGGATTCAACCTCTACAAAATGCCTGACAACACCTGGTCACACTGGACCGGCAACGGTGGCTGGCAAAAGTTCCATGCTCAGGCCATTAGCCTGAATTGGACGGCCCTTGCCTTTACCCACGACGGAACCACCGGAAAAGGTTACCAGAACGGAGTTTTGGTCGTCTCATCCAACAAAACCTATCTCCCCGCCCAGTCCGGAGCACTGAAAATAGGAGCAGGCGCCGGCTCGAACGGTCCGACTTATTTTTTCAAGGGAGCGATTGACGAAGTCCGCATTTGGAACCGGGTCCTCTCCGCTGAAGAAATCTCCAGTCTCTACACGATGGAAAAACCTGCCAATTCAGCGCCGACCGACCTGAACTCGACGGCCGCCCTCGCCTTTTCCGAGAATCAAACTGCCGGCACCGTAGTGGGGGATTTTAACGCCACCGATCCGGATGCCAACCCCACCCTCACCTTCTCGCTTCTCAGTGGCTCCAACCTCTTCAGCCTGGATGCCAACGGTACGCTTCGGGCTCTTCACTCTCTCGATTACGAGACCAATGCATCATCCTATGCCATCTCGGTTCGCGTGACCGACCAGCACAACGCATCGCTCGATGGCAACTTCACGGTCGCCTTGCTAAACCAGGTCGAGGACCTCGACGGGGATGGGATCGAAGACCACTATGATTCCGATGATGACGGGGACGGATTCTCCGATTCAGTGGAAACGGCCTACGGCTCCGACCCTCGCGATTCTAATTCGGTCGCCAACGCTGCCCCCACTGCCCTCGGTCTCAACGATTCGAACGTTTCCGAGAACCAGCCTGCAGGAACCATCGTAGGAGATTTCAACGCCACCGATCCGGATGCCAACCCCACCCTCTCGTTCTCCCTCCTCGGCGGCGCCAACCTGTTCAGCCTGGATGCCAACGGTACGCTGAGGACCCTGCACTCTCTCGATTACGAGACCAATGCATCATCCTATGCCATCTCGGTTCGCGTGACCGACCAGCACAACGCATCGCTCGATGGCAACTTCACCATATCCCTGGTTAACCAGATCGAGGATTTCGACGGGGACGGCGCGGAAGATCACTTTGATAACGATGACGACGGGGACGGATTCTCCGACGCCACCGAGATCGCTTACGGATCCGACCCGCGCAATGCGCAATCCCTCGCCAACTCCGCTCCCGCCACGCTCGATCTGAACGGCTCGACCATCTTGGAGAACCAACCCGCCGGCACGCCCGTGGGGAATCTTCTTGCGACCGATCCGGACGCCAACGCCACCCTTTCCTTCTCACTTGTCGACGGCAACGGATCTCAGGACAATGGGCTCTTTCGGATCGAAGGAGCGAGCCTTCGTACGCTTGCCAGCTTTGACTACGAAGCCAATGCCATGCCCCCCGCCTCCACCACCCAAAACGGCGGACCCGGCGAGCTGCCCGGGCCAGGTCCAGGATTCCCGCATGCAACCGGGGAACACGACTCCACGCATTCTCACGCCGAGGACAATGCGATCCGCCGTATCGGCCAGTCCCTCGGTCTCGAAAGCCAACCCACCCGCTTTCACGTTCGCGTGCAGGTGACCGACGAGCACAACGCATCGCTTGAGAAAGCGTTTGTCATCGACCTGCTCAACCTAGTCGAAGACTTCGACGGGTACGGGATTGAAGATGCCTTCGATCCGGATGACGTCATCTACCTGATGCCCCAGCTCGGAACCATCGAAACCACCGTTTTGGAAAACGGACGGGT
>JAOLZO010000104.1 GCA_028343845.1 Verrucomicrobiota bacterium | reverse complement strand
AGGATGGTGAAGCTTCCCTCGGTCTTTTCGAAATCCAACGCCTCCGTCCAAATGCCTGCCATGGCAAAAACCGGGCGCTCGGGAAGATGGATGAAGTAGGGATACTTTTCCCCGTCCGTCACTTGCCATTCGTAGAATCCGTCGGCGGGTACGAGGCAGCGCTTGCTTTCAAAGGATTCGCGGAAGACGGGCTTTTGCCCAACCGTTTCCGCTCGGGCATTGATAGGTTGCGGGAAGCGGCCGCCGGTCTTGCCTCCCGGCGGACGTCCCCACCACATGGGGCTCCATCCCACAGTTTGGCCACTCATCGAGAGGGTAGGGTGGATCTGCCCCGGGGCCCGGTTCAAGCTGGGCTTGTCAGGTGTGGGCGCTTTCTTGGTCAACTTGCCGAAGCGTCCGGATTTCATTTGTTTCCATGAATATCGTCCGCACATGAAAAATTCTTGCCCTTGGTCGGGTCAGGATTCGCCCGGTGTTTCTTGTCCGGGTAAATGACTGAGTGCCCGGACGGGTTGACTGCGTTCGTCTTCTTCATCCACCTCGAAGAGTTTGTGCAACTGAAATCCCGCCCGGTAGGGAGCTCCGTGGTCCTTCACCCACTGATTAATCGAGCCAAGGACCGCTTGGTCTTTTGACTTGGACCATTCGGGATGAAGCCAGACGGGAGCTCCTGTTTGCGTCAATGGAAGTTCCTCGCTCCATTTTGGGACGTCATCCGGGTTCTCCACGATCAGTTTGAATTCGTCGGTCTGGGCAAGGCACTCGTCGATCGGCATGGCATTCCATTTCGGGCTCAGGGTAATCCAGTCCATTTCCCCTCGGATGGGATAGGCTCCGCAGGTCTCGAGGTGGACGGGAAGGTTTCGATTTCTCAATTGGAAAGCAAGGTCATGCAGGTTGTGAATGGCTGGTTCACCTCCGGTAATGACGACAATTTCGCACCCCGAAGAAAACGCTTCCTCCGCAAGTTCGTCAGGAGCCAGTCGTTCGACTTCCTCCGGAAGATGCTCGGGGTGCCAAGTTCCTGCCGAGTCGCACCACGAACAGTGCACGGGACAACCGTGCAAGCGGATGAAGAATGCGGATTTCCCCATATGGACGCCTTCTCCCTGCCACGAGTGGAAGCGCTCGTAGACGGGCAAATCCTTCATCCGGGTGTACCGGGTTGGTAGGTCGCTGAATTCCTGGAGTCTTCCTCCAAATGGAGCGAGCGGAGTCTTGCCCGGCCTGCCGATTGAGCGGAAACCATGGGAGCGAAAGTATCGAAGAGGAAGCGGGCGATTCCTTCGCAGGAAGCGCTTTCTACCCAGGTGACCTTGAGCAAGCCTGACTCATTCAGTTCCTTCAGTTCCTTTTCCCTAGGGTCGTTCTGGGAGAGAATCATTCCATGGTCCAGGTTCTCATCGATCCAATCCTCGATAAAATGGAGTTCGCCAAAATCGATTACAAATCCGTTTTCATCCAACTCGGACGCCTCGAAGGTTAGGGTTATGGCCCAGCTATGACCATGCAGGCGAGCGCAACGGCCTTCGTGAAAAGGCTGGCGGTGGGAAAGGGGGATGTCCCGATAGGTTTTGCTACAGGTGATCATGCGTTTGATTCACCCTTTATACTTCGTCGGGTCGGGAACTTTTGCGAGCTCAAAGGCTTCCTTTCTTTCCACGCAAGTCCCGCATTTTCCACAATGAACGTCCATGCCCGCATAACACGACCATGTCATGTCAAGGGGAGTTCCCAGCTCGGTGCCCAACCTGACCAAATCGGCCTTGGTCATGTCGACGAAAGGGCGGTAGAGGCTTAAGTCATTCCAGTCGGCCAGTCCAAGCGCTTTTTCCATGGCCTCGGCGAATTCGGGCCGGCAGTCGGGGTAAATGAAATGATCTCCGGCATGAGCCGCATAAGCGATCGTGTCGAAACCCGAGGAAAGGGCATAGCCTCCGGCTAGGGCCAGCAAGATCATGTTCCGGTTGGGCACGACCGTCGCCTTCATTGACTCCTCGGCGTAATGACCCTCGGGTAACTCGACTGAATCGTCGGTCAGTGAACTGCCCTTGAGCAAATCCCCCAAGTCGGACAACAAGAGGCTTTTCCTCGGCAAGTTCATATGCTTGGCCAGGACCTCGCCGTGGGCGAGTTCCTTGGCATGTCTTTGCCCG
>JAOLZO010000103.1 GCA_028343845.1 Verrucomicrobiota bacterium | reverse complement strand
TTCTTCGCTCAACATGGATGCAGTCTAACCGGAGTGGGAAAGGGGAAAAGGCAAAACGGTCACCCCCCTGACATCGGGGTGATCAGGATCACTTCGGAACCTGCTTCCAAGGCTATCTTCTCCTTCAGGTCAACCTGTGACCCGTTGACCGCAACGACCAAGGTCGTTACCGTGACACCCTCGGCGCTCATTACGAATTTGGCAAATTCCGGTCCGTGGGCGTCCGCCAGGTTTTCGAGCAAATCGACAAGGAAGGTTCCGTCGGGTAGCTCGAGGGATTCCTCGGACCTCCCCGCCGCGGCTGCCAGTTGCGAAGTATAACGGAGCGTGACTTTCATCCGTGTGCCTGGAGAATTTCTCCCTTTTCCATACGGATCGAACGATCCGCCCGTCGGGCCGCCCGTTCATCGTGGGTGACCATGAGCACGGCCCCCCCGTCCTTGGCAAAGGAGCTGAGGCTCTCGAGGATGCCCTCTGCATTTTCCGGGTCCAAGTTGCCGGTCGGCTCGTCGGCGAGCAAGAGCTTGGGCTTGGCCAGCAAGGCGCGGGCCAGGGCGACCCTTTGTTGTTCGCCCACGCTCAAGGCGGCCGGCAGGTGCCCGCTGCGCTCGGACAGTCCGAACTGTTCAAGCAGACCCATGGCCCGTTGCGAAGCATCGGGGATGGGTTGAGCAAGGCTCGGGGCGAGCACGTTGTCCAAGGCGTCCAAGTATGGCACCAGATGAAATTGCTGGAAGACGAAGCCCAGACGTTTTGCCCGGATGGCTGCTCTTTGGGCTGCGTTTTCCCGATAAAGATTCGTTCCGAGTATTTCCACCTCCCCCTCATCCGGGTGGAGCAACCCCCCTGCGATCAGTAGAATGCTTGATTTTCCACAACCGCTCGGTCCGCCAAGCGCGGTGAATTCTCCCGGGGCGAGTTCGAGACTGACCCCCTTGACCGCCTCCACGGACGAGCCTTCCGGACCGGCGAAGGACTTGCTTGCATTCGTGATCCTGAGGGTAGGCTCACTCATTGCGCAGGATGGTTGCGGGATCACGGTTGGCCGCTTGAAGGGCAGGGAGCCAAGAGGCCGAGCAGGAGAGCGCGGGGACGCAAAGAAGGACCATGGGGACGTATCCGGTCAGGGATTGGAGCTCGAACCCATTGAGCGGTTCGCTCAGGGGAGCGCTTAGGATAAAAGCGAGGAACAGGGTCAGTCCTGCTCCTGTAAAGCCAACGAGAAAGGCCCGGCCCATCAGGGCGCTCAGAATTGCCCCCGTGGAAATTCCCATGGCCCGGAGGATTCCGATTTCCGAGCGGCGGTCCCGCGAATTGGAAAAGGCGAGAAAAGCGACCCAAGCCATGGACAGGACGATGACCACACTGAGAAGAGCGTTGTATTTTTGCCCGTCCTCAACCCGCAGGCGTTCACGATCGGCGCGCAACTTCACCGTCTCGGCTTTTTTGGCCGCGATGGCGGTCTGGCTTAGTTTTTTCGCCTTGTTACGGGCTTCGGCCCGGGCGAGGGCCTTGCTTTCGGTCTCGATGACTTTGGTCCCCGGCAGGATGCCTGCGATTTCCTTGCGGATTTCGCCCAACCGGTCGATTGACGCGCAATTGCATTCCAATGCCTTGATGGCATTGATCCTTCCCTCCTCACCGAGCAATTCCTGACATTCCCCGAGATGCATCCAAATGGTTACGTCATCCTTGGTTCCGCGTTCGGAATGACATTTTTCGATCGTGAATTCCCGTCCCATGAAAACGGTTGAATTCCCCTCGCTCAGACCGAGCGAGCGGTGGAGTTCGTATCCGAGCACGATCCGTCCCTTGGGTACCGGATCGATGAGTGGTTTCTTAGGATCCTTATGAGCGATCGGCACTTCTCCTCTTATGCCGATCAGGATTACGGTCCGCTCGCGCTCGGGCCACTTGAGCTTGCGGGTCAGGCTGGGCAGCAGGTGGTTGACGGTCACGATTTTGCTCTGGGCCAAGGTATTTGCGTAGTCCTCGGGCATGGTCTTGGAAGCAAACCCCTCGGCATACACCTCGTCGAGTTCCTGCCCCTCGGGAAAGATGAAGACGTTAAAACCCAGACCCTTCATCGTTTTGCGCACCCCGTCTTCATAGGCTTTCATCTCGCGGGTGAACCGTTCCTCCATGCGAAGGGTCTCGGCGTTCATCTCATCGAGCATCCCGGTGGTCTGCA
>JAOLZO010000102.1 GCA_028343845.1 Verrucomicrobiota bacterium | reverse complement strand
CGGATTTGCTGGGAGTGGAGAAGTTGACGGTGGAAATAATGCCAACGTTTTCACCATCAATTCGGCTGCAGGAAATACTGGCACTAACGCATTCGACTTTTCCGGTGATATTTATCAGGATGGAAGCACGAGTACGGACTTGACGATAATCAAGGAGGGGTCAGGCGAACAAATTCTAAGCGGAAACGTGAATGCTTCCGATTCGAACAATGCTGCGGCTAGTGCTTATTTGGATATTCAAGAAGGTACGGTCATTCTCAAGCCTGCCAGCGGTAAAACCCAAAAATTCGAATACCTCACAGGTGCATCTTCCGGGACGAGAGCCCTGACTTTGGATAATTCGGACGAAGGGACTCAAGCAATCGAGCTTGGGTTTGCCAATACCTCCTCTACGCAAACTTTCAGCGGAGCGGTAACTTTGCAGGGCAGTGGTTCGGCAAATGTTATAAAAGTTGTTTCCGATACTGCCAAAAACAACGGCAACTACGGAAAGGAGCAGGTGCTTTCCGGTATCGTTTCGGGGTCCGAGACATTGACCAAATCGGGTTTGGGACGATTGATGCTCAGTGGAGACAACACTTTCGACGGAGGGGGTACCGATGTGATCATCAATGACGGAACATTGGTGGCTGCCCATGCAGATGCCTTGGGTGGGGCGAGCACGACCGTGGTCATCAACAAAGGAAAGCTTGAGATAGGAGATGGCAACAATGGAGCCGTTACCCTCCATACCGGAACTACCTTGCAGGGTTCATCATCGGGTAAGAGCATGGTTGGGGGAGATGGAACCATTACCAATCTTACGGTGGGAGACGGAAGCTCGACGGGGAGTGCGGCGACGGACGTGAACGTTATTTCCCCAGGGCGTGGAATTTCCTCCTCTCTCAGTTCGAATACCTCTCAACAACAGGTTTCGTTTGGATCGGGAGGTGCCGCTGCGAAGGCTATGGGGGAATTGACCGTGACCAATTTGACTTTGAATCCTGGTGCGGTTTTTGATTGGGAAATTACGGATTTCGATGGTGGAAATGGCGATGCCGGGGAGGATTGGGATATCTTGAATTTTGGCAATCTTGATTTCACCGACCAAGGCGGTTCGATTTTCCGTGTGAACGCATTCAGCATAGCCGCCGATGGTACTGCGGGGAAGGTTACGTCCACAACCAATCAAGTTCATACTGGTACCAACGGCATCCTTTTTATGGACGGAGCCAGTCATGGTGCCATAGATTGGGGCTCTTCTGGAGATTACACACTCAATAACAGTGGATGGCAGCATGCTAGCTACTTCAGTGTGGATAGCGATCCATACAATTATCATAATGGCGGTCTCAACGGAGGATGGGCTGTTTGGTACAACGGGGCAGGGGATTTTTATCTCCGATATTCAGCTGTTCCCGAGCCTTCGACTTATGTGATGGTCTTGGGGATGTTGCTTGTACCGGGATTCCGTTTCTTCCGCCGTTTTCGCAAAGGAATAAAGGAAGAGGAGCAGTAAAGCCTTCACATATACTTACAGCTAGTGGAGGACTAGGCTTCTTTAGTCTCAGCTTTCTTTCAGTTCGATCAAGTCCTTGAGCGAAGAAAAATGGTCGACCAAGCCGGTTGGCTTTTCAATTTCGCCAATAATCTTTTGAAAGGTTTCCTTTTTCTCAACTTGGAGGTTTCTCACCCTTTCCTCGATCGTTCCCTGAGCAACCAACCGATAGATGAAGGTAGGTTTCTCCCTGCCTAAGCGGTGGGCCCGGTCAATGGCTTGTTCCTCAACGGCCGGATTCCACCATGGATCCATCAGGAAGACGTAATCCGCTGACTTTAAGGTGACGCCCAGCCCAGCCGCTTTGAGGGAGGCAAGCATAACCGTGGGTCCATTGCTTGACTCGAAAGTCTCGACTGGTAGCGAGCGGTCCCGGGTCGATCCGGTTAGCTCAAGAACCTGTAGATCGGGCAGGTTGAGCCTGATATTCTTTTTGAGAATCGAGAGAAAGGAAGTGAATTGGCTGAAGACGATGACTTTTGCTCCGGATACCGAAAGATCGGCAAGCCGTTCGATAAGCAGGTCACCTTTTGCTCCGGTGGGTGGAAGGTTGTCTCTCCAGGGGAGGAGTCCGAGGTCGCAGCATGTTTGCCTTAGGCGGGTAAGCAGGGAGAAGATGTGGGTGGGGGCTTCTTTGATCGCATGCTTGAGGTCTTCGCCATGCTGTTCGATCGCTCCTTCGGCAAGCTTGCGGTATTCCTTGCGTTGCTCGTCATT
>JAOLZO010000100.1 GCA_028343845.1 Verrucomicrobiota bacterium | reverse complement strand
AGGGGGACTTTCTGGTCGATGACAGGGACAAAAACGGGGCAGGGGAGTTTACGGGCACCTTGATCAAATTCGTCCCGAACGAGACCTCATGGCCCGAGTTGGTCAAGGAACTGATCGCTCAGGCTTAGGCCCAATTTACTTTTCCTTGAGGAATCTCCGGTAACTGGACTGGATTTGCTGCGGGGTGTTGTTGCAGAATTCCTGACGCTCGGCGTCGAATTCCTCAAGCCCTCGCTTTTTCCACTCCCGGAAGAGTTCGCGCTCGAATGATTCATAGGGGCGCAGGTAGCGGACGTAGCATTTCTTCCAGAAGTTTTCGCCATATATCTGCAAGAGACCATGAGAGGCTTCCTCAAGGGTTCTTCCCCGTCCGAATACGGGACGTGGTCGATAGGCTCTCTCGGGGATGTCGTCATCCCCGGCGATCAGTACCCAATGCCCGCAAAGGATTAATTCGTCAGTCGTCTTGTCCAGGTAGACTACGAACGATCCGTCCTCGGTCCCGACTATGCATTCGATCCTCAGGTTGCCGAGCTGGTCGGCAACGGTTTGATCTTTGTTCAAGGTTGTCATGCTGCTGACCATGGAGAAGAGCGCCACGGAGGAAAAGCTTGGGTGACGTCATACGTGTCATAGGCACACGATTACTGGGTATTGCCGGACTTGTAATTCCGGCAGACCGAGAGGGCTCCACTCAGTCGCCGAGCAAGCGGTCTTTGATTTCGCTTAGCGAGACCCATCGATCGGTGCCTGCGTGCCAGATGGAGGTGTTTTCCACGACTAGCTCAGGGAGCTCTCTTTTGAAGTTTTCCAAACTTACCGGTCCTTTCATGGATTCGGTCTTGTCGTCGTGCAAATAGATTTGAAGCTCGGGAATTTCGCTTGGCAAGAGCTCGACTCCGGCAAAAACGTCCGAATGTTCGGGCGGGCAAACGAGCACTTCCTTCCTCGCGCTGTAACTGACAACGAGTTGCCCGTCTAAGAGCTCGTTGAAGAGCTTTTGGGCAAGAGGTACGTTCTTCGGGTCGCATTCGAGTTCCAGTGTCTCCGCTAGGCGGGGCTTGCCCTGAGCGACCAAGTTGATCCGCGAGCAGAGTTGTTCGGCTTCTTCTTCAGTTAGCTTGGAAGGAGGGATCCTCATAAATCATTTTCGGGTTGTTGTCCTGTTGCCTGTATATTCAAACTCCGTTCAATATAATACAACTTCTGCAAAAAAGAAAGCGGGAGGGGCGTCATAATCAAAATAGTGGTGGAAAACATCCAATTTCGATACGGGAAAGCGGAGTCGGGAAGGGGGTGTACACTTCAAGCAAGAGGGGTGAATTGGCGGATATGGGGTTAAACTTTGCTCTTGCGGAATTCATGGATTCATTTGGATATAGAAGAATACTCGCATGAAACTTCTTTCCAAAGGGCTTTGGGCAGGAAGCTCGTTGATCTTATCGTTCAACCTGCACGGAGCCATCGATATAATATTCGATTATTCCTACGATACGGGGAATTATTTCTCGGATGACAGAAAATATATCATGGAGCAGGTGGCCTACGCTTTCGAATCGCGAATGGGAGGGGAAAGCTTTGCCGGTTACCGGCCTTCGGATGATCTTGGCCTCAGTTCAATTAGCGGATTTGGGCTTAATTTCACGAGCCCTTCATCATCCTCTACCTTACAGCCTAGTGTCGGGAGTACGACAAGTGATGGGAACGTAATCGGGAAAGCGAATGAACTGATTATTTTCTTGGGTGCAAAATCGATTTCCGGAAGTACGCTTGCTTCGGCCGGACAAACGGGTCGGACCGGTTATTCTGGTTCGGGATCGGATGTCACTGCATTGTCGAACGCCTTGAACGCCAAGAACAGCACAACTAATTACGAACCGATTGCGGGGAGTTCACAGGTCAATACAAACAAGACTTTTTACTACGACACGGATCTGACTACTCACAACGACGCTCTTTCTTCCGGAAAGACTGATTTCTACAGCGTGATGGTTCATGAGATTGGTCACGTCATGGGCTTCAGCAATACAAAAAACGCATGGATTGCCAATACGTCCGGATCCTTTTGGACGGGGGCAAACGCAAAGGCCGAATACAACAACCAGAACGTTCCGCTTTATTCCACCTCGCATTGGGATTTGACTACTGGTGGGGGAGGGAGCCTGAATACGGCAAATATCAACTGCGCCTGCCACCCGTCCATGCTCCCGAGTATTTCCACTAACACGAGAACTTCCTTCAGCGATCTGGACTTTGCCTTGCTCAAGGACATCGGGTACA
>JAOLZO010000098.1 GCA_028343845.1 Verrucomicrobiota bacterium | reverse complement strand
AGGTTGAAACGGCGAAAACATCCCATTCGAGCGGGCTACGGTATTGAGGCCATATGTTATTCGAATTGGGAATAGGCAAAAGCCACCAGGCAAACCATACGCGACCAACATGGAAGAGAGGGAAGATTCCTGCGCAAAGAACGGCAAAAACCGTCATCGCTTCGGATGCCCGGTTAATCGATGTTCTCCACTTTTGCTTAAGGAGGCAAAGAACCGCGGAAATCAAGGTTCCCGCATGACCAATACCAATCCAAAAAACGAAATTCACGATGGCCCAACCCCAATTCACCGGGTTGTTGTTACCCCAAACTCCCACCCCGGTGGAAACCAAGTAAACAAGGCCCATTCCGGTAAAACTGGCCACACAGAGAGCAGTAATGAAGCACCACCACCACCAAGTCGGGGTTTTTGCCTCGACGATACCGCAAATCTTGTTGGTTACCCAATGAAAATTGCGATTGTTTTCAACCAAGGGCGGATCTTGCCAGGGCGCAGGCTTGACCTTTTCCAGTATGGCCGGGGTTTCGACCTGAGCTTTGGTTTCGGCAGAGCTCATCTAGTGGTGACCTCCCGGGTAAGCCTTGTCGCTATACTCCCTGTAGGAATGGGGCTTCTTGGGAGTATTAGGCATTTCGGGATTGGGGTTGCGAATCTTGGCCAGGTAGGTGGTCCGGGGGCGTGTATTCAAATAGCCCAAAACGGAATAATTGCGGGGATCGCTTTTCAATTTGCTAACCCTGCTGCTGGGATCGGAAATATCTCCAAAGGCCACCCCATCCGATGGGCAGACCTGCTGGCAGGCAGGAACAATCGTTCCGTCAGGCACCTTGAGGTCTTGTTCGGACAATTCGATATCTGCGCCGTCCTTGCCCGAAGCAAGCTTGGCCGCCCGCTGGGCGTTCACCTTAACCTGTATCTTGGCCTCTTGAATACGTTGGACGCAATATGTGCACTTCTCCATCACTCCACGCATGCGAACCGTGACGTCAGGATTCTTACCCATGGCAGGCAAGGGATCGTTCTCCTCACCCAGCGGTCCTTTGTAAAGTTCGTTGATATTGCGCTTATTCCAATCGAAAAAGTTAAAGCGTCTGACTTTATAGGGACAGTTGTTGGCGCAGTATCTCGTGCCGACGCAACGATTGTAAGCCATTGCATTAAGTCCTTCCTCGTCATGCACCGTCGCATTTACCGGGCAAACGCTTTCGCAAGGAGCCGTCTCGCAGTGCATGCACGAGACGCTTTGGTAGGAAACCTGAACATCTGAGGGAATCTCGTCCCCTTCTCTCTTGCTCGAGCTATAATAGCGGTCAAGCCTGACCCAATGCATTTCCCTTCCGCGCAGAACCTGATCCTTACCGACCACAGGTATGTTGTTTTCGCTTTGGCAGGCAACCACGCAGGCACTGCAACCCGTGCATTGGGACAAATCGATGGCCATGCCCCACTGGTGAAGCCCCTTCACATCGGAAGATCCATGCGTATGATCGGGATGTTCGTAGGAGGAGTTTCCACGGGGTGTGCTTTGAGCCTGTTCGGCTTGTATCTCCCTCTTCTTCTGCAAGTCCTTGACCGAGGTGGAATGATCCTTCCCGAGAATGGGCGGAGAGTGAGATTCAGCCCCCATGTGTTGAGCGAAATCCTCTTTTTTGGAGTAATAGTCCGCATTTGCCTCGCGTATGATGGCCCGGCCTTCCATGGACCAATGTTCCTGAACATTGGCAAGAATTTTGAAAGTCCACTCTTCTCCGGGCTTCCTGATCTTGGCTCCGGTGACGAGCCTTTGGCCTGGACTAGTCAATACGGCGGACCCGTCATAACCAGTTCCTTCCCCTACTCTTCCGGTCTTCTTTCGCCCCATTCCGAGAGAAGCTACGAGAGAGTGATCGGCTAAACCGGGCTGAACGTAGAGGGGACCCTCAATACTCAGATCCTGTCCAAACTCGATCCGCACGATCGGGGCATTCTGCTTGCCACCGGCGAAGTTTGCATTGTCAGGCGCAATCTGGCCCGAATCGTTAAGCATGGTTGCCTTGGGAATAAGACCAATCCCAGGATCATCATCCTGAAGCTTGACGGCTAGTTTCGGACTGATCAGGATCGCATTATCCCAAGTGAGTTTGGTTATGGGATGCGGGCATTCCTGCATCCATCCATTGTTTACGAACCTACCATCCCAAGTATGGAAATCGGGAACCAAAAGAAGATCGAGATTATCCCTGTCAGGTGAAGAACCCTCGAGCTTCAAATCTTCAAAGTAGTTCCCAAGCTCGACCGAGTCCTCGAAGAAGGACGGCGTCAACTCATGAGCCCCCAATCGTAAGAAATCATCAAACGGTTTGGCTTTCTTGATTGCGGAGTGGATCGACTTG
>JAOLZO010000010.1 GCA_028343845.1 Verrucomicrobiota bacterium | reverse complement strand
AAGTTCCGGTTGAGGAACTGCATGGCGGCCCAATCGGTCCGCTTCACTTGCTGACGGTTGAGCAGATGAGCCAAAATGGGCAAGGCGATTCCCAAAGCCGCCAGGAGGAGGAGTGGATTGAGGAAGCTCATGCTCCGGTCCTGCCCGCCGATCCGTTCAGCAGGGACTCGCGCTGATGGAAGAATTCGTTCAGAAAAACGTCCAGAGGGCGGGAAGTGTCGACGAGCGCATAGTCGATTTGACTGGCCACGCATCCATCCTGGAAGGTGGTCAGGTATTCGTTCAAGTTGGCCAAGTAATCTTCCTTGATACGCTCGGGTTGGGTAATCAAAGGTTCCTCACCCTCCAAGCCGTCGAATTGCCAAGTCCCCTCGAAGGGAAACTCCAGTTCATGAGGATCCAGAGTATGCAGGACCATGACGTTGTGCCCGGCGAACCTGAGGTGCTCGAGACCGGCCAAAACGTCGTCCGCCTCGGAGAGAAAGTCGGAAAGGACGATTACGAAGGACCGTCTCTTCATCATCAGGGCAACGTCGTGCAATTGCTTGGCGATAGCCGTCTTGGGGGTCGGCTTGGCATCCCTGAGCAATCGGTCCATCTCCAGAAGCACGCCCATCGTCGATCGGGGAGGTAGGTAGGCCCGTATTTCCGAGTCGAAAACGGACAAGCCAACGGAATCCCGTTGCTTAAGGACAAGGTAGGCTAGGGAGGCTGCGAGGAATTTGGCGTACTCGAGTTTGCTGACTTTGCCCGACCCGTAAGTCATGGAGGAACTCGAATCAATGAGCACGTGACAGTCAAAATTGGTCTCCGCCTCGTAAAGCTTGGTGTAGTAGCGGTCGGACCGGCCGTAAACTCTCCAATCGATTGTCCGTAGGGAATCTCCGGGCACGTATTGGCGGTGATGAGCGAACTCCGTGCTGAATCCGCGCAAAGGACTACGGTGACTGCCTACGCGCAAGCCCTCTACGACCTCCCGGGCGATCAGTTCGAGATCGCCTAGTTTTTGAAGAACCTCCGGGTCGAGGTACTTGGATTCCGGCAAGTGTTCGGACATCTATCTGTTCAAACGACCTTTTCCTGATAGAGATCCTCGTTTGCCGGGATCTCTTCGAGGAGCTTTTCGATCAAGGAATCGGAGGTCATTCCTTGCGAACGGGCGGCGAAGCTGGGAATCACGCGATGTCTGAGAATGGGCAGACACACCGCTTTCACGTCATCCGTCGAAACATGAGAGCGTCCGCGTAGGGCAGCTCGGGCTTTCCCTGCGAGAATAAGGTTGAGCGAGGCGCGTGGACCGGCCCCCCAGGACATTAATTTTTGAACGAAATCCGGTGAGTCGGGCTCGTCGGGTCGGGTGGCCCTAACCAAGGTGGCGGCATATTCGAAAACGTGATCCGCTACCGGGATTCGTCTGACCAGGCGCTGGAATTCGATGATGGTTTTGGCATCCACGACTTCTTTCAGATCGGGTTCTTCGTCGCCGGTTACGTTACGCATAATGTCCAGTTCCTCGCTCTTGCTTGGGTACTTGACGTTGATATTGAAAAGGAAGCGGTCGAGTTGGGCTTCAGGCAAGGGGTAGGTTCCTTCCTGCTCGATCGGGTTTTGAGTAGCCAGAACGAAGAACGGTTCGTCCAACTTGAAATCCTCGCCACCCGATGAAATTGTCTTTTCCTGCATGGCCTCCAAAAGAGCCGCCTGCGTCTTGGGAGGCGTACGGTTGATTTCATCGGCGAGCAAAAGGTTCGTGAAAACCGGGCCCTTTTGGAACTTGAACCTGCGCTCATGGGTTTCCGGATCCTCCTGAAGCAACTCGGTCCCCGTAATGTCCGAGGGCATCAAGTCGGGCGTGAACTGGATACGCTTGAAACCAAGGGACATGGTCTCGGCAAGCGAACTCACGAGCAAGGTCTTGGCCAACCCCGGTACCCCCACGAGCAGACAGTGCCCTCGGGAGAAGATGGCGATCATCATCTCGTCGATCACGTCGTCCATCCCAACGATCGTCTTGCGCAGTTCGGATACGATCGCATCCCTTGCCTTTCCGAGTTTCTCGACCGCTTTCGCGTCATCAGTCTTCTTGCTCATTACTTGTTCTCCTTTGGTATTTTTTTGTTTAAATTCGATTTGTATGAAATGGTTGGTCGGCTAGTCGATCCGTTCGAGAATGTTCCTTGCGCATCGCTCCTTCAATAAGCGACTCCGTCCTTTCCCGCGAAAACGAACTTTTCGCAACTGAAGCATAGATTTTTATAGCCTGAGAGCACACTCTTACGACAAATAAGTGTCGCTTATTTGCGTTTTTCCAACCCCCTTTTGCGACAGGAGCTTGAGGGATGGAGTTCTCAAGCAATTTCAGATGCGCGTGATCGAACTCTTGATTGTTTGAACCGCACGGCTTGATTTCCTGATTTGGAATATAAGCTTTCTCTGAATTCTTCCGCTCTGGTCATCATTGCGATGAAGGCGAGAAATTTCATTGCGCTGTAAAGACAATCTCCTTTTCGACAATCCCATCGTCCTCGCGACGGCGGACTTTGAAAGTAATCTTCATGCCGGATATAACCAAGGGCATCCAGCGTTGAACCATAAATGCGTGCTGCATTACAGCAAGACCGCTCATCTTCTGTTTTCCCAGTCCGATGATTTCGTCGCCAACCTTGAGCCCGGCTTTTGCGGATGCTGACTTGGGTTCGAGTGCGGTGATACGCATGAACCTGTCGCTTTGACTTGGCTTGCCAATGGTGAAGCCGAACTTCGCCGGACGCCGTTCCTCCGGTTTGATCTTGATCTCAACCGTCTCGCCCTCGCGCATGAGCTTGATCGTAAGGAGCGTGCCGGCGGGATAAATTCCGAGAATGCCGGCAAAGCGGGCGGCATTCCAAACCGGATTGCCTTGGCATTCGAAAATCACGTCACCGTCTTTGAATCCGAATGCTTCCGCCTCGCTGCCAGGCACGACTTTATCGATCAAGGCTCCGTCCTCGGATAATTTGTCGAAGTCCTTTTCAAACACAATGCCGATAAGCCGGCATCGGTACACGTCTAGGCGGTCGGGATCCTTGAGTTCCGGTAACCAGGCCTTGACCTGGTTGGATGGGATGGCATATCCCAGTCCCGTATTGGATCGCAGGCCAATGCGTGATTCCACCAGGCCGTTGACGCCGATCAACTTGCCATCAAGATCAAGCAGGGGACCGCCGGAGTTGCCAGGGTTAATGGGGGCATCCGTGACAATGGCATCATTGTAACGTCCGCCGCCTCGGTACTGATGAAGACCGGAAACCGCCCCCATGCTTACGGTGGGATTCTGATCCACCGCCCCTAGAGCGATCGGATTGCCTATGGCGATGCAAAGATCGCCTACCTTGATTTTATCGGAGTCGGCAAATTTGACATAGGGCAGACCCTTGGCGTCCGCGAGCTTGATCAGGGCAAGATCACCCGTGCTGTCGCGTCCGATGACCTTTCCTTGGTAAGAGTCGCCGTTGCCCAGTCGAACGGTCAATTTGATTGCCTTGCGCACGACGTGGGCATTGGTGATGACATACCCGTCCGGAGAGATGAGGACCCCACTGCCACTGCTGCTGCTGTGCGCGATGAAGACAAAGGCGGGCATGCATTTCTCAATGACCTTTTTGGTCTGAGTTACAACGTCCTTCTTCGGCTTGGCATGGACTTGAGGGGAGAGAGAAACAGCCAAGGTCAGGCTAAGCGCGAGTAATAGGAATCTGTAGTTTCTCATTTGCGGGCCTCCAATTTTACGTCTACGTCCATCTCGCCGGTTTTCTCTTTGACGTACTTGGCCTTCAACTCGTCATCTGCCTTGAGCTTTTTGAACAAAGCGTTCAGGTCCCCTTGGTTTGCTACGCGATGCTCACCCACCTGCAGGTACTCCTTGCCTGAAAATCTTTTGATACGGATCGTAAGCTCGGTTCCTGCCTTGAACGAACTGACCTTGTCTATGAGTTGTTTCCAGGAGGACATGGTCACGTCATCGACCGATAGGATCTGGTCGCCGACCCGAATATCCGCCTTGGCTGCAGGTGAGCCTCTGCCGACCCCGCCAACGATGACCCGGTCCGAAAGGATGGATTGCTGGTTCGGCGAAATGCCAAGGTAGGAACCGCTGACGTTTTTGACGTCCTTGCCGGCTTTGAGAGTATCGAAGTCCTCCAGAAACTTATCGAGCCGTCCGCCGAAGCTCACTCCGCCATTCAAGGAAATCCTCCAGAGTTGCAATTCCTTCAGGGCGAGTACCCGGCCCATGAAGGGAGGGTTGGACATGGGGTTGGCCACAAAGCCGCAAATTTTTCCGTCTTCAGTAAAGACCGGGCCGCCTGAATTGCCGTAGTTGATCATGGCGTCAAACTGGAACCTGTAACCGCGTGAACGGTCTTCGGCGCTTATGACTCCGGTGTTTATGGTGAAGGGGGTGGAGCCGCTGGAAATGCCCAAAACACCGATCGGTGAGCCAAGTGCAATCTCTCCGGCCGCTTTGGATAGTTCAACAAAGGGTTGCTCTTTGGCCTCGGCCTGCAACAAAGCCAAACCGGATACGTTGTTGCGTCCGAGAACTTTTGCTTTGACCCGCTTGCCATCGGGTAGGGTTACCTGGATCGACTTGATCTTGTTGAGCTGCGTTCTGTAATCACTGGCTTTGGTCGCAATGAAATCTTGAATCCGGCCCTTGTAGACAACTTTCTCAAGCCCCTTTGTCTTGTGCATCATCACTTTGTCTTCGTTGAGATTGAAAGCGCTGGTTACGATCAAGCCGTCTTTTGAGACCAGCATTCCAGTCACTGGCCCGTCCGGTCGACGCAGTTGTCGGTTGGCCTCGAAGGTTCTTTCGGCGGATGAGAATTCGCGCATCAACCCCACTCGCTGCAGGGACGACAGTTCGTCGAAGTTTTTGATTCCACTCATATAGGTGGGCAAGTAGAGCAGGGGTAATTTTTCCGAAGGGTAGGTTCGTTCGACTTCAATCGATACCATAGCCTTGCTTAGCCTTTGGGCGGCTTGAACGAGATTGTTCCCCTGAGCCATATCCACCGGGGGAGGGCGGACGGGGATTTTGCCTGAAGTTTTCATTTTTTTAAATGCTTTCAATTCCCGGCTCAACCGGGTCATGGGCACCGCCATTCCCTGCCAGCGCATTTTTGAGTAACTCAAGGAGATGATACCTGCCAATTGACCATTTGCATTGAGGAGCGGTCCCCCGTCCTGGCCCGGATTGATGGCAGCGTCGGTCTCGATGGCCAATCCCTGGTAGCTGCTTTGCGAGTCGGCGCTTTTGACCTCGTATACGCCACTGATTACGCCTGCGCTAAAGGAAGCCCCTTCGCCTAGCCGGATCATGCTGTTGGCATTGCCGAAGGTGTAGGCCTTTTCGCCCGGAGCCGGCAATTTACCGGCGATGCTCAGGCAAGGGAGCTTTTTCACGCCGTCGACCTTAAGAAGGGTCGATTCCAAGGGCTTGCTCATTTCGATTATTTTCGCGAGGCGCTTTTTCCGGTCGGTGAAGAAGATTTCGATATCCGTGGCCCCTTCGGGCACCACTGTGGTCGACGTGAGGATGTATCCGTTACGGGTGATTACTGCCCCGGTACCAAAATAGGTCTCGTGCTTGCCTCGCTTGCAGTAGATGCCGACGGTGGCCGCGTTACCCAGGGTTGATATTTTCCGGTTTAAGCTTGTGCGTTCCTTTACGGTAAGCGGTGGCGTCGAATCAGCAAGCCCTGCTGTGGGGCAGAGAATCAGCGCGATCGCGACCGCAAGGGCATGAACGAACTGATTTTTAATTCCTAAACTGGACATGGAAAAGATTACTCGGAAGGGTTTGTGATTTGGTGGTTCAAAGCCGAGGTGGCAGGAAAGTCATTTGATAGAATAATCTCCGATTATGAATAGGGGCAACTTCCTGCTGCTACTTGAAAAAAAGGTAACTAATTTCAAAAGTAATATTCGATGAAAGCAAATATAATAAGATTTATTCCCAATGAAAAATCGTCAAAAGCAGCTCTTCCAATCTAGGAATGGTCACAGTCTGACGACTCTGAAACTTTGGTGGAGGTGGCGAGAATAGAACCCGCGGGGGCAGGGAAGGGAACCCTAGCAAACAGGCGGGGTTCGACCCATCGGCTTCAGACCTTTTTTCATTCATTTGCAGGTCTGGGCATGGATGAAATCGGCTCATAAAAAAGAGGCTCCCCGGTGGGGGAGCCTCTCTTATTAAAATAGATAGAAGCTTATAAAAGATCGAATAAATCTACTTGGCTGTGTACTTGCCTTTGCACTTGCCGCAGCAAAAAGCAACGGTAACGACCTTTTTGAGGCCTTTGCCGCTGAACGGGCAGCTTTTGTTAACCGTATCGGGGTCTTCTTTGCTGTCGGACTTTAATTTGGCGAGGGTTCCCTTTACGTCCTTGGCAACCTTTTTGGCGCAATTACCGCAACAAACGCCAATCCCAATCGTCTGATCCGCATTAATTGCTTTACCGCTGAGGGGACATTTCTCGTTAACGGGAACGGGAGCTTTCTTCGCGGCGAAGGCATAGGCGCCGAAGCCAAGAACGGCAGCAATAAAGATCGAAATGAGTTTTTTCATAATGTTGTCCTTTCGGTTGCAAGGGCGATTCAATGCCTTGTCCAAGCATAGTAAGTAAGTTGGGAACACTTCTGCAAGCCAAATTCCCCTTGGGCCTCTGCTTTAAGATAGCCTATCAAATAGGCAGCCTACCGCGCTTTTCCCACTGAGTACAAACGCGATTGCGTACGCAGATACATGACGCTGTTGGCGACGGCCGGGGTAGCGAACGTCTTTTCATCCAGTTCCATGCGGGCCAATACTTCGAACTTCTTGCTCGCAGCGAGGACCACGATCTGACCGTACTTACTGATGCAATACAAGCGCCCCTCGATCCAAATGGGGGAGCTGTAGAACTCGCCTCCGACGCGTTCTCGCCAATGCTCCTTTCCAGTTCCCGCGTCGACGCAGGTGACGATGCCGCTGTCGGTCCATAGGTACAGAAGGCCATCCTTGACTACGAAACTCGGAACCAGCGGCACGCTCTTTCTTATGTCGTAGACCAGTTCACCCTTCCGGCTGCCGGGTTTCTCGGGACGGACCGCGACCAGTCGTTGACCGGACAGACCTTTTCCAAAACTTCCAAAAACCAGGTCGCCGAACAACTGTGGTGAGCTGACCGTGCGGTTGTCCCAAATCTTGTCGATTTCCCAACTGATGCGGCCACTCTTCAGATCGACCGCAGTGATGCCGTGCGCGGTGCTGCTGAAGACCGCTTCCGTTCGCCCGCCCGAACGGCGGATGCAGGGCGTCGCATAGCCCGCCAGTTCTGATTTTCGATCCACTTTCCATCGCGTCTTGCCCGTCTTGCGGTCGAGCGCGATCAAGAAACTTTTTCCGGGATCCATGTTCGTACCCTTGGGGAGGTACCAGGAGAAGCGCTCGGGGTCCATCTGGTCGTTGGCCAAGACCACCATTCCGCCTGCGAGGATCGGGGAATTCGAAGAACCGTGCAGCCCCTTGTAAGGGCCTAGATCCCTCTGCCACATTTCCTTGCCATCCAAATTCAAGGCGGTCACTTGGAGTTGCTCCGGGCTGGACCAGACAAGGATGATACCGTGCTCGTCCACGCACGGAGTGGCTGAAGTGAAATCATTATCCCGATGCAGGCTATGGCGTTTCACCGGATAATCGCGCCGCCAAAGAATCCGGCCGCTGTCTGCGTTGATGCAGAGAACACTGCGTTGCCGACCGTCGGCATGGTCACCCATGAGATAGAGCCGCTTCCCCCATAATACGGGTGAACTGCTGCCCTTGATGGGTAGGTCGATCTGCCAATTGTAGTCATCGGCAGTCCATTTGAGGGGGAAGTTGGTTGCCGCGCTGATACCCGTCCCATTGGGACCGCGAAAGCGTGCCCATTCCTGAGCCGAGGACTCAACGCATGGAAGAAGCAGGAACAGGAGCGCAAGACAGAGGACCAAACGCCTGCCGGCCCATGGGGCCGTTTCATGATGTGCCTCGTAGCCGAGAACCCTGGAGAGATTCTTCACTAAGGTGGTCTTGCCCGGACCGATTGCTGCTGCGCTTCCTGTGAACACGAACGGAAACCTAGGGACGGAAAGCACGTGCGGTCAAGCCCCGGGATTGCGTTTGTCAATTTCGCTCAGTAATGACTCTGAAACTTTGGTGGAGGTGGCGGGAATCGAACCCGCTGGAGTAGGGGACTCAAACCCAGTAAACAAGTGGAGTTCTAGTCATTCAACAGAAGCGTTGATCAAGATATTGACCAACCTTACAGACGAGGATCGTCAGATACTGACTCACATTGTCGAAAGATGGGGGAGTCTCAGCGACGAGTTGAAGAGGGCGGTTTTGAGGGTGGTGGGGTAGGGCTGATTACTTATTTCGCCAGCCGGGCACCATATTCGTTGGTAGGATCCCGGTACATAGAGTGCAGATGGTCATGAGGATCCCCCCCGAGGTCCTGGCCCGCGTACTCAATGATCAGGCTGGGTCCCTGCAGGCGGTAGGAGAAGTCTCCCCCTTTTTCTGCAGGCCCCCACCAGGCGAAGCTCATCTTGTCAGTTTCGCCGGAGAGTTCCTTGAGGCGATGCTGCGCAAAGGGCTCAGGCAGGTCACCGACGTACTCCCCGAGCAGGGAGATAAGATAGGTGCGCTGGTTGGCGTTGAGGGATTTAACCGGGAGTCCGATGGGGACGGGGACAAATCCATCCTTGCCAGCAGCGGTTACGATGTTCCTCCGACGGTCGTCCACCCGAGCAATTTTTTGCTGCTTATCATCGAGGCTCTGCAGTAGGGCAAGGGCGGCGGGGGCTTCGCCGGACATGGGGACAACCTTGTCCTTCCCGAGCTTGAATTCGCGGGGTTGAGTTCCGATGAATGTCGGCGACATCGACATGCGTTTGCCCTGGAAGGTGAGGTTAACCGCGAGGTGGTGCCCGTCGAACTGGAGAGCCCACTTCCCGGTGGCGGAGGGCTCTCCGAAGATGGCAAGCCAGTAGTCCTCGGCCCCGAATCCGGGACGGCGCTGCCCGTTCCGGAGGAGTCGGTCATCGGCGAGGGGGATGTTACGGACCTTGCCGTAGCCCTGTAGGCTGAGGACAGCTGCCAGCAGATCACAGGCTTTCTTCATCTGCTTCTCGTTGAGATCGCCAAGCCGGACGCCTCCCTGCGGTCCCCGAGGAGGGACATTGGTCCACTTGGCTTTTTCGGGGCTGTCGTAGGGAAGGGCCGCCTGGCGGCGTAGATTCTGTTTAAGGGATTTCAAAAACGACTCCGCCGCGCTTGCCATGGCCTCGGGGGTGTAGGCTTCTGGTTTACTTGGACTGTAGGTGGAGAAAACCTTGCTGGGCAGAGAAGGGTAGTTTCGCTCGGGGGCCGCCCCGGACAGGGAGGGGGCAAGAGCGATGATGCAGGCGGCAAGAGCTAATATTTTCACAATGGGTCACCATGTGAATTTTCCGAGCGGGTGGCAAGGATGCTTTCTCAAGTGCTTAGCCTAACCATCTTCGGAGGCCCACTCACGGTTTTGACTGTTGAGCAAGCTCTGTCTAGCTGCTCGAAATAACTAGGGTCTATTTCTGTTCTTTCCCCTAAAACCTGGGTGTATGAGGTCGGATCTTTCCCAGGTGTTTGTCACTGATTTAATTTACTTGGCGAGGCGAGGAGCGGAATATCCTTGCTCACGAATCTGCTTGAGTAATTTCTGCAGTTCCGTCACTCGCTCCGGGTGTTCGGCAGCGAGATTATTCCGCTGGCCGATGTCCTTAACGAGATTGAACAACTCGGCTGGCTGATCATCATCATCAGGATAGCCGTGTTTCTCTTCCCAGGCTTCAACTTCATCATGAGCTTTGGAATAGCCTTCCTTGGCATCGATTAGAACCCAATCCCCGTGACGGATGGCATATTGCGTGTTCGTGGTGTTGTGAATGTGTGTTGTGCGAACGGCATCGACGTCCCCCCGCAAAAGAGGTGCCAGATTGTGAGAGTCCTCGGCCTGATCATCAGGAAGCTTGTAGCCAGCGAAATCAGCAATGGTGGCCATGATATCAATCTGTGACACAAGAGCATCGGAAACGGTGCCGGCTTTAGTCACGCCTGGCCACTTCACAATAAAGGGAACACGATGACCTCCTTCGTATACATCCCGCTTTACTCCGCGGAAGGGATGAGACGACCAGTGGTCAAATTTTTCGTCGCGATCGTAGGCATAGTGTGCCGGGCCATTGTCGGCTGAAAATATCACAATGGTATTCTTGTCCTGGCCCGAGTTCTTGAGAGCCTGAAGAAGCTTTCCGCAGGAGTCGTCAGTTTCTACGACAAAATCTCCGTAGGGGCCAGCCTGTGATTTCCCGTCGAATTCGTCGTTAGGGATGACAGGAACGTGGGGAGAGGGGTATGAGAAATACAGGAAGAAGGGATCGTCTGTTTTAGCCTGATCGTGAATATATTTAACTCCGCGCTCTGTTGTGACAGGAATGTTAGTGTAAGGGTCCCAACCGCTGATCATAGGGCCCGGACGAAATCCCCAACCACCTTCCTTAATCTTCTTAAACAGCTTGGTGTCACTCATAATGTCCGGTACCTCGACAACTTTATCATCTTCGATCCAGCAGTAGGGAGGCATGTTGATCACAGTGTCTCCGAAATAGTGATCGAAGCCGTGGGCGAGTGGGCCCCCGGGGATAGGTTTTGACCAGTCAATGTCCTCAGGCCTGTAGGTTTTCCTTCTCCCGACATGCACCTTTTCGGCTCCGGGTTTCACCACGGCATTCCAGTTCCAGCCGAGGTGCCATTTACCGATGGCGGCAGTGTGGTAGCCCTTTTCTTTCAACATTTCCGGTAGCGTAAGACGCTCAGCCTTAAACTTCGATCTTCCAAAAGAATCTACGATGCCATGCCCCATTCGCCAGTGATGGCGTCCTGTCAGGATTGCGTAGCGGCTCGGAGTACAAATACCAGAGGAGGAGTGCCCATCGGTGAAGCGGATTCCCTCTGCAGCGAGTTGATCGAGGTGAGGGGTTGGGATCTTGGAGTCCGCGTTGTAGGAGGTGAGGTCACCGAAACCGAGATCGTCGGCATAGAGGATTAGAATATTGGGCCTGGATTTTTCAGCCTCGGCCGAAATAGGTATCAGAAAAGCACTGGCGACGCCGAGAATGAAGGATGTGAAAAAACGCTTCTTCATAGAATAGGAATAACGAGTGAATCTCTTCACAAGCGCAAGGGTGAATGAAAAGAGGGACAAATGTTTTTTAAGCCTCTCGGCTCGGAAACGCCCCACATACTTGCAAGAGCTGCAACGACCAAGAACCGATTGGACTCAAGAATCCCGATGACCAAGGAGCTCGAAAAGGAGCTTTTGAAACACAGGCCCAAGAGCCACCGATCGAATCATCCCGTGTTCGCAAAAGGAGTGCCTAGAGCCAGAACCCTCAGGTTGGACCTGAAAAAGGCAGGAATACCTTACAAGGACGATATGCTGACTTCCATAGCCTTCGCTACACTTGGGGTACTTATTTGCAACGTAACAGGGTCAATTCGAGAGTCGCCATGGAACTGATGCGACATTCCGATCGGAAGCTGACCGACAAAATTTACACGGACTCCAATTTGCTTCCTTTAGGTGAGGTGGTTCGCAATTTGCCCGACGAGGAAAATTTGATCGAGATATTGACTGAGATTTCCGGTAAAACCTGTCAAAACGGGTCGCGGGTTGGCGAAATCGAGCCACTTGAAAAAGCGGCCCAAACCGCTCTGCATGCCGCTTCCAGACTGGAATTGTCGCAGTCTGGCGACTCTGAAACTTTGGTGGAGGTGGCGGGAATCGAACCCGCGTCCCGCAATCTTTCCGATCCGGCGTCTACGCGCGTAGTTCACTTGATAATTTAAGCTTGGGTAAGGAAGGAACACCTTCCAAGCCGATGTTGTCTTCAGCCGTTTAGCCTCCGATAGACAACCAAACGCTCCGAGGTTTTACCTGCCTTTTTACGCCCCGACTACCTAGCAGGTGTCGATAGACTGTGGACGTTGCAGAACTAAGCTGCAAGAGCTTCGAGCTGAGGCTCGAAGGGTACTACATTGGATTTGCCATGTAATGGTTTGAAGCATTTTTTACGAGGCCAAGCGTCATCCTCGGCGCGCGACCGGACTTTCCACATTGCAGTCGAATCCGGAACACCCCCATCAAAGTTTCAAAGATCAAGCTTGTTACAATACCCTCAAGCTTGCGAAAGGTCAAGGCGGTGAGCGTCTTTTCCCATGCCAATCGTTTTCCGTTGTCCGAAAAAGAGAAAGGCGTATAATGGATTCCATACCCCAATGACTCCCCGATCCCAAAGCCCAAGGGTGTCTTCACCCAAGAAGATTCCGAAGTATTTCAACCGCGAACTAAGCTGGTTGGCTTTTAACGAGCGTGTACTTGATCAGGCATTCTCCTCGAAGTATCCGCTGCTCGAGCGCACGCGCTTTCTTTCGTTCGTTAGTTCGAACCTCGATCAGTTCTATGAAATCCGGGTATCCGGATTGATGCAGAAGGTGGATGCGGGAATCACCCGACCGAGCATGGACGGAACCTCTCCGCAAGCCTTGCTTGAGGAGGTGCTCAAACGGGCTCAGGCCATGTCACAAAGGGAATACACTTGTTGGCGCGAAGAGCTGCAGCCGTCCTTGAAAAAAGCAGGAATCATCTTCAAGCCTGTGGAGAGATTGACCAAGGATGAATTTACTTGGTTGAGAACCTATTTCAGAAGGGAAGTCTACCCCGTGCTTACCCCTCTGGCGATTGATCCCACGCATCCCTTTCCTCTGATTCTCAACAAGTCATTGAATTTGTTCGTGGCCTTGCGCAATGCCCGCAGGAAGAAGAGCAAGCCTTTGATGGCGGTTGTTCCGGTTCCGCGTATTTTGCCTAGACTGGTTCGGGTTGGAGAACCAAAGAGAGGGAAGGAAACCTTTGTCTTTCTTAGTGAGGTGGTGCGACACTTCGTGAGCGATCTTTTCCCCGGGCATATCGAGGAGGGGGCATGGGCGTTCAGGATTACCCGGAACTCTCACTTGTATTTTGACGAGGAGGAGGTTGAAAATCTTCTTTTGACCATAGAGGACGAATTGCACAACCAGCGGAAGGGCGAGGCGGTCAGGCTGGAAATCGATGATGACGTGGACCAGGGAATTCTCGACTATCTCCTCAAATCGACGGGCTTGAGCCATGGCGACGTCACTCGTATCAACGGGCCGATCAACCTGTACCGGCTGATGAGCCTGCCCGACATGGTCGAGCGCGAAGACTTGAAATTCAAGCCGTTCGAGGCGCGGGTACCGAAGGCCTTTGCTTCGGGGAAATCGATTTTCGAAACCTTGTCCGCCCAGGACGTGCTTCTTCACCATCCGTACGATTCCTTTTCGCCGGTGGTCGACTTTCTCAGGGCGGCGGCGAAGGATCCGGAGGTCTTTGCAATCAAGTTGACGATTTACCGAACAAGCGGGGATTCCCCGATTGTGAAGGCCTTGATGGATGCGGCCCGCAATGGCAAGCAGGTGACCGCGCTAGTCGAATTGAAGGCACGCTTCGATGAGGAGGCAAACGTCCAGTGGTCCAGGCAAATGGAGGAGGTAGGCGTGCACGTGGTTTACGGCCTGACTGGATTGAAGACCCATTGCAAATGCTGCCTGGTCGTAAGAAGAGAGAAAAACAAACTGCGCAAGTACGCTCATCTGGGCACGGGGAATTACCACCCGAGCACGGCGAAATCCTATACCGACTTTAGTTTCTTCACCGCCAAGCCTAGCTACACCTCCGATTTGGCCAACTTGTTCAATTCCTTGACCGGGTATACCCGGAAACCGAATTTCAAGAAGCTGCTGGTCGCGCCCTTTTCTTTTCACGAGAGCATGATCCGCTTGATCGGGCTCGAGGCAAAGGCCGCCCGTTCAGGCAAAGATGCCCGGATCATCATTAAGGTAAACAGCTTGATCGATCCCGAATGCATAGACGCTTTGTATGCCGCTTCCCGGGCGGGGGTGAGGGTAGACCTTGTCGTTCGGGGGATCTGCGGTTTGAGACCTGGAGTGAAGGGTTTGAGCGAGAACGTGAGCGTTCGTAGCCTGTTGGGGCGTTTTCTTGAGCATAGCAGGGTCTATCACTTTCAAAACGCGCCCAAGCATCAAAGGACTTACTTGGGCAGTCCCGATTGGATGCCGAGGAATTTCTTCAGGCGTGTGGAGGTGGCTTTTCCGATTGAAAATGAGGAGCAGGAGACGGGGGTAATCGAAAAGTTGGAAGGGTACCTCAGGGACAATCAATTTGCTACGGAGCTCAAAGGGAACGGTCGATACCTGAAGGTTGCCTGCCGGAACAGAAAACCGTTCTCCATTCAGGAACACTTGATCTCCGAATCGGTCAAAGCTAGCGAGAGGGAAGAACTCGAAGAGAGGTTACGACGATCCGCGGGAAAATCCGAGAATCAGGGCAAAGGCGATCAAGAAGACGCCTAGGCCGATAATCGGGTCACGGGAAAGGCAAAGCAAAAGTCCGGCTACGCATAGGACCGGGGAAGTTAGGCGTCGCCAATCAAATTTCATGCGTGTTCTAAAGTACGCTCAATTGACCCTGAATGGGAGTTGAAGATTCGAATTCAATTTGCCTCCGGGGGGGCGTCCGACGTTTCCAACCGTACGGCTTACCCGAAGAACGAGATCGTCAAGCACGGGGTTTCCGGAACGCCGGGAAAGTTTTGCCGAGACCAAAGTTCCATTTGAAGAGATCCGAAAGCTAAGCCAAGCTTCTCCCCCAAAGCCCAAATCAGCAGATGCCTGCAGTTTTTGCCAAACCCGGTTCAATTTGGCCTGCACTTCCGAGAGATATTGATTCAAGACGGTAGGCGAAACCGTGGAGTTGGCGTTGGCAAAAGAACTGTCCAACTTGATTGGAGGGAGCGTGAATTTGTTTACGTCGATTTTGGAAACGCGCTGAGTCGGGGGAGGGGGCTTGGTTGCCTGAGGTTTGGGCAATTTGTGCGTTTTTCTAAACTGATCGAACGAAACGGTTTTCGGAGGTTCGGGTTTGGGCTTCGGTTTGGGCTTAGGCGTAGGTTTCGGAGTGGGCTTAGGCGTAGGTTCCGGTTTGGGCGTAGGCTTGGGTTTCGGTTTGGGTTCCGGTTTGGGCGTAGGCTTGGGTTCCGGCTTGGGTTCGGGTTTCGGGGCAGGTTTTGGCTGGCTAGGAGGTTGGCGGACGTCTTCGACTTGCTGAGGGAAGGGGATTGCAGCCGCCATCTCGAAGACGTGGACTTCCGGTTCGTCTTCGCAACCGGGCAAGATACCCAAGAAGAACAAGGCCACGGCCACAGCCACATGGCTAACGAGGGAAAATCGGAAGACCTTTCTTTCCCTACGGTTCAACCCAAGCATTTTATATTCTCCACACCAAATTTTATCCGTCCGTTATATTGGACTCACCAAAATTGAATTCGTTCAATATCAGGAAAATAGAGGAATATCAATCTTGAATGAATTGGCCGAGAAAGTCACGTATGGCAGATTCGTATCTCGAACCTCCGATTTCGCGGAAATCGTTATGCGAGGCATTTCCGATTTCGAGAAAGGTTTTTGGCTCGGGCAGTCCTTGATACAGCTTTTTGCCATGCCTAAAGGGAACGACTTCATCCATTTCACCGTGAATGACCAGGGAGGGGCAATGGATATCGTCTAGTCTTTCCATGTTTCGAAAACGATCCCAGGGAAGAACGGGAATCTCGGTTACGGTGCGAAAGGCGGAAAGGAATGGAGTTTCCAGGATAAGGCCTCCTACCTCGGAGCGTGAAGCCAGGTAGCAGGATGGGCCGGATCCGAGAGATCTTCCCCAGAGGATGATCCGGGAGGAATCGATCTTTAACTCGTCGATCAAATGCCGGTAGGTCGCGTCAATCGCTTCGTAGCATCCGGATTCGCTGGGTTTTCCTTCGCTAAGCCCGTATCCGGGGTAATCGTAGGCGATAATCTCGAATCCCTTTTCGCTTGTTTCTTCCAAGAATGCCATGAGATGGCCCAAATCCTCACCGTTGCCATGGCTGTAGAGGATGACCGGTCCATTGGTTTCCTGATCCGGGCTTCTCCGTACGCAGGCAATTTTGTTCCCTGATTCAGTGGTAACGAAAAAATCAATTTGTTCGGCCACGCAAGCCGGAGGCATGGGTGCTGGAAAGAGAATCTTTTCGGCATAGATGGCGGCTAGGGCGCAGAAGACGAGGTAGATGCAGCCAAAGAGCAGTAGCAACCTTAGCCACGGGACTTGCATGAATTGTTGAAAATCTGGCATGGGGAATAGTAATTCGCATATATGGACTACCTCATTATGGAATCGCAAGAAACAAAATTTCACACTAAGATTGTCTTTCTATGAAAATTTGTTGCATAGGAGCTGGCTACGTAGGCGGTCCTACCATGGCGATGATTGCCCAAAAATGCCCGGAGATTACGGTTTCCGTGGTAGACCTGAACGAGGAACGCATTCAAGCGTGGAACTCCGACGAATTACCCATTTACGAACCCGGTTTGCTCGAGATCGTTCAGGAGGCCCGGGGCAGGAATCTTTTCTTCTCCACTGAAATCGATGACAACCTGAGAGATTCGGAGGTCATTTTCATTAGCGTCAATACGCCCACCAAGGACTATGGCGCCGGAGCGGGTCAGGCTGCTGATTTGCGATACGTCGATGCCTGCGCCCGCCGGATTGCAGAAGTGGGCGGAGGGGACAAGATCGTTGTCGAGAAGTCGACCGTTCCGGTACGCACCGCTCAAATGGTCAAGGAAATCCTCGGCGAGTCCCCGAATGGTCATTCCTATCAGGTGATATCCAACCCGGAATTTCTTGCCGAGGGCACGGCGATGGAGGATTTGGCTGCTCCCGACCGGGTTCTTATCGGAGGCGATACCGATGAAGAGGGAAGACGGGCGGTTGATACGGTGGCCGGAATTTATGCTCATTGGGTTGAGCAGGAGAGCATCATTACCACGAACCTTTGGTCATCCGAACTTTCCAAACTTACTGCCAATGCATTTTTGGCTCAGCGCATATCGAGCATAAATGCGATTTCGGCCCTTTGCGAGGCGACCGAGGCGGATGTGGACGAGGTGGCCAATGCCATCGGGACTGATTCCAGAATCGGTCCGAAATTCCTCAAAAGCTCGGTTGGTTTTGGGGGCTCGTGTTTTCAAAAGGACATTCTTAACTTATCCTACCTGTGCAGTCACTTCGGTCTTCCTGAGGTGGCGTCCTACTGGGAGCAAGTCGTCCGGATGAACGACTATCAAAAGGAACGCTTCGTGGGCAGGATGCTTGATGCGATGTTCAATACGGTTTCGGGCAAGAAGATTGCCATCTTGGGATACGCTTTCAAAAAGGATACCAATGACGTCCGTGAATCCCCGGCCATTGCAGTTTGCCAAAGACTTCTTGAGGAAAAGGCATCCCTGCGCATTTACGACCCGAAGGTAAAGGCCGATTCCATTCTTTCATCCCTAAACTTGAAGGAAGGCTCCGAGGAAGCAGGGAGGGTTGCCTTTTGCGGAAGTGCCCAGGAAGCATGCGAGGGGACTCATGCAATCGCCTTGTTGACGGAGTGGGACGAATTCAAGCAGATCGACTTTGCTAAGGTTTTCGAGCAAATGACGAAGCCGGCTTACTTGTTTGACGGTCGGAATTTGCTCGATTTGGCGAAACTCAAGGAAATCGGTTTCCGCACCTTTGCCATAGGCAAGAGATAGTCTCGGATCTCAGATCGCGGGCTTCCGGGCCGGTCTGGGCATCATCGAGAGCGCTTTGTCGAGAACGCCGTTGAGGAATTTGCGTGAATTCTCACTGGAGAACTCTTTGCTGATCTCAAGGGTCTCGTCGATAATCACGATGGGTGGAACATCCAGGCGGTATTTGATTTCGTAGAGGGCAACCCTCAGCAACGCCAAGTCGGCTTTTGCGATCCGGGAGAATTCCCAATTGGTCACGAGTTCTCGGATGATGGAGTCGATGACCTCAATTTTTTCAATGACTCCATCAACCAATTCGATGGCAAAGGAGAAATATTCCTCGTCCTGACCAAGCCTGCCAAGCAATTCGGAAAATTCCGCATTAACGTCCTCGGGCGGGTTCATTTCCCACTGGAAAATGAACCGGAAGGCGGTTGCCCGGTTCTGTCTTCTTTGACTCCAGTTCGGATTGGTTATCAAGTCTTCGTCCATTTGTCGTGTAAGTGGGCCATTTCCAGGGCGGCTTGGGCGAATTCCCTTCCCCTGTTCAATTCGCCGTTTATTCGTTCGTTTGCCGAATCCCGGTCATCGGTTACGACAATCCCATTGATAATGGGCACGCCGTGCCTCGATACCAGTGATTGAATCGCATTTCCTGCCGATTCGGCAACTAAGTGATGGTGGGAAGTTGCGCCTTTGATGACGACCCCCAGGCCGATCATGCAGGAAAAAGTCCTCGCATTAAGCATGAGGTGAAGAGCGGAAGGGATTTCATGGGATCCCGGGACCCGTTCGATCAGCAACTCTGCCGGTTGTCCGTTTTCACAAAGACAGGAACTTACCTTCTGCAAAAGAGATTCAATCAATTCCTCGTTGTATCGAGCTGCCACCACGCCGAAGGACAAGCCTTCGGGAGAGAGGGAGTTTTCACTAGGTGGGTTGTCGCTCATTTTTTGGATAAAAGTACGTATTCGGTAATCTCCAGACCATATCCTTCCAATCCAACCACTTTTCTGCGGTCCCGGGAAAGCAAGCTCAGCTTCTTGATTCCCAGGGCAGCGAGGACTTGAGCCCCTATTCCGTAGTCACGAAAATCCATTTTAGGGGAGCTCAAGGGATTCGTTTCATCAGGTTCGGGTGAGGAAGGTTCTTTTTTTTGAAGCTCGGCCCGTCGGGGTTCCATATACAACAAGGCTCCCGACCCTTTTGCTGAAATGGCCTTCAAGGCTTGGTCAACTGACCTAAGTCTGCCTTTGACGGTCTCCAATCCGAGGGCGTCACTAAGAACGTCTGCGGTTTGCACGCGGACGAGGGTGGATGAACGGGCGGATATCTTTCCCATTGTCAGGGCATAGTGAACACGTCCGTCCAGAATGCTTCTGAACGCATGCAACTTGAATTGACCAAATTCAGTAGGGAACTCGGATTCCGAAAGTTTCTCGATCAATTGATCCCTTTGATGCCGGTATTGAATCAAAGAAGCTATTGATATCAGCTTCAATCCCCATTTTTTCTTGAGTTTCCTGAGGTCGGGCAAACGGGCCATACTTCCGTCGGCCTTGAGGATTTCACAAATTACTCCGCTTGGATGCAAGCCTGCCAGGGAGGCCAGGTCGACTGCGGCCTCGGTATGTCCAGCTCGTTCGAGCACTCCTCCGGAACGGGCCCGCAAGGGAAAGACGTGACCGGGCTGAACGAGTTGTTCGGGATTACCCTTGGGGTTTGCGAGAATTTGAATCGTGCTGGCCCGGTCATAGGCGCTTATACCGGTGGTAATTCCTTCTGCCGCGTCAACCGAAACGGTGAAATCCGTACGTTGGGCTTCCCTATTGTGGGGAACCATGCTCGATATGCCTAGCCTGGTCAATTGACTGCTGAGCAAGGGCACGCAAATGAGTCCACGTCCATGGACGATCATTTTGTTTACCGCTTCCGGGGTTACTTTGGAGGCGGCCATGATCAAGTCGCCCTCGTTCTCCCTGGATTCGTCATCAGTCACAATGACCATATTGCCATTGGCTATTTCGGCAATGGCTTCCTCAACTGGGTCAAAGCCCATTTTGGCAGACTTGGTCATTTCAGCGGATCAGTATATCAGGCTAGCGGAACAATCTAAAGGAAGGCGGGCATACCCTCAATTCTATTCGTCCTGTCCGACAGCCGGACGGATATGAAGGATCAATGCTTCTCCAAAAGCTCAAGGAATGCCTCTTCGCTCAAAACCTCAACCCCCAGGGCTTCCGCCTTGCTTAGTTTCGATCCGGCTCCTGGACCGGCAACTACGAAAGCCGTCTTTTTGCTGACGCTTGAAGTGACTTTGCCTCCGAGAGCTTCGATCCTTTCGGTCGCTTGGTCGCGCGAGAACGTATTGAGCGTACCGGTCAGAACAAAAGCTTTGCCACTGAAGGGCTGTTCGCCGGATTCCTTTAGCTCGTGAGAGGTTTCGACTCCCGATTTCTCGAGTTGCTCGAGCATGGACTGATTGCCCGGATCCTCAAAGAAATCGGATATGCTTTCTGCCATGATCGAGCCGATCCCGTCGATTTCAAGAAGCTCATCGGAGGAAGCTTGCCCCAATTGCTTTATCCCCGTGAAATTTCTCGCCAATTCCTTGGCAACCGATGAGCCGACGTGCTTAATGCCCAACCCGCACAGGAGCCTGGCCACACCTCTTGCTTTACTTTCCTCAATGGAATGAAAGAGGTTTTCGGCAGACTTCTCTGCAAACCCCTCAAGGGTCAGAAAGTCTTCCTTCTTCAGTTCATACAAATCGGAAACCTTCTTGGCTTTTCCCTGATCGACCAATTGATCGATCACCGCTTCACCCAAATGATCGATATCCATGCAACCTCGTGATGCAAAGTATTCCAGCCTTCCCTTGATTTGTTCGGCGCATTCGGGGTTGGGGCAACGCCAAGCCGCTTCTCCTTCCTCGCGAACAAGAAGATCTTCGCAGGTTGGACATTCAGTCGGGAATTCAAAGGGCTGGCTGTTTTCTACCCGCTTGGCAGATATCACCTCAACTACCTGAGGAATGATTTCACCCGCTTTTTCCACGATTACGAAATCCCCGATTCGAATATCCTTACGGGCTATTTCGTCCGCGTTATGCAAGCTTGCTCTCGAAACGGTAGTCCCTGCCAACTGGACTGGTTTCAGGCAGGCTACCGGGGTAATGGTTCCGGTCCTTCCAACCTGCATGATAATGTCTTCCAGTAACGTTTCCTGTCTTTCCGACTCAAATTTGTAAGCAATTGCCCAGCGGGGCGACTTGGCCGTGCTTCCGGCATTTTTTTGCATCTCGATCGGGTCGAGCTTAACCACAGCTCCATCCGTCGGATATCCATATCCATGCCTGAGCTGATCGAGCTCCTGAATCGCCTCCCACGCTTCGGATGCAGAGGAAACGGACTTGAGGTATTCGACCGTCGGCAGTCGCCATTCCCGAATGGAACGGTGAAATTGCGATTGAGTTTTAAAACAACTTTCGGGCGAACAGGCTCCCATCCCATAAAGGACGATCTCGAGCTTGCGGGTGGATGCTTCCTTGGGATCGAGTAACTTTACCGTGCCCGCGGCCAAATTCCTAGGATTCGCGTACAAGGGCAGACCGGCTTGTTCCCTTAGGTCATTCAAGCGGATGAATTCATCATGGCTCATGTAGATTTCTCCTCTGATCTCAAGGACTTCCGGCATCCCGGGTAAAGAAGGCAAGTCGAAGGGAAGGGCGCTGACGTGCTTGAGGTTCTGGGTAATGACGTCGCCTTCTATTCCATTGCCCCGTGTTACGGCGCTTTGCAGAACCCCGTCGACGTAAGTCACCGAAACGGCAACCCCATCGATCTTTGGTTCGACTACGTAGGGAAGTTCGTTCAGGTCGAAAAGTTTCTTTAGTCTTTGATCGAATTCGAAAAACTCAGTCTCGTCATAGGTATTGTCCAGACTAAGCATGGGGACGAGATGTCGATGGGAGGCAAATTCCTCGAGGCGGTCATCCCCGACCTCGGGCAATGCTTGCGCCCATTCATCCGGATTCGAACTGGTTTCCTGCTTGAACAAACCCAAGGGATCCAGTTCCTGCTCCAATTCCTCCATTTCCCTCTTGATACGGTCATATTCACGGTCGCTGATCGTTGGGTTTGCATCTTTGTAGTACCGTTGATCATGCTCATCCACAAGGCTCCGCAACTTGCGAAGGCGTTCTTCTTTCTCCTTCGTCATGAGCTTACAGGTCCCTGCAGGCGACCGTCATTCGCTCAAGTGCCTGAACCAGGAGATCCCTCGAGCAACCCAAGTTCATTCTCAGAAAGCCAGGGGATCCGAAATCCTTTCCGTCTGATAGACCTACCCCCGCTTTTTCGAAAAAGGAATGAGCGTTTTCCACAGGAAGTTCACGGGCATCGATCCACATCAGGTAGGTCGCCTCGGGTGGGTAGGCGGTCAACCCCGTGATCCGCCCTAGTTCTTCGAGGGCATAATCCCTGTTTCCCTTAAGGTATCCGAGTAATTCGAGCCTCCATGGTTCACCCGTCCGGTATGCCGTTTCAGCCAAAGTAAAGCCCATGGCAGGAGGATCGGGCACGATCCCGGAAATCGCCTTCTTGAATTTTCTTCTCAGCTCGCCGTTCGAAATGATCGCGAAGGAACAACCGAACCCTGGTAAATTAAAGGTTTTGCTCGGTGCCATCAGGGTAATGGTACGATCTGCGATCTCAGGTCCGATGGATGCCAACGGAATATGCTCGAGCCCGGGTTCCAGCAACAAATCGCAATGAATCTCATCCGAACAGACATACAAATTTCTTTCCAAGGTCCATTGGGAAAACCTGTCCAACTCCTCGCGATTGAAAACCGTGCCCACGGGGTTATGCGGATGACAAAGCATAAACAAGTCTGATGACTGGGTGGGAAGCTCGTCCATTGATTGGAAATCAAAGCTGAATCGATCTGCGTTCAAATGCATTGGTATGTGAACGCAGGGAAGATCGAAATTTCCGGGGGCGGAAAGGAAAGGTGGGTAGACTGGTGTTTGGGTGAACACTTGTGAGGATTCTTTCTCCAAGGTCCGGCAACAGGCATTCAGTGCGCAAACCATCCCCGGAAGCCAAACGAGCCATGAGCGTTCGATCCTCCAATCATACAGGTCCACGCACCGCTGGATCACTGCTTCTTCCAGTCCTTCGGGGCACTTGCAGTAGCCGAAATTCCCAAAAGTTCCCGCTTGAATGGCTGAATCGACTACCTCGGGGGGTGATTTGAAGTCCATGTCCGCCACCCAAAGAGGGATGACGTCCGAACCCGAATACTTTCCCCACTTTAGGCTATTCGTATCCCTGCGGTCAGGGATATCTTCAAAAAAGCGTCCGCTCCTACTCAAGAAAGGTCCCTTAAGCGGGGCGCTATTGCCAGGAATACAAGTACTTCAGGCCAATGAAACTAACCTCTTGGTCCAAAGCCCGATTGTATTCAATTGCGATTCCGTGAACGTCGTTAATCCAGTAGGAAAACCCGGTGTTCAAATAAAAGTCATTTTCTCCGAAATCAGACCACAAGCCAATAAACCTTCCGCCCAACATGAAGGAAAAATTGTCGGTAAAAAGGATTTCAGTGCCTGCGAGGAAACTCCAGGTCATACCGTCGTCTCCGAGCCTGGCTCCCATATCGTCACTGATGTAACTGATTCCCAAGCCGGCATAGGGCCTGAACATTCCATTTTGGAAAACATATTCGTCGTAGTGGTAGACGTAATCCAATCCGATACTGAAGGTAGAGTCGTCTGTTCCGTTGGTTTCAACTTCTCCATAACTGAAGTTCAGGATGAAGTCGGTTGAGTCACTCGCCAGGCTGTTTGCGCTAATGTCGAACAAGCCACCTTCGATGTCACCACTCTTTCCTCCGTCCACCAAGGTATAGCCAAAACCAAGATAATATTCACCGAGTCTGGATTTGGCATCCAAGGCCAACGACGAGACGAATATCAAAGCGAGAGATAAAAAAGTAAATTTCATGTTATATAAGGTTAAGCGTAATTATCCCGTAGTCAACTTGGAAGTAATTCCCGATCCGTCCATCCATCAGAGTAATGGTTTCAGGAACATGCCAGTGGCTTTGAATATTCGGGTGGAAATTTGTTTTTTCGCCCAAAGGTTTAGCCCAGGGAAATTACCTACGGCTTCCCAATTCTTGAAGAAAAGGGGGTGGCCCTCGGATACGGGGTCCTTGCCTTGCCGCAAACGGTAGGAGGTGTGAGCCCGAATCGGCCAAGGATCCCAAAATGGGATTTTTTCCGAAATCAAGTTAAACAATTTGTTCAATGCGCTTAGGATCGGCTTTTTCTTTCTGCTCCCGATCAGGTAACTGTTTTGAGGGGATGCATCCGTCAAGATGCTTTTTCTGAGGTTTTCGGAAAACTTCTCATCCTCAATCAAGATGCCGACCTCAGTATTGTAGTAATCCGAACGGGGATCCAAATTATATGAACCTATGTAAGAGAGGTTTCCGTCGACCACGATCGACTTGGCATGCAACGACAGGTAGGGCGGGGTCTTCAAGTGTCGGTTCATTCTCTTTTCCTCCTTGTTTTTTGACCGGTTGTCAGGGATCGATCCGCTTAACGGAGGCAAGGTCTTATCGATTTTAAATTTGCTTTGTCCGTACTTGAAGGTTTCGGAAGGAAAGGGGAGTCGATCAAGCAGTTTTGCATAGCTCATCATGTCCGGTATGCCCTTGGGGAGAGGTTTGAACTCCCACATGATCAAGCCTAGGTCTTCGAGGTAAATTCGCTTTTCCCTATAATGAGCGGCATAGGTGGGCCAATTGTCCGTCGCGGCCAAACTGTTGGTCGAAACCAGTACTCGAACCTCGGGGTCCTTTGATCTTGTGGATTCGAACAACTTCCGAGCCTCCTCGCTCAGCACAAAATAGGGGGATTGGATGACAACTTCCGAGCGAGCGGAATCGATCGCCTGGGTCAAGGCAATCGAAACTGTTGATGAATCCACGGGTGCTTGGGTTACTTTTTCGGGAAGGTCGAAGATCCATTTCACTGAATCCACTTGGCAGGACTGGTTGAGAAAGGTTTTCGAGATCCATTGTTCGTTACTGGATTTTTTCCCGATTCCATCGAAAGTCGGGTAGGGGCAAAAATCCTTTCTTCCCAGTTTCAGCGGAACCTTCATCTCTTCGATGAATTCGCTCACTTCAAGCATTTCAACAGATGGAATGGAATGAACGTCCTGCCAGTATAGATCGAGGAGTTCCCTCAGTTCTCCTTGCTCAGGGAGGATAAGCAAAACGTCCCGGTCTTTGTAGTTCATACCTATCGATTGGTCGAAATACCGATTGGAAACGTTTCTACCTCCGGTGATCGCAATCAAATCGTCAACCACGAAGAGCTTGTTGTGAAGCCGGGAGTTGTGTCCGTGGAAGTCGATGGTCGCATTGGCGAGTTTTTCCAACAAGGTCGGGGAGAGCCGGTTGGCGCTCGGATTGAAGTATTTGATTTCAATGCCCGGGCAGTGAGATGAAAGAAAACTGATTATGCGCGGATCATGGTCACTGAACATGTGGTCGACCAAGATTTCGATTTGTATGCCCCGGTCTTGGTTGGCCTGCACGAGTTCCCAGAGCAAAAATTTCCCGACTTCGTCAAATGCCCAGTCAAACGTTTGAATTCTTATGTTCTTTCGGGCGGAACGGATAAGGTTGATCCTGAGTGCCAGGGCATTTTCTCCATGATCCAGAATAATAGCCTTGGATTTCCCTGTTTTACGACACTCTTCCAATTCTTTCTCCCAAAGCTGGGTGGTCCCTGAATAATAGGGCTCTTTGTATTTGGAATAGTCCTCCACTTCGGCAAGGGTCGGTATGACCCTCTTGCTGCATCCGCTAATCAGAAAGGATGCAATCAAGGGGAAAAGGTATAGCCTAAAGGGAGAGGGCTTCATCGGATATTGGGGAGGCAAGTAAATCAAGTTTCATGAAACCTATGTTTCCAAGGGAGGGTGCCAGTCGAAGAAAAGAAATCTAGTTATATGCCTGTGCTTCCAAAAGAAAAACAGTGATCATGCGTGGCAAAACTTTTCCTCAAATGCCTTCTCGGCTGCTTCGTCCCCGATCAGTATGATCTCGCCTTCCTTGCAGAACTGGTCGTCCGGGGATGGGGTTATGACTGTCCCCGCCACGCCTCTGATCGCCACGATGCTACAACCCGTTTTTTCGCGGATTTTGGAATCCTGAACCTTCGTGTCGACCAAGCTTCGCGGGGTCTTCTGACTGAAAATGTCCAGGCCTTCGGTTACCATGAGAATCTTTGCCCGCCTCAATAGGTTGAAAATCGAAGTCGCGCCCATGTGATCTTGGGAAATTACGAAATCCGCTCCGGCCCGATGCAGAGGTTCTACGTTGCGCTGGACGAATGCCCTAGTGACGATCTGAATGTCCGGACGCAATTTACGGCAGTAAATCGTAAGGTAAACATTGCTTTCGTCGTTGTGACTGGTGATCACGACGGCCGGAGATTTGTTGATTCCGGCCCTCTCCAATACGGACTTGTCGGAGGCATCGCCTACGATTGCGTGGGATACCATTTCGGCCTTTTGCTCGTCCGTTTCGATAAAGCGGTAGGGTATGCCCATTTCCTCAAGAGATTTTCCCGTTTCCCTGCCCACTCTTCCGGCTCCGATTATGATAACGGGGGCAGTATTGTGGGCGAATTCCTTGAAAGCGGCGTCATACTTCTCGAAATTTGCTTCGGTGCCCGCAAGAAGAAGAACGGTGTGATTGTTGAGCATGGCTTCTGGTTCAGGCGGCTCGAAAGTGCCCCGTTCCCACATTCCTACCACATTGACTCCATACTCTTCACGTAGGTTCGTGTCCCGGAGGTGTTGGCCGACCAAAGGAGTTCCGTGAATGTTTACTTCTGCGATTTGCACTTCCTCGAAGGAGCCTATGAGGTGGGTGAAATTGTCGGTGAAGCATATTCGCCTGGCAAGAAAGCTCCCCATTTGCTGGCTCGATCTGATGACGTGTGTGGAGCCGGCCAAATCCAAAATGTCCTGCGATGCGTCGCGGCTGCAGGTACTAACGATTGGAAGCGAAGGGGATACGTCTCGCGCTCGGAAGGCGATGTTGACATTACGGATGTCGTCATCGGTCGCCACCAACATGGCCGCATTGTGGATGGATGCGTGCTCAAAGGTATCGGCATCATCCAAGCTTCCTAGCATGACGGGAAAGTCCATGTCGTGAAGGCTCAGCGCTTCCTTCAGGTTTTCGACGATCAGAACAAAGGGATAGCCGAATTGGGTCAATTTTTCCATCAGTGCATGACTGATTGAGTCGTAATGGGTTAAAATTACGTGTTTGCCTCCGGGGTGCTCGAATTTCCGGGCCACCCTTGCTCCCGTCTGATACTCCATGAAGGGCTTGTAAAGAAACTGCATGAAGACAAAGGGCAAAACGATGAATATATAAAAGATGCCGGTAAACATGACGCCCATGGCAAAGAGCCGCCCTGCGTCTCCCTTGAAGACAATGTCACCATAGCCCAGGGTCGACATCGTGGTGAGGACCCAGTAAAAGGATTCGACCCAACTCACCGGTCCTTGCCTATCCGATTGTATCCCAGCGACCACTTCCGCGCTCATGAGGTGGCGGTATACGTACATGTAAATGCCCACGAAGAAAAAGAGCACCAACGCGAAGCGGAGAAACCTTGCTGCGTTTCTACGTTTTTCCCTTTGCTTGAAAACGGAAGGGGTGGACTTAATGACTGCTTTCACTTATCTCTCGATTACTGAATAAGCATAAAAACAAATCAGTGCGAGTTCCTTTTATCTGCTCTCTTCCATTTATTTTTTTGACAAGCCCTTGAAAACCTTAATCACCACATTGACCTTGGCCTTGCTTGGATCAAGCCCTCTTGAGGACGTGTTTTCCGAAGAGGGGAAACCCTCCAGGCTGACTACTCACGCCAAGGCTTCCCCACTACGAGAAGATGCGGTTACCTCAGACTGGCCGAGATTCAATGGCCCGACCGACGATGCGAAATCTACCGAGACGAAAGTACTGAAGAAATGGCCGGAGTCCGGTCCGAAGTTGCTTTGGGAGATAAGAAAGGGAGAAGGCTATGCATCCCCGGCAATCAAGGACGGAAGGCTGATTCTCTTTCACCGGATTGATGGGAACGAGATGCTCGAGGCCATTAACCCGCAAAAGGGAACTCCCATTTGGCAATTCGAATACCCCGTTGAATATAGAGACCGTTTCGGATATTCAAACGGTCCCAGAGCCAGCCCGGTTATTGCGGGTGGTCTGGTCTATGCCCATGGGGTGACTGCTTGGTTGAGTTGCCTGGATCTCAAGACAGGACGAAAAATCTGGCAGAGGAATTTAGCCAAGGAATTCGAGATTCCCCAATATTTTTTCGGAAAAGGATCCACGCCGCTTGTTCTTGGCGACTTGCTGATCGTCAACGTCGGTGGTAGCAAGGATCGGTGTGTAGTTGCGTTTGACAGGCTCTCGGGGGCTACGAAATGGATAACCAAGGATTCTTGGGGAGCCAGTTATTCCTCACCAGTCCGGGCCGTGATCAACGGCAAGGAGGTTTGCCTGGTCTTTACAGGGGGGGAGAGCCGACCGCCGGCTGGCGGATTGTTAGTCATCGACCCAAAGGACGGTAAGAAACTAGCCCGCTTTCCCTGGCGGGCATCGGGGTTCGAATCTGCCAATGCGGTGCCTCCCATTCCCGTCGGAGAGAATCGGGTGTTTTTATCGGAATGTTATGAGTTGGGTGGGGTCATGCTTGAGTTCGACAAAAAATTCAAGCCATCCGTAATTTGGACGGACGAATCGATCAACGTTCATTGGATGACTCCTGTTCAGAGCGGTAAGGCGATCTATGGGGTTGCCGGTCGACACCAGCAAGGCGCTGACGTCTTTTGCATTAATGCTGGCAACGGGAAGCCTTATTGGAGGGACCGGCTAAGCTGGAGTCAGGAAATCGAGGGGAGGGCAATCCGTCTGGAACTTTTCAGGGGCTCTTTGCTCAAGCTTGAAGACCATTATCTCTGCCTTTCTGAATTAGGCTCTCTTCTTCGGGTTAAACTTGATGAAAAGGGATGGAAAATCGAAGAGAAAGCTCAATTGTTCTTTGCCCCGGGGACATGGACGTTGCCTGCCCTGAGCAAGGGCTTGCTGTATGTCATGCAAAACGAAACCGACAGGCTTCACGGACATCAACCGAGGCTTTTGTGCTACGACTTTCGACTGCAGTGAATTTAGCAAATCGTTCCCAGACCATAGAAGTACAACCCCTTGGCGGTTTCAATCAAGCTCTCTCCTACGGGGTTTCTGAAAAGCACGCAGGCCTGATTCAAGTGGGGTCCCTTGTGTCTGTGCCTCTCGGTCCACGAAGAACGCTCGGGATCGTAAGCTCCTTGACCTCAAGTGAAAACTTGCCTGTCGGGAAACTCAAGTATGTATCCGCAGTCCTTCGGGAGGAGCCCGTATTGAGCTCAGACTTGCTCGCTTTAGCCCGCTGGATGAGCGATTACTATGCATCCTCGGTCGAAGCGGTTCTCGAGGGCATGATTCCGGCCTCGGTCCGGGACGGAACGAATTCCAAGACAAAAAGGATGCTCGAGCTCTCCAATCGGGAGCCATTGGAAGCGTCGATGAGTGCGTTGGATAGGTCGCCCAAGCAAAAGCTTCTTTTGGAATTCTTGATTAAGGAAGGCAAGCCCGTTGCGTGGCTGGAAACTCTGAAGAAACTCAAAATGGGCGATAACGTGGCAAAGGGGCTTATCCAAAAAGGTTTTGCCAAGGAGAGTAGAGATTCCGTGAAGCGGGTTGCCTATGCGGACGATTTGACCGATTCGCAGGAAGACGTCGCGGTGGAAGTCAAGCTTACGGATGAGCAGGAAAAGGCGGCCAAAGAAATCAAGCAGGACTTGAGCACTGGAACATTCAAGACGCGTATGCTTTTGGGGATTACGGGTTCCGGCAAGACGGAGGTTTACTTTGAGGCGATGGAAGAAGCTTTGGCTCAGGGCGGGAGCGTTTTGTTTCTAGTGCCCGAAGTAGCATTGGCCCCGCAAACAGTTTCCAGGTTGCGTCACCGATTTCGCAAGCATGGAGAAGACGTCGTGGTTTGGCATAGCCATCTTTCTGCCGGAGAAAGGCTTGATGCATGGAGTTCGATCACGCGCGGAGAGGCGAGGATAGTGGTCGGGGCGCGCTCCGCAGTCTTCGCCCCGGTGCCGCGCCTGCGCCTCATAGTCGTGGATGAGGAACACGAGCCTGCTTACAAGCAGGAGGACAACCCGCGATACCATGGCCGGGACGTGGCTGTTTACCGGGCAATGCTCAACCAGGCGGTTTGCTTGTTGGGTTCGGCTACCCCATCGCTTGAAACCTTGCGTAACGTAACCTTGGGTAAATATGAAAAATCTACCTTGAGCAAACGCATAGACGGTAGGGAACTCCCCTTGATCCACCTCGTTGACATGAGGAGGGAGAGCCAGCGCGAGAAAGTTCCTCCGATTCTTTCCCAACCACTGATCGAAGCCCTTCGGCAACGATATACCGACCGGGAGCAAAGCATTCTTTTCCTCAATCGGAGAGGCTTCAATACCACTATGCTTTGCCCTGATTGCGGTCATGTCGAGCAGTGCAAGGACTGTAGCATTGCCATGACCTTCCACAGGACAGACGGTTACCTCCGCTGCCATCTTTGCAGCTATCGCAAACCCGCTCCCAGAGCCTGTCCCTCTTGCCAATCCTTCGACATACGCAAAAAGGGCCACGGCACGCAGAGAATCGAAGATATCGTGAGCAGTTTGCTTCCAAGGAAGGCCGTGGTGATGAGGATCGATGCGGACATGATGACCAAGAAAAACCTTTTTCGTGAGGTTTTGAACGATTTCAGACGCGGCAAAATCGACGTTTTGGTTGGAACTCAGATGATCGCCAAGGGGTTGGATTTTCCAAACGTTACTCTAGTTGGCGTAGTGGATGCGGATTTGCCTCTCAGGATGGAAGACTTTCGGGCATCCGAACGAGCCTTTCAGTTGCTCGTTCAAGTCGGAGGCAGAGCGGGCAGGGGAGATCGCGCAGGCGAGGTATACATTCAAAGCTATGCCCCGCATGCGTCATCGATCCAATATTCCCGCAAAGCCGATCTGGAGGGCTTTTCGGAGGAGGAAATGGAATTGCGGGAAGAATTCGGATATCCGCCCTTTCGCCATCTCATCCGTCACCTCTTTCGGGGAAGGAGTTCGGAGAAGGTCGAGTTTTACGCTCAGCAGTGGAGAAACCTTCTTGATGCAAATCCCATTGCGAACGTCGATATCAAAGGTCCTGCGCCCGCTCCATTGGAAAAGATCAAAGGGTACTACAGGTATCACTTGCTCTATTTGACTCAATCCGTCACTCCCTTTTTATCGGAGTTTCAGAAACGAAGAAAGGAATTCCCTCTAGACAGGGATATCCACGACATACTCGACGTCGACTGCCACCAATTGTCGTGAGCGAAACTTGGCTCGAACTCAGTCCAACTTGATCGGATTGCGAATGGCAAGCGTCGAGGAAACCCCGCTCGGATGCTTCCTTACCAACAGAATTCCGGCGCCTGCAGGGATCAGTACGTCATTGAAGGGAGCCCGTCCAGCTCCGAGTTTCCGCCAACCTCCCGAATGAACCTTGACCTTGGGCGCGCCCGAATAGCCCGAACCCGGGCTGGTGATGATAATCGAGGATATTGAACCATTTTGTACTTTCGCTATTCCCATGGCTCCACTACCCCCGCCACCAACGAAGGAAACGAAGGCATCCGAAGAATATCCGGCGCCGGGGGTTCCGGTCGTCCATTTTGCCGTGCCTTCGCTTAGAAAATCGCAATTACCGCTTTTCCCCTTTAATTCGAAGGTGTCCGTCGTAACGTTCGTTACCTCGAAATATCCGTTCGCCGCTGAGTTGATGATCAAGCCAGTGCCAACCCCGACAATGTTCCCGTCTTGGTCCACTTGATTTTTGCTTGGGTCAGTCTTTCTTCCCCTGGCGCCGGAAACCTTGATCGTAAAACCGTTTCTCAACCCATGCCCAGCAGCCGTGACTGTGACATTCGAACCTGCCGCAGGGTTCGTCATGCCGGTTATGACTGCGGAATTCATGGACAGGTCTTGTAGGCTTATCGACCCGGCTATCCCTGTCCCCGCACGGGCGGAGATTCTGGCTTTTACAGTTACGTCCTTGTTCGTCCCGTCATGCCAGTAGGTACTCCAGACACCTTGATGGAGCAGTTCGACATTATCCGCTGATTCTTGTGCGGTCGCGGCTAACCATTTCGATCCATTGGAAACGTTGTTGTCTATATTGTCAGAGGAAATTAAGTCAGAGAGCATCATGTCTATCCCGAATGGGTTGTTCATGAGGAAGCGTTTTCCCTGTTGGGGGATCTGGACAAAGGTATTTTGCGTCAGGGCCGTCCCGGAAAGGACCAGGTCAAGCACGGTATTGCTCCGCCGGGCGATCATAAATGACTCGTCGGGATAGATGACCGTTTCGGATGCATCGGAACCATTCCCTCCAACCTCTTTCCATGACGTTCCGTCATGAAAATAAGGACGGTAGTCATCGGTGGTCCCGTTTTGCTCGTTGGGTGGTTTGAGCAGGTAAACGTAATCTGCGACGGAAGAATTTCCGTCCTGCAATAGGCTCGAGTCATAACCAAACAAGGATCCGAGTGTCCAGGCTTCGAATATCTCGACCAGAGACTCTGCCTTGAATACTTGTGAGAGGTCGTCCCCAAACGGATTGGATAAGGTTAGGACGTCCCCGGTATTTGCCGTGATCAGATAAAACTTTCCTTCCTCAGCCGATTCTCTCTCTGCGCAACGGATGAAGTGAGCACCCCCTTCGATTTTTATGCCAGGGGGGGTTACGTAGCCCTTTCCCGGGTCTTCTACGGTCAAAGTGGTGATCTGGCCCATGCTGGCATTGATCTCTGCTACGACCAAAGCCAGCTGATAGTTAACAGCCGAATCGTTTCCGTCGGTAGGCAGGTCAACGAAAACCTTGGGCGGAAAAAGCTGATACCCTGAACCGGGGAAGGTCAAGTTCACTTGAAGGAGTGATTTGTTCCCGTCCAAAACGGCAGTTGCTCTAGCTTGTTGCGTGGCAAGCATTCCCTGACTGAAAGGGGCGCTTGTCTTTGTAGGATCAAGCAAATCCGGAACCCGGTGGAAGGTAATGTCATTACCGGCGGCAAGCTTGACCTGCCCCCGGAATACAGCCTCTCCCTTCAAGCCGGAGGATGCGACGGAGTAACTCGGAGCCGAAGGCGATCCGGCAGGCAAAGTGATGGAGAGGGCTCCGGTGGGATCGGCAAGTTCACCCGTGGACGCAAAGCCGTATGAGAGGATACAAAGAAGGTATGAAATCCCCAAACAAGCTGTATATCTGAAAGCGTAAACCATGAACTGTAACTCGGTACTCTTTAACCATGCTCCTTCTTGCGTAATAAGGCAAAGAGAAATTTTTGATTCCTGAATAACTTGAGTTGCCAAGAAGCCGAACTTCCCTTTTGAAAGATTTGATGTTCCGTTCCTCCAAAAAGATCGCATTGGGAATGCTGTTGGGAATTCAGGTTCTTTTTGCGGTAGATGAAGAGGTCGAGGAAACGGTTCGTTTCCGGGCAGAGGTCCATCAATACCTTGAAAAAGAGCCTCAGGATCCTTTCAGCAAGATTATGAAATCACTGGAGGCGGGAGAGGGGCCAAATGACTATGGCAATGAGATGGAGTATATCGAAGCCCTCCTTGCAAAACTCAAAATAAGCAAGTATTCCCAGCAATTGGTCTTTTCCACGACCAGTTTGCAACTTAGCAGGATTTCACCCCGTAATCCCCGAGCCATCTATTTTAATGAAGACCTTTACCTAGGCTATGTTCCGGGAGGACAGATCGAGATTATCGGAATCGATCCGGAAATTGGCGCCATCCCATACATCTTCTCGCCGCCAACGACCAACGACAAGGCTTGGCGCCCAACCATCACCCGCTCCCGCCGGTGCATGAATTGTCATGCAAGCCCGGACATAGGCGGAGTTCCGGGACTTCTGATAAGCTCTGTCATCCCAGGTCCCGGAGGAGGCTCGATCGATGCTTTCCGTCAAACCCAGACCGGTCATTCCATACCATACGATCTTAGGTTCGGTGGCTGGCATCTGACGGGAGATCATACTTTTCCCACGAGTTGGGCAAATTCGACCGGAGTCATGTCCAAGTCCGTCGTTACCAAGGTTTCCACTCCGCCTGGTACTTTTTTTAACTGGAACCGATACCTTGTTCCTCAAAGTGAGGTAATCGCCAACCTGATGTTGGAACACCAAGTGGGATTTATCAACCGATGCCTAGGGGCGACCTACCGGTTAAGAGAGTTCTTTCTTATCGAAGAGGCAGGGAACCCGGTCAAAAGAAAGGAACGGATTGCTCAAGAAGCAGTCCGAATCGTCGAATACGCGCTGTTCAGTGACGAAGCGCCTTTGCCCAGGCCGATCTCTTTCGATCAATCCATGTTTGCCAAGGATTTTCAGGGCAGGGGAGATCCCCTCCGCCAATTGAACCTCAAGGACAGGCTCTTGCAGAGAAGGTGCAGTTACATGATCGGCAGTTTGGCTTTTCAAGGATTGCCTGAGGAACTGAAAAGCGTCGTTTTTTCCAGAATCAAGGCTTTGATGACGATGCCCCGCTCTGAACTTCCCTCCAGGTTCACTTATTTCGGAGAAGCCGAAAGAAAGGAAATTCACGAGTTTCTGAATACCCGGTTCCCAGAATACGCCGGGACAAAATAAAAAAGGGCGCCCGGGGGCGCCCTTCTTTAAAAGAGTCGTAAAGAAGCTTACTTCTTGGCAACTTCAGCTCCGGAACGTTTCCATCCGGAGATTCCGGCCGACAAATGCTTGACGTTCTTGTATCCGAGCTTGGCGGCGGCGCTGGCTCCACGCTTGTAAGCGCTGCATCCGGGACCTCCGCAATAAGCAACGACCAAAGTGCTCTTGTCCTTGGGCAGGTGCTTGGCAAGCTGCTTGCCATTGGAAGCGAAGGAAATCGCGGTTGGGATATGTCCCTTTTTGTAAGAACCGGCTCCGTTCACGTCGATCACGGCAACCTTACCGTCCTTTATCGCTTTTTGAAGCTCCTTGATGCTGATATCAGGAAACTCACCGGCAAAAAGACCTGTGGAAAAAAGGGAAAGAATAAGCAATGAGAAGATTTTTTTCATAGAATAATCGTAGGGTTAGCAATGTTAAGAATCCTGATTATCCCAACGGAATTAATCTTTCGCAATGCAAAACGATCCCGAAATTGGATAATATTTTTCTATTCATACCATTTTTACCTTGAGGATTGAAGTCGCTGAGGATCATTATGGGCTTATGCACATATTCACTCGTCGCAACTTCCTGGGTAAAAGCCTCAAGCTCGCCCCACTATTCGCAACCCCCGGACTCATGGCCGAGCAGCTTACGCGCACGCCCTATCAAACTCCGGGACCCTTCTACCCTGACAAGTTACCTCTCGATACGGATAACGACTTGATTGTCATTAACGATGCCCTTACTCCATCGGTAGGGACCGTCGCTTATCTTGGTGGCAAGGTTTCGGATATCAAGGGAAACCCCATCCGCCATGCAACAGTGGAGCTTTGGCAGGTGGACGGGAAGGGAGTATACCTTCACTCAAGGGGAGGCAGTCGGAAAAAAATGGATCCCAATTTCCAGGGTTATGGCCGTTTCATGACCGATTCCAAGGGGCGGTATTTCTTTCGTACCATCAAGCCGCCTCCTTATCCCGGAAGAACGCCTCATTTCCATATGTCGGTTTCCGCCAAGGGAAAAAAGAAATTTATCACGCAGTGCTATATCAAGGGAGAGCCTCAAAACAAAAGCGATTTTATATTGAACCGCGTCAAGGACGAGAAAGCGAGGAATGCCCTAATTGCTGAGTTTCTTCCTCTGCCTGGTTCCAAAGTAGGAGAATTGGCCGCTAACTTCGATATGGTCTTGGGCTGGACGCCGGAAGATTGATCGCGGATCTTTCTTTCGGGCCATGAGCCTTATTCGATTAATCGGCTGAAATTCGGACAGCCCTAGCCTTGGGTTCGAGGCGGTTATTCAACTGGGAGCGGGACGATTTTGTTTGGGCAAGCTGGGCTCTGCTTACTCATGGACCCAAGAATCAAATATTCCAAGTAGGAGGCTAGGGCGTAGTGATCCGCAAGCGAATGAATTTTCTTTGCCCGGAGGGCAGTGGGTTGCTTGTCACGTAAGTTGCCCTCTCCATTCCACCGCCCAAATCGATCACTTGTTCGAGTTGTACGCCCGTTGCGTTCCAAGTCTGGAGGTCATCGCTTTGTTCGACGTGATACTCGAAGATTTCGCCCGCGCTCGAGTATGTGGAATTGGTATCCGAATTCGATTTCCAGCGAACGAATGAAATACGTTGACGGTTGTCTCCGAGCATGGGTTGTAGTGGTAAATCCTGCCTGCGGTCCGGTCCAAGCGAATCCGATCCCAAGGCTCGCTCGAAAAGGTTGCTGTAACCGTCGCCATCCGAATCGCTGTAATCTTCATCAAAGATTTTCTCCGCTTCCACTTGGGTCAGCCCAGGGTTACGGGAAAGCAACCGGTCGGTAAACCTGGTCATGATGTCGGTGTAACGTACGTCGCCCCTGCGGAAAGCCTTCCACACGCTTCGGCTTGGCTCGACTACCGTAAAGGTCTTGGTCTGTGGGTCTGCCGGAAGGAAGAAGTCATTACCAGGAGAGGAAAAGGTCAGGGTGACGGTTCCGCTCTTGCGGGGAATGATCCTGCTTCCCCGGAATACGCGGACCACGTCCGGATCGGAACTGGAAATCTGAAGGGGCAGTTGACTCGTGACGTAAATGCCTTGGAGAACGAGAGGACGGTGTCCTCTGGGCGTAAGCCGCAACCCTCCGGTCCCAACTGCAGGGAAACGGATTTCCTGCCTTTGTTTGGACGAGATTTCAATGATTTGAGTGACTGGAGGAGCCGCCTTGACGTAGGCGCTTCCGCTTTGGGTGGCAGTAATGCTGACGTTTCCTTCCAAGCCGTCAAGTATGACAACCCCCGATGCATCGACGCTTGCAGGACCATAATCAACCGTGAAAGTCACGGGCAAGCTGAATACGGGGTGATTCACTCCTGATGAAAGGGCCGAGGCATTCAATTCGAAGGAGGGATCGTCTCTGACCTTTTCCGGAATGGGGTGAAAGGTAATGACCTGGTCGTCCTTTACGCCTGGCGGAACAACCTGAAGCACCCGACTGACCGGAGATGCAGGATGGTAACGGGCATCTCCCATTTGCATGGCGGTAATGGTAGTGGCACCTGGTCCGAGAACCGTAACGAGGTTTCCTGTCACAACCGCCACAGATGGGTTGGACGAAACGTAACTGATAGGCAATCCTGACGAAGCTTGAGCCATGAGTGGGAAGCTCGGGTCTCCCACCGCCTTGTCGACCAATGCAGGGAAGGAGATCGTTTGCGGACCGCCGAATGCGGGAGGATCAGTCTTGTAGGGGTGTAAAATTCCCAATTGGTCAATCAATCCCCATTTATGGGCAAGGTATCCTTCGATCTTCTTGCGGTTGACCGAATTTACAGGTTGATCGAAGACAAGAACCTCAGCGATTTCACCGGTAAAGGTCTGTCCTACTTGATCGAAGGGGATGGCACCCTGACTATGGGAGTCCGATCCTACGATTTCCCCGTTGATCCACAAGGATTGACCGTTGGGGATGACCCGGAGCGAATTCACAGCCCAAACGCTGCTGGAAACGTCGGAAACGATTCTGACGCTCTCCGAAGCATGGCTGAGCTCGAAGAACCCGTCGGGTCCGGTGGTGGCAAGGTCTCCCCCGAGTACGTAAGATGCGCCGGTGGTCGTTTGCTTGTGTACGATAAATACGAATTGCGGAGTTGGGACGGAGTTTTGAATATCGAAGCTTTGTCCTGAGTCAAAGGATACGACTGCTTTTTCGTTTAGGGTGTTGGGCAACCATCTTGTCATGTTCAGGTCTACTGCCTGAATCGGGTTGTTTGTGTTTCCGGATCTGTCAGCCCACATGCTTATCCGGTTGCCGAACAGAAAGTCGTAGGAATCGTCACGGTAGTTGTCACCGTTCACGTCGTTGGCATCCAGCCATAACTTGAGTCCTCCGGCTGAATCCGAGAAAAGATTGCCGAACCCGATTGTGAACGAGTGACTCAACGTTGCGGCTGGCTCGTACCGGGCGTCACCGGTTTGAACGGCGGTTATCGTTACTTCGCCAGGGCCATAGATGGTGACTTGAGAACCATGAACGACAGCCCTTGTGGGATCGGAAGTGGAGAAGGAAACCGGTAGCCCGGAGGTTGAGTTTGCTTCCAGCATGAAGGGGAAGTCGCCGACCGAATGGTCGAGGATCGGAGCGAAGCTGAGGCTTTGCGGAACCCTGATTACGCTAAGATAATTTTGAGCAGGAACGGCCTGAGCAAAAACGTCGTCGCCGCCCTGGGTTGCCGTGATCATGGTCGTGCCGGCACCAATGAGTTCGATCTGCTTGAAGTCTCCGCCTCCTTGTCCGTAAATATCGGAAACGTCCGTCTGACTCAATGCGGCTTGGTATATCCTGAGATCATCAATCAATCCATCGTACGGATTACTCGATGAGCCGACTTTCATATTGGAATAGCGCTGATTTAAGGGCATTCCGGAAATCGAAACCCCGGCAGATTGCGCGACTTGTACGGCATTCGCATACATCGTAAGCGTTGCATTTCCATCATAGCTTACGACCAAGTGAACCCATTGGTTGTCGACGATCACGGGAGAGCTCGAGTTGAGATCCAAAGAAGTGGAGTTGCCATCCGGGAAGAACCTGAATGAAGCGATGCCTGAGCTTGCCGCTTTCTCGAACTTGAAGACGTTCATGGCCATCAGCTCGTCTTTTGACAGGATGGTCGAAGCGCTTCCGTTGGAGTCTTGGGACTTCAGCCACATGGAGAGCGTGAATGCTCCTTCAACGGGAACGCTGCCAAGTTCGACCTTCCCTCCGGGGGCGCCTAAGTCGAGGGCGTTCGAGAATAGTCCGGGTTTCCATGAATTGGTCGGTTCCGTATTTGCAAGGTTGACCAGAGTTCCGTGGTAAGCGCCTTCGGAATCAGTGGCGCTTGTGTAGAGTTCCTCATCGAGTTTCCAATGAGCGAGAAGATCTTCTTGGCGAGTGACCTTGATGCGGGCAACGGTTTCGTCTTCCACTTTGTAGAGCAGGGGAAGTCCCGTCATATTTCCATCTTTGTCAATTGAGTATCCAGTCAGGTTGACCGAGAGCAAATTCGCCCGGACCGAACTGAGGTTCTGATCGAAAACCAACGTTTGCAGGCTTTTGTCCGAAACCGTGAGGTTGCCATTCAGATAAACGAAGTAGTAGAGCTCGGATAAAGCATTGGTCAAGCTGATCGGATAGATGCCGGATGGAGTCGGCACGGAGACGTTTCCATCGGTAACGGAGGTTGAGATGGCAATGGATTGATTGAAATCATTCTCAAGGTCTCCGCTCACCAATCCTTGAATCGAGTAGGTCAAGGTCGGGTTGGCTTCGGTCGTTGCCCTGAATTGATCTTGCGCGGTAACGACCAGTTCCCTTTTCATGATTTGGAAATCCATGGGGAAAGGTTCCGCTGCCATCCAATTCAGGTCACCGTTTTGCCTAGCCAAAAGGCTGACCGAGCCCGGTTTCTTGATCGTCATGATCGAACCATTTATATCAACGCAGTCAGTGCCAGCTACCAGATCGAAAGTAATGGGCAGCCCCGAGGTCGCGGTTACGTTAAGGTCGATCGGAGCATCCCCATATACGATGACCCCGATTTCTTGATCGAAGATTACGCTTTGCCTGCCCTTGAGCACCACGAGGCTGACGACCGTGGTGTCCTGCCCCGAAGAATTCGCAATTCTCAGCGATACCGGGAAAGTGCCCGTTTGATTGGCTTCGCCGAAAATCAAGCCTGTGTTGGAGTCGATCTCCAGTCCCACGGGCAGTCCGGTAGCGTTGTATTCGGTCGGACCCTTGATTGACTCGATTTGGTATTCGTATTCCTCCCCAAAGCGTGCGATAAGCGGAGAAGCTTCAAACTCGAAGACTCTCTGGATTTCTTTTTCGCTTAAGGACTGATTAAAGATGCGCAAGTCATCTATGAGTCCGGACAAGGTGTGCCCGCCACTTGAATGCGCTCCCAGGTAGGTGTTGTCATCGCCCCCCGTTCCCTGCAGGACACCGTTGGCAACACTTATCGGTGTGACGGCTTCGCCTGCGTTTACAAAGAACCTTACTTTGGAACCGTCCCACATCAGGGTATAGTGCACCCAATCACCCAAGGTCACCGGGATTTCATCGGTATTAATCCAATTGCCCAGGTAGACTCCGGCAGAGATGAACCCGTTTTGGACTTCGACCTTCATTTGGTCGCTCTTGAGCACGACGGAATTGACGTCATCGGTCTTGAGCCAGAAGCAAAGGGTGAATTTATCCGTAAGGGTGAAGTTGGCGCTTTTGGGAAGGAAGACGGATTGATTCTCATCGAAACGCAAAGCGGTACCATCCCTTCCCGGTTCGGAATGATCATAGAGATTTGCAATGGTCGCGTTGACCACGCTTCCATTGTTTTCCATCCCTGACGCATCGGCAATGGTCGTGCCGTTTAGTTCGTCAAAGGTCCAGTGTACGATTGGATTGTTGGGTAGCTTGATAACCGGGACGTTATCAAAGGTCGGAGCTTCCGTATCATAGGGATGCCCACCGAAATCACCAAGTCCGCTTCCGTAAAGAGTCGTTATTTCAGTGGATGAAAGGGGGCGGGCGTAAACCCGGAAATCATCAATCTTGTCAGCAAAGCGTTCCCACGCGGAGGCAATGTTACCGACCGTGTCAATTGCAGCGCCAGCCCGGTAGTTGGAGGTGCCTACTTCATTTCCGTCCAAATAAAAGACCGTTAAGCCGTTCTTGCCCACGGCGGCCAAATGGTGCCAGCCCGCGCTAATTGAGTTGCCGTTGACACCGGAACCTCTGAACCCGACGGCACCCGATACGTAAACCCCGAGCTCCGAAATCCCTCCCTTCTTGAAGACGACGTGCCTGACATTGCCTCCGGCGGTAAGAGTACGCCTGAAATCAACCCCGGTTTCTACCAGAGGAGCCTCCAGCCAAGTGGAAATGGTCCAGTCGCTTGGCAACGGAACCTGGTTGGCTCCCATGTCGATATACGAGGTAGCTCCGGTTCCCAATTGTATGCCGGAATTGAATTTCCCCGGAACGGCAAGGTCGCTATCGGTAATATCGACAAGGGAGGCATTTCTTTTGGCTTTGGATGAGTCAAATATCGTACCGCCATTCGTTTCCTCGAAGGGGAAGTACAGCGACAACCCTTCCTTGATCTTGAAGGTGGTTCCTGCGAGATCTTCCGTGATCCCCCACTTGTGGGCAAGATAGCCCTCGATCCGTTCCCGGTCGTCCGCTTCCAGGTAGCGGTCGAAAACCATGATTTCCCCGATTTCCCCGATCAACTGGCCGTAACCGGTTCTGGGATCGTATCCAAGTGTGATTTGCTGAAGAATGTTGGATTCCTGATGATAGGAACCCAGGCGCGTCCCCATCTTTGCATCCAAGCTCCATCCACTGGATCCGTCATTGGCCCCGATAGCTACGCCAACCCCTTGGGCAACGATGAAGACGCTCATTGGAGTGGATCCTAGGGTCAGGGTTCCTATGTTCATTGATTCCCCGGATGCGAAGCGCATGGCGGGAAGATCTTCAAAAACGGACTTTGCATAGCTTGGCTGAGCCGAGGGAACCGATTGAAGCGCATTCTTCTCGTTTTTCGACTTATCTACCCATAGACTGACCTTCTGCTCGTTCAGCCAGTCGTTGCGGACTCCGTCACCATCCGGATCGGTTGCGTCGAGCCAAAGGAGAAGGCCATCCATTGTGTGCTTGGTAAAGCGGGTGTCGCTGGCGGTAAAGGCCTTGATCGAGGGAGCCCAGGCCGCCCCGCCCAGGTTCTCGGCATAAGCCCTGTAGAAGTATCGGCTGTTTTGGGTAAGGTTTTGCAGGACGGTTTCATGAACACCGAGCGAAACGGGGTTTCCATCGTTGAGCACAATCACGTTATCCCATTTGGATGCATTGTTCTCATCTATGTCGGTCGAGTTGTTCTCGACCCAATCGTCTCCCCAGAAAATCTTCAGGATCGGAGGATCTCCACCCGTGCTTACCACTTCGGTGGTCTTGGTTATTCCGTCATACGGATTGGCCGCGAAATGAGGATGCCCCGAAGAGAGCAACTTGGTCGGAGATCTCCACTTGTGAGCCAAATAGCCTTCGAGATCGGCCCGTTCGCTCGGGTTGAGCTCCCGATCGTAGATCATGACCTCGGCGATTTCGCAAGTTGATCTTTCCCAGCCTGTCCTGTATCCGCCGAATTGAAGGATGCCCGGCGCGAAATTATTATTGTTCGATCCGGTCGAGCCTATGGAGAGGGAGTATCCGTCTCTCCAGAAGGATGCTCTGGGGTTACCTCCCTTTGCTTCGATCGTCCCGAGGTGCATGTGCCAGTCGGTATCGGTCGGACCGGCTGTGGAAATCCACCCTTCGGCATACCATCTGCCGGTCAAGCCGGCATGATAGCCGAACAGGAAGTTGCGGTTTCGCGAGCTAATGACTCTTGATTTGGTGTCTCCGGAATAACGCGCAACGGCAACCATGGTGTAACCTGTGTTGGTAAGGAAATCCAAGCTCGAGGAGCCCCAGATCATGTCGTTTCCGTCAAAACTGACAACCGGCTTGCCCTCGAGGGCTGAGATGTAATAGGTCGGATCTCCTTGTATGCCCGTCATGTCCCGACCGTTCCCCGAGGCATCCTTCCATTCGCTTACCGTTGCGCCGTTGCCGAGCACTTGGCCCAGGTCATCGGTCAAATCGCCATTCATGTCTTGAGCGGAGTACCAAACCGCCATTCCTTCAATGGTATCTGGTTTGAAAGACCGATCGATCACAGTTTCCGTAGTCGTAACCAGTCCGCCGATTGAGAAAATCTCCGCCCGTAGGGTTGCATGAGTGGGCATGACTTCGAGAGGATTTCTCGTTTCCAGAACCGGTTTCTCGATTCCAAGAAACTCAATGAAACCGTCATTGGGGACGTCTCCGGCAAAAACTTCCAGAACCTCGCTCTCGCTGAGTCCCCGGTCGTAAATGCGAAGGTCATCAAGCTGACCCTTGAAAAAGCCGAAAGCAGGGTATTGGGAGGTGCCCTGGGTCATTCCGAAGGAGGGCGTTTCCTGATGAAGGGAAATCGTGGAGTCCAAAAGAAGGCCGGGACCGGCTTTAAGAGAGCCGTCGACGTATAACTTCATCGTTTTTGGGGAATCCCCGAAGGTCAGGATTACGTGATGCCATTGATCATCACTGATCGACGTGACGTCGGCCAATTCGACGGATCCGACCCCCTCGGCAATCTTGGCCTTCAGGATTCCCGAATCCAAGCCTATGGTAAGACCGGATGCAGAGGTTCCTTCGTCGTACAAAATCTGCTGCTGATAGCCTGCGGGAACGGCAGAGCTCAAGTCGTCCTGATAGATTGCAAGGATTTCCGAACCGTTCAGGTCGGTTTGGTAGAAGCGCAAGTCATCGACTTTTCCGTCGAAATAATCGCTGAATACTTGGTTTGTTCCTCCGAGTCGCCATTTTTCGGTAGCCAAAAGATCAACCGGGTCACCCTCCGGTAGCAATTGTTCGTCCGTCTTGACCCCGTTGAAGTAAAAACGAAGGGAAGAGGAGTTGTAATCGGCCACGATGGCCACGTGGGTCCAATTCCCCATTCCGAGAGATTGATTTGAGTCGACGGTGACCTGGTTGGCCAAATTTCCATGGGTATAGTAAATCGTGTTGTTACCATCCATGGAAAGTCTCATTGGCCCGCGCTTCAAAAGCGTTCTCTCGTTGGAGGTGAGGAATAGGTCGGGGTAGTCGGTCGGCTTGATCTTGGTGAGCGTAGTGGCTCCTCCTCCCGCTGGGGTATAGAAATACGCCTCCTGATTGGAGCCTCCACCGCCTTCACCATGGGCTATGGCGATTGCATAGTAGCCGGCATCCAAATTAATTACGGTCGATTGGGTTCCGCAGCATTGGGGCTGATAAACCATCTGCTCATTGCCCTTGTTTCCGGTCGTTTCGAATTTGCCGTCCTGATCCAAGTCGATCCAGATTGTTCCCCGATCATCGTTTCCTCGAATTTCCCACCCATAGGGCCCGCTCACTTTGGCATGGAATACTCCGTTGAAAAGGCTCAGGTAGTTGTTGTTCCGAGTTATGCCAATCCCTGCATTCCTATAATCGTTGTCGTTATTGAAATCCAACCCCCGGTTTCCTGGGCCGTTTGTCAGAGTGCTGGTCCCGCTTGGGGTAAGAGCGAACATATTTTCAATGTCGGTGAAGTATTCGTTTTGGATGGCCTCCATGAAACCGTGGGCATAGAGCTGGCCTTGGGTGTAGTCGCTGCCGGCGCTGTCTGTATCCGAGTTGACCCAAAGGGAGATCGTGTAGGAGTTCTTGTGCAGATCCCTGAGGGCGCCTTGGGCGCTGAGGTCGCCAATGTCGTTGCTGCCGTCAAGATCCAAGCCCTGTCCGAACTGGGCGGATGTCCAGGCGGGTGATCCGAACAAGTCGCCATCCAGCTTCTCTACTCCGAGATCCCCGACGATCGATCCCGTCCCTTCGTCCATTGGGTAGTAGGCCGCAAGTTGTTCGTATCGGGTGAAAGCCGGACCGGAGTAGACCTTTGAAACCGGACGCAGGCGGAAACTTACGCTTCGGCCATCAAAGGATTGAGCCAAAAATCCGGTTGTGTTGGCATCCAGGTTGAGCCAATCGTCCTTTCCGTCAAAGGGCAGAGCCCTTCCTGCAAAACCATCGGGCCGGGTTGCATTCGGATCGTTGGCTTGGACACTTGCGTTATGCTCCCATGTAGATGAGTCAAAGGCATGCGTTCCGTTGCTCTCATCGAACCTGAGGTATGAAACCAGCGACTCTCGAACCTGGGGGTCGCCGTTGGACCAGTCCGAACCATCCGCACTGGAGGCAAAAGCCCTGAAATAGTAGGTCTCTCCCGGAAGCAATCCGCTTACCGTTGCATTGAACTCGCCCATCCCTTGAGCGGCTCCTCCGGCAACGTCAACCGAACCGTCCCATTTCAACGGATCGAATCCTCCGTCCTCATTTCCCCAATAGATCTTCAAGCTGGGCTGAGTCGAGTCAAAGGCGACCAGATTTCCAGTCACAATGGCGGTTCCTCCACCCGACGGGGTGATGCCTGCAACTTCGACGACCGGAGGAAGGGAGAACGAGGAGGTTTGGAAACGCATCGTTCCATTCAAGTAAATGCTCGCAGCCTCGTTGGAGGACAAATCTTTCTCATAAAGCCTGACCTCATCAATTTGGCCATTGAAATGGTTTCCGTTTTCATCCGTGCCGATCTTGAAGTCGAACTGGTTTCCGGTGTTGATCGCTTGCGCGACGTTGATCGGATTGTTTTCGACTGCGCCGTCGACATACAGAACGATATCCTCGACTCCGCTTCCGATCGCGGGAAAGACCAAGGCCACGTGGTGCCATGCGTCATCGTTCACAATTGTGCTTCCGGTCAACTCACCTCCTCCGACGTCAATGCTGAGCCTTCCTGCTTTAATGGAGAAGTTCCATCCCAATCCATTTCCTGGAGCCCCCCAGGATGCGAGCGTTCCGCTTGTGGATGAAGAAGAGGCCTTGATCCACATGGCCAGGGATCGAGGCTTTTCTCCGCCTATGCCCTTGAAGCCCTTGACCGTGACGTGTTCACCCGATCCACCCAGTTTGACGGCTCGGTTAACCCGTCCGAAAACGCGGTCGGACTCGGTTACGCCAACGAGCGTGGCATGTCGGATACCGACTGAATCAAGTGCTTCGGTTCCACTTGTTTCGTCAAAAGTCCACCAGGAGGACAAGCCTTCCTGTGAGGGTAGGCTCCATACCGCCGAGCTTACGGAGTTTCCTCCGAACAAGCGGTAGTAATACTGGGTGTTTTTCTGTAAGCCGTTTAAGAAGCTGGAGACAAGGCCGTTCGAGTGGGTGCCGTTCAGGTCTATCCTGTAATCCCAGAGACTTGAGTCGTTCAAGTCGACCTGCTGGTTTTCCCCGCCATCGTTATCGCCCCAGAAGAAGGAAAGGGAAGGTTGGGCTCCGCCGTCATTTTCCACCTTGCCGGAAAGCCTGACCGAGGTGGAGGAAATGTCTTTGGGGTTGGAGGTGGTCAGAGTCGGAGCGGTCGGATCGATGATCAACCGGATTGGCTTGGTTCCGACACCGGCCAGATTGGTTGCCGTGAGGTTGACGTCGAAGATACCGACCTCCAAAGGCTTGCCCGTGACTTCTCCGGTATACATGTCCAGGGACAGACCAGATGGCAGGGCAGTGGTTCCGTAGGAAGTAGGCTCCTGTGTGGCATCCATTTTGAACTGGATATGGACCATCTCGGTTGTAAGGTCGTTTCCTTGAAAGATCTGCTGAATCTCGGATTCGGAAAGGATGTCGTCGTAAACCCTCATGTCATCAAGCATTCCCCCGAAATAGGCATTGCCGTCATTGCGCCATCTTCCGAACTGGAACGCCTGTCCATTGCCCGTGCTGATTTGAGATCTGGTCCAATTCGATACCAAGCTTCCGTTGATAAAGATCGTCACGGCCGCCCCCGAGTAATTATGGGCGACGTGTACCCAGTCGGTCCGGATGTCCGTGCCATGCCTTGACCTTGGGTCCCAGCACCAATGCTGACTGATCAGTTCGGTGTAGCCACCGTCCTTGATGTTTCGCATGCCCCAGTACTTATTCAGTCCGTTCGGGCAGGTCGTGTCTCCGTATCCATAAAAGCCAGGCTGGCTTCCCGGGTTGTTGTTGTCGGCCTTGACCCAGAAGGAAATCGTCCGAGCTTCCTTACCGTCAATTCCGAGCAATTCACCCGTTGCTTGCGTGGCGACATATCCATCCGTACCGTTGAAGTTCAGAGCTTGTCCGAACCGGCCGCCTGTCCAGGTGGTTCCCCCGACCAGACTTCCGTCAAAACGGCCCAAGGCATCCTTGGCGATAGCGCCGTCACCGTCATCCATTGGCCAGTAGGCTACGAGGTTTTGAGGGCGGGTACCGACACTCTTGCGCAGTTCGGTGGAGGTTGCTCCCCGATAGGCCAAATAAAGAACCTCGGGAGCACTGATCACGGGAGGCTTGACTTCGATGAAACTCCCTCCGCCAAGGGTCACTACGCCCTTTTCGATTATATTCTGAGCCGCCATGGCCACTCGTCCTCCTCCGGATCCGCGGTTTCCTCCAATTACCTGGATCAAGCCACGGTTGTATATGTTTTTGCCCACCAAGCGGATCGCCCCTCCAGAACCACCTCCACCATGATCCCAATTCTCGCCGTTGGTACGCCCGTCTCCGCCATTTGCGCTGATCACGCTTCCCTGAGCGATGGTGAGGTCTCCGTCCGCCCTCAGTTCCAAGGCTCCGCCGCCAGATCCCGAGCCTTGGTAGTACCTGCCGCTCGATCCGCTACTTCCGGCAAGCAGATGAGTGATCTGTTCGTCTCCATATCCATAGCTGGCGCTGACACCCCAGTTGCCTGCCGTCGTAGGTCCACCCGGTCCAAATCCGTTCAAGAGCTCGGCACTTCGGCCAGGCCACGGGTTGAGTACGGCTTTGCCTCCGTACCCATCGTCGTTTGAGGCATCGCCTCCATTCAGGTTGAATGTCGATTCGATATAGATCTCGCCGCCGGCAACCGTCTGAATGGAAAGGGCCTTGTCCCCTTTGAGCGTCACCTCGGTCGAACCGGATAGGCGAACTTGACTGAAGGCAAAGGTACAGATCTTGTATTCCCAGGTTTGGCCCTGACTGTCCAGGTAGCTGTGGGTGGAAATCACGCCATTTCCATGTGCTCCTCCCTCGATTGAGAAGTACCCCGTCTTCGTGTCGAAAGTGACTTTGGCATTTTCCGCAACCAAATTGGCATTCAGGTAATCGCCTCCGATATAGGTAGCTCCGGCATTGGTTTGCCATTCCCCTGATACGTCGACTTCGCCAAAGAAAACTTCACCTAATGCAACCATGGAGACACGCCCTCCGGAAGATCCCCTGGTTTGACTTTGGTTGTATTCCTTTACGCCTACTCCCGCCTTTGCTTCGATTCTGCCATAATTATATACCCGAATTCCTTCCAACCTGATGCCTCCGCCAGCGCCGGAAGCTCCATCTCCGGCTCCATTCCCACCGTTTGCAGAGAGAACGGTGTTGGGTTTGATGAGAATTTCACGCGCAGACTTAAGCCACAATGCGCCTCCGCCGGCCCCGGAACCCTCGGTAGCGGTCGAGCCACCCGAACTGCCTCCCAAAAGGTTGTCCAAAGCACGGTCTCCGTAAATTTTGGAATTGCCCGAACCATGTCCGCCGTATGCGGCTCCATGCCCTGCCGTGGAAGTTGTTTCCGGAGCGCCTGGACCCGCACCCGGACCAGCCCCTGCATCCATTCCAGGATATCCTCCCGCAATGGCGACTCCACCGTCAGTGGCTTTGGCATCTCCGCCATCCACTCTGATGTTCGCCCCCAGTACGAGGTCTCCCGAGTAGGCATCGAGTTGCAAGGCGTTGTTCCCCCGAACGCTGACCACCACTCCGCCGCCCAAGCTGATTTGGGTAAAGCTGAACCGGCAAACCGAGTAAGGCCAGACCGCTCCGCTGTCATCGACATAGGAATGATCCTCTATAAAGCCGTAAGCCAGGTCGCCGTTCGAATGAGTCAAGGTCCCGCTGTCCGTATCTATGATGATGGTCCCTGTCGTGTACTCCAAGGCCTCCAAGTGAGAAGGACGGACATAGCGAACGCTTCCGTCCGTACCTATGCTTGTGCCTTGTCCCCCGTTGACGCGCAAGTTGCGATTACCCTTGTTTGTGAGGGAAGAGGAACCCTCCAGGAAAATTCTGCCTCCGGCTCCTCCACCGTTTCCTCCCGATACGTCGAGGAGGGAATTCGCCGTGAGCTCGAGTTCCGATCCCTTCAAGTAGAGAGCTCCGCCTGAACCGGCCCCGGATCCGTTCTGTCCGCTTCCGCCCAATGAGAAGAGATAATTGTCAATGGTAAGCTTTTGAGACGCGATGATCTTGAGGGCTCCACCGCCACCCCCTCCACTGAAAGTGTTGTCACTTCCTCCGCCTCCGGATCCACCGAGGAAATCAACCAAGCCGCCTACGCCATAAGGAAGACCGGTCGTTGCCGTGGATTTGCCGCCTGAGCCTCCATATCCCCCGCCTCCGGCAAGCGTGCCACCAAGTCCTCCTCCAGGTCCCAAGCCTCTTGCATTGACCTGCCCGCCGGCAAACCCTCCTGAACCTGCAGGCCCACGGTCGTCCTCGTTGCCACTTCCACCCGATACGTTGATTGGTACACCGATGAAAGCATTCCCGTTTGCCGCGTAAATTTCCAATGATCCGGTTCCGATCACCTCGACCTGAACGTTACCCCGGAGCTCAATCGAATCGAAGGTAAACCGGCAAACCTGATATTGATATTGATTCCCGAGCAGGTCGGTGAAGATTTTCTGTTCAATCACGCCGTCCCTGGAATCGCCATCGCTGTGGATCCACGTTCCCAAGCTCGTGTTGATGGTCAACTTTCCGGAATCATAAACCGCCCGGTCAGAGGACTTGAACTGCTTGGTGTCGTTTGCCCAGTCCGAACCTCCGTCATTCGTGGCAAAGGCCCTGTAGTAATAAGTCTGGCCTTCGACCAAGCCATCCACCGTTGCCTCGAAATCACCCGGGTCGTGAACCCAAAACTCAACTTCACCCCATTGATGTCCCCAACCTTGGAACTTGGGAGCCAGGCGGATGGCCCGGGTCGTCACTCCGGTCAAGTCGTATTCGATGAACACGCCGATCCCCTTGGGCTTGACTGGTCCGGGCATGGTTTTCCAAAGGGAAAAATTCATCTGTTCATCGGCTGTCCAGATCTCGACTTCGAATAATTCGTCCGCTCTTTCGTAAGGTTGGTAATAGACCCGGATCTTGTCCATTATTCTCTTCTTGCCCAAGTTGAAGGTCAGAAGGGGGTTTTTCTTGTACCAGGCAGTCCAGCTGGAACGCCATCCGTCCAACGGCAGTTGTCCGTCAAGCAAGGCGGAGGCGGGGAAGGAACTGCCGGACTCGGTAGGCAAGGGGTCCGAAAGGACGTTTACCCCGGAAGTTAACTTCCTTAAACCGGCATAGGCTTCACCGGTGTCGATTACGTTATCCCAGGCGGCTGGGTTGGTCCCGCCGTCGGTTCCTCCCCAGAAAATCTTGGTTTGCGCCGTAGGCCTGCTTCTTTTCGGAGGAGAAAGCTTGTAGGGGTGGGAACCGACCAATGTGCCAATGCCCCATTTATGGGCAAGGTATCCTTCGATCCGGCGAATATCCTCATCGGACAAAGGTTCATTGTAGACAAGCAACTCGGCCAGATCGCCTTTCCAGGTGTTTCCGCTGCCACCGTCCTTCGAGAAACTGTCTGCAATGGTCGAACCCTTCGTACGGACGGCCAAGATGGAAAATACGTCGTTCGTTAGATCGCTGTTCAGACCGTCCCTGAAGTTTCCGTCGACATGGAGCAACCCATTGTATACGTCCGGGTTCGTCCATACGTTGGACCATATCTTTCCATTGCCCGAACGGAAATCGTAACGGGTGTTGTCGCCCAGGATGTATCCGGTGTTGCCGGCTTCCCTTTTTACGACCATCAAGGCGGTGCGTATGGGTTCGATCCGGTCAAAGGACAGGTGATCGTTCATTCCGTCGAAATTCAGGAGGTGGAGAGAGTTTTGACCCTCCACGACAAGTCCGGGTTGCTGATCGGTATTGGCTTGGGTAGCGTCGTTATCTTGATCGGACTTGTCCTCGACCTTTGCAACCTGTGCGTGGATCGTGAGAGTTTCGGTTCTGGGATCCAAGCTGGCGTAGGGATGCCCGCCGGGAAGATCGCCTTCGAGGCCCCACCTGTGAGCCAAGTAGCCTTCGACCTTTCGGACCTGTTCGTCGCTCATGACGTAATTGAAGATGATCAATTCACCCAATTCGCCGCTCCAATAACGGTTGTTTTGGTTTCGATCTCTGGAGAAAGTGTTTGCAGAAACGTTTCCGGCCGTCCTCAGTGAAATCACGGATAGATCGGAAGGTACGTTTTGGTTAAGACCGTCCGTGAGGGCGCCGTTTACCCAAAGCGAACCGTTTTTGACATTCGCATGGGCATAATTGTTGTGCCAGAATCGGTTGTTGTTGGTGTGAAAATTATAACTACCCGTATGCCCGAGCAGGAAGGAGTAGGTTCCGGGATTGCGGTTGACCACCCAGAAGACCGTACGGATGTCGCTGATCGGGTTGAAACTGTGGTAGTGTCCGTTGACCCCGTCGTAGGTCATGACAGGAAGATCATTGTAGGCTTGGGTCGTGACGTAGGGGCCACCGTTCCTTGTCGCATCGTTTCCACTTGCCGAACGGTCTGTCCAGCTCGCTCCCGGTGCCGAGGAGTGGTTGGCATCGAGCCAAAGAATCGGATTGAGGGTAGATAAATCCCAGGGGATTTCGGTAGGAGTGGGGGCGGGTCCGGTTACCCCGTCGCCGTCAATGTCGGAAGCATCCAGCCAAAGTCTTAATCCGGATACGTCTCTGGGGTCGTAGTCCGATTGTCCGACTCCCGTGTAGAGAGTGCCGAGTCCTGCATCCACTAGTCTTCCGGTCAAGGTTGCGGAAGTCTTTTTCAAATTGGCCGGCGTTCTGTTGGCCACAGTCGGTCCTTCCGTACGGTTCGTGTCGATCACGGGGGTGGTTCCCGTAACGATCACTTCTCCATAGGTCGGCTTGTTCAGGTACCATGGGTGGTTGGAGGGCAGGGGGATTCCCCACTTGTGAGATAGATAACCCTCCATCTTGAGCCGATCGTCCTCAAGCATCTGTCCGGCAAAGAAAAGGAACTCTGCGACCTGAGCCTTGGATGATTCGTGTGTGGCCGAGTTTTGGTAGGCTCCGAACGCGATTTTGGAAGGGAAGAAATTCCAATTGTTCGAACGCTGCTTCCCGCCGTTGCGATACGAGCCTTCGATGCCATCCGTCCAGACGGTAGCGGATGGATCATTACTTAAACTTCTTCCCTGATGGACGGTTTCGAAGATGTGGAAATTGGTATCGGATGCGAAGCCCTGGTCAACCCAACCGTTGAAATAGTACCTGCCTATCCAATTTCCGTGATGCCCCAAAAGCCAATTCGTTCCGATAGAGGTAATGACCCGTTCATTGTCGCCACCCTTGTATCGGGACACTCCGAAAACCGTGTAACCGCCGTTTCTCCAGTTTTGCAACTCCAGGCCGGCACGCATGTCGTAATCGGTATTCATCCGGTCATTCCCGTCAAAGTCCACGACTGCACGCCCTCCGAAACCATCCAATCTTATGACGGGATCTCCCAAGACGTTTGCCATGTGCCTTCCCTTGCCCGACTTGTCGAACCACTGAGTAAGGGCAAACCCATCGGAAGGTTTGCTATTGGGATCCCCCGTGATGTCGTCACCGTCAAACCAAAGGGCGAGACCGAAGGGCAGGTGCGTCGACTCAGGTTGCGTCCGGGGGGATGATTCCTTCCCCGTCCAGTCAAAGCCCGAGACGTTTTCCGCAAAGAGACGGACGTAATACCTCTGATCGGGAGCAAGTCCGCTTACGATGGTGGATCCTGTTCCCAACCCAAGCTTGCCGGCATGTACCCGATAGGCCCACGAGTAGAAGTTCGTTCCGTGATCAACCGTATCGGCAAGGACGTAAACGTCCGGATCAATCCCGCCGGTGGTGAGGACCTCAAACGGAACCAGGATACTTCCCGAATCAATCACATAAGGGACTCCGATACTGATTTCCGGCTTGGCGGGAAGAACCGTGAAATCGTAATTCTGCTCTGCATTTTGACCATCTGAGTAGAGGGCTCTCATGACTGCAGGGAACGTACCTGCTACCGATGGGATGCCCGAAAGGTTCCCGTCAGCCGGATTGAGAATCAAGCCACCGGGCAGTCCGGTGCCGGTAAAGGCGATGGGCGTACCGGTAACGGTTGCCATATGGGTGAAGGGCTCGTCCGCTTGTATGGTAAAGGACGAAACCGAAGTAAAGCTCGGAGGTCCGGTTACGGAACCGATAGCGGGGTAGGATGGAGTGGGCTTTTGGTTATGATAGGCTGCCTCGATCCAATCAGCGGAACGCGGGCTCTTGGACAAACGTACCTCGTCCAAACTCGAAGGAACGATTCCTTGTCCGAGAATCCAGTCTTGGCCAAGTAATTCGGGCCCCTTCGAACCCGGGGTGAAGCTTTCGGTATCGATGAGGGTTCCGTCCAGGTAGATCTTTAACTGGCCGTTGGCATGATCAACGTTTACGAACAAATGCTTCCATTGGGCATAAGGCAACGCGGTCGAGGAGTTTGCAGTGACTTTTTGCCCGCTCAGGTAATGAGTCGCCCCGTATTGTCCTCCTCCTACAAAAGCCTTTTCATTCGCTCCGTGTTGATAGAATTGGTAGGGGCTGAGGTTGGCGGAGATGTCTACCCCGAACGGAACCTTGAAGAAGCCTTGCTGATCCGGGTCGCTTGGATCGATGACTCTCCAATCCACACTGGGGGTGAGGAACCAGGGACGGAGACGGGAACCGCCTCCCCATTCCCCGTGGGCAATCGCCATCTTGTAGGATTGGTTCGCATCAAGATTGATCAGGGAAGAAGTGAAGTTGTTATTCCCTCCCATTTTTTCGAAACCGTTGTCCCCGGATGCTTCGAAAATCCCGTCCCTGTCAAGATCAAGCCAAATGGTTGCCCGATCGTCCTTGTCCGTGCAGCGGAATTGATGCAGCCCGCTCTCCTGTGGAGTAAACATGGTCAGGAATAAGGTCATGTAATTGTCATTCCGGTTGATCCCGATCCCTGCGTTCCTGAAGTCGTTGTCCCCATTGAAATAGAGTCCCTGTCTAGGGCCGGCCTGCATGATCCGAGCTCCTGCCGCCTGGGGTTCAAGAGCGATAAGGGTCTCGATGTCATTGAAGTAGGAATCGTTCGGCCTCATGAGGAATCCCATCCCGTAAACCGAATCCAAGGCAACTGTTTGGGGTTCTTCTTCCAATCGGACCCAAGCTGAAAAGCTGTAGCTTTCCTCATGTAGGGAATCCATGGAGTAGGAGGAGGGGATCTTGATGAATTTCTCGACTCCGCCGGATATGCCCCGGCCAGTCCCGATGATTGAATTGTTTTCGGTGAAGCCGAATTCGTCCTCGGCATGATTGCGGTAGTAGGACGAATCCGTCAGCACTCCGACCTCGTTGATTGCCCGGAAATGCCATACTCCCCGGTATCCGCTCGACCAGGTCGATCCGTCATCTGCATAGACCGGGGGCTTGTCCGCGAATTCCGCCTTCCCCCAATTCGCAAGGATTTCGGTGGACTGATTGAATTCAGGTACTTTTACCCAAACGAGCAAAACGCCGTTTTGGTGGTCGACCGATTCGATCTCGTAGCTTAATTCCCTTCCTGCGTTGTCAAAAAGACGAAGGTCGTTGGCCATGGGTGACTTGAAGCTTTTCAAGCTGAAGTTCGGGGTGCTGGTGTCAAACCTTAGCAAGGCAGGGAAATCGTTGAGGGTCGGTCCGGTGTAAGCGGAGAAATTGACCGTGGCCTGATGGGTGAACCCGTTGAGATCGACAATGGCGAGCTGTATAATCGCCTGACTATTCCCATATCCGTTCTGCGCGGTAATGGTCACCTGATAGGATCCGCCCTGCAAAGGCTGTCCGCTGATCACTCCGGTCGTTTGGTTCAAACTTAAACCGGCGGGTAGTCCGACAACATAGAATGAACTGGCTGCCGGGAAGGTTTGCACTTGGTAGGAGACCTGTTTTCCCGGATCGTTTGCGTAGCCCTCGACGGTCTGTCCGTCCAGTATGATCGGCGGACCCTGCACGGCTTGCATCTGTGAGAAGGTCGTGCCCGGGCGTTGGCTGAGATAAGAGGCGAGAATCCAGTCTGGGGAGTCAATCGACAAGCTCATCCGGAATTCATCAAGCAAGCCGTGCCAGTAACTACCTCCGTACCGTGCGGATCCAAGCCTGAAACTGTCTACCGGAGAACCGAAAGGCCGGGTCTTGGAAAAACCTGACTGCCAGAGCGATCCGTCACGGTAGATGTACATAGATCCGGAATCACGGTCCTTTTGGAAGACCCAATGGGTCCAAGTTCCCTTGTAGAAGCTGTCCTCTTTCTCGATTCGGTCAATGCCACCGACTCCGGCATCCCAGTAAACCCTGGCGTTTGACCATGGAAGGTGAATGTTCAGGTGGCGGCCAAGGGCCGAACCGGACTCGAGGATGGAGTTCATGGCAAGATGCTTGTCTCCGCCGTAACTCCAAAAGGAGATCGAAAGCTTCCTGGCATCGGCCGGAGGGTGCGAGTCGATGGGCAAATCGACGTAATCGTTCACTCCGTCAAAACTGAGAGCCGTTCCAATCACTCCCGTTTCTCGCATGGTGCCGAAATTATAGGGTGTTCCGTGAAAGCTTGATTTGGACTCCTTGATCAGGTCTTGACCCGTTCCATCCATATGCCAGACGCCATGGTATCCATCCCAGATGCGTCCGTCCTTGGAATATTCGGGTTGGGAAAGCGCATTCTGATTACCCCACAAGGCCTTGATTGAAGTATTGTTGTCAAGCCTGGGAAGGTTGAGCCAGAAGGATGATATTCCGGCAGGATTCCAATGGACTGTTTCGTATTCAATTTCCTCGTTGCCGTCTGCCATGACAAACCTGAGGTCGTATCCATAAGGAGATGCGAATTGTTCGTAGTTGAATCCGGTGATGGAATTGTTCAACTCGAAATAAACGGGGAAATCGGAAATCTGGGAAGAACCCGTATAGCCAGGGAAGGTTATCATGCTTGAGAATTGCCAGTCCGAGTAATCTCTGATGTCGAACAAGACCTGTTTTGCATAGGAACCGGCCTGGTTGCTTGTTTCGAAGGTAACCGTGAAACTTCCGGTGGCGGTTGGGGTGCCAGATAGCAGGCCACTGGTGGAATTCAGATCGAGTCCCGGAGGCAAGCCCAGAGCGCTGTAAGCGTCTGCAGGGCGGTTGGTGGTGACCTGCATGCTTACGGGGACGTTGCCTTGAACGAAAAAGGTGTAGCTCGAATCAAGGGTAATCTCAGGCCGGTTCTCGAAGAGGGGAGGGACCGTTTTGTAGGGATGAGCGTTCGACATCTCGTCAGTCAACCCCCACTTGTGGGCCAAATGCCCCTGCATTTGGGAAACCTGTTGATCGCTCAGGGCGGAATCGAATACGAGAATCTCACCAATCTCGACTCCTCCAAAGGCTGAGATTCCGTCCTGATCACGGGCACCGACCACTAGGTCGCTCGTGGTTGCGGGAACGGAATCTCTGTCGTCGATGTGATACTCCTCGTTTCCGTCCGCCCACTGGGTGCGCTTGAACTGTTCTTTTCTCATCGCCCAGACATGAGCATCGCCATTGATCGGGGTCGCTCCGCGCTGGCCGTCGTTCCCTGTCGTTCCCCGAACCGTAAACGTTGCGAAATCGGTGTTGTCCTTGCGGAATTGCCAACCGACTCCATCCATGCCCCGCTTGGAAAGGATGGGGCGCCAATCAGCCAGGGTATCTCCCTTGGCAACGATGAAGATCGTCGCATCCTCGCCAAAATCGAAAGCGGGCGAATCCGAAACTCTCAGGTACTGGCTTTGACCGTCAAACTTCAGCACGGACAATCCGTTCCAACGGTCAACCTTGACGTCCGGCCCTTTCCCGTTTCCGGCATGGCGGTTAGCTCCGGATTTGTCTCTCCATTGGTCCAAGCTGCCCCCGACCGGTTCGTTTGTAAGGTTTCCGTCTGCGTTGACGTCCGTGGCATCAAGCCAGAGGAGCATGTTTCCATCGGCAAAGGAATCGGCTTTGAAACCAAAGGATCCGGTTGAGAAGATGGATGCCGTTGCAGACCAACTTGTTCCTGCCGAATTGGTGGCCTTGAACCGGTAGTAATAGGTTTTTCCTACAGGAAGACCGCTCAATGGGAAGGAGAATTCGCCCAGGGCTTTGACTCCGAGAAGATTGCTTGCATCCCATGCATCAGGCGAAGAAGCGTCCACCGCGGTCGTCTGCCCCGCATCTTCGTCACCCCAGAACAGGGTGATGACCGGGTCTTCCCCTCCGAGGGTCACGGTTTGCTCCAAGTCACCGGAGAAGATCTGATCTACCTCGTTCTGGGTAATCGCACGGTCGTATACCCGGATATCGTCCATCATCCCGTCAAAATAGGAGTCGGGCCAATTGCTCTTGCCGATATACTGGTTGGTTCTCGAAAGGTTGTTCGGCAGGTGTCCGATCATCGATCCCATCAATTGTCCGTTTCGGTAAAGCTTCATTACACTCGAGTCATCAACCGTTGCCACGACGTGTTGCCATTCGTTCAGAGCCCAGAAGTCCTGAACGACCAAGGCAATGTTTCCACCCCCTCTTCGGATTCCCCATTCCACTTGATTCGATGACCACCTGTTTGCAATCAAAAGGTTGTCATTGGTACCGTTGCCGAAATCGACCATTCGTTGCCAATTGCCCAAGTTTCTTTTGTATGCCCAACCACTGAAGCTCATGGCTCCGCCAATTTGGAAGGATCCGGTTTGGACGTAAGCCAAGTTACCACCGTCGAAGTCCAAGGCTTTCCCAAACTGTCCTCCTCTGCCGTTTGCCCAATTCGCGCCATCGAAAATTTGGGCTGCGGTGCTGAAACCAGTGGAATCATAGGTTTCCCTCCCTTGTCCTTCGTCGAAGCGCCAATGCGCGATCAATTCGCTAGACACGAGCGGTTCGCTCAGGGATATGGTTTGAGTGACGCCCCCATTGCCTATGAGCGTTCCGCGCAAGGTGGCTGAATTCGTCGATTGATCGACCGCGAGCAGGGTTGCGACGTCGGGCACCGAAACGGTGCGCGTGTGCCCACTGGCATCCGACCATGCATTATGAGCCGATCCCTTTGCCTGTACCTGATAGTAGAGGTCTTGTCCGGGGGATAACCCGGTCACGGTATGAGTGCCTATGCCAACCCCTTGGGGCCCGAGGCTCAATTGATTTGCCCAAAGTCCTTCATTCTCCTGTCGGTCTACCGGACCCCAATAGAGGATGATTTCCGGTTGTGATCCATCGTAGGTGACCAATTCGTAGGACAAGGTCGCATTGTTATCCGTTGCCGAGGTGGCGGGAAGAGTCCGAACGACCGGGGGAGTGGGTTGCGTACCGGTCGTGAATGATTGGACGGCGCCTTGCTCGGCCAAAACCTTGATTTCGTAAGCCGAAAGTTCGGCCTCGTAAATCAACACGTTTTGAATCAAGCCCTTGAATTCTCCCCAATTATCTTCACCGGGCCGTGCGATTCCAATGGAAAGGGGCGAAACTCCACTATCTTCAAGTCTCCCGTTGTATTGCGTCCAAGTCGAAACCTTGGTTCCGTTCAGGAAGAGTGTCATCTCACTGCCATAGACCAAAGCGAGGTGATACCAGGTGTTATCCGTTACCCCCGCATCGACTCGGACCGTCGCATCCGTCGCGGCGGTTCCTGAATCGGCATAGATTTCGATGAAGGTCCCATGGGTGCCGATCTCGAAATTGTCGTTGGATACACCGCTTGACTGGGCAACCAAGACGTTGTCCACGGCGTGGTTGGTCGACCGGTCGGTCAAGTCTTGTTCGCGCTTGAACCAAAGCGAAAGGGTGAAGCGTTCGGGCGAATCCATTTCGTCTCGGTCACCAAAGGAAACATAGTCATCCGAACCGTCAAACCGCAGGGACTGTCCGCGACTCGGACCGGTAAAGGGACTGGCTCCGACAATCGTGCCTTGGGCCAACCCTCTTAGGTCATTGACCGTTCCCCCCGTATCATTAAGGGGCCAATGGAAAAGGGGATCGGATGAAATTGCGTCTCCATTCGATATGCCGGCCGAGTTCACTGCCTTTGCCCGGAAGTAGTAAGTGGCTCCAGGTGTCAATCCGTTCACCATGGTGGAAAATTCACCGGATGAGGATTGCAGGGAAATCGAAGTATTTTGATCCAGGCTGCCCGAGTTAAGTCCCCATTCGAAGGAGGTTGAGGTTGCTTCGCCGCCTGCCTCCAGAAGGTTGGCGTTCAAAAGGGCGCTGGTTGACCCGACTTGGGTTGCGCCCTTTGTCTGGACTTGGGGGGATATTGCGCTGACGATGATATCAAAGCTCGCGCTGTCCGTGCCAAGTTGGTTGCTTGCGGTTACCGTGACGGTATGCGTTCCTGCAACGGTAGGCTGCCCTTCGATAACGAGCCCTTCGGGTCCTTCGGGGATACCGGTCTTGTAGGCATGTCCAACAGGAAGGCTGTTTGCGAGACCCCAATGATGGGCAAGATAGCCTTCGATCTTATGGACCTCGTCCTGACCAAGGACACGGGGGAGGAGTATCAATTCACCCAAGACTAAGGAACTGTCCTCATTGATCCGGTCAAAGAGCGCGCTCGGATGCCAGTTGGCTGAGGAGCTTGCTCCCATGCTCTGACCATTCACCCTTAGCTCGTATCCATAACGGTCGAATTTCCAACCGACGACGGAATGCAAGCTCGAAGGGGCATTCGAAAGGATGCTGGGGTTGTTGTCGTTCCATCTTCTGAGGGCCCAGTTTCCACTGTTTGCGACTCGCCAGCCCGCGAAGGTGAATAATTCCCTGTCGGGCATGCTTACCCCGGTTTCCCGCCCGACCAGATAGACGGTCATTGGCATGGTTCTGGAATCACTGATGGAGAGTGTCTTCCCATAATCGAAAAAGGCCATTTCCGAACCGGTCACTTGATCGAAAGATTTCAAGGGAGCCGTCTCAAAGGGAGCCTCGGCATCTCTTCCGTTACCGGATAGATCGTTCCAAGACCGGATTCGGCCTTTTTCCGTACTGGTATAAATAGTCGATGAAAAATCTCCGTTGCCACCACCGAATAGCAGACCGACTTCGGTTGCGTTCAATTCGCGGTTGTAAATGCGCAAATCATCCATTCCCCCTTCGAAATCTCCCCATTGGTCAGAGAATACCCGGGCGATCCCGAGAGAAAGAGGGGAATCTTGGGAAGAATCGAGTGGCCCTGTGAATTCCGGGCGGTCAAGAAGGAGGGCTCCGTTTAGGTAGAGCTTGAATCCTGTTCCATAGGTAACGGTCAGGTGATTCCATGCTCCGTTTGAGATTCCAGCCCCGGTAGTCGTATGGAAGGCATCCTCGGCTCCGTCTCCCGAGTCCAAATAAACTTCGATCTCGGATCCTGACGTTCCGATCTCGAGGTTGTCGTTGAAATTGGCGCTGCTTTGGGCGACCAGCACGTTGTCCACGCCATGATTGGTTGACATTCCGACTTTGTCACTGGTCCGGTTGAACCAAAGCGAAAGCGTGAATGCGCTGGGCTGGTTCATAAAACCGACCTTGGAGAAGAAAACCCCGTCGTTGTCTCCGTCGAAGGCTATCCCTCCGCCGGACTTTCCCGGAGACCATTGGGCTGGGTTAAGCAGGTTGGCGTGGTTTCCATTGCCCGTGGAGTCAAAGGCGACGGTTCCGTTTCCTTCATTGAACTCAAGGCCGAGTACGAGATCGTTCGAGGCGACGGTATCGTTACGCTCGTAATTGCGGTCGGCATAAAAATCGAAGCTCCCGTTCCGGTCAGCAGCATACCAGGCAAGAAGCCCCGGCAACTCGGTCGGAAGAAAGCCCTGGCGGTTGGATAAGCCGGGAGGCAGGTTGCTGACCGAGTAGGTCAACCCTGATTGTTCGCCCAAATCCGTTCCCACTATTTTTTGGCCATAAGTGAGCGAGAGGTTCGAAATGGCAGGAAGCGCCGGTACGGTGAGTTTGTTTACGGTTCCGTTCAAACCGTTGGCACCTGCTGACCCCAAGTTGTTTTCTCCGACGTAGATGATCTTGACGTCTTCGATTCCCAGCGGAACGTTGTACAGGCGGACGTCATCCATTCTGCCAAGGAAATATGCTCTGTCGGAAGCAGCGGCTTCAGGATCGACTCCGATATTCAAGGGCGCTGAAGACGAGTTGATTGCCAATTCCTCTAAAATGGGCTTTTCCCTTACTGCATTCCCTTCGAAATAGCTCCCGTTCACGTAAGTCCGGGCAACCGACCCGAGTCCGCCGTTGGAGCACACGACATGATACCATTGGTTCCATCCCGGAAGAGTATGATTGGGCGCCCCTTGGTTTGTGTCTGCACCCTCCATGAACCTGTGGTGAACAAAGGGAGAACTGACGTGATTCGAGTTTCCAAGCCAAATTGCGTAATTTCTTGGGTTGCCACGACCGAAAAGCCCCGTCCATCCCTCGTTGTTGCGCTCGGGGTAGATCCAAAAGGACACGGTGTATTGGGCCAATGCCAACTTTGGATCGGAGGGAAGGAAGACCCGGTCGTCGTTTCCGTCAAAATAGAAGGCTCCGTCCCGAACTCCAGGCAAGCGTTGAGGGTTGCCCCCGATGGTTGCATGAAGGTTGTTGGCAGTTGAATCGCTTGCAATTGCAACCGAGGAATTCTCATCGAACGTCCAATGGCCGACCAAATCGGAAGAGCGATGGGTTCCCGTTACGGAGAGCAGTGAGCGCCCTCCGGATGCGTTTACGTCTCCCTCCATGAGGGAACCACTGGTCACGAGGGAAATCCGTCCGCCTCCACCCGGTCCGCCCAAGCCGTAGGCATCTCCACCCACGGCCGTGATCTTACCCGAGTTGAGAATGCTGGCGGCTTCGATCTTGATCGAACCTCCGGAACCACCAGCCCCGGATGAATCTTGCTCGAACTGGCCTTTCCCTCCGGAAACTGAAATCGTACCGTTTGCTTCCAACCTGAATGTACCGGCTACTGCAAAACCGATGGCTCCGCCACCTCCGCCCGAATTTCCGGATCCGGTTTTTGCGTGTCCACCCCCCGATCCGCCGATGAGGTGAGTGATTTTCTCATCCCCGTAGGTTAAGCCGGGAATGCCGAGATTCAATCCCCCGGAACCTGCTCCTCCGTAGCTTCCTCCTCCGTTGGACTTGGTTTTTTCATAGCCTCGTCCGCCACCGGGGCCCTGTCCGTCCAAAGCCGGATGCAAGTTTCCATTGTTCTCGGTATCGTTGAGAGCCCGGCCTGAAGACCAGCCTCCGGCTCCGGGTAACCCAGAGTAAATGCCTTGCAATCCGGTTTGGCCGTCCGCTTGGATATCGGTTGCTATGGTTGCGTTACCATCGATTTGGAAACGTAAGGAGTTGCTTCCGCGAACTACGATGGAAACGCCGGCGCCAAGTGTAAAATCATTGAAATTGAAGGTGCAAATCCCATAGCCGTAACTCAGACCGTTTTCGGAAAAGATCGATCTTTGCACCGTACCTCTTCCCTTTAATCCCGAGGTATGAGTCCAGGCTCCGGCCGTATCGAAGACCAAAGTGCCTGAGGTGAGGTTCAGGTCGACTGCGGGGGTAGGGGAGCGGGGTCCCGAGAAAACACTTCCTATCATACCGGCCATTCCATCCCCATTGGCAACTCCGCCATCTACGATCACCGTCCCCATTTCAATCGACCCATCGGCAAGAAAGGCTACGCGTCCACCTCCACCTGCACCGCCTGCATCGGAGAGGAAACGGACGCCGGTTTCACGGCTGTCCATGCCGGACGCATCCCCACCGCGGGTTTCCAAAATTCCCTTGTTCACGATACTGTTCGCAACCAGTCTGATCGCTCCGCCCGATCCAGCTCCACCGGAAAAATAGGCGCCTTGATTCGGGTTGACGATTACCGCACCCCCATTCATCGAGATTTCGATTCCATCCTTGATCAGGATTTTGCCTGCGGAGATGATTTCCAAAGCGCCTCCGCCCGCAGCAGCTTCGCCCAAGTTGCCCAAGCCTCCGCCCGAACCTCCTACAAGCAATCCAAGTTCTGCCGATCCGTATCGAATCCCTGCTGGTCCGGAAGCCCCGGGCCCGCCTTCACCCGCGAAGGATCCACCACCACCAGAGAGTCCGCCTGAGCTATTTGTTCCGAGACTATGTCCTTTGCCCGGACCCTGTCCGCCTCCGAATCCACCTAGCCGTCCGCGGCCCAATCTGTGTCCTTTGCCCGGGTCATCACCATAATAGGCATCATAACCATCCAGCAACGATCCATTCGGTACGTGGGGGGAAGCAGGTGAAGGGGATCCCGTAATGCTCTTTGCCAAAGTGACGTTCCCATCGCTTGATATGGAGAGTGAATTTACGCCCTCCAAGACTACCTTGTCCAAGTTTGGTCCGAGATAAAAGTCCGATCCGAAATGGAAGCTTGCCTTGGTGAGCATCCAAGCCGTTCCGTCCGGGGCGAGATAGTTCTCGGTGCTCAAGTTTGCATCCATGACCTTTATTTCTCCCGTTCCCTTGTTCCAAAACAAGCCCGCTGAATCGCCCGTCTCATCGGAACCGGTGTCAAAGCGCAAAGTGCCCTGGTCAAAGGAAAGGGTGGCAAAGGTTCCCGGACCGGACCAGTCCGTGCCTGCGGAGTTATTCGAGGCAAAACGGTAGTAATAAGTCTGCCCACTGTTCAATCCGCTCAATCCTGCGTTTATGGGGCCTTGATCGAAGGTTCCGAGGGATAGGGTGTGATTCCAGTCGCCTGGGGTTTCGATGCCATCGGTATCGCCGTAATAGAGGGTCACGGAATTGGCAACCCCTCCTGAATCGACAAGTTGTCCCTGAAGGGTGGCGCTTCTGCCTCCCACCTCAAGGATCGAGCCAATGGCAACAACCGGAGCTTCAACCGCTCCTTTGGATTCGATTGTCAAGGTCGTGGTTGAGCTACCCTTGGGATTGGAAGCGGTAAGGGAAAGTACGAATTGCCCGGGGCTCCCGGAAGGTGTGCCTGAAATTACGCCGGTAGCCGCGTTAAAGGACAAGCTCGGGGGCAACGATCCGGTATAAGCGTATAAGGTGGCTGGCGGATCGCTTTGAACTTGGTAGTTCATCGATTGACCAACGACTACGGTCAGGTTGAGGTCTGCGGGTAAAACGGGAGCCAAGAGGTATTGCAAATCGTATTGGAGGTAATTGGACCCCGGTTTTTGGTTCTCATAGGAATGCCTTGCCCAGGCGTGTCCACGGAAAACCGATGAAACGCGTACCTCATCAAGAATGCCTGTCATTTTGGAAGTGCCGTCGTGCAAGGCCCCGATGGCAAGATTTCCTCCTCCTTGCGTATTTACCAAGCCTGAGACAGAAGATGCAGGAGAATCAACCAGCTTCCCGTCGACGAAAACCCGCGTTGTGTTTAAGTCGCTGCCCGAGCCAGGAAAAGAAAGGGTAAGGTGGTGCCATTGGTCGTCTCCCAAATTGAACGCTCCCTGACGTTTTCCTCCACCATTATCCGTCGAGACGAATGGACCTTGGCTATTCCAGGACAAGTTCCACAGGTTTCCAACCGCTCCCCAACCCGCCAAGCCGCTGCTGGATTGATTGGATTTGAGCCAAAGGGAAACGGAGCGTGCCCCTGAGCCGGAAATACCGCCATAACCACCGATGTTCAGGTAATCATCGGTGCCATCCAGGGTGAGGCCTTTGCCCACGGTTGCGGGCGAGCCCGGGACTGCGCCGCCATTGGCCGTTGCTGTCCTTGAGTTTACCGAGGAATCAAGAGCGTCATCCAAGTGCCAGACTCCGTCATACCCAGACCAAAGCGATCCGTCGGAACGATAGGCAGGTGGGGTCACGTCCGAAGCGTTCCCCCAATAGGCTAGAATCTTCGAATTAGGGCTCAGTTCTTTGGTCTGAACCCAAACGGTGGATTCTCCCGAAGCATTCCATTCGTCGATTTCGTAAACTAGTTCGCGGTTTTGCTGATCGAAGAAACGAAGATCTCCGCCGTTTGCCTGATCGGCAAAGGAAGTCAGGGAAAAGTCAGGGTGGGAAACCGTTCCCAAGCGAACCAAAAGAGGGAAGTCCGATATAGCGCCGCCTTGCCATTTTACACGTAGGTATTCCTGCATGGCGGAAAATTCCGAGCTATTGAGAACCCGGTTGAAAACCAAAACCTCCGCTACTTCGGAATTGGAAAAATTAGCATTGGTATCGGATCCGCCCAAAGCCAGTCTTTTCGGGACCGAGTGTATGCTAGTGACTGCGGTCTGCTCGGCTACTTTCACACCGTCGCGCCAAAGAATCATGTTTCCTGCGGAATCGAAGGTTCCTGCGAGCAGGTGCCAGGACTGATCCGCGGGTACGGACTGAGCGACGGTATTCCCCATTTTCCAATAGGAAGAACTTCCGTTCCCCCAACCGAATACCCAATCGGAACCGACCGAACCAACGATGGTTTCGTTCGATTCGCCCGTGTGTCGGGCAAGGGCCAAGACCGTATACTCGGTTAAGGATGAACCGAAGTCATAGGTTGAGTACAATTGAGAGAATCCGTCAAAGGATACGACTTTCTTCCCACCCAATGCCTGGCTTGTGGTAACGGAGGGAATGCCACGAGCCTGATCCAAGGCATGTCCGCCACCCGAAGAATCAGGCCAAGAGGAGAGCGCTGAACCGTTTGCTTCGGTTAGCGAGTTGGCATCAAGCTGAACGATCAGCCCCGGTAGGTTGTCGGGGGATTCGCCCGCAGTTGCTCCAATTAGGTCGATTTCCATCTTGGCCGCAAAACTCGTGGGGTCGTAGATTGTGAATTGATGGTTTTGCGGATCGTTGCCCATCGGGTTGGTGGCGGTGATGGTTGTGGACGAGGATCCGGAAACCTCGGGCGTTCCTGAAATGGTCAGTGTGGTCGCATTGAATTCAAGCCCCGCAGGCAAGGCCCCAGTACTGATACTGGATGCATAACTTGCTTCGATTCGAAAGCTTCCTTGAACGCCCTTGGCCCATCTGGATTGAGTCGGGGAGGTGACGGTCGGCATTTGTACGTCGTAGGGCACCGTGACCGGAGCGGAAGCGAAGGACTCTCCGAATGCCGTGCTGATTGCAGTTCCGTTAATCGTCAGGCTCATGGAAACCGGAGCCGCTGCGTTGGTTGGAGTCAGTTCAAACTGATAAACTCCAGGCTCAATCAAGCTTGGGGCGGTCCCTGATCCATTCGTAACAGGGGAATAGTCAGCCAGGTAAAAGCCATCCACGGAAACGGGGAAGCCATCCTGAAGGAAGCGGACCGTAACCTTTTCCGGTAGTTGGTAGCCATTGGCTTGGGTGACCTCAATCGTACGCTGATAAAAATCCCCGGAGGCATTTCCGAAGAGGCGACCGACTTCCAAAGAGGAAAGGGCGGCCCCGTAAACACGGAAATCATCGACTCTACCCAAGGTTGCCGAAGCATCCGTACCGTCTTGAGGTCCGAGGCGGAATGCTTGTGACGAAGGGAAAAGTTGGCCGCTTGAGAATGAGGACTCGTTGTCTAGGACGCCGTTGATGTAGAACCTGACCGTTCTTTCACTCAAATCGAACGTCATGGCGAGATGAGACCATTGATTGAGGGGGAGATAGCCTTTGGCCCAGAATTCGTCGACTTCTGTTCCAGGCAGGGATTGCTGCCCCAGTCCCTCGAGAGAGAACACCGGGCGCTGATTGCGCAAGGAGATAGCCATTGCCGGCGCGTTCCCGGTCAGGCTGAAAAGATGAAAGTCAGAACTTTCGGGGAATACCCAGAAGGAAAGCGTCACGGCCATTTTGTCTTCGGACAGACCTGTGGAGACGATGGATTTTCCATTTGTCCCGTCAAACCCTATGCTTGAGGCTCCGAACTTCCCGGGCGAGGCCCAGGCTGGGGATCCCGTTCCGTTGAAGTCCCCACCTGCGGAATCCACGGCGAGGGTTCCCGTTCCCTCGTTCAGCTCCCACCAAAGACTGAGGTCTCCTTCGCGAATGCGGTGCGGACGGAATTCTATGGAGGTAGCGACCTCGGAATTGGTCATCCCGAAAGAATCGGTAATCGCGTTATCACGCAATTTCAGAGCGAGTGTTCCCGGAGACAGTGAGGTGGGGGCGAAGACAAGTTCGTACTTGGTGTTGCCCGAGCCGGCAAGGGGAGTTGAACTCACGAGGGTCATACCCGTAAGTTGAAGGTCTTGCGATGCGTTGAAGTCGGAGATCGCCTGATTGAAGGAAATCCTAGCCTGCACGGTCTGCCCGAAAGTCGGACTTTCGAAATCGAATTGGGCTCGCGGACCCAAATCTCCCATTCCATTGCCCCATAGTTCGGTAACCTCACTGGTTGAAAGGGGTCGGCCCCAAATGCGGACGTCGTCAATCAAACCATCAAAAGTACGGTCCCCATACCCCCGTCCAACGCGAACCAAATCCGAGTTGCCATCCAGTCCGATGGAATCCAATGTGGTGGATTCGCCATTCAAGTAGAGAGTGGTCCGGGCTTGCGAAGGGTCGAATACGCCGACCACGTGATACCATTGTCTCGGGAACGCTTGAAAGAGAGACTCCACCCTGGCTGCTCCATCCCATGCGGACAAAGAGCCCAACCGGAATGAAAGGGACCAGTCCCAGCCACCGTTGTCCGTGGAAAAGATCATTCGCTCGTTGTCCACTAATCCACCTTGGACCTGATCGGGCTTGAGCCAAGCCGAGAAGCTCATCCCGTTGCCCGTTCCATCTTGATCAATCCGGAAAGGAAGCTGGAGGTAATCATTGTCCAAATTGATGGCGTTTCCGGATTTTCCGGCAGCAAGCGCGTAGTTTGGATTAAGTTCGATTTCGGCGATTCCCAGATAGGAGTTGGGCCCCGTTGCCTCGGTGAAATCGATTTTGTAATAGCGGTAAGATCCGGGAGAACTGACGTCATAACTCCTGCTTTCCCATATCGCCCAACCTGTTTGATTGCCTTCCGCGTCCAGTGTGTTCCAATTCAAGTTGTCGTTCGACCCGCTGAGGGTCCAGCTCTTGGGGGAACGGTTGACGGTTTCGTAATGTTGGGCAACGATCCGGTAGCTACGGATATCAGTTGAGGTCTGGAAGTCGTAGGTAACGTGGATGTTGGTGGTGGTTGACGAAGGGGTAGCCCGGTTGGCCAGCCACCTGCCAATTTGATTGTCCGCAACGTCATCAAAGGCATTGGTCACGGGATAGGCTGCCAGGGAAGTCGATCCCGTAATGGTTCCGCCAGGTGTTGTGGCATCCGTGCCAACGTATCGGGCATGCCTTTGGCGTCCGGAGGAGTCCATGACCCTAGTCCCGTTGAAATCATCCATCGTGTACCATGCAAGAAGATCATTCTCGACCGAAGTGACAATCCGGTGATGAAACTCGAAGGCCCCGGCTTGGCTACGGTTTCCGTCTTTGGTGATCGAATCGAAGGGGATTTCCGTCCGGATCATCGAGGGATTGGACGAAGCGTTCAGCTCGAAGGTGTAATTCACCGAGGCATTGTCGGCAAAGGACTGAACGCTTGCACCGCTGGCATTGATTTCCGAGGAAATCAATCCACTGGCATAAACGGTTTGATTGCCCTCCATGAACAAGGTCGTCAGTTGGGGAGACGGGTTGCTGACAAAAGGGGATGTTCCGCTGATCAGGGGTCTGAGCCCCAAGTCACCAGTTGCTTGTCCGAATAGGCGGAGAACTTCGGAATCGTCGAGCCCCTTGGAATAAATGCGGAAGTCATCTACTTCGAGCTTGGTTCCCTGGCCTAAATACAACAGATCATTACTTGCGTAAAGGGTTCCGGAAGTTGTGAGCGTGGCCGTTTTGACTCCGTTGGTAAACAAGGCAAGTTCAGCGCCATTATAGGTCAAGGCGTAATGAGCCCATTGGCCGAGTATCGAGCGGGAACCCACTTCGCGCCAATTGTTACCGATCCGGACATAGCCTCTGATGGTGTTGTCGTCGTGGTATTCCAAGCGAAACTGTCCGGCACTTGCTACCACCCCAAAATCATCATCCTTTATCTTGGACCAGAGAGAGAGGGTCAGTTCGGTCGAGAGGGGTAATTTCCCTCCGTCCGCCGTCATATACTCGTTGGGTTCAAGGGCGAGGGATTTGCTGAATTTTCCAGGCACAAGGGAGCCGCTTTCGGGTGGGGTGGATATCAAGTGGAAATCTCCACTCCCCGAGCCGTAAAGATCAGATACCTCGGAGGCGTCGAGGGCTACTCCGTATAGGCGGACGTCATCGATCTGCCCCTCGAACCATGCTCCGTTGCCATTGTCTGGCGTGGCGCCTACATAGAGATCGCTGGGATCATATTCGAGAGCTCCCGATCCGCCTGAAGTCTTGAGCACGCCGTTTACGTAGGTGGCGGCCGTGGTTGCGTCGTTGGTTAACGCAACGTGAGTCCATGCGCCGTGAGGGAAGGGACTGGCGTCTGGTGCGCCTTGATTCCAGTTGCCACCCCACTTGAACCTGTGGTGAATGAGCCAATTGTCCTGATTGGAGTTACCTGCCCAAAAGTTGTAATGGCGGCCAGGTCGGCCAAAAACCCCAACCCATGCTTCGTTGCTTTTCACGGAGTTAAGCCAGATTGAAACCGTGTAGTTTGCCAAATCGAGCTTGGGGTCATGCGAGATGGTGACTTTGTCCCCATTACCGCCGAAAGATAATGCATTCCCGAATTTTCCAGCGGAAAAAGAGCCAGAACCAGTCTTTACTCCATCCAGACCATTTCCTGATGAGTCCAGGACCGAGTTTCCGCTTTGTTCGTCAAACTTCCACCACCCGACGACTTCGGACCCCCGGATACCAGGCGTTTGGTTGGTTGACACAAGCCCGTCGTTCTCATTTCCAGAGAAATCGTCGATCATGGAGTTATTCTTGTTTTCGAAAAGATACCAAAGTATGAGATCTTCCTGACCGGTAATGGTAGGATGCTGCATGAAGGAGTAGACGGTTTCGGAGGTTGGCGTGGAACCGGCCTGAGCCGCTCCCTTGGCGATGCTCACGGTCAATTGAGCTGGATGCGTATTGGCCGTGAGATCGAAAAGGTAACCCAAGCCATTGGCCGACAAGTTCGATGCAATCCCCCCGGTGACATTCAGGTCCGACAGGGTCAGCCCGGTCACGGATTGAGGGATTCCGAATTTGTAGAAATCAATCTTGCCTTGGATCGTAGCTGCCGAATTGCCGGATGCGACGGAAAGAATGGGGATTACACCCAAGTCTCCAAATCCCTCACCGTAAAGAACGTCAACGTCAGCCTGGGCAAAGGCTTGGCGATAAATCCGCACTTCGTCGAGGACTCCGGAAAAATCATAGTTCGAATCATTGCTCCAACTTCCGATACGGGCGCCGTTTCCTTCGACATGCAAGGTTTCCAAGCCGGAAAGAGGCATATAGCCTACTAATTTTCCATCTACGTAAAGAAAGCGCTCCACGTCTTTCATCACGGCAACCAAGTGTTGCCATTTTCCTTGCTTTGCGGAACCGTCCGATCCATCCAAGCGGTTGAGACCCGTTCCCGTAGCACCCAAATTAAAGGTGAAGCTGCGGTTTCCTGTTCCCATGGTATTTACGTTGTACCAAAGCAGGGCGGTGTTTTGATCGTTCCCATTGGATGAAAAAACAGCCGAATCATCCGTATTGCTGCTGAAACCCAAATTAGTAAGCTTGATCCACGCGGCAAAAGTTAGGTTTCCGTCTTGATACAAACCTCTGAAGCTCGGAATGTCCAGGTAATCGCCCGAACCATCCAAGACCAAACCATTTCCGAATCTGCCTGTTCCCAATTGAGCCTCGCCGACCAAAAAGCCGTCATTGCGACCGACGTTCAAGTCCCTCACCTTGGTTCCGTTGGTTTCTTCAAAGCTCCAGCGACTGAGCAAGTCGGCATCCCGGTAGACCCGCTCATGGGCTTTGAATTCATAACGAAAACCTTCGACGTTCCTGCCTGAGTCATCTTGCAAACTAGCTGAAGGAAGGGTAAGGTTCGCGGAACGGGTGGATGCGTCCGGGGTGATCGACAAGAGATAGCTTCCCGTACCGGTGGCGTTGATCTCACTAATCGAACCCGCGTTTAACTGCCAATCGGAGGGGAGCAGCCCGGAGACGGATTCATTTTGATCATCTTTGCCAAATTGGACGGAGAAAATTCGAGGTAATGAATCAGCGGTTGAATTTTCGTCAATTTTGACCGAAGTGAACTGATCTCCAAACCCTCCGCCGTAAATGGAGCTGATTTCCATGTTGTTGAGGCTTGCTCCGTAAATCCTGACGTCATCCAGGAATTCGGCAAACAATTCACCGGTACTCGAATTGCCAATATAATAAACGTCGCTTTGTTCCTGACGGTCCGCTTGTCCAACGTAGGCTCCGTCCACGAAGAAGAGGGTCTTGTTGCCAAGTCCTACCACCGCAAAATGATGCCATCCGGTTAAGGATACGGGGTCGATTTCGTATCCGGCGGACCGGTACCGGTTATTCCAATTGCCATCCGCTCCGTCATAGGAATGAAGAAATCGATTGCTTCCTCGAATGACGAGATAACGATCGAAATCGCGACCACTTTGCGTGTCTTGCCCGCGAAAAAGGGTGGATCGGGTACCGGAGTCCGGAGGCGTCAAGTTCATGGCCCATGCCGAGAGGGTCCAATTGTTGAGCGCAATATCAACCCCATTGGAATTATGCCTCATCCGCGCATCCGGCTTGTCCTTGTCAAACCTTATCCCTTGCCCGAACCGGCCAAAGGATGAAACCTCCGCGTTATAGAGGTTTGCGGTATCCGCTCCGGGCGTCTGACTGGTGACGGTAGAACCACCCAGAGCGTCCGTATCAAAAGGCCACCATGCCAATAGCTCGTCTCCGCGGGTCACGGCCCGGTGCATTTTGCGAACCGTGGCCTGAGCGGGTTCGTTTCCTTGACTGTATCCGTCGAACAGAACGCCTTGGGGGAGTGATAAAACGGCGTCTTGGTTGAAGTTGTTCAAGGTCAATTGAAATGAATAGACCCCTGCGCTCAGCTTGGTCGGACCACCCGTGATCACTCCATTGGTCAGGGATAAATCGGATGCATCGAAGTCAATCACCTCCACTTCCTGGCCTCCCCTGAGAAAACGGACCTCTCCGGTAACCGGTTCGGAATCCACAACCCGGTCCAAGGTAAAGTTCGGGATAACCGTGAGATCTCCCAATCCATTTCCGTAGAGTTTTTCGACGTCGGGCCCGGAGAAGGAAGCGGAATAGACCCGGAAATCATCAATCAAGCCCTTGAAAGTACGCCCCATGTTATTGTTCTCTTCGGTCCAGCGGCCTATCTGGAGCGGATAGGTGGTTCCCGTGCTTATGCCTTCTCTGACCCAATCACGCCTTTGGGTTCCGTTGACGTAAACCTGTACGTTTGTGCCGGTATAGATGTGCGCGACGTGCACCCACTTGTCACGAACTCCTTCGTTTACGTACACGTCGGGATCCCAACACCAGTGCTGTGAGCGGAAACGCCTGTAGTTTCCGTCCCAAAAGGAACGGATAGCCCAACATTCGTGGGTCCCGTTCGGGCAGGATCTTCTGCCGATTCCATACGGTCCAGGTTGACCGCTTTGTCCACTCTCGACATACATCCAAAAGGAGATTGTCCGCGGTTTGTTTCCGTTGATCTGGAGCGCAGTGCTTGCCGCATTGGTTTCCACCCATGCGTTCTTGGGGAATCGCAAGGCGGTTCCGAACTTGCCCACGTCAAAAGTGACGTTGGCGCTTCCGTCATCTGCAAAATTGCCCACGAACCTGCCTAGGTAGTCGTTCACGACCGTTCCGGTGTTTTCGTCAAACGTCCACCATGCCTGCAAGGATTCCAAACGGGTGATCGGTCTGCCGTAACCAAGATCGAGAGTGATCGGTTTGCTCAAGTCACCCTCGTCATCCTTACCCAGTCCCTCAAGAAGGCTTATGCTCAATATCGCCGGATCCTGAGTGACGTTGAGTTCAAGCACATGGGATGAAGAAGAACCGGTGGAGAAGGAATGCAGCAGGGTGTTGGCGGCCAAGTACCTGCTTGCATTCAGATCGACGGGCCAGGCTTGGCCGTATTTGCGGAAATTCAGGCTTATCGTGACCGGGTTCTGGTGGGTCTGGGTCGGGTAGGTCGGATCAACGCTCAAGGAAAGATCTCCGCGCCCATCGTTGTAATTCACCTGATGTTCAACCAAACTCAAGGGCTTGCTGAAAAACCTGACGTCATCGAGTTTGCCCAAGAAGCGGCCTGAAGTGGTCGCCGATGGGTTGGCCAATCCAAAATACCATCTTCCGTCGGGTTGCTGAAGCAAGCTTCCGCCGAACTGATTCGTCGAACCGATTGAATTCCCGTCCAGGAAAACTTCCAGTTCGATTCCGCTCGATGCGTTTGCATCATAGGTAAGGGTCAGGTAATGCCATTTGCCATCGACCACGCTCGATCCCAAAAGCGTACGTTCTGAACGACCGAGAGTGCTCATGTAAAGCTCGACGCTCCCTCCCTTGGTTCCCAATTCCAAAGATGAGCCGTCTTGTCCGCTTAACCCGATCATGACGTTGGATATCTCGTTTCCGGACCAGGTAAACCCTTCCTCGTCGCGTTTGAACCAGAACGACAAGCTGAATTGATCGTTGTTCCAATTGGTGGAAGGGGGGCCGAGATCAGCGTAGTCACCGGCTTGCTGGAATGCCAGGGCACTTCCGGACATCGCATCGGTTGACCATGAAGTGAGTCCCTTCAGTTCTCCCGGTTGGGGATAAATGCTGTCTAGCACGGAGGTTCCCCGGCCATCGTCAAGCCACCACCAGTCGACCAAATCGTTCTTTCCTTGGACGGGTGGAACCATCCGTATCTGCAAAGATGCGAGTAGGGTTGGGTCTCCTCCCAAGCTACCTGCGTTTCTCGGGACATTCAGGCTGACTGAGGTTACGTTGGCATCGGGGATCAGGTTGAACGTGAAGGTTTGATTTCCGTCGGCTGAGGAAAATCCGGATACGCTCGCTCCGGTGACGTTCAAGTCGCCGGCTTCCAATCCGCTTATCGCTACCGTTTCCTCGAAGCGTTGGAATTGAAGGGTTACCGGGATGGAAGCGGCTGAGCTGATTGCCGGAGCCGAAAAGACGCCGACCAAGCCCATGTCTCCCTCTCCACCGTTGTAAATCCTGGCAATTTCCTGATCGCTCAGTGCCACGGAGTAGACGCGGGCATCATCAAGCATTCCTTCGAACCGGTCGAGCAGGGGCATCCCTCCGAAGAACCAGTCTCCCAGCGTTTTTTCTCCGGCCAGTCCGGGCTGGAAAAACTCCTCCGCAACCAGGATTCCGTTCGCATAATGGCGCATGCTTCCATTCTCGCGATCCACGACGGAGGCCAAATGAGACCATTCGCCGGCTGTCATGGCGAGGCTTGACGAGCCCATTATGCTTCCGGACGCCGTGGCGTGCGAAGCCATGCTGAACCCTTCGGCTCCGATTGCGACTCCCTTGTTCTCAGACAGACCTGTTCGGGTCAGAAGGGGGGCCTTATATCCTAGATAGGCGGTGCCGACACGATTTCTTTGCCCATGTCCTCCCTTGTTGTTTACGATTAATTCGCTACCCTTGGATCCCGAAGTGGAAAAGGAACCATCCTGATCCAGATCGAGCCAAAATACGCTCCCGTCATCGCTTCTGGTCCCGAAAGTGACGAAACCAGACTTGATGAGTCCGGCACCGCCTATGCGCAGCTTCCCAAACCAAAGTCCACCTATTTGGTCCGTTCCGGTTAGTCCGCCCGATCTTGCGTTTACCGCGGCACCGTTGAAGTTTATGGGGATTGCAAAAGCAGTGTCTTCGTAGACATGGTCATTACGGGTGAGAAAGCCTGATCCGGTGTCGATCGGATCCAACTGGTTGTCGTTGAAAGATCCGTCGAAAAGTCGTTCGGTTACAGTTCCTGAAAGCATGGCGGCTTGCAAGGGGGCGCTGGGATCGAAAATGGTCATGGAGTTGTAATCACCCTGACCGATTGCGCCTTGACCCAAGCGGACTTGCATGTACTCACCACCACCTCCTTCATACCAAGCGGTTGCAAAGTCGTACTCTTGAACAGGAGCCAGAGTGGTTGGTTTGGCCCAAACGGAAATCGAATAACTGTTCTCGCCTACGTCCAAGGGCGAGCCCTCCGATTCGCGGTAAAGCATTTCCACCTCAAAGTCGGTAAAGGCAATCGAGTAGAGACGGACGTCGTCAATGCTTCCCCTGAAACGCTGGGCATTGTTCCAACGTTTGCCAATGGCGAAATCGGTCACGTTTCCGGTACTCAATTGATTTTGGCCACCCCACTGTCCATTGACCGTGGTCTTCTGTCCATCTACGTAGAAAATCGGGGAGGAACGGTCGTTCCCTCCCTCGGGAAGCACGGTTATGACGTTATGCCAAAGTCCGTCATTGAGCTTGTACTCGGTTGTGTTTCGGACCGCCCCGTTGAAATCTATCCTCAAGTCGTTGCCGTTTAGTCGCAGCCACCATCTTTGTCCCCGTGAGTTGTTACCCCAATAGATAAGAGACCCGTTGCCCCAGCCACTTTCAAGCGTCTTGAACCAAAGCGAGAGCGTACGGGCAGAAGTACCTGAAATTCCCTTGTATCCGGTCGCCACGATGTGATCGTTTCCGGTAAGTTTGAACGCCTGGCCCATCCTTCCTCCGACCCATTCGCTTTGCCCGGAGATCGTTCCGTCCCTGGAATTTCCGGACATGTCGGAGGCATTGCCATCCAGGGGCCACCAGCCTTCCAGATCATCAAACCGGGTGATTTTGCTCGGAAGCATTCCAACGGAGGAAACCTCCGCCCAGTCGTCGATCCCATCCAAAGCCAATGCTCCGGCGCCGAATTTTTGAGTGGAAGTATTGAGCGCCGCTCCTCCCTCGAGAGTGGCAAAGGCCTCTCCCCCCGATTGGTCCGGGACCAGGGATGCGTTGAGTTCATCGAAAGTCCACCATCCTACCAAGTCTGCCGACCGAGTGACTTTGTCATTATAGGTCACCACGGCGGTGTTCTTTTGGCTGTAATCGGAGTTTGCGACGTCCTGAACTGCTCCGGCATTGACGGTCAGAAAGATCCGCTGCGGGTCTCTGGTCGCATTCAGATCAAAGGTGTAGGTGGATCCGTTTACCGCGTTCAGGTTGCCGGCGACTCCACCTTGGATGGTGAGGTCGTCCAGGGCGAAACCCGAAACGTCGACCGGGTTGCCCGATGCGTCCTTGAAGGTGACGGAGGCAGGGATGGGCAAGACGTTACTGGCCCTCGTGACGTTGAAGTCAACCACAGGCCCGAAATCGCCGAACCCGTCGTTGTAGGACAGATCGACGTCTTCCGCCGTTAATGTCGTGTCGTAAAGCCTGACGTCATCGATCCAACCATTGAAGACGTTACTGCCGTCGGGCGCCGCGCCTATACCGAGTTCACCGTTATCGACCGTGACTGCATTCGTTTGGTTTGCCGCCCCTGCAAGAACGCCGTTGAGGTAGGTTTTGAATTTGCTCCCGTCGTAGGTAGTGACCAAAAAGTGCCATGCCCCAGGAGTGATCGGGTATACTCCGTTGTCCACATAGCTGGTCATGAACCTGAAATAGGTCCGGAATCCCAATCCGCCGGTTTCGACCTGAACGAAAAAGGGCGAATAGGCGCCTTCTCTTTTGGCCAGGATCTGGGTCCAGTCTGCAGGGACCCCGTTTGGCTTGAACCATAAAGCATAGGAAAAACCAATTCTGGCCTGCAAGTTGGGGTGAGGCCCGGCATCCGCGTATCCGATTCCCGAACTGAGATCCAGCCCCCCGCGCGATTTCCCCACTCCCCATAAGGTGTTTGCGCTTAACCGTGCATCCACTCCGTCTCCGGTTGCATCGGAGGCAATGGTTCCGTTGCCTTCGTCGAACGTCCAGCGTACGAGCAAGTCACCGTCTTTGACTACCGCTTTGGAGACACCCGCAAACAAGATCCAAAGGACCGAAATACAAAGGCAAAGGGAACGGACGGACATCAATATATTAGTATAAGCGAAGGGTTATCTTTATTCAATGCACGACTGTTCTTTTCTTCAAGGAAAAAACAGTTGTTTTTTACCTTCAAAAATAGGCGCAGAAAGGCACATAGGGCAATTATATGAGCCAAAAAAACACTTAATTCGGTGGCTCCGGAATTTCTTTCGTGATGATACTGTTGGCAGTGGATACAAACAATTAGCGCAACTCTGCATTTTCGTACTAAAAACAAGAAAGTTTGTAACAGAGATAAGCTTCGGCTCTTTGCCCGTAAAAACCATTGGTGATCACTTTATGCCAATGCGTTTGGGGTTCCCAAAGGCATTGGTTTTAAAGAGAACTTAAAACTAGTGGCGGCGTTTAGCTTTTGCCTTACTTCGTTTTGATTCTTACGCGAAGGAACTGCTTGCCTCCGGCCTGAGAGGCAGTTTGCGTAGTTTCGAAAACAACGCGTTCCATTCCGCCTCCGAACTCCTTGCCTTTACCGGCTACTCCTCCGTTGATATCCAATTGACGAATGCCGGAAGTGGCTCCATCTGTCCCTTGGGTCCAACGGGTCCAGGTTCTCAGGTCGGTACTTCTTTCAACGATGTAGTCGATGCCTTCTTCATTGAACGTATCCATGTACTTCATGAAGGAGAGCC
>JAOLZO010000001.1 GCA_028343845.1 Verrucomicrobiota bacterium | reverse complement strand
GACCCGGGGCAGTCCCTCATCACAATAAAAGAGATCGATGCAAAGCTGGAAAAACTTGCCTCGGGCTATGAAACGGTGGAAGGGCCGCTCTATGATGGGAAGGGCCATCTTCTCTTCACTGACATTCCCAACCAGCGAATCTGGCAACTCAACCTGAAGACCCTTGAGACCACGCTCTTCCGCGACGAGACCGGCGGAGCCAACGGGCTCGCCTTTGACTTACGGGGACGATTGCTGATGTGCAAGCAACGGGAGAAGAGCCTTGCCCGCCTCGAGGAGGACGGGACGGAAACCGTGCTCTTGAAGCCGACGAGGATGGGGAAAAACAAGAAGATTCAACCTGTGGGAGTCAACGACGTGGTGGTTGATCGCAAAGGGCGGATCTACGTAACGGTGCCGGGCGCTGGATCGATCTACCTTCTCGACTCCGATGGTGGAAACCCACGGCCTGTCATCAGCCGCCTGAAGGGGCCGAACGGCTTGATGCTTTCACCGGACGAGAAGACACTCTACGTGTCCGAATACAAGGAACAGAAGCTACATGCCTATGAGATTGACCCAAAAAACGGAAACGCCTCCAGGCAACGACTTTTCGCCCACGTCAAGCTACCCAGCGATTACGGATGTGACGGCATGACCGTTGACCATCTCGGCAACCTCTACTGCGCCGGTCCTCACGCCGTGCGGGTGTGGAGCCCGAAAGGCAAGTTGCTCGACACGATTGCAGTCCCGGAAAGCCCGACCAATTGCGCTTTTGCCGGACCGGGGAGCAACGTGCTCTACGTCACCGGCAGAAAGAACGTTTTCCGGATCCGCCTAAAGACGAAGGGTGTCCGCTGAATTCGCCAAAGCCGCTCAGTGCCTTGTCGGTTTTGGGAATTTTGGCAAACAGATCCTATTTTGCTTAACTGATTGGGCAACGCCCTTTAGTGTGTTCCGTCATGAGCGACTCTTCGAAGTTCGGCTTTTCGCCCGAGATCCTTAGCCTCCCGAACCAATGTGAGTACGACGGGCAAGCGTTCCCTCTTGCCCTGGAGGTCAAAGCCGGCGACCTCAAGCAAGCCTGCGGATGGATTGCAGAAAACGCCGGGCAAATCGAACGGCAAGCCGCCACCCATGGAGCGGTCCTTCTGCGCGGATTGCCCCTGAGCACGCCGGGTGATTTCGATGCCGCCGTGGCCGCCTTCGGCTTACCCAATTTCACTTACGAGGATTCTCTCTCCAATGCGGTGCGGGTCGTTTACACCCCGCGCGTATTCTCTGCGAACGAGGCGCCTCCCGAAACCACCATTTTTCTACACCACGAAATGGCCCAGACCCCAGTCTATCCGAGCAGGCTCTTTTTCTTTTGCCAAAAAGCTGCGGAACAAGGAGGAGAAACCCCCCTTTGCCGCTCTGACGTGCTTTGGGAACGGATCGAGAAGGAGTTGCCCGGGTTGGCCCAAAATTGCCTGAACAAAGGACTCAAGTATTCGAACGTCATGCCTGCCGAGGCGGACTTGGTTTCAGGAATGGGCCGAAGTTGGCAAAGTACCTTGAGCGTGGGCTCGAAGGAAGGAGCCGAAACCCGACTATCCGAACTTGAGTACTCGTGGGATTGGATGGATCAGGACGAGTTACGGGTCACCTCCCCCACCCTGCCCGCGGTCCGGGAACTGGGCGGAGGGAAGTGCAGTTTCTTCAACCAACTCATCGCCGCTTTCAAAGGTTGGAAAGATTCCCGCAACGATACGTCCAAGTCGATCACCCATGGCGATGGCTCCCCGCTCGACCCATCGGAAATCGAACGGGTCTGTGAACTGGCGGACGAAATAACCTTCGATCTTCCGTGGCAGGATGGCGACCTCGCGCTCGTGGACAACTACCTGTGCATGCACGGACGCCGATCCTTCCAAGGAACCCGCAAGGTTCTCGCGTCCTTGATTGCAGCTTGAGTTTTGGCTTTGATCAAACCGGTAAAGCCTTATGTTTTTGGGGAAACAATTCGGTTTCCCATGTCATTACTATCTGAAAGCTCGATTTGTCAGGCTTCCAATTTTTACCTTTTCTCCATAGTCCGATTCCTTCCGTAATATCCAACACCTTCACGACATTCTTTTTTCATGAATAAAATCTACTCTCTTTTGATCATCTTGCTTGCCCTTCTTCCCGTTCTTCATGCGGAGGAAAAGAAAAGGATGCCCAACCTGATCATTCTTTTGGCAGACGACTTGGGATACGGAGAACTTGGATGTCAGGGAAACAAGGAAATTCCCACGCCCCATATCGATGGGATCGCAAAAAAGGGCGTTCGCTTCACTCAAGGCTATGTCACCGCTCCCAACTGCAGTCCCTCCCGGGCAGGTCTAATAACTGGAAAATACGGGACCCGCTTTGGCCATGAGTTCAACCCCACGGGAGCCAAAAACGAACAACCGGGCTTCGGGCTGCCTCTTTCCCAAAAGACCCTTGCCGACTCCCTCTCCATGGCAGGCTATGTCAATGGCATCATTGGGAAGTGGCACCTCGGGGGAACGGCTCCCTATCATCCCTTTCGCCGTGGGTTCGATGAGTTTTTCGGCTTCACCCACGAGGGACATTACTTCGTGCCGGAACCATGGGATGGAACGACCACCTGGTTACGAAGGAAAGTCCTTCCTGGCGGAGGAAAAGGCGTAAGGAGATTCGGAAAGGTGATCTACTCAACTCACTTGGGCAACGAGCCCGACTACGATGCCAACAATCCGATCGTGCGCGGGAGCCAGCCCGTTCAGGAAGAAGAGTACTTCACCGATGCCATCACCCGCGAGTCCGTAGACTTCATTGACCGGCATGCCGACAAACCATTCTTCCTGTTCGTTTCCTACAATGCCGTGCACAGTCCCCTTCAGGCAGCGGACAAGTACATGGACAAGTTCAAGCATATCGAGGATATCCAGAGGCGTATCTTCGCCGCCATGTTGGCCAATCTTGACGATAGCGTGGGGGGAATCATGAAAAAACTGGAGCAAGAGAATTTGGAAAAAGACACCCTGGTATTCTTCCTCAGCGACAACGGTGGCCCGACTAGGGAACTCACCAGCAGCAACCTTCCCTTGCGGGGAGAAAAAGGGCAAATGTACGAAGGCGGGATCCGCGTGCCCTTTCTCTTTCAATGGCCGGGCAAGGTTCCTGCCGGCAAGACTTTTGACCGGCCGGTTCTGAGTACGGATATTTTTGCAACCATTCATGCGGCAGCCAGTGCCCCAAGACCCAAAGGCAAATATATCGAATCCTATGATCTTCTTCCCTACCTCACCGGAAAATACAAGGAAGACCCACATGAGTGGCTTTACTGGAGACAGAGCCATAAGACGGCTTTTCGCTTAGGCGACATGAAAATCGTCAGGCAAACGCCCAAGAAGTGGGAACTCTACGACTTGGCCAAGGATCCTTCCGAAACCAAGGACTTGATCACAGCACAGCCAAAGCAATTCCAATTGCTCTTCGATCTATGGGAAAAAATCAACGGGAACATGGTCGAACCACTCTTCAAGTAAGCTGACTAAAACTTGAAAAGATCGGCATGGATCGGTAAAAATGATAATTAAATCTTTTTACCGAATGCGGAATTCCATACATAGAAGAAGTTTTCTCCAAGGATTGGGTGGTTCACTACTCGCCCTGCCCTTGCTGGAAGCGAATTCAATTTCAAAAATCGCAACCCCACCGAAGCGGATCGTTGCGACGGGAGTCTTCTATGGTTTCGTACCTGAGAATTTTCACCCCAAGGATACGGGGCAAAACTACGATTCCCCTCTCCTTCTCAAACCACTCGATCCTTTCCGCAAGAGCTACACGGTATTCTCCGGATTGGACCACAACCTAAGCGGCGGGCACAACGCGACCAAATTTTTTCTCTCCGGCATTCCGACCAACCAATCCAAAGGATATGCCGAGGCGAACATCTCGGTGGATCAAAAAGCGGCCGAGTTCGTTGGGGGAAAAACAAGGTATCCATCCCTGACCCTCGATGCCGACCGCGGGAACGAACACTCTCTGTCCTGGACAGGCAATGGAAACACCATACAACCCGTACGCAGCTTGGAAAAGCTCTACCAAATGCTTTTCCGCAAGGAGGATGACACCGTGCGAAAACAAACCGAAAGGGGTTTGACCGACAAGCGGTCGATTCTTGATTTGGCCAAGAGCCAAGCCGAAGACTTCAAAAAGGGATTGGGCTATGCCGACTCCGAAAAGCTCGATCAATACTTCACTTCCGTGCGCGAATTCGAAAAACGAATCGAACAGTCGACTCTCTGGCTAGACAAGGAAAAGCCGAACGTCGACTATTCCATTCCGAAACGAGTGGATTCCCTGACCCTGAAGGACCGAGCGCCTCTCTTTTACGACTTAATGGCCTTGGCTCTCCAGACGGATTCAACCCGGGTCATCAGTCTTGCCTTCACAAACCTAGGCAAGGACAACGGAGGATTTAAAGGAGTCTCCCATGGCTACCATACCCTCTCTCATCATGGTCAAGTCAAGGAATCGATTGCCGAACTTTCCATCATCGAGACCTTTCACGTTTCCCAGTTCTCCCGCTTCCTCGGAAAACTCAAGGAGATCAAAGAACCCAATGGGGCGACTTTGCTCGACAGCACCATGGCTCTTCTGGGTAGTGGCATGAGCAACGCGAACTCGCATAGCAACCGGGACTTGCCGGTCGTTTTGGCAGGGGGTGGGTTCAAGCACGGCGAGCACAAGCACTATGCCAGAAAGGGAAAACGTTCCACTCCACTTTGTAATCTTTACCTGTCCATGCTGCAAAACTTCGGCCTGGAACTCGATCGGTTCAACACCTCTTCCGGAACACTCACGGGATTCGAGAAACGAAGCTGAGCACCTATGCCCAGACTTTTTTCAGCGCTGAGCCTTGCCCTTGCAAGTTTCCTTCCGCTTACCCTTCAGTCCAAGGAGCGGGTTTTTGACGAAAAGGTCCGCCAGTTGATTCAAACCTATTGCATCAAGTGCCATGGCCCGGACGAGGAGAAGGGTGATCGTACTTTTCACGAACTCGCCCGAAAAAAGAACGGTCAGTGGGTAGTCAATCTTGCCGATTCCCAAAAAGCGGATCTTCTTCATGACGTCCTCGATCAGTTGAACTTGGGCGAGATGCCGCCCAAGAAAAAAAACGTCCAACAACCCGGGGTCGCAGAAACCAAACATGCAATCGCCTGGCTTACCCGAGCCCTCCTTGATCTGGAAAAAGAAAAGGGTCCGAAAGAAACCGTTCTGCGAAGATTAAACCGGAGGGAATACCGCAACACCATGCGGGACTTGCTCGGATTGCAGGACCTGCCCTTTGATTTCACCGAAAATTTCCCGACCGATGAAAACGATCATGGCTTTACCAATATCGGGGACTCCTTGAATCTTTCCGACCAGCATCTCAACGCCTACTTGGTGGCAGCGGATCGATATTTGCGGATGGCTTTTCGTTTCGACGAGAAAGCGCCCTTCAAAAGCAAAGCCATCAAGCCCAAGGATTGGGGCTATCCGAGCAGTCAGAAGAACACACCCTGGATGTACAGAATTTACAAACCGGAAGCCTACCTCGATTTCTCCGCCGGAAAAAAACAAATTTCCGATCATTTTGACTTGGGAACCTTTCCTCACGATTGGTACAGGCGAACCAAAGGCATTCAAGTTTCGGGCTACTACAAAATCATTTTAACCGCCGAGGCGGTGCGTCGACTGACTCACCCTTATGACCCCAAGATGATCCCCACCGATCTGACGCCTCCCATGCAGTTGGCCCTCTTTGTCTCGAGAGGAAACAAGGGAATGGCATCCGACTCCGTAAAATCCAGAACCAAGATCGGACTCTGGGACCTGACTGACCATAAGCCCAAAAAATACGAGACAACCGTTTGGATGGACAAAGGAGACGTTCCCTTCCTCAACTGGGACAATGGTCCCGGGCCTTCCGATTATTGGATGCGCGACATATGCAAAAAATACCATACTGACATCGAATTTCGTGGCAAACAGGGCTCCCATGCATGGCACTTCATCGGCAAGGATCTGGTACCAGGGCGCATCGTTTCGGACGTATGGAAGGGCCCCGCAATCAGGTTGCATGAGCTCAGAATCAACGGGCCACTCCCCCTCACCTATCAAAGCAGAGCCCAGCAAGTGTTTCTAGACGGCGAACGCGATCTTTCAAAAGCAAACCTCGAGCTCGCCTTTACCCGTTTTGCCCGGAGAGCCTTTCGTCGACCCGTTGCCAAACTGGAAATCGAACCCTACTTGGAGATCGAAAAACATGCCCGGCAAAAACTGGGTCGCAATCGTGAGGAAGCATTCTTTTTAGCCCTCAAGGCCATGTTGGTCTCCCCCGACTTCCTTTACCTTAAGGAAGAAAAAAGAGATACGAACCGCTTGAACTCCTTCGAAATTGCCAATCGCCTCTCTCATTTTCTGTGGTCCTCTTTGCCTGACAATGAGCTCTTTGTACTGGCAAAGAAAAACTCTCTCGGAGACCGAAATCTGCTTAAACAACAAGTCGAGCGCCTTCTGAATGATCCTCGAAACAATTCTTTCGTCCAAGGGTTCGCCGAGTCGTGGCTTCGGCTCGAAAAACTGGGCACCATGCCTCCGGCATCGTTGAAGTTTCGGGAGTATTACCGATATGGGTTACAAGATGCCATGCTCGAGGAAACTCACCGGTTTCTCGATCATGCGATCAAGGAAAACGCTCCCTTGACCGATTTCATTCACTCCGATTACGGGTTTCTCAACCAGGACCTCGCCCGTCATTACGGGATCAAAGGAATCGAAGGTATCCATTTCCGTAAAGTGTCTTTCCCCAAGGATAGCATGCGGGGGGGATTGCTCGGTCAGGCAAGCATATTGACTCTGACCGCCAACGGAGTGGATACCTCACCGGTCATTCGAGGAATCTGGGTTTTGGAAAGTCTCTTGGGCACGCCACCCGCTCCCCCACCCCCGGACGTCGAGCCCATCGACCCGGACGTCCGCGGTGCACAGACGGTCAAAGATCTTCTCGAAAAACATCGTTCAGTACAAGCCTGCGCTGATTGCCATGCCAAGATCGACCCTTATGGCTTCGCTCTCGAATACTTTGATCCCGTGGGTGGCTACCGCCCGACTTACTACCGCACACGGTTTTGGAAAAAATCCACTCAGTCTACCGAGCTCTTCCCATCCAAGCCCATCGACGGATCCGCAACCCTGACTTCAGGAGAAAAGATCCATGGACCGCGAACCTTGAAGAAGGCATTGCTTGCCAAGAGAGGATTGCTTGCCCGAAACCTTGCTGAAAAATTGCTTACCTATGGAACCGGACGTTCGATGAGCTTGCGTGACGAGGAGGAAATCAAGCAAATCGCCAAGACGGTCAACGATGGTGAATTTGGCTTTCGGGACCTCGTGATCAAGGTCGCCACAAGCCAGGCATTCCAAAGAAAGTAGTCCCTTCGCTTACCCCTAAAGGTGCTTTTCGAACCATTTCTCGATGTCGTCCATCATGGGCAGAAACCATGGATGGCGGTTCCAGCATCCATGCTTGCCATCTTTGTAATGAGTCAGCAATTGGGTGGGCACGCCAAGTTTTTTCAGTTTATCGATCGAAGGTTGTACTTTGGCCGGATCCTCGGTTCCGCCAAATTGAAAAAGAACCGGAGGCGTGTTCTTGTCGATATGCAGATGAGCATCGGCTAACTTATAAAGCCCGGGCTTCTCCTTGACCGTCCCACCAAGCAGGAAGATTGCATTGGCTACGGGATTCTTCGCCGTGAGCGAACGCTCAGCCACACTGCCCGTTGAAATTTCCATGGGCCCGGACATTACGACGGCCGCCTGAACGGCCGAGGAAACCCCTGCATTGCCACCGTTCCCATGCAGAGTCTTGACCTGGGCAGTGGTAGCAAGCAATCCGGCAAGGTGAGCTCCTGCCGAGCCTCCTACTACACCGATCTTTTTCGGGTCGATCTTATACTTATCGGCATGCGCCCGGAGGTATCTGACCGCGGCATGACAATCATGGATATTGGCCGGGAAAAGAGCCTCTTCAGCCAACCGGTAATCAATCGCCATGGAGACAAAACCACGCTTGGCCATTTCCAACCCCATGGCCCGGAACTTCATTTTATCCCCCTTGATCCAACCTCCTCCATGAATGATCAAGGCGGCCGGATGCGGACCTTTTCCATTGGGTATAAAAAGATCAGCCAACATTTTGCGAGGGCCATATTCGGCATAAGTCAGGTCGAGCATTTGGCTCACCCCTTCCGGAACCTGGACGCTTGGACGGCTCGCTTGGGAGTCCGGCCATTCGGAAGGAGGCTGCGTGGGAACCCCCGATACTTTCATGCGTTGGACATGGATCCCGCCAAAGCCACTCAAATAAAGATCACGCAACTGGGAACCGCCAAAGGCGCAATTCACCGCCCGCTGGGGACAAACGATCTTGTCGAGCAACTTGCCCTTCGAGTCCCAAATCCAAATGTCCTTGGGCCCTGCGCAGTAAACGTTGCCAGCCCGGTCCACACACATTCCATCGGCTCCCTTGAGCTCGGGCTGACCATCGTCCATTTGGGCAAAGAGCTTCTTTGCGTTCAAAGCTCCATTCTTACCCACCGTGAAAGACAGGATCTTTTTCGGAACGTATTCGGAGACATAGAGGGTTTTCTCATCGGGGCTCAGGATCAACCCATTGGGGGTCTGTACGTCGGAAGCAACGGTTTGGGCTTTGCCCTGCGGGGAAACGTAAACGACTTCACCCGGGCCGGTCAGGGTAAAATAGACCCCGCCCGATCGGTCGACAACCAAGTCATTGGGTTTTCGGCGTTTGTCCTTCGACAAGTCCTCCTGGTGAACGATCGTCCATTGATTATCCTGACCCAAGCAACGGATCGCTCCCGTGCCGTTATCCGCAAAGTAGGTTTTCCCATGGTTGAAGAAACTGGCGCTGAAGCGCTTTTCCTTGGCCACCGCGTGCCATTTTTTCTGCTTTGGAACGAAACGCTTCGCGACTTGAGACTTCGGATCTGGAACGGTCAGAGCCCACCCCGACCAGGAAGGTCCGTCCGCCAATTCGAAATCATCGGAAACCAACTTGAGGGATTCCGACCGGTCGACCGGAGAATTACCCGCGAGCCCCCCTGCGAAACAAAGGATTATCGAAAGGAGGAAGAAAAATTGAACAGGCTTCATTTCTTGGGACTTGGTTTTTTCGGAGGCCTTACCGGACGCTTGAACCCGTCGGTCATAGGAGAGGTTTCAAAGAATTTTCCGTCTTCCACCAACCGGGGATCCTTGTTATCGCGCAAGTATTTCATCAAGCGGGAGCGCAGCTTCTTAACGGTATCGGCATAGGCAGGATCACTTGCAATGTTCTTCATTTGGTAGGGATCCTTGTTTACGTCATAGAGTTCCTCACGTGGACGCTTGCCGTAAGCATGCTCAAAAAAGGGTTTGACCTTGGGGTCCTTGCGGTTGGTGACGATCCATGCCTTGGTGGGCCCCGCATCCTCATCAGCCAAGGTCACGAAGGTCTGGTTTTCCAATAAAGCAAAACCGGGTTCTTTTGGAGTATCGAGCAGATAGGGATCTCCCAAGGGCCATCGGTCAGGCTTGAAATTGATCACGAATTGAAAATCCTTGGTTCGAATGGCGCGTTGAGGATAAGGCAAGTAGCCTGGACGGGAGGAGTAGACGTGACGCTCACGTCCCGTTATCACCGCATCTCGGCCGGGGTCCACCTGGCCCTTCTTTTTGGATTTGAGAACATTCCAAAGGCTCTTGGCCGACATTCCTTCGGGAACCTCCACCTTGCTGGCCTCGAGAAAGGTCGGGGCCAAGTCAGGCAGGCAGACGAAATCATCAACCACCCGGCCTCCCGTAACGCCAGGGCCGGCAATGGCAAGGCATACCCGGGTCCCGAAATCATAGAGGTTGCACTTGCCATGAGGGAAACCGGGAGGACCATGATCTCCGCTTACCACGATGATGGTATTGTCGTACTCGCCCGCTTTCTTCAATTCCTCAATCAAGATTCCCAAACCGGAATCGAAGGCGGCAATCTCACCCAAGTAATCGGCCAAGTCCTCTCTGACTGCATGGACGTCCGGCAAGAATGCGGGCATCTTGCCCTTGAGATCGTCAGGATCGATCCCCCAGAGTTTTTTACCCGAGCCCTTGGTCCATTTTCGGTGAACGTTCGTGGGACCGAACCAATAGGCGAAAGGCTGATCTTTCTTTCGACCTTCCAGGAAGGATTTGAAATTCCCCCGGGCTTCCCGGTAAAGTTCCCCCTTCGCATCTTTTACGGCAACCCCTTTGGAGGCCCGACCAGAAACGTATTGCGAAAAGCCATTGAATTTCGAGCCGGATTTCCCATAGCCGGTTGCATTCCCTCCGATCCCGGCGTTACGGGGAGTACCAGGCGACCATACCTTGTACGTATAACCGATATGGTAACCCGAATCCTCGAGCAACAACGGCCAGGTCGGGATCTTCTCGTCCCAGACGGCTCCTTGGAGAATGGCTCCTCTACCCGTCTCCCAAAAGTTTCGCCCCGAAAGAATGGCACTGCGACACGGCGTGCAGGAAGGGGCATTGACCGATGCGTTGGTGAAAAGCACGCCACTCTTGGCAAGCTTGTCGAAGTGGGGAGTCTTCGCCACGTCATTGATTCCGCCCGCTCCCTCGATCTTGGCATAAATGGATGCCTGCCTGCCCCAGTCATCGGCAAAGGCAAACAGTACGTTCGGTCGCTTGGCTGAAAAAACGATAAGGGAAGGAATAAAGAGCGAAAGGAGAAAAAAGGATGTTTTCATACTTGTGCGATAGGGATGCCATCCCGATCCGTCAAGCACTCGGGCTTTACTCAGCCAAAAATCACCGCGGCGCCTTGAGCTTACGTTTGGCTAGATGCACGATCCCCGCAATGAAGCTTTAATTCTCAAATAAGGCAAAGTCTTCTTGCCCTTGTTATTTTATAAGGTAAAGAACGAGTATAAATGAAAACAAAAACTTGCCTACTTCTTACCCTGTTCCTGGGGCTGACATTCAAGAGCCAAGCGGCGAAAGCCCGCGAGGGAAAGATCGATCCTTTTCTAGGCAAACCGGTTCTTGAATCCAAACAGGTTTTCAAAAACGGTCGGATGCCAAACGTCGTGGTTGCCATGGACGGATCGATCCTGGCTGTTTGGAACGGGGTTATTTGCCGCACAAGCCGGGACGGTGGAGAAACCTTTGGAAAGACCATTGAGGTAGGCAAAGGATTCATGGGCGGAGGCGTGACGGTGGATGAAACGACCGGTTCGATCTTCGCCTTCGTGGAGGATGGACATCCGCCGAGCAAGCTCACCGTATACCGTAGCGAAGACAATGGAAAAACCTGGGGGAAACACGATTGCGAGATCAACAAGGACAAAGAGGGAAATATGCCTTCCATGCATATGAACGAGCACGGCATCACCCTCCGGCATGGAGAACACAAGGGAAGGATAATCCGGCCTTCCCGTTGGTATGCCGGCAAAAATCACAATTCACGTTGGCCCAAACACTACACCAATGCCATCTACAGCGATGACCAAGGAAAGACCTGGCAGACGAGCGATCCTTTCCCTGCCAAGGGAACGGGCGAAGCGACCATCGCTGAATTATCCGACGGAACGATCTACTACAATTCCCGCCGGCACTGGGCGCCCGCAGGGGTCAACCCCAAGAGGAGATGGATCGCCCATAGCAAGGATGGCGGGCAAACATGGAAGGGAATTTCCATTTGCGAAATCCTCCCCGACGGTGATCAGGCGAGAAACTACGGACTCATGGGTGGACTTACCCGGCTCCCCGTAAAGGATCGCGACGTTTTGATATTTAGCAATATCGAGAGCCCGTCGGGCAGACACCACGGGACGATCTGGGCGAGTTTTGACGGTGGCAAAAGTTGGCCGGTCAAGCGTTTGGTTTTCGAAGGTCGCTTTGCTTATTCTTCCATGACCTCGGGACGACCGGGAACCAAGAGCGAAGGATGGATCTACCTCCTTTACGAAGGTGGCAAGGAGGGCGGAGGAACCATGGCCCGGTTCAACTTGAGCTGGGTACTTGGCGGAAAGGCCACTGGTGACGGGGAAGTCCCCGATTGGATCGACGGCTAAGCCCGACTGCAAAGACGGATGCGTATGTCCGTGGCTTATCCAAGAAGACAGCTTTTATGGCAAATTCATAAAAAAACAGGTTGTTTCCATACAAAACATCCATTACTGAGCTTATCGTTATGCGAATGACTCGACGGCTTCCTCTTGCGCTAGTTACCTTGATAGGCTTTTCGCTCTGCGGGGCTGAAAAACCAAACGTACTGCTCATCGTCTGCGACGACCTGAACGATTACGTCGAGACCTTGGATGGGCACCCGCAAACCCAAACGCCACATTTGCGTAAATTAATCGAAAGCGGAGTGTCTTTCACGCAAGCTCATTGCAACATCCCGATCTGCAATCCTTCGCGGGCCAGTTTTGCCACCGGAATCTACCCGCACACCTCTCAGCAATTCGGATTCGAGGACTGGGATAAGAACGAGATCCTCAAGAACTCCCGTACCATGATGGCTCATTTCTCGGCCAACGGATACCACACCTTGGGCACCGGCAAGGTGATGCACAACCGGGATCATCAGGAATGGGACGAATACGGTCATCCATCCGACTACGGGCCCTTCCTTTTCGATGGCAGGGACAAGATCCCGCACCTTTCGGTTCCCAGCCCTTTCCGGGATGACTTCGGGATCATCGACGGGACCTACGGACCGTTGGAAAAAGTCTCTCATAAAAAATCACCTGATACGGGGAAGCCCTACTCTTGGATCACCGGAGGGTGGAAGAAACAACGCGAACTCAAATACGAATCGGATGACGACCGCGACTTGACCGGAGACGAATTGAACGCCCAATGGGCGGTCAATCGGCTTAATGAACTTGCGGAGGAAAAGAAGCGCAAACCCTTCTTCATGGGAGTCGGGTTCGTCCGTCCGCATACCCCCTTGATCGTCCCGCAAAAATACTTCGACCGCTTTCCCTTGGATTCAATCAAACTTCCCAAAATCCTCAAAGACGATGCCAAGGATACCTTTAAAAACACCGTGACGTCCAAAGAAGACGACCGGAGTGGGGATCGCGGAACAAAAATGTACGACAGCCTGATCGCATCCTATAAGGGTGATCGCGAACTGGCTTTGAAAAAGTTCATTCAAGCCTATCTGGCAAGCGTGGCTTCGATCGATGATTTGGTCGGCGATCTCTTGAATGCGCTCGATGAAACCGGCCTTTCGAAGAATACGATTGTCATATTCACCAGTGACCATGGATGGGGAAATGGAGAAAAGGATTATCTCTACAAGAATTCCCTCTGGCAGGAAAGCACCCGCGTGCCTCTCGTTCTCAGAGTGCCGGGGGTGTCCAAGGCAGGAAAGAGTTCCGCCCACCCTGTCTCCCTCGTCGACTTATACCCCACGCTACTTGACCTGTGCGGTCTGCCGGACAACACCATGAAAAATGAGAAGGGGCGCCCCCTAGACGGTTTCTCGCTCAAGCCCTTGCTCACCAATCCGCAAAAAGGGAAATGGAAAGGACCCGATTACGCGCTTACCACCCTATACAAGTGGGCCCAATACTATGACCCAGCCTACCAAAGCTATTCGCTCCGCTTTAAGGATTGGCGCTACGTCCGCTATGAAAACGGAAAGGAAGAGCTCTATCACACGGCCAAAGATAACCATGAGTGGAACAACCTGGCTCTCGATTCCAACTATTCCGAAACCCTTGAAAAGTACCGCAAGAAACTACTGTCCATCATCCCGGAAAGCATTCCCGAAAAACCAAAAAGCAACGAATATTGGAAGGATCAATACTTCAAGAAAAACCCACAGGCCGATGCCAACAAAGACGGAACGCTTTCCTGGCCAGAGCTGAACGCGCACAAGAAACTGAAGAATGCGCCCAAGGATGCGGAGTACTGGAAGAACCAATATTTCAAGAAAAACCCCAAGGCCGATGCCAACAAAGACGGAACGCTCTCCTGGCCGGAATTTCACGCCCACAAGAAAAAAGGCGCCTAGGTCGGCACAAGGGTTGCTTGTGAGACTTTTCAAGCTCAGCGGCCCATTTTGCTCCTCCCTGCGCTTATTTATCGGGGGATGCCTCTATGTCAGCTTGTTGGCCACTTCAGTGCAAGGAGGCGCCCTGCCGCCCTCCCCTCCTAATGTTCTGATTTTCCTCATGGATGACATGGGCATCGGAGACTGCCGGGTCTACAACCCGGAAAGCAAAGTTTCCCTGCCTAATTTGGAAAAATTAGCTGAGCAGGGAATGCGCTTTACGGACGCCCATTCGCCTTCCGCGGTTTGCGCCCCTACGCGTTACAGCGTGATGACCGGTAATTATCCCTGGCGGGGTCGGTTGGAAAACGGCACTTGGCTTTTCAACATGCCCAGCCAAGTACTTCCTGGACAGAAAACGATCGGTCAACTCATGAAGGATGCCGGTTACCGGACAGCCTTCCTTGGCAAGGTTCATTTGGGCGGAAAGGTGTTAAGCAAGACGACGGGCAAGCCCAAGTTCGACAGGAAGGAAGGTTTTGAAGATTTCGATTTTTCGAAACGTATCGTAGATACTCCGGCCTCCTTTGGATTCGACTATGCCTATGAGCTTCCGCAGGGCATTCAAGGGTCTCCCTACGTCGCCTTGGAAAACGGAATATTGGTCGGAGGCCCTGACAATTTACGGGAATGGAAGAAGGGAACCTATGGAAAATCAGTGATCGAAGCAGATGGATTCGGCTCCGTGGATTGGGATTCGTCCAGGGTTGGTCCGATCTTGACCGAACGGGCTATCTCCTTCCTAGACCGTCACTTTTCCGAAAACTCAAAGACCGCAATTCGAAAGCCCTTCTTCATGCATTACTGCAGCCAGTCCTGCCATGTCCCTCACACTCCTCCCGAAAAACTGAATGGCAAGCCAGTACGAGGCTCATCGGTTGACGCTCATTTGGACATGATGGTGGAAGCCGACCTGACGCTTGGAAAAATCATCACCAGGCTAAGGAGGGCAGGCGAACTCCAAAACACCCTCATTATCTTTACCAGTGACAATGGCGGACTTTCCCGCGGAGCTCCCGGCAAACATAGAGGGGGTCACAATTCGAACGCGGGCTTTCGCGGAAGCAAAGCGCAAATCTACGAAGGGGGGCATCGCGTGCCTTTCATCGTCGGTTGGGGTAATGGACAAAAAGATTCCCCCGTTCAACCGGGATCAATCTCCGATAGCCTGATCGGACTGCAAGACCTCTTCGCAACTTTCGCAGAAATAACGTCGCAACCGATGGACGGAGCGCATGGGTTGGACAGCCAATCCTTTCTTGGCGTTCTCCTAGGCAAAAAGGATGCCCCAGGGCGCCAGTCTTTGCTCGTCCAGGCAAACAACGGATCTTTTCACGGGCAACAATCCAAGAAAATGTTTCGCGATGACGCATGGAAACTGATCGTGACAAAAGAACTTGAGCCAGTCGAACTGTATGACCTTGCATCCGATCCTTTGGAAAACTCCAACCAGATCGAAGAGGTTTCCCAGAAAACCCGAGTGAAACGCATGGCCCTCGAAGTGAAGGAGGTTATGCAGTCTGAGCGCAGCACGGTTGCATTCCGGATCGGCAGGCAAAAGAGCCCGGCTATTCATTCCGCCGAATTATTCGCTCCCCGGGCGACCTTGCTCACCGAGCTCAAGCAAATCGAGGGCGGAAAGGCTGTTAGATGGGGAAGAAAGTACAAGGTTACCGGAAAAAGCCCGATGAACCTTTCATTCATCCCTCAAGACAGGCTCCATTGGGACGCAAGCGCTTACAAGCTGATCGGTATCCCCGTGCAAAACTGGACCGGTGGACTCACCACCATCGAGGGTCGGTTGAACAACGGAAAACTAACCAGTTGGTCTCATCATGCCGTCGGATTCGCGGTAGCTCCATCCTGGGAAAAGACGACCCTCGGCTTTCCTTTTCCAATGGTCGAGGAAAGATACAGGGGACCGGAACTATTCAATGGTCAACTTGCCCGGCCAAACGGCCATCGCATTCATTGGCGAAGGTTTTTCCCCGAAGACCTGAGGGAAATCACCATGGTGATTACTTCCACGAGCGGATCGGTTGATCTTCTCATCGACCCTCCGTTTCTGGCATGGCACGGGTCGGAGGGGCTCAACAACTCATTGGAGAAACTTCCCTACCTCGACGAACTCGGACAAGTTCGGGCAGTTGACTGGCCCGGCAAGGCAACAGGCATAACGGACGCTCGCAAAACCATGGCCGAACAGCTCAAAGCGGCTAAAGCTCTAACCGGAAAGCGAAAGGTTAGCAAATTCGGTGGATGGACCGGAGGTCCCAAGCAGAACGGGACGGGCAGATTCCGTACGGAAAAAGTCGATGGCAAATGGTGGTTGATTGACCCGGAGGGCTATCTGTTCTTCTCGGTCGGAGCTTGCCTTACGGGACACCGTACGGAAACTTTGGCCGAACCGGACCGGGCGGACGGAAACTTCTTCAGCTACCTGCCCAAAGGAAAAGACTACTTGCAATGGACCGGCTTGCGAAAGGTGGGCGGCAAACAATTCGTGAACTTTCCCGCAATGAACTATAAGCGGTACTTCGGGGAAGGTTGGAAAAAGAAAATTAACCAAGGAATACACGACCGCTATCGGGCATGGGGCTTGAACACCCTCGGATGCTGGTCGGATGAAAGTTTGCAAAAGGAGGGCAAGACGCCCTATGTCCTGATCTCATCGATCTGGTGGCAGGTCTGGGGACACCGGAAGTTCCCCTCCCCTTTCCGCCCTGATTTCCAAGCCGACTTGGAAAAGGGACTCAAGAAACTGGCATGGGCCAAAGATGACCCGTATTGTCTCGGCATATTCATCGGGAACGAACTCGAATGGCCGGATCGGATCGGACAGACCATCCTCAAGATGCCCCCTGAGCATCCGACCCAAAAGTGGGCTCTTGAACAGTTGCAAAAGCGGGGCAAGCCAACCTCCCCGGCATTGACCAAGGACCTGGACGAGCTCTACCTTCCCTTTGTCCGAACTTTTTTCTCCAAGTGTAAGAAAGCGGTGGAAAACGTTCTGCCCGGTACCCTCTATCTAGGATGTCGCACACACCGCGGACCAAGCGTTCTTGGCCAAGGAGCGCTCGGATCCGTCGACGTCTTTTCAGTCAACGTATACGATTCCAGAGTACGATCCTGGCAGGTGCCCTCCAATGCGGATATTCCCATCATGGCCAGCGAATTTCATTTTGGAGCGGTTGATCGTGGCGTTCCAAGCCCTGGGTTGTCAGGTTCTTGGGATCAAAGACAACGGGCCTTGTCCTTTGCGCACTACCTCGCATCAGCTCTATCCGACCCTCGATTCGTAGGCGTTCATTGGTTTCAGTGGATTGATCAAGCGGCCTCAGGACGGAAGGACCGTGAAAACCATCAATGCGGATTCATCGACGTCGCAGGTCGGGAATACCCGGAATTAGTCAAGATTACGACCCGGGCAACCACAAAAATGTATCCCGCCAGAGTCAAAAGCAACCAAACCACAGAAAAACTCCTGAAAGAAATTTCAGGAAAATAATATTCATATTTCGGCAGAAATTCAGATGAAAACAAACGCAGGATAAAGCGAGTTTTTCTTTTACTTGCAGGCAGTGCTAAAATCAGGAAGATGCCAAGGCTTAAAGTATGAACTCCCAAAGTGATCAAAAAAGTGTAGGTGGAACGGAAATGATCAGCGCAAGCGAAGCGGCCCATATCTTGGGATTCAAGCAGACTTTGCCCGTGATGAATTATGTCAAGCAAGGCTACCTTAGAGCCCATTCGACTGGTTCCAATAACCGGAAGTTCTTCAATCGGGAAGATATCCTGAACTTCCCCAAGCCTTTGCCCATTCCCCCTCCCTCTGAAAAATTCAAGGGGCACGGAAGACCGGAATAATACCGTTCGGGCGGAGAGGTTCTTCGCTACTAATTCCTTGGGAAACTTATTTCCCAAACTGGGCCCAAAACTGGGCCGGAGGCATGAGCTCTTGCCTTTGATCATCAAAGGCGGCACCGATCTCCGTCAATCCCTGCAACCTCTTGGCGGAATCCATCCCGCGCTTGATTCTGGATGGCGTGAAAACCAAACGGGTAAGCCTCACCCCCTCAAGCGGAGAAAGGTCTTCAATCAAGGTTTCTCCGATATGAAGCCTTTGAAGGACAGGTAATTTACGGACGAATGAAAGGTCGTTCACCAAGGTTCGGTGAGCGGTCAGACTGACTAGGGGAAGACCGCCCAACGGGGAAAGGTCGGAAACCGGCGAATCGGTGAGCCAAAGCCCGCGAAGGTTACTTTTTCTCAATGGCTCCACATCGTTAATACGGGTCTTGACCGCATACAGGTTCTCCAGGGGTTGCCCCTGCAGACCATCCAGTGATTCGATCGGACTATTATTCAACCTCAATTCGCGAAGTCCCGCCTCGCTCAGGCTCTTAAGGCTTACCACATCGGTATTTTCCAAATAAAGCACCTTCAGCGGCATCCCTTGCAGGTGGCGGATTTCACGAACCGGGTTATTGCTGAGGTCAAGCATTTGGAGCTTCAAGCCCCTCAGAGGAGATAGGTCACGCAAGCTGCAGTTTGGAAGCTCTGCGGCAACAATATCTCCGCCCTCCTCATGAAAACGGCCTTGCCCGCGGTAATCCGGGTTGGCTTTTCTCAAGACCTCTTGAATTCGAGCTTGGGCTCCGGCTCCGGCTGGGGGAATCGTTTGAACCGTTTCCTCCGCGCCACCCTGTTGCCCCGCATCAGGAGCTAACGCTTCCTTAAGCGGAGGGGTTTCGGTATCCACACCGGAGGACTCGGTAGCACTCGAGTTCCCTTCGGCAGGAGAGGCTGGCTTATCAGTACATGAAAACAAGAAAAGGCTAAGTGCCCCGAAGAACGTGGATAATATTCTTTCCCTCATAAGGGCTTGATCCAAATGTTGCGATAGCGCACCGGGTTTCCATGATTTTGCAAATAGACAAAGCCAGGCTCGGGGCCTTCTTTAAGAGGAGATGCCGTGGTCCTTTTGGGCAGATCGAGTTCATCGTGAATAACAACGCCGTTATGCCGGACGGTCATCCGCGCATTCTTTACCTTTTTACCATCCTTGAAGACGGCGGAATGGAACTCGACGTCGTAGGTTTGCCAAGTAAGCGGAGGAAAGCACATGTTTTCACGGGGCGGGGCAATTCCATACACTCCCCCACATTCGTTGTTTTTGCCTTCCAAACCAAAGGAATCCAACATTTGCACCTCATATCTTCCCTGCAGGTACAGGCCGCTGTTGCCTCTGCCCTGCCCCCTTGCAGTTGGCTTGTAAGGCAAGCGGAACTCAATGTGCAGATGGTGATCCTGAAAGAGCTTGATGCTCTTTGCGCCCTCCATGAGGAGATGATCCTCGGTCATCCTGCCTGGCTTGAAGTTCTCCGCGGAGGCTCCCTCGAAAAGTACAACCGCCCCCTTGGGTGGTTTGGCTCCGAGAGTCGGGCTCTTGCGATCGACTTTCTTGAGCTCCCCCATTTTATCCCCATCGAGTGTTTCCACCTTCATGAGGCCATCCTTGAGAATGGCACGGTGTTTATCGTTTTCGAAAACCACGCTCCCGCCATCCTTGAGGGAAGAGGTCACGGTATCCTCCTTGGTTCGGTTCCACCCATCTCCAGGCAAACCGCCGACATATCCACGGGCCATGAAGTTTCCCTTACCCAAGGCGACCACCTGACACCCTAGCTTAAGTTCACCATCTTCCCCCTTTACGACTCCGGTATATTCGCCCTGAATGGCATAATCGGAATCGACTTTGGCCGGGTCTGCCGGGTCTGCCAGAAGGGGTCCGAGAAACAGTAGGAAAGTCAAGGGGATAGGAATGGTATTCATGAGTGTCATAGGGTTGGCTTGAATGATCTAAAGGGTCAATCAAAGGGCCAACTGGAGGAATCTTCAACAAAAAGCTTTCATTCCGTAAAACAATTTTGTCGTGAATATCCCGTCCTCCTTTACGGACAACTCGTTCGGTCATTCAAGTGAACTGGGTTTCTTTGGGCTTTAAACCATCCCTTCTTACATATAATAATCTCCCCCGATATTAACCAATTCATAAAGTGACAAATTCCAAGGCAACTATTCTACTCATCGACGACGATGCCGAAATACGGTACTCTCTTGATCGCGTGCTTTCGCAGGAAGGACATGCCATCCTTTCGGCAGACTCCGGAGAAAAGGGCATCGAAACCGCAAGGCAGGAAAACCCAAACCTTATCTTTCTAGATAATCGAATGGATGGTATTTCGGGGATTGAGACCCTTCAGCACCTCAGGACCGCCGCCCCAAATTCAATGGTCATACTCATGACCGCATACGGCACCTCGCAAACGGCAATCGAGGCAATGAAGCATGGAGCATTCGACTATGTGCTCAAACCCTTCGACCTGAAAAAACTAAAGGAACTAGTAACCAAGGCACTCAAGGCAGGCAAGGACTCGTTCAGCAAAGAGGAATCCTACGAAAAGCTTCTCAACTCTTCGGATTATGCCGAGGGAATCGTTGGCAGCGGTGAAAGTATGCAACGGGTTCTCAAGAAAGTGGGACAGGTTGCGGCTTCCGAAGCCACCGTAATGGTAACGGGTGAAAGCGGAACGGGGAAGGAACTGATCGCACGCAGCATCCATAAGTACAGCCATCGATCGGAAAGCCCTTTCCATGCAGTCAATTGCGCGGCTATTCCGGAGAATTTGATCGAAAGTGAGCTTTTCGGGCATGAGAAAGGCTCCTTCACGGGCGCTACCGAAGCAAAACCGGGCCAGTTCGAGCTTTGCCACAAAGGCACACTTTTTATGGATGAAATCGGGGATATGGGCCTACCGACTCAAACCAAAATTCTCCGGGCGATTCAAGAAGGAGAGATTCAGCGCGTGGGAGCAACAAGGGTAAAAAAAGTCGACGTCAGGTTGATTGCGGCGACCCATAAGAATCTCGAGGAAATGGTAAAGGAAAAATCTTTCAGGGAAGACCTTTACTATCGATTGAACGTCGTGCAGATCGAGACTCCTCCACTGCGGGATCGCAAGGAGGACTTGCCCGAACTGGTCGACTACATGCTACAGCGCCTCAACAAGAACCAGTCGACCGGCACGACGGAGATTTCAAAAGAGGCCATGCACGTGTTACATCAATACGATTGGCCTGGCAACGTGAGAGAATTGGAAAACGTACTGCACTCATCATCGGTCATTTCCAAAGGCAAGCGAATACTGGGCAAGGATTTGCCTGCCTCCTTGACGGAAGCCCCCAAGGATCCGGCTGAGCAGAAAAAAGAGATTCCAATTGCAGAGCCTAAAAGCAAAAAGGTTCCGAGAGCCATAGACAAACCGGAAACGAAAATCGAATCGCCCGCTCCATCCTTCGGGCTAACCGCCCCGAAACAAAATTTGCAAGCCGACGAACCGGCCTCTTCCGCTCCAAGTTCAATTTCCCCTCAGGAAAGCTATGACATCGCTTATGCCCACGTCCGGGACGCTTCTGAAAACAACCTTTTGGAATTAGTTGAAAAGGAAATGATTCAAAGAACCTTGCAGGAATGCGGAGGCAATCAGGCAAAAGCATCCGTCATTCTGGGAATTTCCCGGGCAACCTTGCGAAAACGCATAGATTTATACGAAATAAGATATTAGGTTGATGCCTGACGACTTGCCTTTCTGTTAATTGTAATGCATTGAATTTCCTTTAGAATTTAAATAAGGATGAACCACGAACGCATCGTAATTACCGGATTGGGCTTAACCAGTCCGCTCGGCAATGACTTGGATACATACAGGAAGGCCTTGCTGGAGGGGAAAAGCGGGGTCCGGTTCTTTCCGGTTCGTAACATGGGAGACCAGCCTGCTGGAGTTTGTGAATTCGACCAAACCAAATACCAGAAGCGCAAAGAAGTAAGAGTGGGAACCCGAGCAGGAGGAATCGGCATCTTCTGCGCCCGGGAGGCGCTCTTGAACGCGGGTCTGAACCTCGAGGAATTGGATCCGTCGCAAATCGGCACCTACGTGGGCATCACCGAGCACGGAAACGTGGAGACCGAAACTGAAGTTTGCCAACTTTTCGACCATTACGACGAAGAGGTCAAATACTGGACCCACCATCACAACCCGCGTACGGTCGCAAATAACCCGGCAGGTGAAATAACGGTCAATCTGGGTCTGACCGGACCGCATTACACCGTGGGAGCTGCCTGTGCCGCAGGTAATGCAGGAATCATTCAAGGAGTGCAAATGCTTAGGCTTGGCGAATGCGACGTAGCCTTGGCAGGTGGTGTAAGCGAAAGCATTCGAGCCTATGGAATCTTTGCCGGGTTCAAGAGCCAGGGAGCCCTCGCCACGCATGAAGACCCCACGAAAGCAAGTCGGCCTTTCGATCGTGAACGAAATGGGATCGTCGTAAGCGAGGGAGGCTGCATCTATGTCCTTGAGCGTCTTGCCGATGCCCTCAAGAGGGGAGCCAATATCGTAGCCGAGATTTTGGGCTACCGAATGAATTCGGATGGAACGGACTATGTTCTCCCCAACCCCGAGAGGCAGGAAGAGTGTATCCTGCAAGCCATCGAAAATGCCGGCATAGACGTCAATTCCGTTGATCTGGTAAGTTCCCATGCCACCTCGACCCCACAGGGAGACGAACAGGAATGCAAGGCCCTGAGGAATGTCTTCGGAGAAGAAACGGATACCCTGATAAACAATACGAAAAGTTTCATAGGACATTCAATGGGGGCGGCTGGCGCATTGGAGCTAGCTGGAAACCTTCCCTCTTTTCACGACGGGTATGCTCACGCCACGATCAACGTGGATGACCTCGACCCCAACTGCGCCCTTCCGGGGTTGGTCGTTAAGGAATCGCGTCAAAAGGAAGGTGGCATAAAAGTCATACTCAACAATTCCTTCGGCATGCTTGGAATCAATTCCGTTCTGATCTTGAAAAAGTTCGAGGATTAGGTTAGCAGTCGTTTTTTGCCCAAATCCATGAACAAGGAAAAAGTCAGACAAATCGTACTAGATATCATTGCAGAAATTGCCCCGGACGAGGACTTGAGCGACGTCAAGCCCGAGGTTCGCCTGCGCGACCAGCTCGACCTGGACTCGATGGATTTTTTGGATATTGTCATGGAACTTCGCAAGCAACATGGGATAGACGTCCCGGAAGCCGAATACCGCGAGCTCGAATCCTTGGACAGTTCGGCCAATTACTTGCTCCCAAAGTTCGAGTCCGGCGCGGCAGCCTAATTTCCTTCTCCTCGGACCCTCGAGTTTGCCCGCCACCCCTTCCAACTCACAAACAGGTTCAGGGGATTACGACGTTGCCGTCATAGGGGCGGGGCTTTCCGGTCTTAGCGCAGCCCTGCGGCTAGCAATGTTCGGGAAAAAAGTAGTTTTGCTAGAACGACATTCCGTAGTGGGCGGTCTGAACAGCTTCTATTCGAAGAAAGGAATAAAATTTGACGTCGGACTGCACGCCCTGACCAATTACCCATCCCCGCAATCCGGCAAATCGTCCCCCCTGCTCAAACTTTGCCGGCAACTAAGAATCCCCCTGGATTCACTCGATCTCTTGCCGCAAAGCCATTCCCGCATCACCTTTGGAACCGAAAGCCTTCGCTTCGACAACAACTTCGAGTACTTTGTCTCGCAAGTAGAGGAAAAATTCCCCAAGGAACGGGATCGGTTTCAATCCCTGCTTTCGAAAATGGATGAGTTTCCCGCTTACTCGATTGATGCCGAGGAATTGTCTACGCGCGATATCCTCAAGGAATCGATTATGGACCCGCTACTCTCAGAAATGCTTCTTTGCCCGACCTGCTATTATGGTTCGGCCCGAAAAAACGACATCGATTTCCCAACCTTCGTCATGCTATTCGATGCGATATTCAAGCAAGGCTTGGCCCGGCCCGAACAGGGAATTCGAGCAATCTTGAAACCCATCGTATCCAAACTAAGGGAGCTCGGAGTGAAACGCATGATGAAAAGCCCTGTGCAGTCAATCAGAGCCAATGGATCGCGAATCTCCGAGATCAAGCTCGAGAACGATGAATGCATATCCGCGGATTTCGTTATCTCCACCTGCGGTGCCGTAGAAACGGAGGCCTTGCTCGAACCTTCCGGCGCTTCCTCTGCCTCGACTGAGCAGGGATGCTTTTCAATCATGGAGTCGATCTTCGTATTCGAGGGAAGCCCCCGGGATTTCGGGTGGGATGAAACCGTGGTTTTTTTCAATGATTCGAAAACCTTTTCCTTCGGCGAGCCGGAGGGACCGATCGATTTGCGTTCGGGCGTACTATGCATGCCTGAAAATTACGGGGCTCCCGACCCTGGATCGAGAGAAAGCAAAGTACGCATCACTCATCCTGCAAGATTTAGCCATTGGACCGGCTTGGAGCAAAACTCCTATGAATCGGAAAAGGCTCTGTGGGAAGAGAAAATCCTCCAACAAGGGCTTGCGTACTTGCCTGAAGGGAAAAACCAAATGGATGCCTTCAAGTCCAAGATAATACTACGCGATACTTTTACCCCCCGAACCATCAAGAAATATACGGATCATACAAATGGAGCCCTTTACGGATCTCCCCAAAAAAGCAGAGACGGCTCGACCGCTTTCGAGAATCTTTTTCTAGCAGGGACGGATCAAGGCTATGTTGGAATCGTCGGATCCATGCTTGGAGGAATCGCAATTGCAAACAACCGGATTCTCCGACCAGACTAAGCAAGAAAATCGATCAGGCGTTCTTGAACTTCGGCCGTTACGATGTAAGCAAAAACACTCATCCTCAAGGAAGAATCCATTAACTCCAGGTCAAGGTTTCCGTTTTCAAGTTCCTGATCAGAAACCTCCGAGAGAGAGTTGCTTCTCAACGTCAGCCGTAACTCGGTCAGCCCTCGAAGCAAATCCTCGGCATCCTCTTCCTCAACCTCGACCTGACCAAAGGGGAATTTGGGGCTTTTCAACAACCGGGCCACCGCGCCCCTGTCTACCCTAGCCTCCTCGGCCAGACCCGATTCCCAAGCTTCCACCAAATCGTCATCCAAAGGGTTCGGACAAACGAATGAATATGCGGATTCCTTTTGCGCAATCGCAAATATCCTACCCAATTCGGGAATAATTGCTTTCAGGATCCAAGAATCGACCTGTAGCGAAAACTCAATCATCTCTCTCTAAAACAGTTTGCAAACGCCAACGTTGCAATTGGTAAACATAGGTCTCCGCCTGTTCGCGCTCGCCGGTCCAGAGTACGGACTTTCCCAATTCATGAACCTCCCGCATATGCTTGGTCGCCTTTTGCTCGTCATAGCCAAATACCTTGCGAAAGACCATTACCACGTAATTCATTAGGTTTACGGGATCATTCAGAACAATTACTTTCCACGGGAGAGCGATCTCTTCCTCAAGTTCTGTCTCTTCCTTTACTTCGGGTATTGGCGCTGATTCTAAAGGCATTATTTGAAAGAAAAGTAGGAAGGGTATTGAATCTCAGGTAAAACTCGATGGTAAAATTTTATCATATTTACGATTTTTCTTTTACGGGCTTGCATGAGCGCCCGTAACACAATTTCCTGCTTCCATGCTCAAAATACCAACTTTCATCCTCGGAGGCCTGCTCATCCTTACCGGTCTCGGTAGTTATCTGCTCCAAGACCTGGGCGTATCCATAAAGCTTAGCGGTCCCTTGGCGGAAAATGCAAAACTCACTCTTTCGGATGGTGAGGAGTCTCACGAACTAGACTTGGGCTACCCTTCAAGCAAGGCAGCGGGAGAACAGGCATACTGGTTGATCGAGCGGTTGAACACGATACATTCGATCGAAGCTTCTCAGTCAAATTTCATTGCTGATCAAAGTTCCGAGGGTGATGAAAAAAAATCCTTTTGGTATGCCTCCTCAAGGAAAGAAACGATGGCTGCCCTCATTCAGGATGCAAGCAACTACAAAAATGCCAACGATTCGAGTTTTGAAAGCATCCCCGTAAAATGGGAAGAGGTGGACGTCAATTCGTCCACGGTCAAATTCGTGTACAAAAACGAGGCGGGTAACAGCGGGCCCGTGACATTGAAAGTATCCAATTGGACAAACATCAATATGGAAAACCCTCCCGAGGACAACACCCTTGAATTTGGCAAGAGCTTGACCGCTCTTATACCTGGGGCCATTGGGCTGGTGCTGATATTGCTGGTCTTGGGAGCGGAGGCAAAGCCCGGAGCCCGAAAGCATATCATGCATGTCGCCGTTTTGTTCGGATTGCTTGGTTTCGTAATGGTTGCGAGACAAGTCGGCTCAGCCGTTGCGGAGATGAATTGGCTAAGGGACGAACCAAACGGGATCATCCAAGCCTCAAGCCTAAAACCAACGGCCATGCTGATCTCCGCTGGTCTGCTGCTTATTTTCGTAATCCTGTGCATTGTTTCATTCGTTAAAGCCCGAAAAGAGATGGCGGCTCAGGCCAAGATCGATAAGGCAAAAGCAAAGAAAGAGAAAAAAGCCGAGGAAGATGAAGGGGATGATCCTCCTTCCAAAGACTCCAAGGAGAAGAATGGGAAAAAAGAAGACGGCAAAGAAAAGAAAGGCCTAAAAGATCCGGAGAAAAGGGATAAGAATGAGCCAAAGAAAAGCAAGTCCTCCGAGGGTTCGGAAAACCCGTCCAAGGCTAAAGATTTCACCGATTCCAAGAGCAAGGAGTCGTCCGAGCGCGAATCCTCCGATTCATCGAAGGAAAAGTCATCCTCTGAATCCGAAGCTGAGAAGAAGACTGAAGCGAAGAAAGAAGTCTCACACGGGTACAAACCAGTTGACTCGCCGGAAGGAAAGCTCAAGAAAGACAACGGAAGCTCCCCTGATCCTGCTGACAAGCAAAAGGAAGACGCAAAGGATTCTCCGAATCATTCAGCAGATGCCCCGGGGACAGGTTCACCTTCGGATTCTGGCGAAGACGCGGACCAACCCCCTGAAAAAAAGACGGATGAGGACTCAGCGCCCGAAACGGATCAAGACTCGAAAGAAGAGGAGAATTCATCAGAGGACAAGGCCAAGGACGAGAACAGCTGATTTCGATCGAGCCGAGCTTAACAATTCCAAGCAATTATGTCGTCAGATCCTGCTGAAGACAAGTGGCACACCCGGAGGGAGTCGAACCCCCAACCTCCTGGTCCGTAGCCAGGCACTCTATCCAATTGAGCTACGGGTGCAAACCAAACCTCAACATAGCAACCGAGATGATCGGAGCAAGCCTAAAGCCATGCCAGCGGAAAGGGGTCCTAAATCCCCTTGAAGACCAAAGAGGCGTTGTGCCCTCCGAAGCCGGAATTATTGCTCATGGCAACGGATAACTCGGACTCACGCGCCTCGTTGGGAACATAGTCCAAATCACAATCGGGGTCGGGCTCCTCGTAATTGATGGTAGGCGGAAGGACTTTTTCCTCTATTGCCTTACAAACTGCAGCTGCCTCGATGGCGCCTGCGGCACCAAGAAGATGACCGGTCATCGACTTGGTCGAACTGATCTGCAGACCATTCTTTGCGTAATCGCCAAAAACGTTCTTTAGGGCAACTGTCTCCGAACGGTCGTTGTAAGGTGTCGAGGTACCATGCGCATTGACGTAACCAACGTCGGAGCTTGCGACTTGAGCACAGTCAAGGGCTTGGCGCATGCATTGAGTGAGCGCCTTGCTTTCAATGTCTGGTGTGGTTACGTGGAAGGCATCGCAAGTAGCCGAATAACCGGCTATTTCGGCATAAATACGGGCTCCTCTTTTTTCCGCGCTCTCCTTTGTTTCGAGAACGAGCACGCCCGCGCCCTCACCCATGACAAAACCGTCCCGCTGGGAATCGAAGGGCCGGGATGCCCGGCTTGGTTCATCGTTGAAATTGGTACTCATCGCCTTCATGGATGAGAATCCGGCAAAGCCAATTCGAGTTACCGCGGCCTCGCTTCCACCAGCAAAGATCATGTCGGCCACACCCCTGCGAATCATCTCGAATGCCTCGCCAATGGCATGAGATCCCGAGGCGCAGGCGCTGACTACTGAAAAATTGGGTCCCTGCGCGCCTAGGTCGATGGCGATCACTCCTCCCGCAATATTCGCGATGAGGGAGGGAATCATAAAGGGTGAAACACGACGAGGACCGCGTTCGATCAGCGTGGTCATCTGCTTCTCGATAGTCTCCATGCCCCCGATTCCAGAACCTACGAGCACGCCCGTTCGATCGGGAACGAGATCATCCCGAGAAAGGTTGGCGTCTTTCAATGCATGATGGGTCGCGGCCAAGGCAAAATGAGCATAACGATCATTCCTGCGGACTTCCTTGGGATCCATGAAATCCTCAGGGTTGAAGCTCGTGACTTCGGATGCGACTTTGCTTGCAATATCGGAACAGTCAAAACGAGTGACTCCGGTAATTCCGGATTTCCCGGACTTCAATGAGCTCCAAAATTCATCAATCCCATCACCCACCGAGGCCAAGACCCCAATTCCAGTTACTACAACTTGCCTCATGAATCCCTACCCTTTCTCAAGCCAGCGAGTCGGTTTCCCATCCACTCCCCAACAAAGACAATATGGTTAAGAAGACAAATTGCTGTCAACGTAAGTGATCACGGCCCCCACAGTCTGAAGCTTTTCGGCTTCCTCCTCGGGAATCTCGGTATTGAATTCCTCTTCCAGAGCCATCACCAGCTCGACTTGATCCAAGGAATCCGCTCCCAAGTCATCAATGAAACTTGCTTCGGGAGTTACCTGCTCCTCGCTGACGTTAAGTTGACTTACGATGATTTTCTTTACGCGGTCTGCGTTGCTATCGGACATAGTTATTGAATTAGGTTAAATAAGTTTAGACTTTTTGGTCACATCACCATGCCCCCGTCAACCGTAAAAACTTGTCCGGTCACGTAAGAAGCCTTTTCAGAACATAAAAAAGAGGCCATTTCCGCAATATCCTCAACCTTGCCAAACCTCTTTAGGGGAACCTGGCTCAAGGCCACTTCCTTAATGCGTTCGTCCAAGCTAGAGGTCATGTCGGTATCGACAAACCCCGGAGCAATTGCATTGACGGTTACAGATCGGGCGGCAAATTCTCGGGCCAAACTCTTGGTCAACCCAATCATGCCGGCCTTGGCGGCGGCGTAATTCGCTTGTCCCGCATTCCCCGTCAGTCCGACGACTGATGAGATGTTGACTATTCTGCCCCACCTCTTGCGCGTCATGGGGCGACCAAGCATCTTAATCCAATGGAAGCAGCTTGTCAGGTTGGTGTTGATTACGTCGTTCCAGTCGGATTCGTCCATCCGGAAAAGCAAATTGTCCCGGGTAATGCCCGCATTGTTGACTAGCACGTCAATGCATTCATGCTCTTCGAGCAATGCCTCGCAAGCCTTTCTTATTTCCTCTCCGGAGGAGACGTCTACAGGCAAAGCCGCGGCATCGCCTCCGGCATCCCGAATGGCTTCGGCGGCAGCTCCGCACGATCCTTCCGACTTGCTCACGCAAATGACTTTCATTTCCTGACGGGCCAAGCTCTCGGCAATCGCTCGGCCAATCCCACGACCGGCACCGGTAACAACGGCAACTCTTGCTTTCTCGATTTGTTCTTCGTTCATGAATATGTTTGACTTCTCCGGCATTGGCGAAGCTCTACGTTTGACAAATGCGAAAATCCTCCGCTTAAAGCAACCACAACTTCACATGACAGAAACAAATCCTCAAAACAAATCCCCGGTCAGCCGTCCTAAATTGCAAAAATTTCTCGCGCAATCAGGTTTATGCTCGCGCAGGAAGGGGGAAACATGGATTGCCGACGGGGTAGTCTCTGTAAATGGACAAATCGCATCATTGGGTTGCCGCGTAAACCCGGATAAGGACGTGGTCAAGGTGAATGGAAAACGGGTCCAGGCCCATACCCAGTCTCCTCTGACGCTTATGGTGAACAAGCCAAAAGGATTTACTTGTTCGAATGAGGATGAACATGCCGAAAGGCTGATTTTCGATCTTTTGGAAAGAAAGCATAAATCTTTCCGGCTTTTTTGCGCCGGCAGGCTCGATGTCGAAAGCGAGGGTCTGGTCATTCTGACCAATGACGGTTCGCTCGCCCACCGCCTGACCCACCCTTCCAATGAAGTCAAAAAGCGTTATCAAGTGGAACTCAACATCCCATTGACTGCAGAACATTTGCCCCTTCTTAAAAAGGGAACGACCGTCGAAGACGAATTTCTGCGCATCGACGAGCTCCGGGCAAAAAACGGAAAGCCAGTAGGTAGCCAAAGGCTGGAATTATCCTTGGGGCACGGGAAAAAAAGGGAAATACGCAGAATTTTCCTACATTTTGGATACCGCATAAAAAAGCTAAGAAGAGTGGCCATCGGCGGTCTCGCTCTACACAAACTACCCCTTGGACAATACCGGGAACTCGAAAGGAAAGAAATTGGTTTGCTCTTTCCCAAGGAAGTTTCCTAGATTGCCTTAATGGGAAATTATACATGGAACTTTTTGGTGGCGCTCGTTCTTGGGGGCGGTTCTTTTCTTGCATTCGCCTTCGAAGCGAACGCTCAATCTGAGAAACCTGATTCTCAACCTCCAAGTTTGGCGGATGCATTCGGAAAGCCCGAGACTGCTCCCCCACCACAGGCAGTCAAACCTGGGGCAGAAGTGGAACCAATCGTTGTAGGGCGAAGAAAATGGAGTGACCGACCGGTTGAGGAACCGGTCAAAAGCCTTCCAACTCAACCAACTGTAAAAAGTGTCAGCATCGAGGAGCTTGATCCTATCGAAACCCAACAGCCAAAGCCTGGCAAAATAGATATGCCCGGGAAGCCCCCACTTCCCGCTCCAGCGATTAACATCCATCGAAATTTCGAAGGGACTTTGGTTCTCAAGCCTCGTAAACTAGGGTTTCAGCGAGATTTCCCCTTTCAATTGGAAAATGCCCGGGGCAAGCGACTTGCTTTCATCGACGTGGGAAACGTCCGGATCATAGACCCACTGGAATTCAAGAATCAAAAAGTCAATGTCCTGGGTAAACTCGAAGCGATTGAGAAGGGCTCCGACGAGCTTGTCATCCGAGCCAGACTGCTCCGCAAGGCGGACTGATTGAAACACCCTTTTGATCCTCCAGATCTTTTTTCTCAATGGAATTGATCGACGGGAATGAGATCGCATCTGCTATCATTGAGGAACTCACCGAGCGAGTAGCAGAATTCGACAAGGGAAAACCTTGCGTTGCCTTCGTTCGGGTAGGAGAAGACCCTGCCTCGGTTTCCTATGTCAAAAAGAAGGAAAGAACCGCAGCCAAGATTGGGATTGAAAGCAAGCTCCTGGTTTTCCCGGAATCCATTTCCCAAGAAGCGCTGATGGAAGAAATCTATCAATTGAACGACACCCCGGACATCCACGGTATCCTCGTCCAAGCTCCCCTGCCCGACCACATTGATGCGCGCGAGGTATTTAATCACGTTTCCCCCGCAAAGGACGTAGATGGTTTCAATGCCGTAAACTTGGGCAAACTCTGCCAAGAGGACGACAGCGCCTTTGCTTCCTGCACGCCTGCCGGCATCGTCGAGCTAATCAAGCGGAAGGGAATCCAAACAGAGGGCAAGCACGTCGTGGTGCTAGGCAGAAGCTTGATCGTAGGCAAACCTGCAGGCATGCTTTTTCTGAGGAAGGGTTCCCCGGGAAACGCTACCATCACCTATTGCCATTCCCGAACCCCCGACCTCAAAAAACATACCTTGAGCGCAGATATCCTCATCGCGGCAATCGGCAAGCCTCATTTCGTAACCGAAGACATGGTTGGTTCAGGGACAACGGTGATTGACGTTGGCATAAACCGTATTCCCGACAAAACGAAAAAATCGGGCTACCGCCTGGTCGGAGACGTCGATTTTGAAACCGTGGCGCCCAAGACTTCCTTTATTACCCCGGTTCCCGGCGGAGTCGGTCCGATGACCGTGGCCATGCTCATGGCAAATACACTTAAAGCGTTCGAAAATTCGATTCGATCTGCTTGACCCATGGACGAACGTTCTTCCAGTGCCCAGGGGGAAACCACGGTTTCCCCTCCCTCCATAGCAATAAGACTGGTCGCCTTCCTGATGGATTTCATCCTGCTCGCCTTTATCGAAATGCTGATCATCTTCTACCTCCCAAAGGTTTTGGGCTTGGAAAACGAGCTGAATCACTTGCTCTCAAAATTCACAGAGCTTTTGCAACAAAGAGAACCGCAAACAGTAGAGATAGAAAGATGGTGGAAGGAGTTTTATCTATTCCTGAACAAGATTAACTTCAACCTAATCGTAACCTTGGCATTCGTCCTTTATTTCCTCATCGGGGAATCGTTATTCAAAGGCAAATCGATCGGCAAAGCCACTTTCTCGCTTATGACCGTTAATGCGGTAGAAGTTTCTCCCCCGACCTTCAGACAGATTCTCATTCGATCCCTGCTGAAAGGGCTTTCGGTAAAGTTTTTCTTGCTCGGGGTTGGAAATCTTCTTTTCTGCATTTTTAACCGCGACAAAAAATGCCTTCATGATTTTGCATCCGGAACCATTACCATCCGCTCGAATTCCCTTACTAAAAACCTCACCAACGAAACCCAGCAATCATGAATCTTCGCATAGCCTTTGTGGGAGCAGGAAAGATGGTCTCGGCCATTGTAAAAAGCCTTTTACGCTCAGAAATATTCGATCCATCGGAGATTGCGTGTTGTTCCGCTCAAGACGGAACGTCCGAAAAGCTATCAGAAGAAACGGGTATCCTCCGCTTTGATAAAATCGAAGGTATGCTCGAATCAAAGCCTGACGTTCTGGTGCTGGGATGCAAACCGCAACAGCTTGCGCAACTGCCCGAATCGGTTGGGCAATCTTCGGAGAATGCGCTGGTGCTTTCCATCATGGCCGGAATCACATTGGAGCGACTGCGTTCCGTTTTCCCTAATGCCAGGAATGTCGTTCGTTCCATGCCCAATACTCCGGGGCAAGTCGGGGCGGGGGCAACCGGATTCCTTTTTGCAAAACCTGCTCAGAAGACGGATCTTGAACTTATCCATCAAATTCTCTCTTCCCTCGGGTTCGTTCAGGAAGTTAAGGAAGAAGGAGACATCGACCGGATTACCGCCATTAGCGGAAGCGGCCCCGCCTATGTTTTCGAATTTGCATGCGCCTTGGAGGAAGCGGGGAAAGACATCGGACTCGAACCGAGCCTCGCTCGGGAACTAGCATTCCATACCATTACAGGAGCCGCCAAGCTCATGAAGGAAAGTGGTCTGCACCCCGAGGAGTTGCGCAACAGAGTGACTTCCCCCAACGGAACGACTCAAGCAGCGCTGGAAAGTTTTTCCGCAGACGCACTTCGTGAAATCGTGAGGAAAGCAGCTCATGCGGCCCGCAATCGTTCCATCGAGCTCTCCAATGCATGAACTGAATCAGGGGGTGACTGTCGTAACCGGCGGAGCCGGATTGATCGGCAGTGCCGTGATTTGGGGAATAAATAACCAGAACCAAGAAAACATTTGGCTGGTAGATGAGTGCGAAGATGATTCTCTCAAGAAGCGGAACCTTGAACACCTCTGCTTCCGACGGATCTTGGCACTAGGCGAATTCCGCTCCTTGGTCAGCCAAAAGAGCCCGGAACTGTCTGGAATCAGGACAATAATCCACCTTGGCGCCTGCTCCAGTACTACCGAGACGGATGAAGACTACCTGCATGACAATAATTTCCTTTATACCAAAGAGCTCTGCGAATGGTCTCTGTGCAACGGCGTTCGCTTTGTCTATGCTTCATCCGCCGCTACCTATGGGGACGGAACGCGGGGAATGGATGACAAGGACGAAGAGATCGAGAAGTTTCAGCCCCTGAACCTATACGGTTGGTCCAAGCACAAGTTTGATCTGCTTGCCCAGAAAGAAGGTTGGCTAGAACAAATAACCGGCCTCAAGTATTTCAATGTTTATGGCCCGAATGAGGAGCATAAAGGAGATATGCGCTCCGTCGTCAGCAAGGCCTATGAACAAATCGACCAAACAGGACGAATGACCCTGTTTAAGAGCCATCGGCCCGATTACCGTAACGGTGAGCAAAAAAGGGATTTCCTCTATGTCAAGGACGCCGTGCGCATGACCCTCTGGCTAGCCGAGAATGAGCAAGCCAACGGCTTGTTTAATTTGGGAAATGGCACAGCCCGAACCTGGCTCGATCTAGGGAATTCGATATTCTCAGCCCTTGGACTGGAACCGAACATCGAGTTCGTTGATATGCCCGAAATTCTAAGAGACAAATACCAATACTTCACCGAAGCGACCATTGACAAGCTGAGGTCATGCGGATATGCAGACGAACTATTCAGTCTCGAAGACGCTGTCCGAGACTATGCCTCCAACTATCTTGTTCCTGACCGCCGCCTAGGAGCTTGATCAAATTGCCTTGTAACGGCTGGGGAAGGCCGACCTGCAGGCTTGAATCAGCTCTTTCATTTTCTCGGGAGTAATCGCCTGCTTGGGATCGTCACCAATGCCACGCTGAGGATCAATGTGAGACTCGATGCAAAGTCCATCGGCCCCATAGGCAATTGCGGCCAGCGAACAGGCCAAGACGTAATCGGCATGTCCGACGCTGTGGGAGGGATCTACGATTACGGGAGCCCAAGTCCGGTTTTTGAGTAAGGGAGTGATCGATTCATCGGGATGGTTACGATACCCATCAAGCGGAGGGGTCGTCCCTCTCGGACAAAGAAGGACGTCGGGATTCCCTTCGGCAACAAGATACTCGGCCGCAGAAATGAACTCATTGATCGACGCCATATGTCGGCCTCGCTTAAGAAGTACCGCAGAATCAGTCCCCGCGGATTCGCGACCGATTTGCTTGAGCAAAGAGTAATTAAGCGCATTACGGGTACCTACCTGCAATACGTCGACCTTAGCTTCCAATGCTAGTTTGAGTTGATCGGCATCCATCACTTCGACGTCAATGGGCAAGCCGGTTTCTTCACGGGCCCGCAGGATGATGTCCAAAGCGTTTTCATCCCCTTGGTAGGAGTAAGGATTGGTACGAGGTTTCCACACGCCACCACGCAATGCATCGACTCCCGCCTCCTTAAGCGCGTGAGCAGTCTCAACGTAGAGTTCAGGGTTTGAAGGGTCAATTGTGCAAGGACCGCCGATGATAAAAGGGGCATCTTTGCCAACCTCCGTTTCACCCATCCGTACGATATGGTCAGACAAGCCTGAACGCCGGTCCATTAGCTTGTAGCTTGATTCTATCATATCGACCTTTCGGATATAGGAAAGACCGGCAATACGCTTGAACATGACCGCATGATTCTCATCGCCAAGAATGGCGTATACGCAACGATTCCGCCCATGAATCTCAAGAATCGAGCATTCGAATTCCTTCGCGATATCCTCAATCTCCTTGAGTTCTTCAGATTGGAGCCTTTCTGCCTTAGGTATAATCATAGGTCTTGCATTTTCTCATTCAGCAACTCATTTAGCAAGCCCGACTGAGTTTTTTTGAAAAACCCGTGGTAATCACAATTCTAATAATTGCGAACATTTAAACATTTCATTCGCATGCAGTTGCATTTAGATTGTCAGAGTCATGCCGTTCAGCTTGTTCCTTTTTACCGTTTTCCCAGCCTTGCTTTGCATCACTTCCTGCAAGGCGGACAACCCACGCCCCGAGTTGCCACAGCGCATCGAGATTCTCGGCATTGAATTGAGGAAAGTTGAACCGGGCACCTTTTCAATGGGCATGAGCGAATTGGACGAACGGGTCGAACCTTACGAGGGGGTTCGATCGGTTGAGATCACCAAAACCTATTATCTGGGAATGCACGAGATCACTCAATCGATCTGGGAAAAGGTGATGGGAAGCAATCCCAGTAACTTCAAGGGAAAAGAACTTCCCGTAGAAAACGTTACCTGGAAAGAAAGCATCGCCTTTTGCGAAGCCCTGAACAAGAAGATCAAAAGTGTCAAAACCCTTCCCGAAGGAATGCGCTTCCGCTTGCCCAGCGAGGCGGAGTGGGAATTTGCGGCCCGAGCGGGAACCAAGAGCGTTTATTTCTTCGGAGACAACTCAACCTCCATTGCTGACTATGCATGGATCTCGGATAATTCTAGAGATGGAACGCGTCCGGTAAAAAAGAAAAAACCGAACCCCTGGGGCTTCTTTGACATATATGGGAACGTGAGGGAATGGTGCCTGGACGGATATGACGTCCGACCAAGAACAAAGCTGATCGACCCATTACTTGGATGGAAAAACATGGATAAGGTCAACCGGGGGGGAAGTTGGGATTCCTGCGAGGATTGCTGCAAGACCGGGAGAAGAAGCAATTTCGGCAAAGATTACAAATCAAACGACGTTGGGTTTCGGGTTGCCCTAGGGATGGAATTGGGGGAAATTCATACACCGTATGAAGACTAGTGACCCAACGATAAAAAACGATCCTGTGAAAGCCTTCCTCATCTCCTTATTGGCAGCTCAAACTCTTTTTCTTTTTAGTTGCGGCGGACAAGAAGAGCAGACCCAAGAGGTTGAGAAGCCTGCGGGGCTTCCTCTTTCGGTTCTCATTGACAATGAAGAGTTCTGGGAAGGGTCTGCTCTCGAATTCGATGAACAATTTGGGATGAAGGACGAACTTTTCCATAAGACGGAAGGAGACTACGCCTACACCGGATTGATAAAAATCCGGGCCATCAACGGCTCGCTTGCTGCGGTCAAGGGCTACTCGCACGGTCGACCACACGGAGATTTCTTCGAATGGCATGAGAACGGCAAACTTAAATCGAAATCTCAATTCAAAAATGGGATGAGACACGGATATTTCTACATATGGACAAAGACCGGAGTCGTCTATTCAAAGAAATATTTCCAGGAAGACCTTGAGGATTTCGGACGTTTTGCCGACCAAGGAGCATCCGAGTCTGGAAAAAGCTTGGCCGCCATAGAACTTGAGGAATGGGAAGGAAAAGGGTCGGAATTCTACCACAAATTCGCCGGCGACCCCAAGAGAGGTGGAACTTTGCAGATTCGCGAAACGGAGGAACTCTACAACGGGACGATAACGGCCTTAGACGACAAGGGCCAGAAGGAAGCAATCCTCAGATACTCCAATGGCAAATATCACGGAACCATTTCCAAATGGAACGAATCCGGCACCTTATGGGAAGAAGCCGAATTTGACCGTGGCAACTTGGTGGAATTCACCATCAAAAAAGGAAAACCTTTCGACGCCTCCCAAATCATTGACCTTTCCAAGGATCCTTCGACGGTCGAATTGCTTTTCAAGTAATAAGCAAACCTCCCCCAAACCCCTTATCAATGGCACGCCAAGTGCTTAACAGTAAACATCTTTCATCCGATTTTACGGATATTTCCTGTGGCTCTTTGTATGAAACCTTCATCAATTTGTCGTGCGGTAGCTGTGTATCAACAGCTTGCGACAAAAAAAACGCTAATCCTGAATGGAATATTGCTTGATTTTGTTTCGGAGAGTTCTAACGTTCAAGCCTAGTTTCTCAGCCGCATGAGTACGGTTTCCGTCGCAAGCTGCCAAAACCTTGGAAATATGACTTTTCTCGACCTCCTCCATAGTTTTGGATTCACTCGGTTCTTCCGTCTTAAGAGCTTTCTTTGCTTTGGAAGATTTCGGCTCAGAACTACTCAATTGGACCAACCCAAGCAACTCCGCCTCAATTTTCTTGCCGGAATCCGCCAATATTACCGCCCTTTCCACAGCGTTTTCCAATTCTCTCACGTTTCCCGGCCAAGAATGAGCACCAATCGCCCGCTCGCAACTCTTCGAAAAGGATATCTTCTCGATTCCATGCCTTCTAGCATGCCTCTCCAGAAAAGTGTTGGCCAGGAGAAGGATATCACCCGCCCGATCCCGCAAGGGCGGAACAGCAATGGGGAAAACGTTCAATCGATAATACAAATCCTCACGGAAATTTCCTTTCTCCACTTCTTCGGTCAAGTTTCTGTTCGTCGTGGCTAAGACCCGAACCTTTACCTGGATGGTCTTGTTCCCACCCACCCTTTCAAATTCCTTTTCCTGCAATACCCTTAGCAACTTTGCCTGCAAAGAAGGCGCAATTTCACTGACCTCATCCAATAGAATGGTTCCCCCATCCGCCAACTCGAACCGCCCCTCTCTTCTTTCCGTAGCTCCTGTGAAAGAACCCTTTTCATGACCAAAAAACTCACTTTCCATCAAAGTTTCGGAAATTGCGGCGCAATTGACGCGAATGTAGGGCTCCTTGGCAAGCATGCTGTTTCTGTAAAGTTCCCGGGCTACCAATTCCTTGCCCGTTCCGTTCTCTCCGGTAACAAGCACGCTTGCTTCGGTCTTGGCGACTTTGTCGACCAATGCTTTCAATTTCAGGATCGGTTCGCTCTCTCCAACAATATCAGATGAACGAGAATCACTCTCTTCTACATAGTATTTGGTGACCCGGCGCATCTTGTCAAATGACGCAACCTTGTCCACCACAACCTCTATCTGATCGAATGAGAATGGCTTCACAACGTAATCAAAGGCCCCCATTTGCATACATGAAACTGCAGACTCAACGGACCCGTAGCCTGTCATCATGACAACCATCGGTCCATCCGTCTTGGCCGTAATTTCCTCAAGCAACTCTGTCCCTTCACCATCGGGCAAACGCAAATCCAGAAAAACAAGATCGAACGAATCCCGCGACAAGATCTTACGTGCACCCTTCAGGTCTCCAGTGGAAGCCACGGAAAAACGCTTGTTCCTCAATTGCGTCTCCAACGCCTTTCGGATCATCATTTCGTCATCCACCACCACTATCTTTTCAATAGCCATTAAGAACTTTCATATATCATCTGCAAGAGTTGCTTGTCGACTCATAACTAGGAAAATTTTACCTAGTACACCATCCATTTAAAATGACTCCGAATAATCAAGGCACTCCAGATGCAAGCCTCACTCCAATGCCAGGAGTCTAATTAGGATGTGTGGAATCGCAGGTTGGATCAATATCCCGCAGGCCAATTACGAGGTTCTGAAAAAAATGCTTGAACGACTCCGGCACAGGGGCCCGGACGACAGCAGAACTTTTGAAGAGGACGGGTTCATGGGCGGAATGGTGCGCCTCGCAATCAACGGTTTGAACAATGGTAACCAACCCCTGTTCAGTTATTCCAACAACACCATATTGCTCTACAACGGAGAGATATATAACTCACCGGCTCTGAGGAAGAATCTCGAAGCCAAGGGAATCAAATTTAATACTGATTCGGACGGAGAAGTTCTTTGCCATTTGTTTGAAATGGAAGGGCCCAAGTGCTTCGACAAACTGGACGGAATGTTCGCCGCTGCCCTGTGGGACAGGCGGACGAGAAAGCTTACCTTGGCAAGGGATATCCCAGGCGAGAAACCCCTTTACTACGCTAATCATCCGAGCGGTGGAACGGCCTTCGCTTCAGAAATCAAAGCCTTTGCCGGATTCCCGGGGATAAACTTCACGCTCGACAGGCAATCCTTAGCCGATTTCCCTACCTTTCTCTGGATCCCTGAACCTCAAACCGTCTTCAGTGAAGTCAAGGCGCTACCTAGGGGTCACTACCTGGAAATAAGCGCAGATTCCCAAACCAAGGCATTGCCATACCAGCAAAACCGGTCTCATGAGTTTTTCGCTAGCGAAGAAGACGCAGTGGCAGAAATTCGCAAAGTCGTTGACCAGTCCATTCAATCGCGCCTCCTATCCGAGGTTGATATCGGAGCCTTTCTCAGCGGAGGTTTGGACAGCTCGATCATCGCTACAAGAGCGTCTCAGGAACTTTCGTCTCTGACGACATTTTGCATCGGTTTCGAAGGGGCGACTGATCCCTATCACGGTAAAGCAGACGAGTCGGAGCAAGCGGAGGAAACAGCTAATCGAATTGGATCAAGTCATCATACAATCCGTGTGTCGGCAAAGGATTTCAGGGATTCTCTAGAATCGTTCTGTTGGCATGGGGATCAGCCATTCGCCGTATCATCCGGTCTCGGAATTCTTCAAATCGCCCGCAAAGCAAGCGAGATCGGAATTAAGGTGCTATTATCCGGAGACGGAGCCGACGAATGCTTTGGTGGCTACTCATGGTACCGGCATCTTGCTGCAGAAGGCACCAAAGTCGACGCTGAGAAAAACGAGGATCCGATTCTTTTTTCTCACGATACGGGGATCAATGAGAGGGAAAGGGTTGAGCGTGTGTCCCGACTGCCTGGACCGCATAGGGCCCGAGCATGGCATTACTATGCAACCGAAGAGGACAAGCGGGCGCTTTTTGGCACAGACTTCATGGACGGGATCAAAAGTTCGACCAGGATCTTTTCCGGTTGGAAGTCCGAACCCTCATGGACTCCGGAAAACTTCATATCGCAAGATCGTGACTGCTATCTTCCTTTCGAGATGCTCCGAAAAGTCGACCGTATGACCATGGCTCATTCGGTAGAGGGAAGAACGCCTTTCACCTCCCCCTCCGTTTTGGCTCTCTCTGAGAGGATCAGTTACCCCATGATGACAAGTAATGGCGTTCTCAAGAAGGCTCTTCGTGCGGCGTATTCGGACATTCTGCCCAAATCGATTCTCCACAGACCCAAGCATGGCTTCAACGTCCCGATCGATCTTTGGCTTAGGGGTAAATGGAAGGACCTGCTGATGGATGCTTTTTCCAAGCAATCAGCCCTCTCTCGCGAAGGAATAATCGGGCCCGATTCAGCCGAACTTGCCCTTGCCATGTCACGCAACCCTCGACGTCTTAACGGTCACACCTTATTTTGCTTTATCATGCTTAACCTTTGGCTTGAGAAATCCTATGGAAATTATTGCTGAAATCGGACAAAACCATAATGGCGACCTAAGCCTCGCGAAGGAAATGATCCATGCCGCCAAGGAAAACGGCGCCGAGGTAGCCAAATTCCAGTTCTTCGATGCCAAGACTCTCTTCCCCAAGGAGAACAACCCTTGGTATGAACACAATTTAGCGGCGGAACTTTCCAAAGAAGAGATGGAAAGCCTTTTCGAGCTTTGCCAAAGAATCGGCATCGAATTCATGTCATCCGCCTTTGATCCGGAAAGGGTCAGGTGGCTCGAAGAGATGGGCGTCAAACGGCACAAAATGGCTTCCCGCTCGATCTCCGATCAAAACCTCTCTGAGAGTCTTCAAAAAACCGGCAAGCCCCTCTTGGTTTCTCTTGGCTATTGGGAGAAGGAAGGCGTGCCGGAAATAAGCTCTTCCGGGGGGGTGCGTTTTCTTCACTGCATATCGGAATACCCCACAACCCCGGAGAAAGTGAGGCTAGAATCGATAGATTTCTCTGGAAAAGTCGAGGGATTTTCTGATCACACTTTAGGAATTTCTGCCAGCATGGCCGCTCTGTCTCGGGGCGCTACCGTAATCGAAAAGCACTTTACCATGGACAAGGAGATGGATGGACCCGACCATTCCTGCAGCATAACCCCCGCGGAATTGCAGCAACTTAGTGAATTTCGAAACGATTTGAGGATGATCCTTTAAGTATCGTTCCATCATGACCAAACCCAAAATTACAGTTTACTGCATTTCCCAAGAGTATGGGAAATTTCTTGAACAAGCCGTAGAAAGCGTCCTTCGTCAAACCTCCGATGACTGGGAACTTCTTCTCATTGACAACGCGTCCGTGGACAAGACGGCTTCCATCATTGAATATTATCGAAATGATCCCCGCGTAAGATCTTTTAGGCTGGAGGAGCATGCGAATCTCCCTTCCGTTTGCAACCTCGCTATCGAAAAAGCCAAGGGAGATTATGTCATGAGGCTCGACGGGGATGACTTTCTTGACGAGAACATTCTACTCATACTCGCCAACTGGCTCGACCGAAACCCAGAACACGATCTGGTTTTTCCCGACTACTATCTCGTGACCGAATCTGGAGAGGTCTTTTCGCACCAACGCAGGGAAAAAATCACGGAAAAGAATCATCTTTTGGATGTTCCTGCAAACGGCGCCTGCACCATGATTCGAATAGAGGCGCTTAGGGCTTTAGGCGGTTACAGGGAAGACTTGGGCGCCCAAGATGGCTTCGACCTGTGGTCCAAGATCCTCGATCATAGAAAGTTTGCGAATATAAACCTCCCCCTTTTCTTCTACCGCAGACATGGAAGGAACATGACCGAGAGAGCCTCGCTCATTCAAGACGCCCGCAGAAGGATCAAGCTAGACGCAATCGAGGACCAACTCGAAAAGTTTCGCCCCATCAGCCTCGTCATTCCATGCCGGGAGAACTACGACTTCAGGAAGGATGTTTGGGACGCTTCCTTCATGCAATCCACCCTTCTCCGGCTCTGCCTGTCTAAATTCATTTCATCGAAGCTGGCCGATCACATTATCGTTGCCTGCGACAACGAGGCGGTTCAAGACATTCTGACCGAGTTCGACGACGAAAGAATTCTTTTTCATCTTCGCCAAAAGGAAGAAACCTTTCGATCGGCCCCTTTGGCCCCTTCTCTAACAAAAGCCTTGGAGAAACACGACCCCGATGCAACAGGCACCGCTTTGGTAACTTACAGCCAGGCACCCTTCGTTTCGGCCGAGACGATTGAGGAAGCGTTGACCACCCTGGCCATGAATGACGTAGATTCCTCGCTGGGTGTTGAAGCGATCAACGAGCCAATTTACAAGAGAGATTCCCATGGTCTTCAGAGGATCAGTCAACACTCTGGCTTTTCCTCTGATTTCGACCAGTTGTACCGGGAGACAAATTGCGTGTTGGCGACCCGCTCAAGAAACCTTGCCAAAGGATCTCTTCTGGGCTCCGAAAAGGCTCTTTTCGTAGTCCCTTCATCCGAGAATTTCTTCATAGATTCCAAGCAGAAGCTCGAAATCGCTGAAATTCTCGCGAACCAAGACAAGTAGGTACTCCATTCAAATTTGAAATTCCTAGCCATTATCGCCGCCCGCATGGGATCAGATCGCTTCCCTGGAAAAGTTCTCACCCCAATTGACGGAACCCCGGTTTTGAAACTGGTTGCCAGAAGATTATCTACCTCCAAAAAACTTGGGAATATCATTATTGCCACATCTGAATTGCAACAAGATGATGCAATAGAGCAGATCTGCGTGGAAGAAGATATCAAATGCTACCGCGGGTCCGAAAAAGACGTACTGGGGAGGTATGCCCTTGCCGCCGAGGGCCCCTTGGACCGAAGAATAGTTCGCGTCACGGCTGATTGCCCTTTCGTAAGTGGAGAAACATTGGATCCTGTTCTCGAACAATGCGAACTAAACCCGGACTGCGCGCTTGTAACCACCAAACCCGGTTATCCAAGAGGAATCGATTACGAAATCGTTCCTTTTTCAATCCTCAGTGAAATCAACAAAAGGGCAACCGAGCCTTCAGATAGAGAGCACATATTCAACTTTATCTACGGGAAGCCCGATGAATTCAAAATCTTGAGACTTCCCTGCCCGGAAACCTTGGCCATGGTAAATAGAGAATTCCTTCTCGATACGCCCGAGGATCTTTCCTCGATCGAAAAAGCCCTCGGCTCAAGATCCCCCCTTTATGCAAGAGCGGAGGACATGAAGTGATTACCGACTATTCAAAAACCCTAGGTGACTTGAGGAAGGAGGAAACGGTCAGGATACAAAATGAGGACCAGCTCTACCTCCGGCAAAAGGAGGCGAACAGAAGGCTTTCCAACGCACCATCCCGCAAGAGCTGCATACTGTGCAACTGCCGGATTGAAGGAAGGGAATTCCTCCATAGAAACGTTTCTTTCATTGCCTGTGCCGAATGCGGACATATTCAATCAAAGGCTTTGCCTCCGGAGGGTTTCCCCGATGAACTTGAAGGCAAGGAACAATTTACCAAGATTTATCCCAAGCTAGGCAAAGATGAATTCGAAGACAGGAAGAATCGAATCTACCACCCCAAATTAAACTGGATATTCAGTGCGCTTGAGCGTTCGGGATACGAGAAAAGTGAATTACTTAAGATGAGGTGGTTGGAACTCGGATCAGGGAACGGAGCCTTCCTTTCTTCGCTTGAAGATATGGGGGTCAAGGAATATATCGGGATGGAAAAAGAGGAAACTCTCATCAAAAGATCCAAAACTTTTGTCGCGTCTGAAAGAGTCTCCCACTCTACTGGTTCATTGGGCGAAATCATTCGGACGAACCAAGCTGAAATCATTTGCTCTTTCTTCGTTTTCGAACACGACGAAAAGCTATCCGAACTAATCAACGCGCTGAAAGACTGCCAATCCGGAACCCTTCTTTGCTTTTCCGTCCCCATGTTCGGGCTTAGCTGCCTTCTGGAGAACTTGGCAGCCGAACGCTACGCTCGTAGCCTTGATGCGGCAATTCATGTACAAACCTTCACAGATGAATCCATCAATTACTTTTTGCATAGTGCAGGGTTCCAAAAAATCGCCACTTGGCAATTTGGTCAAGATGCACTTGAGCTAAGAAGGATTCTTATACCTCAAAGCCCGGAACCAGGTCCGCATGACAAGCTTTCTGAAAAGTTTTCCTTATCTTTGGATAGGATTCAAACGGCGATCGATAAATCGGATTTGTCGGATCAATGTCATCTAATTGCCAAAAAGGTTTGATGGAGTGTTTTCCCCAAACACTCTCTGCTTTGGCTTTTAAATGGAGTCTGTCAGGAAAACGGATAAAGTATTTGGGCAGGTACTGGAGCCCGCACTCCCAAGGCGTTTTGGATTTGAAACGGCATGGGTGAAGGTGAGAAGGCTAGATCTGCCAGACCGAGAATTCTCGTTCTAGCAAATGACGCTGGTGGTGCGAATCTGCTCAAGTCGCTTATTTACGTTGAGAAGGATCTCGCATCATGGACTGTCTCGACTCCTGCAGATTCACCTGCCTCAAGAATCCTTAATGAACTGGAAGACATTGACCATTTGGATTTAGAAGGGCCAGATCCGATTGCCAAAATTCGTTCCTTCCGACCCGATCTAGTTATTTTCAACCCTGGTTGGAACTCATTCCCTAGCGAGGCCATAGCAGGAAAGGATGACCTTGGTTTTCCAACTGCAGCAATACTAGATCATTGGATCGACTACGATAAGCGCCTGAATGAGGATGATGCAGATTTCTTCATTGTTTGCGATAAATACGCGTTTAAAACTGCTTCCGAAGCTTCTCTTTCGACTATCCTGAAACTTAATAATTACCATTTAATTAACCTCGCCAAACTGGGCGACCATTATAATGGCTTGGCCCAATCAGCTCCAGATGTTCTTTACATATCGCAAACCATTGGGCTGCACGAGGATTTCAAGTCGGGCATTGATTATGACTTTACTTATCATGGACTTGAGGAGGGGAAGATCATTAGGCAATTGCTTGAGAACTTCCAAGATTTTTCCGAGCAATTCCAAGTCACAGGCATTCGCTTTCGGTTGCACCCTTCGGAAACGGAATTTCGGCATTATCAATTAGTGGATAAATTTCCGGCCATTCCCACTTCAATCGAAAGCTCCTCTTCCATAAGCCTTGCCGAATCGATCGCTAACTCAAGAGTTGTTATTGGCATCAATAGCATGGCTATCTACGAAGCGCACCTGCTCGGGCACCCCGCCTTCGCCATTCGCCCCCAACCCTCAACTGCGATTAACATCCCCATCCCGGAAACTCAAAAACTGAACCGAGTCACGGATGCAGACAGAAACAGATTAGTGACGGCAGAGCCAAACTATTATGAAGAGCATCCACTTCATGAGCTTCTTGCCATAATTCGGCCCGGCAACCGCAACAAATGAAAACCCTTGGAATTATCGAAGCGCGAATGGGCTCCAGTAGGTTACCTGGCAAAGTCCTCCTTCCTTTCGGGGAAACCTCCGCACTGGAGTTGTTGCTCACTAGAGTACGTGCAACCGAAAAACTGGATGAAGTTATCGTTGCCACCACGAATGAAAAGGGAGACCTTCCCATCGTTTGGCTTTGCGAAAAAATAGGAGTGAAATCGTTTCGTGGAAGCGAAAACGACGTAATGAAAAGGGTTCTCGATGCAGCCCGGCATTTCAAAGCCGATTTGATCTGCGAACTAATGGGCGACTCCCCTTTCCTCGATCCGACCGAGATAAACAGAGCGATCGCCGAGTATCAGGCACGGGACTGCGACTACCTTTCGAACTTCTGGCCTCATAACACGTACCCTCTTGGGTTTGCAGTCCAAGTCTATCGAACGGACGTATTGGCAAAAGCCGAAGCCATGACCAAAGATCCCGTCCACAGGTCCCATGTAACGACTTTTATTTACCAGAACCCGGACTTGTTCGATCTCCGAGGAATCAAAGCTCCTGCCGGGAGCCAAGCTCCGGACTTGCGCATGTCCCTCGATCAAAGTGAGGACCATAAGGCGATGCTGGCGGTTTTCGAAGGAGTCAACGGAAGCACAAATCCGCTCTTTTCCATGCAGGATTGCATTCGTTTTCTTAGAAACAATCCTAGAATCGCAAGAATCAACCAACATGTCAGAGTGAAGAAAATAGAAGAGGGATGACGGATAAAATAAAAGTAGCGTTAATAGGATGTGGCAGGATAGGATTCGACTGGGATCAATCGAGTGCAGGATCCGAAAGAGAAGCCTACTCCCATTTCGCCGCCATTAATAACTCCGATCAATTCGAATTGGTAGCAGTCGCTGATCCTGACTCAAAAAATCTTTCGAAATTAAGAAATTACGATTCCTTCCAGTGCGAGGTTAGCTGGCAAACCGTCCTGAAAAAAAATAAGAACTTGGATTTAGTGGTCATAGCCAGTCCCGATGAAACACACGCCAGTATATTGCTTGAGATTGCTGACTTCAACCCTCGTTGCGTATTCGTCGAAAAGCCTCTTAGTTTAGGTTTCCGCACCTGCGAGGAGATAGTCCAGAGATTCGAGGAAAAAGGGATTTCCTTACTTGTAAACTACTCAAGAAGATTCATGAGCGAATATAGGGAGCTCAAGAGAGAAATCGATGAAGGAGTTATGGGGAAAGCTTTATGTTTGACGATCCATTACACCGGAGGGTTCGCCCACAACGGGGTTCATTTTCTTGACCTCATCCATTGGTTTTTCGGTCATCCTGAAAGAACTACAATATTGAATGAAGAAAGCAACGAGCAGAAAGGAGAGCTCCCCCAATCGCCTACAACTATTCATTTCAGTTATGAATCTGGCTTGGCCGTCAATCTGATTGGTATCGGGAATGAATCACCCGCTCATCATCAAATCGAATTCATTGCCTCCTCTGGTGGCTTTCGAATTCTGAACAACGAAAGCATCGAAAGATATAAGGTCGTTCAAATGGAACGCTTTGAGGGGTTTAGCCAATTCTCTCCGGCAAGGTGCGAGAGGATTGAGTCGGGACTTGCCCTTCCCCATGCCTATAGCGAAATCGCAGAGCACTTGACAAAGCAAACCCTATTGAAAAGAACTCCCGAATCCTGCCTTACTATCAATTGCTTGATCGAAAAAGAAAAAACTAAATGAGTGGAAGCAAAATATATTTCCCGCTCAAATAATGTGTAATAATATCTCCTAGATCAAAGAGACAGAATTTTCATGGATTATAGAAATATAAATATAAATGCATACAAACAAGTAGAGAATGCTCAAAACTACAAAACTACAAAAGAGCTGGAAGAATATAGGTCTAAACGTATAAATGACGTACTTCCCGCAACTGAATTCATTGAAAAAAGCATCTGCAAGGGCGCTCCCTTGCGGGTGTTGGAATACTGCTCGGGAAGTAGTTGCTTGCTTTATTCATTGGAGAAAAGGGGACTGCTTGAGAAAGGTTTCGGAGTAGAGATATCAGAAAATCGATTTGGATTTGCTGAAAGATGGAAAAATGACCACGGATTTGTAAAAGTTAACAATTTGAATCTAAACGTGGAAGACCTAGACTTTCCGGAGGATAGCTTCGATCTAATAATACTCGTTGACAGTGCCTTTTGTTATTTTTTTCCAGAGAATTTTGATTTGCCTGAAAAAGTGGTTTCGCAAATCAGCAAATGGCTCGTCAAGGGAGGGAAATGTATTTTTGACATGATGACCCGCGTTAAGGATCGGGAAATGTGCAATAAGCATGGAAGTCACTCATATTGGCTTGAATTTGAGGCAGAGAATCCATTTCGTTTCGGACTATACAAACAAGAAATCGTCGATTCTGACAATTCGATCATGTTCACTCAAAACACATATATAAGAAGAGATGGTTTCATTGATGATTCAAAAAAAGAATTCACCAGGTTTTACACTCTTCATGAGATTTCCAAGATGCTTGATAGGTATGAGATGAATACAGTTGATTGCTTTTCGGACTTTGATGGAAACACTTATGAGGAGGGAGCATCTGAAAGACTCGTTTGCATCGGAGAAAGAAAATAAAGTTATTAATTAGTCAACGTCTTTTGGGCTTACTATGAGAACTGTAATTTTAGGATACTTCAATAATATATATGCGGTTGAGACTGCTTTAAGGTGCAGGAAAAAAGGCATAGAAATTGATGCGTTCATTTTTCAAGGAGACACTCCGCGCGAATTAAACGAACGAGTGAGAATGGAAAGAACACCAAAGATAACTGCCCCCAGAATCTGCGACGTTCAAGAATTACAGGTCCCCTGTTATTTTGTAAAAGATGCGAATAGCGAGACTGCGACAAACCTGCTGAAAAAGCTTAACGTCGACGTTATCCTCCAGGGAATGGGACCGATTTACAGGAAAAACCTTATCGATACAGCAAAGGTCGGCGTTCTGAATTCTCATCCCGGTCTATTACCTGACTATGCGGGGTGTAATGCCGTCGAGTGGTCGTTGTATAACGATGACCCCGTTGGCTCTACATGTCACTTCATTGATGAGGGAATTGACAGTGGACCTATCATAACCTCGAGTTCATTCGATGTAGAGCACGGAGATACTTATGAAACCATTCGCATGAAATCCTTTTATCATGAAATTGACACGCTGGTGCTTGGACTTCAAAAAGTTTTGAATGGCTTAACCTTTGACGATGCAGAAACCCAAGGCGAAGGGCATTACTACAAAGTCATGGACAAACACAAACTCGACTCCTTGCATGAGAAAATAAAGGCAGGAGGCTACAAGCATACGGTCTCTTAAATCATATTTCCAGGAAGGCTGATGATATATTGCAGCAAATGCTTGATGCCTGATACAAGACCGGGGCTCATCTTTAATGAAGCCGGGGTTTGCAAAGCCTGCTTGTGGCATGAAAAGAAGGGGCAAATCGATTGGAAGACAAGAGAGCAAGATCTTAGAGATTTGGTGGAGTCCGCAAAAGGTAGTTCCAGATCTTCATGGGACTGCGTCGTTGGTGTCAGTGGAGGCAAAGACAGTACCTGGCAGGCTATGTATCTCAAGGAAGAGTTAGGACTAAATCCTTTATTAGTTCAATTCGTTGGTTCGGATGGAACGAAAACCGGACGGCAAAACATTGAAAATCTGATTAAGAAGGGTTTTTCGCACATTAGTATTCAACCTAATGCCAACCTTGCCCGGCAACTAGCCAGAAAATCATTCCGTAAATTCGGGAACATAGTAAAATACTCCGACTATGCATTGTTCCCAATTCCGTTCAGGGTGGCCATGGCATATGATATTCAATTGGTTTTTTTCGGAGAAAATCCTGCTCTTGAAGCTGGTGACAGAAATAGCGTCGGGCTCGGATGGGACGCCATTAACATCAAGAATAACAACACCTTGGACGGATCGAACCTTGATGTTTGGAAAGGTGAAGGCATCGGCGAAAGAGACCTGATACAATATTCCTTCCCGTCAGAAGACGAATTCAAGTTATGGGGAGGCCAAGGTGTATTTATGGGCTATTTTCTGAATTGGTCTGTTTATAGGAATGGTATCTATGCCTATCAAGCGGGCATGGAAGGAATTGACGCAGATTACCATGATATTGGAATACCCTATCGCCATAATTGCCTTGATAGCAATAACGGCGGAATCGTTAACTCGATGCTCAAACATATTAAGCTTGGGTTTGGAAATGCCACCGAATTCTTGTGCTATGATATCAGAGATGGCAGAGTTACGCGTCAGGAAGCAATAAAGGTGGTCAAGGAATTGGACGGAAGATGCCACCAACGTTATGTAGAGGATTTTTGTAATTGGATTGATATCACCGAAAAGGATTTTTGGGAAACCGCCAACTCCTTCAGGGGCAACATGTGGGAAAAGTCAGGCTCGAACAAATGGAGGCTGAAAAACCCTATTTGGGAACAGGAACCCTACGCAGACGATATATCTCTAGATGAAATCATAGAGCGTATTGATACGAAAAGGATAGCCGAGGAAACAGAAGGATTATCTATCTACGAACCATATGGTAAATTCTAACTATTCTCCCGTTAAAACACAGAAAAATTTAGTCGTCGTAGATTACGGAATGGGAAACTTGCGATCCGTAGCCAATGCCCTCAAATTCCTAAAAGTGGATTATGAGGTTTCCAGTGAAATTGAGGAAATCAAACAAGCTGACGCCTACTTACTTCCAGGCGTCGGATCTTTCAGCAATGCTATTGAAAACCTTCACACCTCAGGGATTTCAGAAGTTTTAACCCATCAAGTTACGAAAGAAAAGAAACCGATAATGGGAATCTGCTTGGGTATGCAATTAATGGCGAACGAATCCGAAGAGGGTGGTCGTCACACAGGACTCAACTGGATTGATGGTAACGTAAGAAAGATCGATTCCTCAAATAAGTGCAAACTCCCCCATGTTGGTTGGAACAACGTTAAATTCACAAAGAAGGAGCCTTACTTCAATAAAATCGACAATAGTTCTGATTTTTATTTTGATCATTCATATCAATTTGAATGCAATTCGAAATACGTATTGGCAACCTGCGATTATGGCATAGACATTGTTGCCGCCATTAACTTTGAGAATATTTTCGCGGTTCAGTTCCATCCCGAGAAAAGCCAAAGCAACGGATTGAAGTTAATCAGGAACTTTCTAAACACTCTTTAAGTTATGTTAAAAAACCGGATCATCGGTTGTGTTTTAGTAAAAAATGGAATCTCAGTGCAAAGCATTGGTTTCAAAAAGTTTCTACCCATCGGAAAGGCTGAAATCGCTGTAGAATTCCTCAGCGATTGGGATATTGATGAAATTATTGTTTTAAATATTGATTCCGATCTTACTACTCCTCCTGACTTCGAACTCATTGAAAGGCTTTCACGGTATTCTTTCGTCCCTCTAACTGCCGGAGGGAAAGTAAAGTCGACAGCTGACATCAATAAATTATTAAGGGCTGGTGCCGACAAAGTCACAATCAACACGAGCGCAATTAACAATGTCAAATTCATTGCAGAAGCATCAGATATGTTCGGAAGTCAATGCATTGTCGTTTCTGTTGATGTAAAAAAGATAAATGATTCCTATCAAGTTTTCACACAAGGCGGGAGGAAGTCTACCGGTCTAAATGCCTTTGACCATATTCAAACCGTAACCGCATCAGGTGCAGGTGAAATTCTGTTAAACTCAATCGACCGTGATGGGTCGAAATCAGGTTTTGACATGGAACTCTACTCGCAGGCCTCCAAGCATACCGATATTCCTATCATCGCATGCGGAGGGGCAGGTCACCCCGAACACTTTCTCCAATGTATAACCGAATGCCGAATGTCCTCCCTGGCAGCTGGAAACTTCTTTAATTTCACCGAACATTCACCGCTAACCCTTAAGTCATATTTGAAATCAAAAATGATAAATGGAATTAGGTTCGGCACCAAAATAAAATACTCCGGTTTTGAATTCGGCGAAGAAGGACGGGTGGGGAAACTAAGTGACAGGCAATTGGCCAAATCAAAATATATTCCAGTTGAAAAGGAAATAATATGATTTACTGCAAGCGTTGCCTGTATTCATCAAACCACCCCTTCACTATACTCTTCGATCAAGAGGGCGTGTGCTCTGGGTGTAGAGTTCATGAGGAAAAAGATACCTTGGACTGGAAAAAAAGATCGGAAAAACTAGGTCGCCTCCTTGAATCCTTTAAAAATAAAAGCAATCACAATTACGATTGCGTTATTCCTATTAGCGGAGGAAGCGATTCCTACTTCATCGTTCACCTGATCAGGAAGGTGTATGGGCTTAATCCATTGCTGGTTACCTACAACAAGCACTACAACTCAGAAACGGGGATATCAAATCTTTCGTACCTAAGATTGCTGCTTGGTTGCGATATAATGACAATAAACATCGACGCCGATCTTGTAAAAAAAATCAATTCCGCAACACTTGAGAAACTTGGAAGTATGTATTGGCATTGCATTGCCGGAGAAACTGCATACCCCGTTCAAGTTGCAGTGAAATTCAAAATCCCCTTGGTAATCTGGGGATTGCACCAAGGGTGTGACCAAGTCGGTATGTTTTCTCATACGGATGAAGTGGAAATGACAAGAAAATTTCGAAAGGAGCATGACTTAATGGGAATTGAGGCTGAAGATCTTGTCGATTCTCACGGGCTTTCCGAAAGGGATCTCCTACCCTACTTCTATCCCCACAACAAAGAAATTGAAAGTGTCGGGGTCAGGGGTATCTATTTGAGCAACTATATTCGTTGGGACTCGAAAACCCAACACGAAGAAATGATGAAGCTTTACGGATATGAGACGATCGAACAGCAACGAACTTTCAATCCCTACAATAATTCAGACTCAATACATTACAACGGTCTTCACGACTATATAAAATTCCTTAAATTAGGCTACGGCAAAGTAACTGATCATGCCAATCAGGAAATCCGTTTCGGAAGATTATCGAGGGAAGAGGGAATTCGCTTGGTAAACCAATATCAATTCAAGGAACCGAAGGATATTGAAATATTCTCAAAGTGGCAGGGCATCAGTAAAGCTGAACTCTTATCACAGGTGAATAATCATAGAGACAGAAGTGCATGGCACTTGATAAACAAGAAATGGGAATTAAAGAACTCAATCTGCACACCTGAAAAAACCAAAGATCCGAAAGTCGAAAAAGCTAGGTTGAACAGGACCGGAAAATCCGAGTTCCTCATTAACAAGACTGAAAAACAACCAATCGAAAAAACAAGCTACACTATGCTTACAACAGGTTATGTTGACCACCAAAGGCGTACCCTTTCTTAATAAATTATATTCCTTGAAATGCCAATTTTAGGACTTCTAGGTGGGAAGGCGGTTATAAACCAACCTTTTTCTCCCTCTAAAATAATTGGCAAAGAGGAAATTGCCATCGCGACCGAAGTTTTGAACTCCGGAAACCTGTCCGGGTTCTTCGGTTCCTGGAGCGAGCGATTTTATGGCGGCCCGCAGGTAAGGAATTTCGAAAAGGAATGGGCCGACCTATTTGAGGTCGAACATGCAGTTTCATTCAATTCTTGGACCTCAGGTCTCGTTGCCGCGGTAGGGGCTATTGGGATCTCGCCTGGGGACGAAGTGATTGTCAGCCCTTGGACCATGACGGCAAGCGCTGCCGCAATTCTGGCATGGAATGCGATCCCCGTATTTGCCGACGTCAACCGGGAAACCTACAACCTTTGCGCCGAATCCGTCATTAAAACCATTACGCCCAGAACAAAGGCCATTATGATGCCCCTTATCTTCGGATCCGCAGAGGGATTGACCGAGGTTAAGAAGATTGCACAAGAACATGGATTGATCCTGATTGAGGATGCCGCACAGACACCCTATGTGCACACAGCGGGGAGATGGGCGGGCACAATAGGAGACATTGGTGGATTTAGTCTTAACTATCACAAGCATATTCATACGGGAGAGGGCGGAATGGCAGTTACCGACAATGCCGAATATGCCGAGAAGATGAGATTGATAAGGAACCACGGGGAAGCCGTAGTGGAAGACAAGGGAGAGAAAGACATAACCAACTGCTTGGGATTTAATTTCCGTCTAGGCGAAATCGAGGCGGCAATAGGAAGAGTGCAATTGGGGAAATTGCCGAGCGTAGTCCAACGAAGATTTCAAGCGGGCAAGAAACTTGCAAAGATGCTCGAAAAACTACCAGGGGTCAGGCTCCCTCTCTTTGATGAAGACATGTCTCACGCCTTCTATGTCTTTGCAATCGGACTGGATCTGGAAGTCATGGGTGTTTCACGCGATACCGTCGTTGCAGCACTTCAAGCTGAAGGCGTGCCATGGATCTATGGAGGGTACCAGAACATTCATCTACAACCCATGTATCAAAGAAAGATCGCCTATGGCAGGGACGGTTTCCCGTGGAACCTCCATCCAGAGGAAGAGCATCCTGATTACGAAAAGGGCATATGCCCGGTTGCGGAAAAGCTTCATGACCAGGAGGTAATCTGCTTGCAGATATGTCAGCACGACTATGATGCCCACCAAACGGAATTAGTGGGATTGGCGTTCCTGAAAGTATGGAAAAACTTGGAAGAACTTAGGGCATGGGAATCTGCGCAAAGTTCTACCGCCACAGGCAACCCATAATGAAGGCAATTATAGTTGATTGCCTCACCCTTGGAGATTTTTGTAGTGTGGAATTACGGTGTGACGGAATTCCTCTGACATCCTGAGCTTTCAATCCTTGCCCATCATGTGGCTTCCGGAAAGACCGTACAAAACCGCTGATCAAACTTACTAATTAATGGAGTGGTGGCTGAGTTCTTACACCTGGATCATAATTGCATTTAACAACAAAATAATAACATGGAATCACTGGAAAACTTTTTCGCTCTTCTAGATAAAACGCTCAAAAGCAAATCAAAGCACTTTGGTATTCAAAGTACCGTAATGCTTATGAAAACTCTCGAAGATGTAATTATGCAGCCTCAAAAAGATCCTGAAATAGCTTTGGAGGATAGCTTCGCAGTACAAGTTGCATTTCTGCAATCAGTGTTGGATTTGGAGGAACACCTAGTCGAAGTTCATCAAAATAAAAATAAGGCTGATAAAGATCATACGGAAGAGCTTTTTGAAGAAGCCTGGACAACCTTTTCCAAAGAAACCTTTATGCACTCGGTCAACTTGGTTGAAAGCAGACTCCGTGATTCTGGATTTGACGAGGCTTTCTTTGATGGTAAAACCTGTTTTGATGGTGGTTGCGGAATTGGGCGACTCTCGGTTGCGATGTCTCGCCTTGGTGCCTCAAAAGTCATCGCGGCCGACATAGGAGGAAGCAGCTTGTCGTACTTCGAACATGCATTATTCGAACTTGAAATCAAAAATGTAGAAATCGTCAATGCCGACATAACCGATCTTTCCAAATGGGAGGCTGGATCCTTTGACTTTGTCGCGACAAATGGGGTATTGCATCACACCCTTGCTCCAATCGAAGGGTTGAAGGAACACTATCGAATAACCTCTGACCAATCGGGTGTGCTATGGATTTATCTTTATGGAGACAGAGGCAACTACTGGCCGATTTACGACCGGATAAGAGATTCCCTTTCTGAAATTGATACGAAATTCATAAAAGAGGTTCTTACTCAAATGAATCTCCGGGAAGGTCTTGTCTCCACCTACTTGGATAATTGCCTGGCTCCCAGAACTTACCATTTGACCTCCGATATCGTTAAGACTCTCAATGATATTCATCCCATGACTTTCAAAGAAGCCGACGGCCCTTCGATTTTTGACAAACCGACAAGATACATAGGTGAAAAATACGGTTCTTGGATATTGGGACCCGAGGGTGAAGTCAGGATTGTCATCGAGAAAAAACCAAACTGAATAGCAAACAACAACTTCACCTCTCGTGATCGAAAATCTGAGCTGAAGTTCCACAAGATGAACCTCAGTTCAGGGGAGTTTGCTCAGGCTTTTCAGAAGGAAGGGTTTTCAGTTACGAAAATCAGGCCTGTCGAAAATATGCATCTGCTTTACAAATCGAGATTTTTTCGGGCAAAAGGGCACAAGGCCTTTGATGCAATCCTAGGGCGACGAGATGGCTATCTTTTGTCCCCACTTGGAAACCTTTTCCAGAAAGTTCTGATCCGGCTCTTCCCCCACCAGTTCTGCAACCTATATGTTCTTGATGCAAAAAAAACATAATGAGTGAAAAAAGTGCGGAACTTGAGGAGTTCAGGGACTTTTTCAAGAAGGTTCGCCCCCTATATCTTATAGACCATGCGGGACGGGCGGGCAATGGATTCTTCCAGACCTTATTCGACGAACATCCGGAGGTACTTTCCATTCCTTGGATTCATTACTGCACCTCTTATTTCATTACGGAATTTGGAGACACTGAAGAGGTTGATTCCCGCAAAGCGCAAGCCTTCTGGACGAAAACGTCCTACTTTAGGTTCTTCTATCACGAATTAAGTGATGCGGACCATGAGCTGGTATACCGCTTTGGCGGAAACCCGGAAACTGCGATCGACCGGCGGAAGGTCAGGGCAATTTTCGATCAGCTTATCTTGAGCAAGGATTCCGTTTCCGCAAAAGAAGTCATCTTTGCATCTTATTTCGCCATAGCCAAGGCACTTGGAAGAAAAATGGAGGAAATCAAATTCCTGATCCTCACGGACTCAATTTCCCTAAGAACGGAAAACGTTTTCAGTGGATTCAGCGGACGAGTTATCGAACATGCAATCAAAGACTCCCCAAACGCCAAGTTCATTCATCTCGTTCGTGATCCAAGGGCAGGGTTTGCGTCCTCCAATCATCAGTTTGTCAATCAACTTGGAAACATGTATGCCCTCGACTCCTTTCATATATTCGCAAAGGTGAAAGACTTAATAGACTGTCGCCTATCGATGAGCGGACCATTCGTTTTCGCCTTCTGGATACTTTACTTTATCCAAACTTTTCGGGCCATCGAAAACAAGAAATCACAAAAACCCGGACTCTTCCTTACAGTCTGGAATGAAGATCTTAACCTGCGGTTTAAACCAACCATGAAGAAATTGTCCCAAAACCTGCAAATCAGCTACAACGCAAATTGGGATCAACCCGACTATCTCCCCACCATGTTGGGGCATGAATGGAAAGGTACGGGAGGATACAGCAACCGCTACCAGACCAAGAACAGCGGACCTTTGCAAAACGACCCGGACGAGATTTCAAGCAAAGTAACCGGACCCAATTCCTATGTAACTGAAAGGTGGAAAAAGCGTCTATCGAAAAATGAACTCTATCTGTTGGAATACTTTTTTCGCCACGAAATCGAAACTTACGGGTACGACTTCACCTCAGATGCTCCATTAATCAATAACGAAGCATCGATCTGGATGCGCATGCTCTTTCCCTTGCAGGGAGAGATCCCTCACTTAAACTGGCTCCTCCACGGGTTTCGGCAAAGCCCAACCGAATTCGCAAAACGCCTTACCTACTATCTTGTTTTGCCAATTTTCTATCCACTGGGAAGGCTTGTATTCCTGATGAACAAGAGGACCAGGCGCATCCTTTTCGATGGTCCCCTCAATTCGTAGCAAGTGCTTGAGAAAAACCTTTTTCCCATACAGATCCTCGGCTATACTTACTCTTTCCTAAAAGGAGACCTTCTCGAGTCAGATATATTTCATCAAAATACTTAAATCCAATTTCCCCCTTCACAACCGAGGGGATTACTCAGCCACTTCCTTTGCTTAAACCTGATCAACGATACGCTTGGTTATGAGCCATAAACTTTTTGTCACAGCAAAATCCCTAAAGCCAGTAGGCTTCCTGGGATGGCCGGACTTGGCTCTCGCTCTTATTCAAAAATACAAAGGCAAGATCTTGCTCACGGAAGATTCCCCCACCAAAGAAAGTATTAAGCACCTGCTAGAGGCAAAAGGTGTTGCGCCCGCCGAGGATGACTTCGTTACCGCAATCGATTTCGACGATCCTGAATTAATCCTCCTTGCCTTGGAGCCCGCCACCCTCGCCCTTCCGCAGATTGCCGGAAAATCCTTTGGAGCCCTCTGCGGCCCAATTGAGCAGGACTGGAAAGAGCAAATCCTTGCCTGTCGGTCAGGCAATGCAAACGGGATTATTTCCGAAATCCTTCCTGATGAAATGCCAGCCGGGTTATCCTCCGACGACTTGGAATATTTCTGTAGAAACTCATTATATCTACCCCCTTGTATAACATCCCCGGGTGAGTCCAAAACACAAAACGAAGGCAGCACGCTGATCGTTTACGGTGATGTGGATAACCCTTCCGACGAACGCCTTTCCACGCTTATAAAATACCTTCCTGTTTTGCAGGATTTCGACCAGTTCAGATTTGTTCGTCATTCGGACGGTACTGATTATGAGGAAATTTGCGAAACTTTCGGAAACTATGAAGCAATTTACAGCCTATTGCATTATCCTCAATTTGGCTTGTTCTGCAAAATAGCTTCCAATAACCAGAAGCTATTAAACCCAAAAAACACCCATGAAAGCCCGCTAAGAAACTTTCTTTGTGATTTTCAAGGGGAAGAGCCGTCACTAGGTCATGAAAATAGAAAGCAGTCCATTCGGGCTCAAATCCTGCAGATTCTAGGCAAGGGCTTTCCTCCATCCCCTGCCTGTGCAAGGGAAATCCTTTCGCAATTTTCAACCGATAGCCTTTTGCCGCCTCTTGAAGAAAAGCTCGAGTTGTCGGAACCCCAAGGCAAAGGCTCCCGACTCGCTTCCATTCACCAAGCCATTTCGTGGGAAAAACTGCTTCACTTCAAAGTCCAGCGCAAGGGTTTCCCATTCGTAAGCATCTCCACAGACCGCTTGATTGAAAGCGCTTCGTTATTACATCCCGCAGGGATCAGTTCCCTTGAAGCCATTTTGGAAACCGAACCGATCGCTTCAGAGAAGGCGTTCGTCAACCCTGCTTTTGCTCGCCAAGTTCTGGAACTTCCGAATGCAGCATCGGTCACCAGCTTGTTCAATGCCCTGATGAGGGTAAACCCCTCCAAATGGTGGCAGGCATGCGACAACGCTACAACTTCAGTACATGCCCTTCGACTCGGAGAACTGCTATATCATTCTTGCCTCATGACCAAGGATGAAAACGTTCGTAACGAAAATTTGAAAGTCGCGGGAACGTTCTGCGACAAATTGATCGCAGGAGACCTGGAATTTGCCCTCAAGGGCCATATTTGGAAGGCGAAACTATCCTTGCTGGATCAGAAAAACAACTTGGACAAGAACAGTTTCTCCGGAATGGAAAAACAATTTCCCAACTTGGCCCTCGCCGCCTGTGATGCCTCTCAGCAAGAGCTGATTCTCCCGTCTTACAGGGACAATGCTCAGGACTTTTTGAAGCAATTCGTAGATCTATTTCCCGATTCTCTAAAAGAATTTAATGACAATAAACATTCACCATTACTTCCCTGTGCATTGGGAGAAACTACAAAAGCGTTCGAGCTCACCCAAAAACTGGTTTCCGAAGGCAAGACTTCATTCAAATATATTTTGCACTATCTGCTTCTTTCATATTTCTCCACCAACAAGTCGGAACCCATCCTCTCCGCAATGGATCAAATGGAGTCTGAAGTACTGGACTTCCGGCCCTTTGACCTACATACGCGATTTTATAAAATAGTCCTTTTTACCCTCTGCGGAAAACCCGAAGCCGTAATTGAAACTTTTAAGGAAATGATTGAGGAGAAACAACATGTCTCCAAACTCGCACCGCTCTTTACAACCTTTCCCCTTGGTCTTGTGGTCTTGGCAAAGGCCTTGCAATCATCGGAGATTGAGGAAAACGCCATGAAAATAGGCAATAACCTTTTCTTTGACTATCTCAATTATCAAGATTTTGGCGAAGTGAATCCTTTTCCCGAGAAGAGCAGAGGGGAATTGACTGAAATCATCTCTATTTTCATCTCAGATTAAAATTTCTAATGCCGCTAGCCTATCCCACCCAACCCAATGATTGAAGAAGGCGGGCAGCTCCCTCAATCGACTCTGCACCCCGAATTGTCACGTCAGGTTGAGAATATAGTCCAGCATCTTCCTCCTATCGAATTTAGCCGATTGGCAAGTGCTGAAATAGATTACTACGGTGCCAGCAACAACATCGCAAGAAGCCTTGGACTGTCAGATATTCCCTACACAAGAGCATCTTGGCTACATGGTTGGTGCCGGTATCCATTGACTCAAATTGAGCTTCTGGCCCTAGAGGATGCGACGGTTTGCTGTGAACCCAAGGAGGTGCCTAACCTAGTCTCAAGTCTAGAACAAGAGATTTTCCTTAAACAACACGGCTATCAACACTCAAAGGCCGTAGGGCTCCCCTTCATCTACACCAAAGAGCCGACCGTCGATAGAATCCCCAACAGCCTTCTAATAATCCCCGAGCATTCAGTTAAGGAAAACAATGTGAACTATGAAGGTAGCAAGGCTTTGAGCACCCCATACAGTGCAAATGAACTAAGGGAGCGTTTCTCCACCGTCGTTGCTTGTATAGGAGGCTTTTGCGTGCAAAAAAACAATTACTTGGATATTTATGAAAATGCTGCCATTCCATGGGTAACGGGGGCCTGGTTGCATGACGCCTTTGCCCTCCAGCGAATGCGGAATCTCTTCTGCCAGTTCGAATACGTGGCAACCAATGCAATGGGTTCGCACGTTCCTTATGCAGGATTTTCCGGATGCAAAGTTTCTTATTACGGGAAGGGACACAACCGCCCGAGGGAAGATTATCTAAGCACTCCCATTTACGAAAAATACCCTCATCTAATTGATATCGTTGATGAGGAGCAAAAGATTGAAGTTCTCAGGGAAAGATATCCCTTTCTTTTCTCCGATATAGAAAATTCTAATCAGATCAAGGAATGGTCTAACGAGGTATTGGGCTCGAAAAATAAGATTCCCGAACAACAGGTTGCCGAATTGATCGGCTGGAAGATTCGGCCCAAGGACGAAATGTCATGGGAATATATACCGGGAGAGAACCCCGGGGTGGATGACCCCTCAAGAGGATGAATGAGCTTTTGCCAAAGGCTCGCGAACTTTTGGAGAGAGGATTGATCGAGGATGCGATGAAAGTCCTCGCTGAGCTGAAAAGTTTGGCAAATACACCAATGGGCACTGACTTCCTGAGAGCAAAGTGCTTTCTGGCACTGGGCAAGAAATACGAAGGTACGGCCAGAGAATGCCTCAAGGAGGAACTGAGACTTAACCCAAAGAATGAGGAAGCGGAGTTGCTCTACAATGAACTCTTCCCTTCGGTTGACCTTGAAGCCTATTGCGAGTCCCCGAAATTCCAGGCAATCGCATCGAAACTTAGTTTTCATACTATGATGCCAATGAGGCATTTGCTCAATCTCTTCGAAAACGCTAATGCCGTTCTCCGGGAAAACATTCCTGGGAATTTCGTCGAATGCGGCGTAGCGGCAGGAGGGTCAAGCGCCCTTCTGGGAGCCTTGATTGCCGAATCTGATTCTCCAAACCGCCGTTGCTATTCTTTCGACACCTTTAGCGGCATGCCCGCCCCTGGTTCCGAAGACCGTGCGGATGGGCAGGATGCTCAAAGTTCATGCTGGGGAAAAGGGACCTGCTCCGCACCTATGGAATCATTGCTCGAGGCTTGCCGTAAAGTCGGTTCCGAATCCTTCGTCAAGCCTATCCCCGGATTGTTTGAGGAGACGCTCGGAGCCCACGTTGATGAAATCGCTCAAATTGCCTTCATACACATCGACTGCGATTGGTACGAATCGACTCTATGCGTCCTCGAAAACCTCTTTCCTCTCCTTAGTCCGGGAGCCAGGGTCATTCTCGACGACTACGATTACTGGGACGGAGTACGAAAAGCCTATGAGGAATTTTCCATTGAGAAGGGACTGAACTACCCTCTCGTAAAGCTTACGCCAAACACCGCTCTGATCGTCAAGACCTGAGTCAGCCCGCACAATGATCTCCGTTGTTCACTTGGTTCCGAGAATATCTCGGGGAGGGGGAACCGCATCTCCCTTGAACATAGCCCGGCAGCTGCAGCTGCGGGGATCTTCCAGCCACTTATTCGTCTCACTGGCAAAGGCCGAACCCGAAACAGCTCAATCTTTCGAGAAGGAAGCATTTCCCATCATTAACGCGCCAAACCCTGAGCAGCTCGATGAATTGATGGCGCAGGCGGACATCGTCCAAGTCGACTGGTGGAACACCCCGGAAACGGCAAATTTGTTGTCACGAGCGCTCCCACCCTCTCGGTTGGTTCTTTGGTCTGTAGTCACGGGAGACGCTCCTCCGCACGTAATATCAGAGGATCTTCTGGCAAAGGTGGATCACTTCGTGGCCTGCTCGCCCTACTCCATGGAACTTCCCTCCGTTAAGAACCTATCCAATCCCAGCAAGAAGGAATTCATTCACATACCGGCCAATTTCGGTCGCCTCAGGAACCTTCGAAAAAAAGAACACGAAGGTTTCAACATCGGTTACATTGGTACGATAGATTATGCGAAGATGCACCGAGATTACCTGGCCATGTGCAAAAGCTTGGATATTCCCGAAGTCAGGTTTCTTGTCTGCGGACAAGGTCGCTCCCTAGGTGAACTAAAGGACCAGTCCATAAAACAGGGGATGGGGGATCGGTTTCGTTTTTTCGGCTACGTCGAGGACATTGCAGAAGTGATTTCGGAAATGGACGTCTACGGGTATCCACTTAATGAAAACACTTTCGCCGCAGCCGAGTTGAACTTGCAGGAGGTAATGTGGGCGGGTTTGCCCATAGTCAGTTCCCCTCATGGAGGAGTACCCTTCCTGATTCAACATGAGGAAACCGGACTCCTTGTTGACAATGAAAAGGATTATCGGCTCGCCATGGAGCACCTGTATCATCACCCAGCTGAAAGAGAGCGCCTCGGTAAGAACGCCGCAGCCTATGCCCGAAAGCACTTTGATCCGGAAATTTCCGCCGACAGGTTCGAGAAACTCTACGCAAAAATTTTGAGCAGGCCGAAGGAAGCCAAACCACCGACAAGGGTAGAGGTTTCGTCATCCCAAGGTTCGACGAGCCAGAGCGGAGCCCGGTTGCTCATCGAATCAATCGGGGATTTCGCCAAGCCGCTGCGCACGTCTATGGAAAGTATGCAAAACGCAGATGCCCTGGCGGCAGACAAAGAAATAGCCGGTTCGGACGACCTGTTTCATCAAGGTTGCATCATCCAATTTCTTCACGCCTACCCGACCGATCCCTGGCTTCACCTATGGAACGGGTTGATGAAGTGGACGGGAAAGAGTTTCTCGGGAGCGCACGACTCTTGGTCCATGGCGGTCCGCTACGGAATCGAGCGTCAGCGCGTCTTCAATTATCTCGCCCATGTGTCTGAAATGGAACCGCATCCGGAGGCACGAGAGAAGCTTGCCCGGATACGCGCGTTGATTGACGAGAGCCTGCCCACCGAGGAAAAGGAAGTTTCTCCTCCATGGGAAAGGCTTCTGCTTGCCCAGAATCTAACAATTCAAGAACGGCTCTTGGTTGAGGTTGAGCGGATCATCAAATCCAAGCCAAGGATCATTCATCCCGAACTCAAACTCTCCCGACAGATTGGAAAGGCACTTGAAAAATCGAATTCCAGACCCATTTTTCTTTGGGGAGCGGGAGTTGCGGGACAAAAGGTGAAGGCCGCGATGGATTTACTAAAGGAGTTCCCCCAAGGTTTCATTGACCGCTCGGAGAAAATCGACGATCAAGTACTCGGGCTGCCTGTGTTCAGCCCCGAGATTCTAGAAGGAGGTGAATCCGCGTTCGTTCTTATTTGCACGATGCATTACCGTCAAGTTTCGGAAAGCCTGGAAAAGCTTGGCTTAAAACCAACGAAAGACTTTCTTGCCCTACACGTCCCATAGTATGCCTCCGCAAGACACGGATTCCTCCAAGGCCTTGGTTTACCGCCTCTGGGACTCTCTTTCAATCGAGGGTCATGAGACCGACTCTTTCGGAGAATACGACAACGGGCTTGTCCTTGGCACCGGAAGCGCAAACAGCATCCGCGAGCTCATTTATGTCCTCAGGCAAACCTCCCAAGACTCGAGCTTGGCAGTGCTTGCGAGCGAGCACCTGATTGATGAACTCTCCGAAAAAAAGTTCGATTCCCTGGACTTGATCAAATACCCCGAGGACGGGCTTTTGAAATGGACCTCCAATCCGAGCTGGTGGCAGGAAGTATTTGAGAAAAAGTTCGACTCGGTTTTCTTCCACATCAATCAGAAAAGTTTGTTGGCGGTTGAGAACATCCTGGAACTTTTGCTTTTTGCAGAGACCGAGTCGACGATCCGCTTCATCGACCATGACGGGAGGATTTATCTATTATCGCCAGGTGAATGCTCCGCGGCGCTTAACTCAATCTCGAAAATCGATGAGTGGACGGAAAGGGAATTCCCCCCAAGCCACACGACTACTCAATCAACGGAAAGGCCATGTCTACTTTTTGATTGTCGTGTATTCGGGGAAAAGGCTCAGACAGGCATTAACCGCTACGCGAATGAGTTGCTCAAAACCATGCCTTCCCTGCTTGCGGGTACAGACATTCGGGCCATCGGCTGCAGGGAAGCGTCCGTTCCCGATGGCGTCACCAAGATACCCTTGTCCCTTCCGCTCAATGACCATCGGCGAGCCGGAAACCTTTTGGGCCTAAGTTCCTTCCTCGAGGGCTCGGATGTCATTTTCAGCCCTTACTACCCGATTCCCGAGAAAAGAAATGCGGGAGGCGTTTTGACGATTCACGACCTTATCCCTCTCGTTCATCCCGAATGGTTCGCCAACCCGGCGACCATCGAATTCTTCAGGACGACTCTGCGCGAAAGCGCCCGGGCAGCCGATAAAGTCATTGCCGACTCCCACTCAACCAAGAAGGATGTCATCCACTACTACGAAATCGAGGAATCCAAGGTTGAGGTGGTTCACCTGGCACCCAACTCAATATTCACCCAGACCCCTGATTTGGGAAAGACTCAGGCATCATCGGACCTCACGAATGGAAGGCCTTATTTCCTTTCCGTTTCAACCCTCGAACCCCGTAAAAATCTCGTGCGGACGATCAAGGCTTATGAGCTATACATGGAAAGGGAAAAATCGATCAGGCCCGCGCTCCTGCTGGTTGGAAAAAAAGGTTGGAAGAACCGAGCCTTAAACGAGGCCTACGAACGCAGTAAGTACAAGGAATCCATCTTCATTACAGGGTTTCTGGACGACGATAGCTTGGTGGAGGCTTATCGGGGCGCGATCGCATTTCTTTATCCTTCACTTTACGAGGGGTTCGGGCTTCCCGTTTTGGAAGCCATGGCCTGCGGAACCCCTGTGATCACTTCGGATACCAGTTCTCTCTCAGAGATCGCAAAGGATTGCGCCCTTTGCTGCAATCCCAAAAGCGTCGACGAAATAGCTCATTTGATGTCCGAAATCTCATCGAATCCATCCCGAAGAAAAGAACTGATTGCCCTTGGGTTAAGGAATTCCGCAACCTACACTTGGGAAAAAACCGCCAAAGAGACCATTCATGTTATCTCCTCATGCCTAAGCGATTGAAAGTAATCATTCTCTCCGATCAGTTCCGTGGAAGCTACCACATTTTGGGTAACCTGTACGAGCGCTGCTTAAGCGGCGGACGCGAGGTCATACACTTGCCTTCGCCTCAAACAAAAGAGGAAAGAAAAGCTCTTGATTGCAGGGGGGCTATAGTTTTGCACAACACTTTGGGAGAGGGTTTCGTACCGATAACCGGGTGCCACAACGTGGCGATGCCGCTGCATGAATGGAGCGAATATCCCCATGAGTGGATTGGTTATCTCAATGAGTTTGACGAGATTTGGGCTTCGACCGATCATATCCGTGAAGTGCTTGTCAGAGGAGGGCTTAAGGCTACCCCTTTTCTTCTTCCTCCATCTTTGGATCAAGAGAATTTCGTCCCCAAGGATGATTGGAAGATAGAGGGCAAACCCAGTTTCCTCTTCGTCGGCGAACCTCATTTCAGGAAAGGCAACCACCTGTTGATCCATGGATACCTCAAGGCGTTCCCCAACCCCGACCAGGCCCACCTTACGATCAAGACTTCCCCTGGTTGTCCTTGGGACAGCCCTAGGAAAGATATAACCGTAATCAAGGAAGGGTGGGAGAGGGAAAGACTTTTGTCAGAATATCGACGCCACGATTGCTTCGTAAGTGCCAGCCTCGGAGAGGGTCTGGGCCTTCCCGTTGCAGAGGCGATCATGTCAGGACTTCCGGTCTGCGCAAATTTCTGGGGAGGGCACACAAGCCTGCTTCAGGAAAACAACTTTGTTCGAATCGAGCACGAGGAGATGCTGCAACCCTACTCAAGCGACCCAAAGTTCTATGCCGAAGGACAAAAATGCGCCTTTTCATCACCCGATGAAGTTAAGAAGGCACTTTTGCAATTCCTTGCACTGACACCCGAACAAAAAGAAAGAGTGACAGTTTCAGCCCGGGAACATTTATCCAAACGATACGGATCTCCTCAAGCCAAGGTGAAAATACTAAACAGAATCAGCGAGATTGAGAAAGCTAATGATTCGTGAAAGTTCCTCCTGACATTCAAAAATGATTGCCTAAGAACAGGTTCTACCTGTAGAAAACTCTAATAGATATATGGATACCAAATCAGATGGGAAAGTTTCTTCGTTAACTTGGGCGATTGGCGAGTTGTCCAAGCAAAAGAATGAGTTGGAGGGAAAGCTCAAGGTTGCTCGCAAGCGAGACGAGACAAGTGTACTGATTGAGGAGGTGAACGCCCAGAAAGATGCCTTGGACAAACGTATTTCCTCGTTGCAGGATGGCTTGAAGGTTTCTGCCGATTTGGTTGACGATCAAGTGAATGAATTGGAAGATACGATTTCCTCCGTTGATGAAAAACTGGAGGTTGCTCAGGAACGATTGGAGGCTTTGGAGCAGGAAGAGTACCTTGAGAAACTTGGTCGCAAGCTGAACGGAGATTTTTCTAACGAAGATTCGGGAGAGTCTTCCGAGGAAGCAGCAAACAGTCCTGAATTCCAAAGTGCAGATGAAACCATTTCATCGGTTAGCGAACCAGTTGAAGAACCTGACTCAAACTTTGAAGGGACTCCCGAACTCGGGTCATCCCTGCAAGAATCCCCTACCCCCGTACTTATGAAAACCCCATCGAACCGAATCGAAACCGGAGACCCGATCGAAGCCGAATCGTCTTCCAGAATAGCAACCGAAGAAGAGCCACAGGCAACGATTGAAAGCAACTTGGAACTTTGCGCGGAAGTGACTGCCTCGAGTTTGGAAGAATGTGCCAAAGAACTCGGGCTCGAGCCAGAATACTTGCTGAACAAGGGCATGCAGGCAATCTTGCGCATGATCGCCCGAAACGGGAACAAAATCAGTTTCCCTCTCGAGGTCGATCAGGTATCGTAATTTCCGGAACGGTTCTTTTCCATTCAACTTTTTACAGTGACTCCTTTGGGGTCACTTTTTGTTTCTCGATATGAATATGATTTTTGATTTCAAGGAAAAGCTTCTTGATTTTCTTGGTGACCGGCTTCAATTGAGCGAGGAGAATTCATCGGTCGCATATCTTGCTCTTGCGACCGTTGCCATCCTTCTCGTCGCTTGGCTTTCGAATTTTCTGGTTAAAAGGTTCGTACTTAAGTTCATCCGGACCTTAACCGAAAAAACAAAGACGAAAATAGGGAAGTATCTAATCGAGGAGAAATTCTTTCACCGGGTCTCCCATCTCGCCCCCGCCTTCATCATCAGTACCCTCAGCGCCCTTGCATTCGCAAAATCTCCCACCTTCACTTCCCTGATCGAGACTTTGGTCAACCTCTACCTCGTCTTCATCGGGCTGTGGGTCATCGACGCCGTAATCAACACCGGGCTCAAGCTTTATCAGCATAGCGAGCTTTCAAGCAAGTTGCCTCTCAAGGGGGTCTGCCAAGCGGTCAAGATCATCATCAATTCCTCGGGGGTCATCTTTATCCTGTCGATCTTGCTGGATAAGTCTCCCCTCTATTTCTTCTCTGGTTTGGGCGCTCTTACCGCCGTTCTTCTCCTTGTCTTCAAAGATGCTATTTTGGGATTGGTCGCAGGGATTCAGCTATCGGTAAATAACATGGTTCGCCATGGAGACTGGATAGAAATGCCCAAATATGGAGCGGATGGTGACGTCATTGAGGTCTCCCTCACAACGGTAAAGGTCCAAAACTGGGACAAAACCATTACTTCCATTCCTGCCCACGCACTGGTTTCCGATGCCTTCAAAAATTGGCGAGGAATGAGCGAATCGGGAGGAAGAAGAATCAAGCGTAGCCTTTTCATCGATCTTTCAAGCATCAAGTTCCTCGGCGAGTCCGATTTGACCGAACTCAAAAAGATCTCTCTATTGAAGGATTACCTGAATGCAAAGCTCGAAGAAATCGGTCCGAATGAGGAGGATGACTTACCGAACGAAGGGTTCTGCCTCAATCAAAGAAACCTCACTAACATCGGAACCTTCCGGGCCTACTGCCTCGCATACCTGGGGGCAAACCCTTCGATACACAAGGAAGACATGACTTTTCTCGTCCGCCAACTTGCTCCGACCGAGAAGGGAGTCCCCATAGAAATTTACGTTTTCGTGAAGGATACCCGCTGGGTTCACTACGAAGGGATACAAGGGGACATATTCGACCACTTGCTCGCCTCCCTGCATACATTCGGTCTGCGGGCCTTCCAACTACCGAGCGACTCGAGCCTGTCAAGGCTTGCTGATTCCTCCAACTAGCAAAACCGCAGGATTTTTTTATCCTTGCCCAAACGCAAAACCGATATGGACTCGTTGAGAATTATGAAAACTGGAATGCTATTACTCACGGTGCTTTTGATCTCCGGATCTTGGGCAGCAAGCCTTCATGCTGATTCATCATCTGCGTGCAAGGATGAAGACGACAATGCAACGAAAGCGGAAAAGAAAGGAGGGCAAGAGGAAAAGAAGGAGGTAAAGGAAAAGCCCGAGACCACCGAGGTAAAAAAGAAGTACATTCGCCTTGAGCTTTCCCTCAAGGGATATTTCGAGGACCCGGATGCCATCCCGGTCTCCATTTCCACAAAGAACTGGGGGGAGCTCAAAGTTACCGAACCACCCGTTCAGGGCAGAAAGGTAAAAAAGGGTGATCTCTTGCTCCAGTTTGAAGAGGAAAAGATAAAGCAACGCCTGAACTTGCTCAATTCGGACTTGTCCATGATCGATTTGGACAGGCAAATTCTCACTTCCGAAGTCAAACTAGCCGAGACCTTGGCTCCAATGGAAAAAAAGGAACTCGACCGGGTGGAGAACTATGTCCGTCAAGACTTCGAGCGTTTCAAGGAAATCGACCTTCCCTATAAGAAAAAATCCGCGGCCATGTCCCTCAAGTCATACCGTGACAGCCTTGCCTATGCGACCGAAGAGCTTAACCAATTGAAAAAGATGTATGAAGCGGATGACCTGACGGAGGAAACCGAGGAGATCATTCTGCAAAGAACGCAAAATCAAGTCGACCGGGCAAAATTTTTGCTCGAGGGAGCCATCAAGAAAAATCAGGAGTTCAATGACGTCGTGGTCCCGCGAGAAGTGGTCGCCGTGCAAGATTCCTACGACCGGAAAAAGTTGTCAATGTCCACGATCCGCAAGGTCCTGCCCGTCGAATTAAAGAAAAAGAAGCTCGAATTGCAAAAGTTGGAGGAGGAAAGAGCGAAGCTTATGAAAATCAAGACTGAGCTGGAATTTGACGCCAAGCAAATGAGCCCGCGTTCCCCGGTCAATGGCATTCTTTACTGGGGAACCTTCAAGAGAGGGAAATGGTCTGGTACGACAAGCCTCGAACCAAAGCTTCGCAAGGCAGGAATAATCAAACCGCATGAAGAATTCCTCACCATCTCTCCGAACAAAAGAACGCAAGTGCGGATTCAACTCCCGGAAAAATACCTGGATGACTTGCATGCCGGAATGAAAGGCAAGATCGAGAGATTGACAAAGACCAAAGAAAAGCTCGAAGCCTGCCTGACTCAGATCGGCGAAATCCCGATCAATCCCGGACTCTACGACCTTACCGTAGAAGTCACGATCCCGGATGGAGAGAAGAACCCGCTCCCGGGCACCCTTTGCAGCCTCAAGCTCGTAGTCTACGAAAAGCCTGACGCACTCACTTTGCCTTCATCCACAGTCTTTGGCGAGGATGCCGATCCCGACTCCAAATTCGTCTACCTACCCTCCAAAAACGGGAAACCGAAAAAAAAGAAGGTAGAGATTGGTAAAAGATTCGGTGACCGGGTTGAAATTCTCAAGGGACTCCGTTTGGGTACCAAAGTACTTTCCGAAAAACCGAAGTCTTGAAAGACAGGCCACATTGTTCCCTGCTGAAGAGAATATTCACAGGGACTCTTCTTTTTGTTCTTCCCGGAGTAAACCTTCTCCGGGCGGAGGATGGAAATCGCTCTGCCCCTCCCCTGCCCTCGCAACAGGAAATCAGGAAATCAATCCAACTGGGATGCGAATTCCTAAAGAAAATCCAGAACAAGGACGGTTCATGGGGCTCGGCGCGACAAACGAAAGGCCTCAATATTTTCGCACCAGTCCCAGGCTCGCACCGGGCTTTCCGGCTTGCCGTCACGGCGCTTTGCATCTCCGCGCTCATCGAAAACAAAAGCGAGGAAGAAGAGTACCTGAGCACGATTCAAAAGGCTGAGGAAAACCTCTTGGAAAATCTGCCCAACCTGCGGCGAGCCTCCCAGATGGCAATTTACAACGTTTGGGCGCATTCCTACGGATTGCAAGCCCTCGCTCGGATGCATGCATGGACAAAGGAATCGGAAAAGAGAAAAAGAATTGAGGAGGTGATGGATCACCAAGTCAAAATGCTTCAAAAATACGAATCTGTGGATGGTGGATGGGGTTACTACGATTTCAACCTGCAGACCAAGCAACCCTCGGGATCCTCAATCTCGTTTGTCAATGCAACGGGACTTGTCGCCTTGAAGGAAGCTCAGGAACGGGGGATTGAAATACCAAAGAGACTGACTGACCGAGCCATTGCGGCCATACACAGACAGAGGTTGCCGGACCACAGCTACTTGTACGGGGAATACCTGAAGTACAAGCCACGCCGAGGAATCAACAGACCGGCAGGTAGCCTCGGGCGATCGCATGCCTGCAACATCGCGCTTCAGCTTTGGGGCGAAAAAAGCATTTCCGACGAAGTACACAAGCTCTGCCTGGACCGCCTGATCAAGCGAAACGGTTGGCTCGACATGGGACGCAAGCGTCCCGTCCCTCATGAATCATGGGCTGCGGTCGCCGGCTACTTCTTTTACTACGGTCACCTGTACGCCTCTTTTTGCATCAAGGCGCTGAATGCCAAAGACCAGCCGGCGTACCAACAATCACTCGCATCGATTCTCCTTCCTCTTCAGGAAAAGGACGGTTCATGGTGGGATTTCCCATTTTACGATTATCATCAACAGTACGGCACAGCCATGGCACTTCTCAGCTTGAATCGGTGCCTGCCCTCAAAGATAGTCGATTGAGAAGCCTGCGTGATGCGGATCGCCCGTCCTTTCATCTTCAACTTTCGATACCCAAAAGTCCTTTAACTTTTTATCAACGGCTTCAATCATTCCACGCGCCACACCCAAATTTCCCTCCACCAAAAGCTCAACCGTTCCATCCTCCAGGTTACGGACGAATCCGGTCACTGCGAAATTCTTTGCCATTTGGCTTACCTGCCAACGAAACCCCACCCCCTGAACCCGGCCCGAATAAACAACGCGAATTCTAGTTTCCTGCCTTTTTTGCATCATTATTCATGAATTCCATTCAGCTTTTTGAAAAAAACTATTTGACCTTGGTCGAGCTACGAGAGAAAAGTTCTTTGTTCCCTATAACACTTCAATCCCTAACGCACAAGCACAGCAATGAGCCAATACGAATTCGATAGTAATAACGAAGGAGAATGGGAGGATAGTGGGGACATTGCATGGAACGAAGCGGATTGGCAAAAGTTTTTGCGCAAGTCAGACAAGGAAGTCTCCCGTTTCATTTCCGCATACAACAAGACTAAGAACGAGCCTGACCGACTGGACGCAATTGCCAGCATCATGGGTTGGCAGAACGAAGATTGGGCATCCATCGACGACATCGAGCTCGACGAGGAGCAAATGAAGCAACTCAAACCACTCGACATCGATGAAGTTCGCCAAATGGATCCCTACACGATCCACCGGCATCCAATCTACATTTCCACCACTGCGCTGTATGCTTACCTGAGGAATGCATGGGAACACCTCATGCGCCACAACCGGGTACAACCCGAAGCCCGCTTGGCTTGGGGTTATTGCGCAAGCCTGTCAGATGGAGAGCGGCATTGTTTTCTCGCTGCAAACAGCTTGGATTTAGGCGACTATCTGCTTGCGGTATGCCACCTTAAGAAAGCCCATGCCGCCTTGAACGAGTCCTTGCGGATCAACCGGCTCTTCTCCCATCAGGACAAAGGAGTCTTTGAGGAATACCTCAAGGAAACGAATATGCGCATGCACGACCTGCGCGAAATTTGGCTCCGGGTGATGCACGATTGCAGAAAATAATTTCCCTCCATATTCGACTCATATTTCAAGAGCTCGCGCAAGCGGGCTTTTTTGTTTCCTGCCCAGGCGAATATCCCATTCGCATTTCGCGGGTAGAAGCGATAACTAAAAATCAGGCATCCGCACGCGATCCAAACTTGCCAGAAATCGATTATTGCCCAAGCATGGGGAAATGATTCCCCCGAAAGCCCTCATCTTCGCGTCAGCCATCGCCTACGCGTGCTGCCTCCATGCCGCAAAGAAACCAAACGTTCTCTTCATCTTTGCCGACGACCAGTGCTACGAGACCATCGGACAGCTCGGAATAACTGATATCGAAACCCCCAACCTCGACCGGCTGATGAAGTCGGGCACCAGCTTCACGCGGGCCTACAACATGGGTTCCTGGAGCGGCGCGGTTTGCGTGGCCAGCCGTCACATGCTCAACACGGGACGCTTCATTTGGCGGGCCGAGCAGGCATCTAAAAAAGCGGAGGCAGAACGGGCCGACGGGCGCTTCTGGTCCGAAAACATGAAGAGCGCCGGATACAAAACTTACATGACTGGCAAATGGCATGTCCGGGCAAGCGCCGAGAAATGCTTCGACGTTACCCGTAACGTGCGCGGGGGAATGCCCAACCAGACGCCTGCCGGATACAACCGTCCACTAGCGGGAAAACCGGATCCGTGGAGTCCTTACGACCCCAAATTCGAAGGCTTTTGGAAAGGCGGCAGGCACTGGAGCGAAATTGTGGCCGAAGATGCGATCTATTTTCTGGACGAAGCGAAGAAGCATGTCGACAAGAATCCTTTCTTCGCCTACGTCGCCTTCAACGCCCCTCATGACCCCCGCCAAGCCCCCAAGGAATTCATCGACAAGTATCCCCTGAGCCGGATCAAAGTTCCATCCAATTTCCTCCCGATGTATCCCTATAAGGACAAGATCCGTTGCCCGCATAGTCTCAGGGACGAGAAACTCGCTCCGATGCCTCGGACCGAGCATGCCATCAAAGTGAACCGCCAGGAATACTACGCAATCATTACCCACATGGACGTCCAGATCGGGCTAATTCTGGACGCGTTGGAGAAATCGGGAATGGCCGAAAGCACTTATGTCTTTTACTCCGCAGATCACGGATTGGGGGTCGGTCACCACGGCTTGCTCGGAAAGCAAAACCTCTACGAACACAGCACCCGCGTTCCCTTCATCGTCCAGGGCCCGGGGATTCCCAAAGGGAAACAAGTCGAGGCACCCATCTACCTGCAGGACGTGATGGCCACTTCACTCGCCCTTGCCGGAATGGAGAAACCCAAGCACGTCGAATTCAATGACATCCTGCCCTTGGCCCGCGGAGACTCGAAAAAATCCCCCTACAATGAAATATACGGCGCTTACTTGAGCGCCCAGCGTTCGATCACGGTTAAGAACGTAAAGTTGATCGCCTACCCGGACGTTCCCATCATCCGGGTTTACGACTTGGACAAGGACCCTGAGGAAAAGAACGACTTGGCCGCCACCCCCGGAGGCAAGAAAACCATTGGGAAGTTATTTCCCAAACTATTGAAGTTACAAAACAAAATGGGCGACAAGCTCGACTTGAGCAAAGCTTTCCCCAAACTAGCGAAAAAGTAAAGAATCTCCTCCGATCTATTCGGAAGACGATTACCTGCTTTTCGGGCAAAATACCTAAGTCATGAAAAAACTGCTTCTCTTTCCTACGCTCTTGGTCTGTGCAAATGTCGCCTTGATCGCAAGTTCGTCCAAAGCCGAAATTTCGCGCATATTGCAAGAATCTGGAATCAAAGGGGGGTTTGTCGCCCATGTCGGAAGCAAGGACGGCTCAGCCACCAACGAACTGCGCCCGAACGAAAGCTTTCAAGTGCAAGCCCTCGTGACGGATACATCCGAATTGGATACCGTGCGCAAAGAGATTCGAAAGGCAGCAGGAACCTATGGCCCCATTGCGGCGGATTTATGGAAAGGCGGCCAATTGCCCTATATCGACAACTTAGTGAACTTGCTCTTGATCGAGGAAGGCTCCGACGTGAGTCAAAAGGAAATCAACCGGGTGCTCACTCCACTGGGCAAAGCCTACCAAAAGAAAGATGGCAAATGGAAAGGAATCGACAAGCAATGGTCCAAAGATATCGACGAATGGACTCATTACTTGCACGGAGCGGACGGTAACGCCGTTGCCAAAGACACTCGGGTGGGTCCACCGCGCCGCCTGCAGTGGGTAGGCAGTCCGCGCTGGTCCCGCCACCACGACCGGATGGCCAGCATGAGTGCCATGACATCGTCCAAGGGGCGCTTGTTCTACGTTATGGACGAGGGTTCCCGCGTATCCATCCAGCTCCCCCCTGACTGGAAGCTGATTGCCCGAGATGCATTTAACGGAGTCGTCCTTTGGAAACGAAAGATCCCGAAATGGCATCACCACCTTTGGCCTCTCAAGAGCGGACCCACCCAACTGGCCCGCAGGCTCGTGTCAAAAGGCAACCGCGTTTACTTCACCATGGGAATTACTGCTGCAGTTTCGGCTTTGGATGCAACCTCGGGCAAGACTTTGGTCACCTTCGAGGGTTCCGAAGGTTCCGAAGAAATCCTTGTCGCAGGCGGATCTCTTCTGGCTCTTGTCAACAAAGGGGCATCCGAACTGAAGGATTACGTGCCCAAGAATAACGTCGGCGACCAAGGACGCGTACGGACAGAGTTTGTCTGGGATGAAAAACCCCGAATCCTCATGTGCTACGACGCCGAAACGGGAAAGAAGCGATGGGAACATGAGAGTCCGGTGGCACCCCTTTCCCCCGCCTCTGATGGTGAGCGCGCGTACTTTCACGATGGCAAGATCGTAACCGCGATCGAGATCAAAACCGGAAAAGTCGCATGGAAAGGCTCTCCCAGCGCTCGCCGGTCCAGCGTACAATTCAACTTTGGCCCTCGTTTGGTGGTCGTGGATGGCGTTGTCGTCTTTGCAGGAGGAGATCGTTCCATGACCGCCTATGAAGCGACCACCGGAAAAACCCTTTGGACTTCGCCACACGAACGCGGTGGCTACCAGTCGCCCGAGGATCTTCTTGTGATAGGCGGGCTAGTTTGGTCAGCTCCAATCACCAGCACCAAGGACTCGGGAGTCTGGACGGGGCGCGATCTCAAGACGGGCGAAACAAAAAGAAGTTTTCCACCCAAGGTGAATCCCTACTGGTTTCACCACCGGTGCCATATTGCGAAGGCTACGGAGCGTTTCCTGCTCGCGTCTCGCACCGGAATTGAGTTCGTTGACATCGAGAACTCGCACTGGGACCTCAACCACTGGGTGAGGGGAGGTTGTCTCTATGGAGTCATGCCTTGCAATGGATTAGTATACGCCCCACCCCACAACTGCGCCTGCTATCCCGAAGCCAAGCTTTTCGGACTCAATGCCCTCGCTCCGGAAGGCTCCCCCCGAAAGAGTTCCGATCCGAAAAAGGATCATGACCGGCTCGAAAAAGGACCGGCCTATGGAAAGACAAACCCTCCGGAAAAGATCAACCCCTCGGATTGGCCGACCTACCGGGGGAATACCAACCGCAGTGGTAAATCGAATGCGGGGGTCTCGCCCGAACTCGATCCGGCATGGGAAACCGAAATTGGGGACGGAGACCGCTTGAGTTCGGTAATCGTTGCAGACGGCAAGCTTTTCGTCGCTGAAATCGACGCCCATGCCGTTCACTGCCTGGATACGTCAACCGGCAAAATCCTATGGACACACGTTGCCGGCGGGCGCATTGACTCTCCCCCATCCTACCACGAAGGTGCCGTACTTTTTGGATCCGCCGACGGAACCGTGACTAGTTTGCGCGCTTCCGACGGCGCTCTGTCCTGGCGTTTCCAGGCCGCCCCTGAAGACCTTCGCCACATGGCCTTCGAGCAACTGGAGTCCGTCTGGCCCGTCTCGGGCAATATTCTGATTCGCGAAGGCGCCGCCTATTTCGTATCCGGACGTTCCAACTTCCTCGATGGCGGGCTTCGCTTTTACAAGCTCGATGCGAAGACGGGCAAGGTCCTTGTCCAGACCGAAGTCAATGAAACCGACCCTGAAACTGGCAAGAACTTGGCCGAAAGGCATCAAATCCTCAATATGCCAGTCGGGCTTACCGACGTCCTCTCTTGCGACGAGAACTTCATCTACATGCGTTCCCAAAAGTTTGACCACAATGGGAATCGAGTTGGAATCGGGCCTCATTCCGGAACCCCAGCCTCGCAAGGTTCGGTACAGAAAGGAGAAGGCGTACACCTTTTCTCTCCCACCGGTTTCCTGGACGGTGATTGGTTTCATCGAAGCTATTGGGTATACGGGCGCAGCTTCGCAGGTGGCCACGGCGGCTACTACCAAGCGGGAAAGTTCGCTCCGTCAGGACGAATCCTCGTGCATGACAAGGACACCGTTTACGGATTCGGAAGAAAGCCTCAATACCTTCGATGGACTACAACCATCGAGCATCAATTATTCTCCGCACCCATGGAGCAAGCCTCGGGCAGTGAAAGCGCCGGCCCCGCGACCAACCGCCGGGGACCTTCCGCCCCGACGCAAATGATCACCTTCGGCATCCCGAAAACCCTTAACCCCATGGGCAAGGCCTTGGCGATCGAAGCTTGGATCAAAGCAGAAAAGAATGACGGCGTAATTGTCGCCCGAGGCGGACCGAGAGACGGTTTTGCCATAACGATTGAAAAGGGCCGTCCACGCTTTCACATCCGGGCCTCAGACAAGCTGGCAAGCATAGGCTCGCGCGAGAGAATCGTTGGGAAATGGCACCATGTCGCCGGGGTTCTTTCCAAGGACAAGTCCATGAGGCTCTATTTGAACGGACGCCTGATCGCCAAGGGAGAAGCCCCTGCCCTGATTGGCTCCGATCCGATTCAAAGCCTCGATATCGGAGCGGACAGCTTGTCTGCTGTAGGCAACTACGCCAGCCCATTCAACTTCACCGGACTGATCGATGAAGTTCGCCTCCACTTCGGTGAAATGGATCCGGCTTTTTTCTCGAAGGTCGTCGAGAATGCAGGTCCAAAGAGAGCCATCGGAAAGAACTGCGTATTGGCTTGCTCATTCGACGATGGAAAGGCAACTGATCTTTCGAGTGGGAAGCATCAGGCCACCGTAAACGGAGCAAAGCCTGAGGAAGGGAAATTCGGAGGCGCATTCCGGTTTGTCTCGAAGCCCAAGAAAGGTGGCAATCAGAAGGGCGGAAGCGGGGTTGCCCACAACTGGACCCACGACGTTCCGGTCCTTGCCAGAGGAATGGTATTGGCCGAGGACGTGGTCTTCGTGGCCGGACCGCCCGACGTCATGGATGAGGAAGAGACCTTTAAGCGGATCATGGCACGTGACTCCTCGGTAAACGAAGTCCTTGCCAAGCAACAGGCAGCCCTCGCGGGCACTCAAGGTTCCGTGCTCCTCGCCATTTCGACAAAAACCGGCGAAACGCTAGCCAAGTACAACCTGGGCTACCTCCCGACTTGGGATGGACTCGTCGCCGCCAACGGAAAACTCTTCCTATCTACCGAGAAAGGAACGATAACCTGCCTGAAGGGTCAGAAGTAACGGACTCCCTTCCCCCAACTGCGATCAAAGGCATCGACTTGGCATGGAAGGCAGGAAAAAGCTAGCTTTAGGTCGACTGACGGCCTGGCTCTGCTTGGCTGTTTCTTGTTTCGCAACAGGATATTCCCATGGAGCCAAGGGCAAGAAGAAGTCTCTTCCCGTCCCCTCCTTGCAACAAACCTTTGCCCCCGGCAAATTGAAGGAAGACGTAAAAGTGCTCAGGCAAGCCCTTGAGGGAGGACACCCCGGCTTGTATCTGTACACCACCAAGAAGGAATTCGACCGCCGTTTCGAAGAGATAGAAGAGACATTCGACCGGCCGATGAGCTTGCGTGAATTCTATCTGGAGGTAGCTCCGTTGGTAGAGAAGGTCTACTGCGGACACACCTATTTCGACCTACCTCAAAAGCTTTTGGATTCCCTGCTCAAAGGCGCTCTTCGATTCCCCTTGCCATTAATCTTCCTTGAGAAAAAAGCCTACCTTGATCATGACGGACTCGAATTGCCGCTAGGTTCGGAAATTACCGCTATCAATGGAGTTCCCATGAAAGAAGTCTTGGCAAAACTTCTTCCTCAGGTCAGGTCGGATGGATACAACGCCACCATGAAATACCATATTTTGGCTGGGGATTTCGCTCTCCGCCATTTCCTCTCTTTTGGTCAAAACGAAACCTTCCGAGTGGATTATCTTCCCTTTGGTTCCGAGAAGATCATTCAAAAACAAATCCCGGCAATTTCAGGAAAGAAACTCGAAGCCCGCATGATTGAGAGACACTCGGAAACCGGAAAACGCAAAAAGTACAAACTAGGCTCATTGGAAAAAGGCATTTCACTGTTCAGCATGAACACCTTTGATTTTGGCCTGAACAAAAAGGGAAGGCAGAAATACAAAGATTTTCTTCGTAATAACTTCAAAGAGATTGAGGAAGACGATGACCTGCGATGCATAATCCTTGACCTGAGGCAAAACGATGGTGGTTACGTTGGCAACGACGCCCGACTTTTCACCTACTTCGCCCAAACACCCTTTCGGGACTTCAGATCGGCTGAAACAATGACCATGAAGATTCCGATCAAGGAACACTTGGCCCGCGACCAATTCCCCAAGATGCTAGAGAAGATTTTCGCCAAAGAATTCAAGGCCGAAGAGTCAGGACGATTCACGATGATCGATGAAAAAAACCGCCGATGGAACCCCCGGAAAAATGCGTTTGACGGACAGGTTTACGTCCTGATCAGTGGTTGGACGCACTCGGGCGGAACGGTGATGGGCAGTTACCTGCTCAACAACGACAACGTCACGTTCATCGGTGAGGAAACCGGAGGAGGCTACGCCACCTTTACGGCTGGCAACATGGTGCTGTACAATTTGCCCAACACGCGTTGCCAGCTCGAAGTCCCCCTGATCCAATATGAAAATTATCGGGGCGCAAAAACTTTTCCCAAAGGAAGTGGGATCCGACCCGACCACAAAGTGATCCAAACCCAGGCAGACCTGATTGCAAACGTAGATACGGTTATGAAATTCGCCATGCAACTTGCAAGAAAGGCAGCCAACCCCTAGAAGCGTTTCCGTTAAGTGCTCCTTAATCCGTCGCTAGTCAAAAACTCCCTGTAAGCCAAACCATGAAGATTGTTATTTTGGACGGTCAGACCCTCAACCCCGGAGATCTCTCGTGGGACGATCTCGGGGAGTTGGGTGAACTGAAGATATATGAACGCACGCCACCCGATTTGGTTAAGGAAAGATGCTCCGGCGCTGAGGTAATCATTACCAACAAGGCCCTCGTCACCCGTGAAACCCTGACTGAGCTGCCCGACCTTCGTTACGTCGGGGTCACTGCGACCGGTTATAACGTAGTCGACCTTCCCTGTTGCCGGGAAAAATCGATCACCGTGACAAACGTACCTTCGTACAGCACCAACTCCGTAGCGCAAGCGGTCTTTGCCCATATTCTTCGCTTTACCCACCGGGTTCAGGAACATGCGGGTTCCGTTCGTGACGGAAAATGGAGCAGCCATCCCGATTTCTCTTATTGCCTCGAGGCAATCGAGGAATTGGAGGGCCAGCAACTGGGTATTCTAGGGTATGGTGAAATCGGTCAAGCCGTGGCCCGCTTGGGACGGGCATTCGGCATGTCCATCCTCATTCATTCGAGATCGTTCGACCAAGATGACCCTGCTCACGGGAAAGCTCTTCCGATGGACGAATTATTCTCCCAAAGCGACATACTCTCCTTGCATTGTCCCTTGACTCCCGAAACGGAGAATTGCGTAAACGCCGAACGTTTGAAAGGGATGAAGAACACCGCCTTCCTCATCAATACCGCCCGGGGTCCTCTCGTTGATGAGCAGGCCCTCGCCGATGCCCTTGAGTCCGGAATGATTGCAGGAGCAGGGTTGGACGTACTGAGCTCCGAACCGCCCTCATCCGAAAACCCGCTGATCAAGGCAAGAAACTGCTTCATCACCCCCCATTACGCGTGGGCCACCCTTGCGGCGAGAAAACGACTGATGAAGGAAACCGTTTCCAACCTTCGCTACTTCCTCGAAGGAAAGCCGCGAAACGTAGTCGAAGCCTGATACTCTATTCGAACTTATCCAAGCGCAGGCAAACGAGCCTGCGTTGATCCCGGGCAAAGAGTCGGGCATTGGACAAGGCAAAGTGCGCTCGCGAACCGGTGCCAAGAATCTGCTGGCGATGAAGAACCCGGAATCGGTCGGGCGATGCGTCCGCAACAATCAATTCCCCATCCTCGGTAAGAACGATCAACTTGCCCTTTGCCCGGAGCAGGTTCCCCGCCCCCATGGCGGGAGCCTCCCACATAACTTTGCCATCCTTCAGGCTTATGCATCGAAGTACCGGCCCTCGCTCCTGCCTGCCATGAAAGCCGTAGGCAAAGCCATCCCTTTGAACGGGAGTGGAGTAATGGCAATCAAGCGCGTTCTTTTTTTTCCATATGGCATCGAAGCTGCCTTTTCCGGCTGAGCTTTCCTTGTAAGCCCAAAAGCCCGCGCCGACTTCATAGCAGGAAGACAAAAGCACCCGATTGCCGGCAACCAAGGGACTCGCGGCATTCACGGAAGCATTGATCGGGGAACGGAAACGCTCGAAAAAGATCTCTTTGCCCGTCTTGGCATTCAAGGCCAAAAAGCCCTCCCGCATGAAGGACAGGACCACGGGTCCGGAGTTTGTCTCAAATGGAACCGCCGAAGAATAATCGTTTCCATAGGAGGTGGAGGACCATGCCAACTTACCGGTTTTCAGCTCGAGCGCGACCATGCCCGCATTTTGACCACCAACGTCAAACATCACCCTTTCCCCGACTACCAGAGGCGACGAGCAACGTCCGAAAAAGCCTTTGGGTGAAGAGAACTTCTCGGCCAAGTCCACTTTCCAACGCAAGGCTCCGTCCTTTGCAGATACTGCATGGACCAAGCCTTGCGGTCCATGAGACACAACGATTCCATCGGAAATGGCGGGGGTGGAACGAGGGCCATCCTCCATCCCGAAACTGTCCTGATAACCCGAACGGTATGCAAACCGCCACCGTTGCTTGCCCGTCAACGGGTCCAGCGCCCGAAGCGATTCGCTTTCACCATCCCGCTCATGAAGGATGAGAATCTTCGAATCACATACTGGCGAAGCCCATCCGCGTCCGACCTTGATCGACCAGTCCATTGAATAATCCTTCCCATCGGTTGGAACAGGGAGTGCAAACGAATCCGATGAGCCGTCATGATTGGGGCCCAGCCAATTCGGCCAGGAAAGATCATTCCCATGAAGATTCAGACAAAGAAAGAGGCAGGCTGCGATTCTCATAACCCCGGAGATCATGAAACCAAACCGGACGGGCGGGCAAGAAAAGACTTGTCCCCAAATGAACCAGCCTCATGAGTGTTGCTCATGAAATTCGCAATTTGCAACGAAACCTATCAGGGGTGGTCACTTGAGGATACCTGCCGTCATGTCGCGCAGACCGGATACGACGGCTTGGAGATCGCGCCCTTCACACTCGAGGAAGACCCTCGTGACATATCCGAGTCGGATGCCGAACGGGTGGGCAAAACAGTGCGCGAACATGGGCTTGAAGTCGTGGGCCTTCATTGGCTCTTCGTCAAGCCGGCCTGGTTACACCTGACGACGGACGATCCACTACTCAGAAAAGACACTCTCGCCTTCGGCCAACATCTGGCAAGAATTTGCGCGGCTATGCAAGGCACCGTAATGGTTTGGGGAAGCCCGAAGCAACGAGACCTGCAAGATGATTGGAAATACGAGGATGCTTCGGCACGGGCCGCCGAAATCCTTCGCGGGGTTGCAGAAGTTGCCCATGAGGGTGGCGTAACCATAGCCATGGAGCCCTTGGGGCGCGCTGAAACCAATTTTCTCAATACCGCGGAAGAAACCGTTCGCTTGATCCGTCAGGTCGATCACCCCGGACTCCGCTTGCATCTGGACGTAAAGGCGATGAGCGACGAAGAGAAAGACATCCCCTCGATCATTCGCGAAAGCCAAAGCGAGCTTGCTCACTTCCATGCCAACGACCCGAATTTGAGGGGGCCTGGATTCGGGGACGTCGAGTTCAGCCCCATTGCCGAAACCCTGCATGAAGTAGGATACGAGGGGTTCGTATCGGTTGAAGTTTTTGACTATCGTCCGGATCCCGAGACGATCGCGTCTCAAAGCCTGAAGTACCTGAGGGAGAAATTCACCAAGGTCTAGGGCAGATCAATCAGCTTGGCATCCTTCGCGTCACCCAAGCCAAGCTCCTGCGCATATCGGAAAATCAGGACGTCCTCCGGCTTTCTTGGTTTTAGCCCCCTTTTCGTCCGGGCCTCAGTCAGGGTTTGAAGGGCAAAGAAATCAACTGAAAAAGGGTTTTCACCGAATAGTAAAACGGGTTCACGGCCTACGAACTCGGCATCGAAGGAATGTCCTCCTGCAAATTGAAACTTGCTTAGATCGACAATGGAAAAAACGCGCTTTTGCCAAATTTCGGGAATGGCCAGAATTTCTGCAGTCGCGGCCGGTCCAAGGGTAGGTTTTTCGAGAAACCTTTGATAATTGTCGATCGAGCCAAGAGACAAGTTTGTCGCCGACCCGTTAATGCCCATATTCACGCTATCCATCGCGACAGCCAAATTGATCCAGTGCACGTCTCCCAAAAAAAGGAGGGCGGGCAAATAGCTCTTTCTTTCCTCCTCGAGCCGCTTTTCCCTCTTCAATGGGAAACGGAGAAAAAACCGGGATCTGTCATGCGGACTTGGAGGCATCGCACTGTCATGAAACCAATCGGGATCGAAAAAACCTTTGTCCGCGGAGCAAAACATCCGATATCCGCGATAGGTTTGGGGTGCGCTTCCACCTTTTGCAAACCCGGCCATCTTGAGGTTATGCAGGTCTTGATCGGCAAGAAAAACCTGATTTTCCCGGTATCCCCGATCTTTCAGAAAGAGTAACAAGGCATCGACCAAGGCCGGGGACACCTGCAAGCCCGGAGCGCACGAGGTCTCGATCTTTATCCCGATTCGGCGAATAACGGCTGGGGAAAGTTTGAATCCACCCTTTTTTTCAGAGAAAGGAACAAGTTTGCCCAAGGCCTCCCGGTAAGATGCGACCGAGGGTCCGACTTTGGCTCTAAAAACCCCCGAAAAACGCTTATCCACGGGGGAAACGACCTTTTTCAGCCCACCATCGGGGGAAACGGGGACTTGCGAAAATACACCCGGACACAACCCCATTATTGCAAACGAATGAACCAAAATGAAGACCATGGCTTGACGTTTGCCCTTCCAATGAAAAAAACAATACATGCGCTTTGGGAAAATATGTTTACGAATAGCGACCCTCGGGTCAACCTTGCTTGCACTTTCGGGATGCCCGGATGACACCCCTCCCTCTACGGCTCCACCAACATCCCCTGCTGTCAAAGCCCGTCCGGACTTGAGCGACGCCATAGCAAAGAGTGTTGAAGGAAAACCTGAAGAAGCAATCGAACTCTTGCGCAAGCACAACGAGCAATTCCCCAACTCTCCTGACGTCCTCGTTCAGTTGGGCAGATCACTTTTTGACTCCGAACAATTCGCGTTATCTGCATTCCGTTTCGATCAAGCGCTTTCGGTCGGAGCCAGAGAAGAGCTGCTCAAGGAAGCTGCCCTCGCCTACCAGCAATCGGGGGATGCGAATTCAGCTCGCGAACGCTACTCCGCGTACCTCAAGTCCAACCCGGATGACAATGCCACTTGGCTGGTGCAAGCCAGGTTGTTAGCCCAAGCGGGCAAAAGCACCGAAGCGTTGAATGCATTCGTCAAGGTGACTGAATTGATCACGCATGAAGATTGCCTGATTATGGCGGAGCTGTTTTTCGAAAAGAAACTGCTTCCGCAGTCCGAGCACTGGTACAAGGAATCTGCCCGCAAGGAAGATGGCATAACTCCCCGGCCTCTATTGGGGCTTCTGAGAATAAGGATGGCGAGCAGGGATGAAGAAAATGCCGAGGCATTGATTCTCGCGATTGAGAAATCCAACCCCAAGACAATCGAGGGAAGCGGTTTGAGCGAAGGAGCGGCAGCGCTTCTGCGCAAGCGCAGAACGCCCGAGCTACTCGCCCGGGGTCTTTCCCCTGAGGTAATGACGATCACCCAATTAGCCGAGGCATTGCTCAAGAAACCCGATGACGATGCGGAGGAACCAGTCATATCGAGAGGTCCCAAGACGGCCCCTCTTGGCACTGACCAAATTCAAACACCGGCAAACGAACCGCTAGCCCCGCCCCCGAACCCCGGAACGAGCTTGGCGGATGCCTTCGCCCAACCCGTCGAACCCGACAGCCTTGAGAAGGGACGATCCGCCTTCGTAACGGGCAATTATACGAGTGCTCTGCTCTTTGCCCGGGATGCAATTAAGAAAGATCAGGCGAATTCCGAAGCTTGGCGTCTTTCCTCGCAAGCCCATTTCCAATTGGGCGAGATCAAGGAAGCGGAAATGACCATTTTGGAAGCCATTCGGCATAACCCCAGGGATATGCAAATCCATATGGAATATCTTCGCATAGCAAGGGAAACCTTGAGCGGAGCTCGATACTTGATCGAATTGGAAAAAGCCCGCGATCGGTTTCCCGAGTCTACGGAAATCCTTTGGCAACTTGCCCGCCGCTACCATCTCGTCGAAAGAATGCCTGTCACGGCTGGAGTTTTGTACCAGAAACTGATCGAGCTTGCATCCGAAGAAAGCGCCCTCGGTCAACAAGCCAAGATGGAACTGATCAAAATCCAAAACCTCTAGAACAACCTCAATCTCCTACTCCATGCCGCTGGCTCATGACTTCGTAAATGAATTAAAGGACAAGATCGACCTTTACGATCTGGTCAGTCCTTACGTTCAACTCAAGAAGAGCGGATCGAGTTGGGTTGGCTTGAGCCCGTTCAGTCAGGAAAAGACACCCTCTTTCTACGTCCACCCCGACAAAGGGTTTTTCAAATGTTTTAGCTCGGGAGAAAAGGGGGACGCCATTACCTTCGTTCAAAAGATGGAAAATCTTTCCTTCATCGAAGCGATTGAGTTTCTCTCCGATCGATTCAACATCCCGATGAGATTCGAAGAAGGCAGTTCTTCCACGCCCAGGGCAAAATCAATAAACTCGGAACTTTACGCTCTTCATGAAACGGTTGCCGACTGGTTTTCGAACAACTTGCGCATCGAAGGAGAGGAAAGCCGGGTGGCATTGGATTATTGGACGAAAGAAAGACGATTCTCGATGGAGACTGCGCAAGAGTTCAAGATTGGCTATGCCCCCGTCGATCGTTTCGCATTGGCCAAATTCCTCCGCAAAAAAAACGTCCCGCCCGAAATTCTCGAAAAATCAGGTTTGTTCAACAAGAACCTTCAGCAAGGGGAATTCGTTTCGCGCTTTTGCGGACGGCTGATCATTCCCATTCGTGAGAAAATCGGGCGAGTATGCGGCTTCACCGCACGCAAGCTTTCCCTAACGCCGGAATGGGGGGATAAGAAGGCCCCGAAATACGTGAACTCCCCGGAGACCAATATCTTCAAGAAAGGCGAATTGCTCTTCAACCACGATTTGGCAAACAAGGAAATCGACGAGAAAAGCGATTTCCTTCTCGTCGAGGGTCAACTTGACGCCATACGTTGTTGGGCGGAAGGGTTCAAAACAGTGGTAGCCCCACAAGGAACGGCTTTTGGAGATATTCAGGCAAACCTATTGCGCAAATCCAACCCGAGAGGGGTAACCTGCCTGCTCGATGGCGACTCGGCTGGTCAAAAAGCAGCCTTTGAGTATATCCCCATTTTATTCAAGGCTGGTCTAGGTTCACGGTTTTCAACTTTGCCGGAGGGAAGCGATCCCGACCAAATCTTGCTCGATCAGGGAACGTCTGGGCTTCAAGAGTTGCTCGATCAGGGGATTTCATCCATCGAATACGCATTCCGTTACAAATTGCAGGATATTGAAAACCCAACCCCCTCCGACCGTAAGAAAATAAGCGAATTCATTTTCAAATCGTTGTCTGGGGTAGATTCCTTCGTCGAGCGCGAAGACCACCTCCAGGAGCTAAGCAAGGTGCTCAGTGTTTCGATCGAGAACGTCAAACGCGATTTCAAGCAATTTTCCCAAAACCAAAGACCTTTTACTGCTGGCAGAGATCGTGCGCGTTCAACCCAAGAAGCATCATCCTCTCGCTCTGTGCAGTTGACAACGGCTGAAGATGATTTATTATTTGTACTTTTGCATGATGACAGAGTCGCAAGCCCGCTTGCCCATATATTCGATCCGTCTTGGCTCGATCTTGAAATCCCTTCGGGACGAGTTCTTGCCAAGATTTTGGCGGAAACCAAGGCTGACGGTCCTGTCACTCCCAATCGGATGGAAGAATTTATTGATGATGACGACGAACGAACCGCATTCCAAAACCATCTATACCAAGATGTTAAGGAGATTGATGAGGAATCATTCCTCCAACTGGCGAATGAATGCCTGCACGCTCTTTTCATTCGCTCGTCCAAGCAAAAAGAACGGTCTCTTCTCAAGCATTTAAGCAATCCAGACAACGCCCCTGAAAACACCCAAAACCTTAGACAAGAACTGATTCAGTTGAGAAAAAGCATTAGTGCCCCCCCCCCAACTGATCTATTCCCTTAAAGATTCCGTCTCACATGCCCAAAACTAAAGCAAGTAAAACCGCCGCCAAGGTATCCGCCTCCAAAACGAACGCAAAGAAAGCCCCAGCTAAAACCCGGGCGACTCCTGCATCGAAGACAAAAAAGGCGACCGGTGCGAAAAAATCAACCGTGGTTACCGCCAAAAGTACTGCTGGCACGAAGAAAAAACCTGCAGCGACTGTTGCGAAAAAGAAAGCTTCCCCGGCAACGGAGCGCAAGTCGAAGAAGAAGGCCCCTTCAAAAGCATCCGAAGTCAGTCCAAAAGCTTCTGCAAAAACCAAGAAGGCACCCGCTAAAAAAGAAAATTCGGCGAAGAAGCCTGCGGTCACCTCGAAGAAAAAAGCCAAAGTTTCAAGCAAGGAATTGGCAAAGACCGTTGACAAGACTATCGAGCCTCACGCCCTCAACGATGACGACACCGAAAAGGTCCGTGCCTTGATCCACCTGTCAAGAGAACAAGGCTATCTGACTTTCAAGGACATCGACAACTCCCTTCCCGAAATCGCCAACCAACCGGAAGAGCTTCAAAACGTAATATCCATTTTCAATAATTTGGAAATCAAACTTCTTGATTCCAAGGAAGTAGAAAAGTTCAAGAAGAAGAAGGAGGAATCCGAAGAGGAAACGGCAAGGTCGAACCAAAGCGACATGCTTGACGATCCCGTACGGATGTATCTCAAGCAAATGGGACAAGTTCCCCTTTTGACCAGAGAGCAGGAAGTCGACATTTCAAAAAGGATCGAAGCGGCTGAAAGTTCTGCCCTGAAGATCATCTACTCCGTTTCCCTTACCGCAGATTTCCAATTGGAAATCTGCAATAAACTGCTAGCCCGTGAAGAACGCTTTGACCGCGTGGTTCTGGACAAGAAAATAGATAGTCGCGAGACCTATTTCAAGAGCTTGGCCAAGCAAGTCGTGGCTCTGGAAAACCTAATCCGAAAGATTAACAATGCGTGGAAAAGCATTGAAGGCGCTAAAAACGATACGCAGCGCAAGAGTTCCACCACCCGGTTCAGGAACTACGAGGCCAGCCTTGCGCCCATTTTCAAGAAATGCTGTCTCAAGCTCAAGGTTTTCGAAGATTTCATCCAAAAGCTAAACCCCGAGATCAAGGACATAGCCCGCAACTTGCATAACCAGGAACTGGCAAGTAAGGACGAGGTAAAGGTAAAGCGCAAAGGGGTGAAAATGGACCGGGTCAAGAAGGAACTAGAGGTAGCTAGAACCAAGTTCCAAATGGACCCGAACGAATTGATTTCGCTGATTCGCGAACTTCGCCTTTTCATGCGCAAGGCCCATCGAGCGAAGACGGAAATGGTTGAGGCAAACCTCAGGCTCGTTATTTCAATTGCCAAAAAATACACCAACCGGGGCCTATCCTTTCTCGACCTTATCCAGGAAGGCAACATGGGATTGATGAAGGCCGTGGAAAAATTCGAGTACCGCAGGGGATACAAATTCTCGACCTATGCAACTTGGTGGATCAGGCAGGCAATCACCCGATCGATTGCCGATCAGGCTCGGACGATACGTATCCCGGTCCATATGATCGAGACCTTGAACAAGGTGATGCAGATCCAAAAGCAACTGCTTCAGGAATTAGGTCATGAACCTACCCCGGACGAGGTTGCAATCGAGATGGGTTTACCCTTGGACAAGGTTCAGGGGATCATGAAGATGGCGCAACAACCGATCTCCCTGCAAAGTCCGGTTGGAGACAGCGACGACACGAACTTTGGAGATTTCATTGAGGACAAAGGGGCGGAAAACCCCTACGACATGACCGCCTACTCTCTTCTGAGGGAAAAGATCCTCGACGTGCTTGATTCCTTGACGGAAAGGGAACGTAACGTTCTTTCCCTGCGCTTCGGCCTTAAAGATGGTTACAGCCGCACGCTCGAAGAAGTTGGAAAACAATTCAAAGTCACCCGGGAACGCATTAGGCAGATCGAGGCCAAGGCCTTGCGCAAGATGCGACACCCAACCAGAATCCGCCAACTGCATGGGTTCTTCGAAGCCGACCAAAGCTCTGTAAACAAGCCCAAACCGGAAGCATTAAGACAACTCGGACTCTAAGAACCCTCTTTTTTTTCCGAACGAACAAGCGGACAAAAAAGTTGCCTAGAGTATCCCTCAAGACTATATTCCAAACACCATGATCACTCCAACACATAACCTTGCCTTCATCGGAAACTTCGGCGGCGGGGAAATCATACTTATCTTTCTAATCGTCCTCCTTCTCTTCGGAGCAAAGAAAGTACCAGAACTTTTTCGATCTCTGGGCAAAGGCGTCAACGAATTCCGCAAAGCAAAGAATGAGTGGGAACAGGACATTAACGAAGTCATGAGCCAAGAGCCGATAGAGGATCACGACTTCTCCGAATCGGAAAAACAGAAGAAAGAAGAAGAAAAAGAAGAAGAGACCGAGGATTCAGTCCCCCAAGAAGGGGAAAAGCAAACTGCAAACTGATTTGATCTGCGGGCTCAACCGCCTGCAAATATTGGCTTAAAACCCAGCGCGCTCAACCAGGAAAAAACTTCTTCTCTCTTGTCTCCCTGGAGTTCCATGCAGTCTCCAACCCAAGTCCCTCCCGTTCCCAGTTTCATTTTCATTCTCTTCAGCAAGGTTGCTCGCATCGGTGCGTTGATTCTCTTCGGAAAACCTGCAATCGTGGTGACCGTTTTCCCACCCCTCCCGCTTTTCTCCCTACGAATCTCCAGACGATCCCCTTTGCCCACCTGCTCTTGCTCATTCACCTTTTTGGGCTTGGGATCAGAAACCGGAAGCGGTGCAAGGGGCTGTGGCAAACCTTCCGGCTCAAGAGACTCAAATGGGGAAAACCCGAAGCCTTCGCTCGTGGCAACCTCCCGCTTCCCTTTTGCTCGATTCTTACGGCTCATCCTCCGCAAACACCTTTCTCCGGAGTATCACCTTCTAGCCAAACCAGGGCCTTTTGGTAGCTTCTGTTCTCTAAAAAATGCCTTAATCGCGGGTGAATGTCATCCTGACTTTGTTTCACGACCTGATCGAGCTTTTGGAGCGCTCCCGACAAATCTCCCGGACCTGCGTCCGCTGGATTCGTGATCACCTTCAGGCAATTTTCAATTTCTTCCATATGGTTTCATCTTTCGCCCATTCTTTAACTTGCCAAGCCCAAACCGCTCGATTTTCATTCTTGCGAACGGACTGCCATCCACAAGAAAAGTGAATAAGACCTGTATTCTAGGAAGCGGAATCTGCGGACTCTCAGCAGCTTGGGAAAAGGAGCGCAAGGGGCGGAAGGTTACCATCATTGATTCGACCAAACGAGTCGGAGGAGTCGTAGAATCCGAGGAAAGTGAAGGTTTCCTGATGGATTACGGACCCAATACCTTGAGCCTAAGGCTCAGAAAGACGGCAGGCATGCTCGAGGAATGCGGTGTCCTCGAACATGCGATCGATGCCAATCCGAAAGCCAACAAGCGCTTTATCGTTCGCAAAGGGAAATTGGTGGCATTGCCCCAAGGCATCGGGTCGTTTATCACAAGCCCTTTTCTAACTTGCTCAGGCAAACTCAGGCTTTTGCTCGAACCCTTTCTATTCAAGGGAAAAGACAGTGACCACGAATCTGTCGCCGACTTTATCACCCGTAGGCTAGGCAAGGAAGCCCTCGAGTATCTAGCCAATCCGTTTTTGGCCGGGATATATGCGGCAAAGCCCGAAACTCTTTGCATGCGTCATACCTTCCCTTCCATTCATGCCCTCGAAAAAAAATACCGCTCTCTTCTCTTGGGCAAGATGTTCGGTTTTGAGAAATCAAATAGGTTGCCTAAAACCCGGCTCATCTCCTTTCCTTCAGGCCTTGGGGAATTAGCTACCCGTATGAAAATGGCCATCAAGGGAAATTTCATTTTAGATCACACGGTAACGCAAGTCGCAGGAGAAAACGGTAAGTGGCGAGTATTTGCGCACGACTCCACGGGAGCTGAGTGGGAGGATCTTTTTGATGAAGTAATTTGTACGCTCCCCTCCCATCAGCTCGGAAAGGTACGTTGGGAAAACGTCGCCCAGACCGAAAATATATCCACCTTGCAGGAAGCCCCTCATTTCCCTCTCAGCATAGTATACCAAGGCTTTGACAAAAAGGACGTATCTCATCCACTCGACGGCTTTGGGTTCCTCGTTCCTGAAATTGAAAAGATGGACATCCTCGGAAGCCTTTTTTCGAGCACCCTTTTCCCCAACAGGGCGCCCGCCGACAAAGTTCTTGTATCAACCTTTGTCGGCGGCGAAAGAAACCCCGAACTGAGCCAGGAAAAAGAAGCATTGATATTCAAAAAGGTTTCGCAAAACCTTTCGTCCTTATTGGGCATTCGGGGAAAACCCGTTTTTCAACGGCTTAGGACTTGGCAAAAGGCCATTCCCCTCCCGGATAAAGATTTCGGAAAAAGAAAATCGGCGGCAAATGACCTGAACTCATCCAACCGGGGATTGGTGTTTTCAGGCTCCCACCTGACTGGCCCTCCCCTTCCGAATTGCCTCGATCCTTTGGAATAGATATTCGTTTTCGCCATCGTTCCCTCTTTGACTTAATGGCATTCAAGGATATGATATATGGTGTGAGAATTAATCCCAACTCATAGATAGACATGATATCTATCTCTCTATATATCCACCATTTAAAGACGACTGAAAGATCGTTCGAGTAGATGGACTTGGAAGAAAGCCGTGACTTGTTCTGGTTGGCAACCATCCTTTATGGGATCGGTTTGGTCAGCGGGTTGGCTTTGGTCTCCAAATCGAGTAAACTCCTTTCATCGACCGCCCCGCTTCTCATTATCATTGCCGGTTTCCTTGCCCAGACTCAAGCACTCGCCCTACGTGGGCAATTGGTCAAAGGTTGCCCTCTTGGAAACGGGATGGAACGCATTCAATTTATCCTTTGGTCTCTCGTACTTGGCTATCTTATCATCCGGGTACTCTTTCGTCTGAATCTACTCGGTTCTTTTTCCGCAGGCTTGGCATCCTTTGGGGGCATAGCCACCCTTATTTTGCCATCCTTCGACACGCCCTATTGGGAACAGGAAGGTTACGACGGGATTTTTTCCAACCACTGGGTTGAACTTCATGCATCGATGGCAATCTTCAGCTATGGAATCTTCGCGCTACTTGCCACCGTCAGCGTAATGTACCTGATTCAGCGCAAAGCCTTGCAAAATAAGCGTACCGGCGAGCTTGCCTCTTTCCTCCCCGCCATACAGCAATTAGAAATCGCCGGTTCCAGGCTTTTGCTCGTAGGTTCGGTTTTCCTGACTTGCTCGATCGTAGTAGGATCCCTGGACTGGACGCGCTCACCTGATTCATTAAGCGCTTCCAAAGTGGGGCTCACCATAGCACTCTGGCTTGCCTATTGCAGTTTGTGGTATCTTCACTTCCGTCAAAAGCTTTTTGGCCAAAAGTTTGCCAAAGTCTCCATCGGTCTCTTTATCGTTGCCATTTTATCACTCGGGGTCGTTCGCTCGTCCAGTACCCCCTCTGCGCAGGATGGTGACACGACTCAAACCAACGATGCCAACTGAAGATCCAAAGCTCTTCCTTCTTGGCAGCTCTCATAAGGTTGCGTCGTTGGTCGAACGCGAATTGATCAGCCTGCCGGCGGACAAAATCGAGCCCTTCTACAAAGGGCTCCGATCCATCCCCGGAATGAAGGAATGCCTCTTGCTTAACACTTGCAACCGTACGGAGATCTATGGCGTAGGCAACGGAACCTCCCCGATAGATGAAGTGCGAAACTACCTGAGCAATTTTCAAAAACTGGAAAAAGGCTTTATGGACCGTCACTTCTACCAGCGAGAGGGAGAAGAAGTGGTTCGTCATCTGTTCGAGGTAACCTCGGGAATTGACTCCCAAATGGTCGGGGAGACCGAGATTCTCGGCCAAGTCAAGAAAGCCTACGAAGATGCCTGCAACCGAAAACTTTCCGGAAAAACCCTCAATCGTTTATTCCAAAAGGGCTTTCAAACCGCCAAATGGACCAGGACCAACACCGGCATTTCACGTGGTCAGGTGAACTTGGGCAATGTTCTCTCGGACCTTGCTCGAAGAATTTTCGGCAAAGTCGAAAACTGCAGGTTGCTCATCGTAGGAGCCGGCGATGTGGCCGAAAGCACCATGGAATCGTTTCAATCAAGGGGATGCCAAGAGATAACCGTAACCGGAAGAACCTTCGATTGGTGTCCTTTGAGCCGAAGAAAACCCGATGAGCTAGCTGATAAATTCGGAGGGTTCGCCATGGCATACGATGGTTTCCAAGAATCCCTCCACTTATTCGACGTCATCCTCACCTCGACTTCGAGTGGGACAAGAATGATTACGGCTGATCAGGTCAAGCACTCGATGAAAAAAAGGCCAGCCAAGCCTCTCTTCCTCATCGATGCCTCGGTACCCCGTAACATCGATGAGCGAGTGGCCAAGATCGACAACGTTTTTCTCTACAACATGGATGACGTATCGGCCATCGCGAATGAAAACCTCAAGCTAAGAATGGCTGAGGTCGATCAATGCCGGGAAACTCTTGCAAACCGAGCCCTCAAGCTTTGGGCTCAAATGGTCGATCAACCTAGCAAACAACCTTCTTTGATCAACCAATCAGCCAACCCGCAGGAGCCAGGCTGCGCCAAAGACTCGGAAAGCAAAGAGGCCGATTCCTCGAATTGATCCCTACTGCCTTCCGACTCAAGAAAGGGAGCCATGGCGCAGGCAAGTGTCTTTCCGTTTGCTTCTCCTTGCAAAAACTCCTCATAGGGCGGCTTTTCCGGCAATAGCAGGTTAGCCATGCCCAAGTAGGGAACCTTCACCAAAAAACGACCAAGAAGGTAAGTCAATGGATGGGCGCGGTAGGCAACCGCTCCGGGAATCCCCGCGATGGCGCATGCAAGTGACATTGTCCCTGAACTCATCAAGGCGGCTCGGGCCTCAAACCTTGATTGACAATCCTGAATTGAAAGCCTGTCCCTTGATTCCCTCCGGTTGGCAAGCAACTCCTCAACAACCGCCCGGATCTTCGAATCGGGAACCGGAATCACTCCGTGAATATCAGGAAATCTTCGAAGCATAATATCGAAGGCATCCAAAAAGCAGGGCAAGATTCGCTGAACCGGTTGAACCCGACTTCCGGGAAGCAGGGCAACGGGACCCGAGGCTTCGTAAGAAATGGGGGAAAGATAATCCGAACGGGCAAAGGGATGCCCCACGAAAGAAACCGGCAAGTCAACGTCACGATAACAATCGAGCTCGAACGGAAACAAGACGGCCAATCCATCCAAAACCTTTTCCATCAGGAAACGCCTCTTTGGTTTCCATGCCCAAAGCTGAGGACTGACGTACTGAAGTACTTTGATCGAGCCTCCTCCTTTGACCGAAAGACCCTTTTCCTTCAGGGCAGTTGCCAATCTCAGGTTGAAGCCCGGGTAATCGACCAGAAGAACAGCCTTGGGTCTCTTTTCCTCTATCCAGTCAAGAGTCTGACGAAACAGGCTCTTGAAGAAGCCATAGTTTTTCAAAACTTCGAAAATCCCCACGACCGAATGATCTACCAGGCTAAAGAGCAGGGAAGCTCCTTGCGCCTCAAGCCCGGGACCGCCCAAGGCAGAAATGGACAAGCCTGGCTCTCTTTCCAGTAAATCCTTAGCCAACAAGGAGGCATGCTCATCTCCGGACGCTTCACCGGCTACGATCAAAAGATCGACTTCCTCGATTTCAGTGAAAGGAAACGGTTCGGGATTCTTCAATTCACCAGGCCGATTGAATTTGCTTGGTCACGGACAGGGCCACTTCTAAGGCTGATTTCCCAAAAACGCCATCCGTCTTTGGGGTACTTGATTCGCGAACGCATCCGACAAAAGCCTCTAATTCGAGAGCGAGCGGTTCCCCCTTCTCCACTGGCACCTCGCTTTTCTCCAAGGAAGCTTCGTTTTTTCGAATGAGGTGTCCCTTTTGGTTCATGAAGTCCAGGGACAAATACCCGCTTTCCTGAAACACCCTGATTTCCCTCGCCTTTTTCTCACTGACCCGGCTGGCGCTCAAATTGGCCACGCATCCATTTTCAAAGACAAGACGAGCATTGGCAATGTCTTCAGTAGGTGAAAGGACCCGCACTCCGATTGCATCAACGGACTGAATGGGGGAAGCAATCAAGGCCATGACAATCCCGATATCGTGAATCATCAAGTCCAACACAACCCCAACTTCCGTACCTCGAGGTTGAAAAGGCGCCAGCCTCTCAACAGTCAAGTACTTCGGACAGTCCACTTGTTCCTCCAAAAAGGCCATGACGGGATTGTAATGCTCGATATGGCCAACCTGAAGGATCGTCCCTGACTTCTTTGCCTGTTCTAGCATGGATTCCGCCTCAGCCACCGAAACACAAAGCGGTTTCTCAACCAGCAGATGACATCCTTTCTCCATGAGGGGCAAGGCCACCTCGGCGTGCTTGTCAGTCGGACAAACTACGCTAATGACGTCACATGCATCGGCCAATTCAGTCAAGCTGTCAAAACGGAGGCATTGATATTCCTCGCAGATACCGGTAGCGGCCTCGTCGTTCGGTTCGTAAACCCCGACCAAGTCACAACCTTCGAGGGATTTGTAAATTCTCGCATGATGCTTGCCTAGGTAGCCAACGCCAGCGACTCCGCATTTAATTGTATTATTCATTTCACGTTCCATTGACTATCCGGTTTAGCCCGGATGGGTTTTCCCTTCGCTTAAAATGACTCTCGAATCTGCAGACCTTGCGAAACTCTCATTATGGGTGACCAAAACCAACCCGGTATTCTCCTCCTCGCAGGCGTTAAGGAGCAAATCCATCACTTGCCCGCCGGTCCGCTCGTCCAGGTTCCCCGTCGGTTCGTCTGCGAGCAAAACCTTCGGTGTATTGATCAATGCCCGGGCAATGGCCACCCGCTGACGTTCGCCTCCGGACAACTTCGACGGCACTTGCTTCTCTTTTTGCCCGACCCCCATCTTGGATAGCAATGATCGGGCTCGGTCGGTCGAATCCTGATCGGGTCCGCCGGCAAGCCTTGCAGCCATGAGCACGTTTTCCAATACGTTGAGTTCGGGAATCAAGTAATAAGCCTGATAAACGACTCCGAGGAATCTGGTTCTGAGGATTGATTCGGTGGAGGAGAAGGAATCGGTCGCCATCATTTTCCGCCCGCCCCAAGAGATTTCCCCGGCATCTCCGATTTCCAAACGGGCAAGCAAATTAAGCAAGGTCGTCTTACCACAACCCGATTCTCCTTGAATACTCAGGGATGAAGACTCCTCCAGAGAAATGTCCACACAGGACAATACCTCGACGCTCGCCTCTCCAAGCTGAAAGCTTTTGGCCAAGCCTCGGGCTTCGAGAACAATCGTATGGCCGGGATCACTCATTCCTCAACGCATCCGCAGGGTTAAGCCTTGCCGCCCGCCAAGCAGGCAACAAGCCGGCAATGGTGGAAACTCCTATGGCAAAAAGGGCGAACACAAGAAAGGTCGACATGCTTTCCGGAGACTCCCAGGGATAAGCGATGCTCAAGCTTTGAAAGTCGTAAAATTGAGTAACCCCCACCTGCCCTTCCTGCCCCACGATCAGATCGACGATAAAGGTCATGAGCGCGTCCCGGTAATGGATAAAAAGGATGGCCAAACCACACCCCACCAAGGCTCCGATCGTACCAATGACAAATCCCTGCAGGCAGAAGACCATGCCAACGGAGACACGCCTCCCCCCCATCGCGACTAGCAAACCGATCTCCCTAATCTTCCTCAAAACCGTAGTCATCAGCGCGATGGCAATGGCAAAGGCCGCCACCAAGCCAATCGGAACCATAATGACGATCATCAGCGTCTCCTCGAATTGGAGAAGTTCGAAAAACCAGGCATTTTCAACGGACCAAGGAACAATCGCCCAATCCTCGTCAAGAAGGAGTTCCAACTCCCGGCACTTTGCCCTCAGGCTTCCTTCGTTTCGGGCAACCGAATCCGAAAACTTCAAGTAAAAGCCATCGCAAGCACCCTCCTCTCCACGCATATCTTCAACAAATCGCATGGTTCCTATCAAGGCTTCCATTTGAAATCCCTGAGAGGGCATCTCGAAGATACCGCCGATCCGCACTTCCTTGGGCGGAACCATTTCATCCGCTTTCGCTTGCTCAATCATTCTCGGGGAATAGATTTCTATTTTGTTCGCCTTGAATACCTGAAAGAGGAATCGATCGCCGGCGGCGAAGGGAGTCGCTCCTTTCGAAATTTCAAACACCGGATACCCAAAGCCCAAATCCAAAGATCCCTTGTCGTATTCCCATGCGAACTCATCCCCCGAAATATTTTCACGAGCGACACAAGAACCTTGACCATCGAATTGGATTTCCCACTCCGCCGTCTCAACATATGGATCCAACCGGGCAACGCGCACTCTTCCGCTTGACGCAGGGTTGCGCTGGGATGAGTTCCCCTCAAACACTTGCACAACCGAAGCGGGTCGAACGCGCAATCGGTTGGCCGCCTGAGTACTCACAAAGACAACCTCATCCTCCAAGGCATCGATCGTCGGCAAGGGCGTTACGTCTTCCCCATCATCAGCCCGCAACCTCGTCATCCCCCGCTCGAGGAAAGCCCCTATGGGGAGAACCTCATCTCCGTCCTCCGGTCTCAATCCAATGACAAAGGGAATGGAGTGATAGTTTCCGCTTTGGAGAAGAAGTTGCGCATGAAGATAAGGAGTAACGGCTTTTACTCCTTCGGTATCCAGCATGAGTTTTGGAATTTCCTTCCAACCCGCATACCGAGCCAAAGGAACTGCCCTGGCGTGGCCTTGGTTATTGATGATGTCATTTCTGAATTTGTTCTGAAACCCTTGCATGAAAGCAATCACCACGATCATTACGTTCACACCGAGAGCCACCCCGACAATAGCCAAAAGAGAAAAGAAAGACATCTTCCTCTGGGAAGGGAACAGTTGCTTCCACGCCAAGTAAAGCGGCCAGGGAACCTTCATGTCACAACTTTGGAAGCCCCGAAAAACAAACCATGAATGCTCATTCGATCAAGTACCGTTGCCATCAGGCATCGTTGCGTTAAAATCAGAAAGAGTTTCGTTCCAGTCATCGGGCAACAGCGGGGCTACGGTTTCCTTCCAACCCTCGAAAACTCCCGTGTCAAATTCCGGCAAAGGATAATCTTCCTCAAGAAATTGCACGTAACCGAAGTAAGCGGCTCCCACGATTGCAAGAAAGAGTAACATCTTGACCAGTCTCTTGAGCACGGCATAGAGCATGAGAATGCACAACAAAACCAAGGCGAGAGTGAGAAGCGGGTGGCTTAGAATTCGTTCGATGACAATTTCCATTCGCCCGCATTTTGCTTCAGTCCCGAATATAGGACAACGAAAAAGCTAGGGAATGACTGGATCGGAAACAGGCTGACTGCTCTTCTCTGATTGGTTGGTTGGCGGAATGAAACCATGATGGGACACCTTCCCTAGCAAGTCTTTCATGTCACGGGCGATCAACCGCACCCGGGCGGCGGCTTTATCACTTTCACGCTTCCGACCGAGCAACCGAGTTTCCCACGCTCTCCTTTGCGATGGATCAATAAATCCTTCTTCTCCAGGAAGCCTCTTTTCGAACTCTCCATATCGAGCCATTTCGAGGGCAAGGGCATTCTCGAATTCCAGGGCCTGCCTTAATTCAATTTCTGCCTGAATCTGCTTTTGGCGAAGAACGAGCCACTGCAATTCCATTTCCAAGTACTTTTTTTCCTTGGCCAAGTTCTTTCTTTTCAAGGAGAGAGATTGGAATGAGTCGTCGCCCATTCCCCCAAACCCCTTCACGGGTTGATTATGTTCAAGCACCCGCTCGGTTCGCTGGCACGAACAAAGTACCAAAATCCAAAAAGCAAGGACCAGCCTTGCTCCTGGCAAATATCCTACTTTTGTTTCCAAGCTCCCTTAGAACTTCGGAACCAATGCCCTTTCTTACCCTTTCCAATCATTGCCTTGGCGAAGATTTTGGCCGCCTCAGCGGTGGAACCTTTTGTCTTTTTGGCAAGGTTTGCAAAGAGAGCCTCACGATCCTTGTTTTCCGAGGCTACCATCTTCTCCAACTCCGCGGATGCCTCCTCGGCTCGAATGTGAAGAAGGCCATCAACTCCCTCGCCCACGGAGCCTTCGCCCTTGGCTTTGATTACCTCGGGCAGACGCTCCTTCATCGTGCTCGCAAAGCTTGAGTCAGCTTGGACAAAAGGCACGAGCAAAAAACTTAGGGAGAATAAAAGGATGAGTGGAAATTGGGTTTTCATGACAAATCAATCTTTAGGTATCAGGTTATTGTTCGCTGGTTCGGTTTATTCTTCGTCTTCGTAGAGATCGTCAAGGAAATCGTCCACTTCCTTTTCGATCTTTATGGTTATGGTATGATCCAGAGTGATATGATGTTCAGTCTTGATTGCAGTACAACCAAACAACCCGACAAGGGTTAAAACCGAGAAAATCCTAAGCAAATAGTTCATGAATACAAAGTAAGCCCAATTTGAGCCCACTTGCAACCGAGTATTGAAAATATTTGGAAGAAGAAGTTTGGAATGAGGGGGGGGGAATTCAGTCGATGTCGAAGTTTTCCAGGTCAACCCCGAAGTTACCCAAGTCGATCCCCAAGTTGCTAAAGTCAAAATAAGCGCCGACTAGTTGGCGGATGCCCGCAATGAAATTCAAGTTGTTGTTCAGGTGGATGACCCGATTCCCGACTTCCGACTTTCCCCGGACGGAAATCACTACTTCGCGCTTGCCGTCAAATGCCTTGAATAAAATCCGCATCGTCTCAAGGGACAAGTTCTCCATTGCCTCATTCGTCAATTTCATCTCCTCATATTCCTTGCTGCCCTTTTTCAAGCTGTTGAGCACGACTGATTCGGATTTGTACCGAAGCCTGGCGTTTGGCGACGGATCCATAAGAACCAGACCATTTGAAAAGTCCCATTTTCCTCCCTCGTTCGAGAAAGTGATGTCTCCGGAAAAATTTCCGTCAATGTTGATATCCTCTTTTGCAAGCAAATCGGCAACCCGCTGTCCATTGATGGCGGAAACCCTCGTATTCAAACGGAAATCGTCCCCATACATATTAAAAGTGGTTTCCAACAGTCCGACTTCACCTCCCCACAAACCTGCCTGGGCGCGCTCGACAATGATTGTCCCGTCAGGTTCAAGCCGAAAGGAAAAGCTCCCCTTTCCGGTTTCCATATCCCCCAGCGCAATTCGGTCAAAGGAAATCGTTTGGGAACCCTTGGTCGCCAAAGGTTCAATCGAAGCAAGTTCAATTTCTCCCTTTATTCCCTCAATCAGGATATCCTGACCGGGAAAGCCAAAGGTGGAACCCCGGAATTCAAATACCAGGGACTCAGGATTATCCTGGGACACCTTGACCAAAAGGTTCGCAGGGTCGAGCTCATAGGATACTCCACTCGCATCGAAAGCAAGCATATCCAAGAGAATGCGCTCCATACTTTCCATTCGGAAAGCAAGTTCGAGGTTTTCAAGGAGCGCATCGAGCCCGAGCATGATACGCCTTCCCGTAACAACCTGCTTACGCGAGATCTTGGGCAACTCCTCCCAATCGAGCAGTCCCTCGTAGGAAAAGCCGACGAAGCCGATCTCTCCGAATGAAGCGTCACTCGGACTCAGGAGGAGCGAGACGAGCGTACCTTCTTCAGGCACCTCGACCGAAACGTTACCTTCCATCATGGTGAACGAGCCGTTGTCGTAAGAGACCTCGTCAAAGAAAATTTTCTTCTCCAGTCCGATTGGAATTTCAAACGGCAAGGTGATATCGAGTATAGGCAAGCGCAGCCCCGTTATTTCCAAGACCGGAAGATCGCCCGTTGTTTTCAACTGGCTCACCGATCCGCTTAACTCGTAAGCAGGACCTTCAGCTTTGACGCTGACCTTCAGCCCCCTAGCCAGCAATTGATTGTCAAAACCCAAGTTTGCATAAAAATTCGCGCTCCATTCTTCCATTGTTTCAGGTGTCAGAAACAACACCGCCTCGGAAACGTTCAGGTCATATCCGGACGCTTCCAAGTTCAATGCGCTTGCATTAAGCTCCAGAAAAAGATCCTTGAACGAATCACCATCAACCCGTGCCGACCCCATCAATCCGACCTCCCCTTCCTTCAGGGACAAGCTTTCGGAAATCGGTTGCCCTAAAGAATCGATCGATTCAATCAAATCGGTGGATTTGCTCAAATCCGGGAAAATGACTTCTCCAGTAAGGTAGGTTTTTCCTTCATCCCTCGCGAGATCGACTTTCGACCGGAATGGGAAACCGGAAAGGAATCCATCCAGAATCAATCTTCCGATTTGATTATGAAAATCCCCCTTGAGCGTAAAATCCACCGGATAACCTTGCTTCTTCCAGTTCACGTTCAGCTTAGAGTCTCGAATTCGCAAATGAGTTACATCAGGAGCCTCTAGAAATCGCGCCAATGTCTCTTCCATACTTTCAGGGGAATCGGTTTCAGGGCGATCGGCAGAAGTTTCGGCATCCGCCTGAAAATCCAACTCAAGCCCGGTCATGGAAACGGCATCAAGTTTGCCTTGGGCAACGGATGCGGGCGCATAAACCAGATTGACCTGTTCGACAGCAAGGCTCATCTGCTGCTTCTTGTGCATTTGGATCTTCGAAATGCGGGTGCCCCAAGGATCAATTTGCTCCACTTCCGCATCGAACTCGGAAAACCCCGATTCCCGGGCCATTTTGGAAAGCCCCCAGTTCAAAAGAAAAGGTAGGGAAACCCAAACAAGAAATATGATCAGGACTGAGGCGATCAAAAAGGTCAGCAGAACTCTTTTGGTTCTAAGTTTTTTCCAGAAACTAGTCATTGGTTAAACAAGTGTGGATGCAAAGATGGCAACTTCAGCCTTCTTGGAAAGCCAAAAGTCTAATTTCATTGGTTACACTTGAAAAAAAGGTGTATTCAGTAGATAAACTCAAGACATGATCAAAGTAGGTTTCATTGGAGCAGGAGATATTGCGTACCTGCATGGAGAAGGCGTAAATGCTTCGGCAAACGCCGAATTGACGGGCATATGGAACCGGACGCGTTCCAAGGCCGAGGAAAAAGCCGAGCTCTTCGGGACCAAGGTCTTCGATAGTGCGGAGGAATTGATCGATGCGGTGGACGTCGTCTACATCCTTACCAACATGGAAACCCACCATTCCTATGCCATGCAAGCCATAGAGGCAGGCAAACACGTCCTGGTGGAAAAACCGACCGCAGTCACCATTGATGAGATTGAGGAAATCAAAGAGGCGGCCGAGAGACAAGGCGTCCAAGTCGCTCCCGTACACAACTATATTTACGAACCCTCCGTAATGCGGGCCAAGGATCTGATCGAGAGCGGCAAACTGGGAGACCTCGTGTCAATTTACGTCCTCTACAACATTCATCATCCCGAAGAAGTGGCCTCCAGGTACCCTGGGGTAATCCGGCAAATTCTTACGCACCATGCATACTGCACCCTCTATCTGGCAGGTGCTCCCAAACTGGCATCTTGCATGAAAGCGACCATCAATGACGGAAGTGTCCCCCAGGAAAACCTCGCCATGGTGACCTTGCAAATGCAGAACAATTCTCTTTCACACTTGTGCGCAAGCTTTGCATCGGACGACCATGCGGGTGACCCGTGGACATTCATGATCAAGGTGATCGGAACCAAGGGAGCAACCCGCTACAGCTATCGTGACTGGGTTGAGAATACGCCTGCCGTCGTTCACTCCCAAACTTATTCCGCCTATCCCTATACCATCCGTTCGATGGGGCAGCATTTTCTCGAGGAAGTAATCGGGAAAGGCGAACAACCTCTATCCACGTTGAATGACGCGATTACGTGCATGAAAATCATCGAAGCTTGCGAGCAGTCCGTCGAAGAGCAAAGACACGTCTCCCTCTGATACGGTCGGTAAGGGTAGGATTACCGGAATGAAAGGAGTCATCGCAACTTGGCGAGACGCTCTTCATCAGGTATTGGACGTCTATGAAAGAAAGAGGGGGTCCGTCTTTGTCTTCTTCCCTCTGCTCTTCCTTTTTTTCATCGTACTCAACATAGCATGCTATTGGTGGGCCATCTACACCGCATTCCCCTACTATATGCAAACCCATGAAGCCTCCCACTACGTCAAGCTTCAGATCCCGGTGGGCATATTGGGAGCCCTGTTCGACAGCCTTTCATTCTTCATCACGATCTGGATCATCCGCAGAGCCCTCGCATCCACCAAAACTTCGGAATACGTCTTTCATCTTTCCCTCGACCTTGTCATCGCCATCCTTGCCACTCTTTGGGTTCTCTTCGTCTTTACCTTCGGAGGATGGCTGATCAGTTTATGGGAAAGCGTACCTGAGCAATTCGCGCAGAGAGGATCCAAGTACACCCACCGGGCCGTTCAGGCATTGCAGGATCCGACCGGGAGGGAAAACGTGAAGAACATTTACTTCGGCCTGATCATGGGGGTTTCCGCCGCCCTGCCCACTTGCCTTCATTTCTTCCTGTTCTTTCTGTCACTCTTTCGGAAATGCAAAAGCGCATGCTTCCCGCCAAAGAGTCCACCCTCTTCTGCTCCGCAGGAAGAACCCAAAGAGCCGAATTGATCTCTTGCCAAGCCCTTGGCAAAGGAGGTATACGAGCTAGCTATGAATCGTCGATCCTTCATTTACGGGGCAAGCGGATTAACGCTCTGCCTTCCCTCATTCGCGCGCAAATCCGAACTGCCCTACCTTAAGCAGATCGGACTCCAGCTCTACACCCTGCGCAACCCGATCAAGCAAGACTTGGGCAAGACCATCCGTGAGGTAGCTCAAATCGGCTACAAGCAAGTCGAGCCCTACGGCTTTCCTTCCCCCCAGGCCATCGAATTGATCAAGCAATCCCGCGATCGGGGAATGAAAGTCAATTCTTCTCATTTCGATTGGAACTCACTCCTTGACCCTGACAAAAAAGGCGTTCAACCCTTTGAGAAAATTCTCGAGACTGCGAGCAAACACAAACTGACGGACCTTGTCGTCCCCTATCTCCACGAAATTGACCGTGCCGACTTGTCCGCTTATGAGAAAACAGCCGAAGCGCTGAACAAGGGAGCAGACCAAGCCAAGCAAGCGGGCATCCGCCTTGCCTATCACAACCATGCGTTCGAATTCAAGCCCATGAACAAGGGTAAGACAGGCTACGACGTATTCATCGAGACCTTCTCAAAGGACATGTACTTCGAAGTAGACGTGTTCTGGGTAAAGGTTGGAGGAGTGGACCCGGTTTCCATGGTAACCAAGCTTGGATCCCGTATTTCGCAACTCCACCTCAAGGACTTGAAAAAAGGCACCCCTTGCCCGAATTACGGAAAGCTCGAGCAGGATGCGTTTGATGAAATCGGAGATGGGATGATCCCGATGGAACCCATCATGCGCGCCGCGAAAAAGCTTGGAGTCAACCACTGTCACGTCGAGCAGGATCACTCCCCTGCCCCCCTGCAGAGCATCCGGAAAAGCCTCAATCATCTCAATTCATGACTAAAGCAACCTTGCTTTGTCTCGGAATCGGCCTAGGGCTCTGTGCTCCGGCAAAAGTCAAAAACATACTGCTTATCGTTTCCGACGACCTCAAGGCAGACGCACTCGCCTGCTATGGAAGCAAGGTGGCCGACACCCCCAACATCGATCAATTGGCCAGGGAGGGAACGCTCTTCCAAAACGCCTATTGCCAAGGCACGGTTTGCCGCCCCTCCCGGGCAAGCTTCATGCGCGGGCGCCATCAGGGAGGGAAGGAAATCACCTGGGGCGAGCATTTTCAAAAAAACGGGTATTCAAGCACCCGGGTAGGCAAAATCTTCCATATGCGAGTGCCGGGGGACATCATTGCCGGGACCGATGGTGACGACGTGCCCGCCTGCTGGTCGGCCAAGTACAACATGCCGGGGAAAGAGGCCCACACGCCTGGGAACTATGCTTGCCTGAACCTCAACAAATTCACCACGGAGCTCAAGGGACGCCAGTCCACCAGGATGCCTTACCGGATGTTCGTCACCGTTGATTACGTTGGTGACGGGTCCGACCAACCCGATTGGAAAGCCGCAACCAAATCAGTCGAACTGCTGAAGAGCTTCAAGGAAGGCGACAAGCCCTTCTTTCTGGCAACTGGGCTCGTCCGCCCCCACTATCCCAACGTTGCGCCCGAGCAGTATTTCGCCCCCTATCCCTTCAAGGAGATGAAACTTCCTTTCGTTCCCAAAGACGATTGGGACGATATGCCCAAAGCAGGCATTTCCAACTCCAACTCGAAGCGCTTTGGGATCGATAAATTTCCCGACAACCAAAAGAGGATGTGGGCAGGCTACTTGGCAACCGTTAGTTTTATGGACGAGCAGGTCGGTCGGATACTCAAGACCCTCAAGGCTCTCGGACTGGACAAGAACACCGCCGTATTATTCACCAGCGACCATGGTTATCTGCTAGGCGAACACCATTTTTGGCAGAAGGGAAACCTGAGGGAAGAAGTGACCCGCGTGCCCCTCATCATGAAAACCCCCGGGCAAAAGCCCGGAAAGAGTTCCTCCATAGTCGAGTTGGTCGACATGTTTCCAACGGCCTGCGATCTCACCGGATTGCCAATCCCCAAGAGCGTTCAAGGCACGAGCCTCTTGCCCATTTTGAAGAACCCCAAGGCTTCGGTGAAGAAGACGGCCTTTTCTTTCGCGGGTGGTGGAATTTCCATGAGAACCCCGAACTGGTCTTACATGAAATATAAAGACGGGAGCGAGGAACTCTACGATATGATCAAGGATCCCAAGCAGTTCAAGAACTTGGCAAAAGTCTCCTCCATGGAAAAAGAATTGCAATCCCAGCGCAAGCTCTTCGAAAAAAGAAAAAGCTCACTTTGAACGTTCCGAGGCCTGATTACGCAAGAACCACTCAAACAGATTCCTCGGCCGCCGCTAGAAACAAGTCGCAAAACGCATCCACCGTATCATCAATCGGATTTGCGTATCCGCCACCCATGAAAATGAGCAAGGGCAGATCAAATTTCTTTCGCCACGCGAAGACTTGTTCATTCCTTCGCCTCAGCCCTTCTCTGCTTAAATGCAGAAGACCGAGCTGATCGCTCTTCAAGCCATCCACGCCCGCTTGGAAAAACACCAAGTCAAAGTTTTCCCCTGACATTTTTTCGAGAACTTGCGAAAGGGAGGACAAGTATTCCTCGTCTTCCGTTGCGTCCTCAAAACCGAGATCAAGATCGCTTCTTTTTTTCCTGAACGGAAAGTTGTTCTTCCCGTGGAGAGAAAGAGTGAAGACCCGATCATCATCCGCAAAAATTTCAGCTGTTCCGTCTCCCTGATGCACGTCCAAGTCCAAAACGAGGATCCGACTGACACCCGTCCGGCCCAAGGCAACCTCGGCGCAAATGGCCAAGTCGTTGAAGATACAGTAACCCGAGCCCTCTGCCCGAAAGGCATGATGGGTTCCTCCAGCCATATTTCCGGCAATAGGCTTACCACTTAGGACGTCCTCCAGCCCATCCAGAGCTCCGCCAACCAGGCGCAAGGTTCTGGGCACGATTTCTTTTTTCCAAGGCCTGAGTCCAATCCTCCGCACTTCCTTTTCACTGAGAGCTCCGGAAAGGAACCGGTCAACGAAATCCTCATCGTGAACAAGCAGGATTTCTTCTCTGGTCGCTAGCCTCGGAAGCTTCGTATCGATTTTCCCATCGAGGTCCAAAACCGACAACCGGTCAGCCAACAACCTGTACCGGTCGACCGGGAAGCGGGACGAACGATCCAATCCTTCGGAATAGAGAGGATGGTAATAGAGGGGGAAACAAGACATCTTTAATTTTTCATTTTATTTTGATTTCATAGTTTGTCCACCCCCGCCCTTGCCCATATAAAATTATTATGAACCTTAAATCCGCCTTTCTCGGTTCCCTAGTCGCTGACGCCGCGTCCATGCCGGTTCATTGGTATTATGACGTTCATGCCTTGGATCGTGATTATGGAGACTTCGATCACTACCTGCACCCCAAAAACCCCCATCCTGACAGCATCCTTTGGCGTTCGTCGTACCAATGCACGGGTGCAAAAGATGATATTCTTCACGATCAGGCAGTTCATTGGGGAAAGAAGGGGCTTCACTACCACCAGTTTCTCAAAGCCGGAGAGAATACTCTCAATCTCAAGCTCGCTTGCGAACTGTACCGTCTTATTCTTACTGAGGGAGAATTCAACCCTGCCTCTTGGCTAGAACGGTATGCTCAAGTCATGCTTACGCCGGGTTGGCATAACGACACCTACGTCGAGGAATACCACCGTGCATTTTTCATCAATTTCGGCAAAGGACTGGACCTGGCTCGTTGCGGGATAAGCGACTTTCATATCGGCGGACTAAGCCTTGTACCTGCCATGCTTGCGGCGCTCGAACACATTGGGATGGACAAAGATTCAATGCCTCGGGAAGTCGAAACCTTGGTTCGCGGTACCCATGACCATTCCAGCACTTTGGAATCTGCCCGCAGTCTCACGCAAATCCTCCTTCGATTGGCAGATGGAGGAAACTTTCAAACTTTACTATCGCAGCTTGGACTCTCGAACGTCCCACTCTCATCACTTAAGAGATGGGAGCCAATGCCCGACAGGCAAGTGGTAGGGAACATTCTTAGCACCGCCTGCTATCTACCCGAGGCATTTTCAGCGGCCCTTCACTTTTCCTGGAAATACGCAGACGATTTCAGCCTCGCAATTCTGTCCAATGCCAAGGTTGGTGGTGACAATTGTCATCGCGGCGTTGTCGTTGGTTCGATTGTTGGGATGCATGCCGGCGTACCCCCCAAATGGTTGCGTGATTTAAGAGCGATGGAGTTTCTTCCTAGGGACATCGCAAGCGGACTTTCCCATATTGACTGAGCAAACCCCAACCCCCTTTCCATCCCCCTCGGTTTGGTCTTTAGTGTGCTCACTTTACTCCCTGACTCCTGCATTTGTCCGAGCAATACAAGACCTGTTCCCAAATCCCTCTCAAACGCCATTTCTTTCGATTCTGAAAGGGGCGACCACATCTTTTGCACAATTTGCTTTCCACCCTTTTGTAATTCGGGCTCATCAGTATTTGAAAAATGAGATCACGAGCACACCCGACCAAAGTAAGGTTCTCATCCAATTGGTAAAAATAAGGTGACCAATCACATCCTGATCCTGTCCGGATTGAGACAATCTTCGATGGCATGGCGCAGAAACGAAAAACGTCACGATCCATGCGCCCAGCACTGCACCCATTTTGCTCCAATCAAGAACACCTCCCTCGAAAAAACAGGCGCTAGCCGCTTCGATCAACTGAGCGAACATCAAAGGAAGGACGAAGAAACTGATTTTATTGCAATACCCCTGATGCCAGGTAGCAAAACGACTTTCATCGACATAACGAAAAACCGGGTAGACGATTAACTGGACAAGCCATATAACCACGAACATGGCAAAATCGATAGCAAGAGCATGCTCGTTGAGAAGTTCCAGAAGATAAGTCATGACTTTAGTTTTAAAAGCGGAGAATAGATCGTTCTTCGTTGCCTAAGAACGCGAATACAATAAATCGGTATTTTCCTTTAATGACAAACCGTACCTCTACATCCTTCCGGATTTCCCTTTCATTTTTCATGATCGGTTTCCTTGGATTGGCCAATTCATGCACCGATCCCGGTGTGGAGAAATCAGGGCATGAGAATCCGAAACCCACAGAGGATGCCGATCCATCCTTCCGTATTTTGATCCTCGGTGATTCCCTCACCGAAGGGTTCGGGGTTTCGGCGGAAGAAGCCTATCCGAGCCTTTTGGAGGAAAAGCTTAACGCGGAACTGAGCCCCCGGACCAAACTGCGCTACAAGGTCGTGAACGGGGGAATCAGCGGAGCTACAACCAGTGGCGGGGTTTCCCGGGTCGAGTGGTTCCTCAAGGCAAAACCTGATTATCTACTCCTAGCTCTTGGAGGAAACGACGGGTTGCGCGGGATCCCGGTTAAGGAAATTAAGAAAAACATCGACCGAATCCTCCATGCGGCCAGAAAAAACCAAATCCCAACTATGCTTGCCGGCATGAAGATCCCCCCCAATTATGGCGAAGACTACGCCCATTCCTTTTCTCAGGCCTTTGCTCAATTAGCAAAAGACCACCAGATTCCATTCATCCCATTCCTGTTGAAAGGAGTCGGTGGAAACCCGGAGATGAATCTACCCGACCGCATACACCCCAATCCTCTGGGACACCAAGCTCTCTGCCAAACCGTTTACGAAAGCCTTGTGTCCGCCCTCGACTGATCAACCGCAATGAATCCACTCTTACGACTCAAGCAAATCTCCAAGTCCTTTCATCAAGGAACGCAACGGATCGAGGTTCTCAACCGCCTTGATCTCACGGTTCAGCAAGGAGAAATCATTTCCATTCTCGGCCAAAGCGGGAGCGGGAAATCAACCCTTCTCTCCTTGCTTGCCGGGCTGGATCACCCCGAAAGCGGCACAGTCGAAGTCAATGGTGAAGATCTCGCCAAACTGAGTCAGGACCAACTGAGCAAGTTTCGCTCGCAAAACCTAGGGATCGTATTCCAACAATACCACCTCATGAGCAACTTGACCGCGGTCGAAAACGTCGGAGTCCCTCTGGAACTACAAGGATCAAGAAACTTCGCCGAGCCAGCCAGAATGGCCCTCAAGCAAGTTGGGCTATCCAACCGCCTTGCCCATTTCCCATCGCAACTCTCGGGCGGCGAATGCCAGCGCGTTGCCCTCGCTCGGGCCATGGTAAGCGAACCGGATCTGATTCTGGCCGACGAACCATCCGGCAATCTCGATCAAAAGACTGGTCGGGAAATCATGGACTTGCTCTTTGGGCTCTGCCGCAAAAGGGAGCAAAGCCTCATCCTTGTGACGCACAACCTCGAATTGGCAAAGTCTTGCGACCGTACGCTCCTTTTGGCTGACGGACGTCTCAAGCCCATGGACTCGAACGACCAAGACTAGCCCCTTATGTCCTTCGCCTTTCGAAATGCATGGCGGGAAATCCGCAACAACCGGTCTTTCTGCTTGTTCTATGTGGTTAACTTGGCCTTGGGTCTAGTCGGTTTCCTTACTGTAGATTCCTTCAAATCCTCTCTCGATGAGAAAGTCCGGGAGGAATCCAAATTGTTGCTCGGCGCCGACTTGGCCATCCGAGCAAGGAGGGATCTCACACCGGAGGAATTGCAAGGAGTGAAAAGGCTTTTGCCCACGGAAGCCGAAACAGTCGAGGTCGTTGATTTTTTCTCCATGACGGCAGGCCCCAAAGGCAAGAGTCGCTTAGTCAAGGTCATCGCAATGGATCCGGGCTTTCCTTTCTACGGCTCCTTCAGGCTCAAGCTCGAAGGCATGGCCAACGGAGGAGAGGAAATGCTCCTTCACAAAAGAAAGCTGGCGTGGATCTACCCCGAATTGGAAAGTCAGCTAGGAGCAGGATTGGGTGAAGAGATCAAGATCGGAAAAACGGGATTCAGGATATCCGACTTCGTAATCAAAGACAGCGGATTGCAGTTTCAAGCTGCGGAGATGGCACCCAAGGTCTTTATCGGCAAGGCATTCCTGGACGAAACCAATTTGCTACAAGTAGGCAACACCGCATTCCGAAATCTACTCATCCGGCTCCCACCCGGCTCAGACCAAGCCGAAATTGAAAAGGCCTTGTCCCTCAAGCTCTCCTCGCCCGAAGTCCGGGTCTATACCCACCAAAAGGCTGGCCATCGGGCAGGCCGACTGCTGCGTTATCTTTCCGATTTCCTAAGCCTTGTATCCCTCGTCGCCCTCTTTCTTGCAACCCTTGGGAGTGGGTATCTTTTTCATTCCTTCCTGATAAAACGGACTATCGACGTGGCGATCCTCGTAAGCTTGGGAGCAAGCAGAAGCAAAGCAACCCTGACCTACTTGTTCCAACTTACTTTGCTTGGCAGCATGGCCGCTCTTCCAGCCTTGGTCGCAGCCTTTCTTTTTCTTCCCGTCCTTTCTGTCGCGGTCGAAGGCATAGTGACCGACGAGATCAAGGTATTCCTTGGGTGGAAGAGCGTGGGCTTGGCCTTTCTGGTGGCCATTTTCGCAGGCTGGATCATCGCGTTACCCAGCCTGCGCAAACTTTCCCGGCTTAACCCACTCGCCCTTTTCCAGGAAGCATCTCAGCCTGGTTCACAACCGGGAGGAAAAGCTTTTTTGTTCTTCATCCCCGCAATCGTTGCCTTTTGGGGGTTGACCGTGCTCCAATCCGATTCATGGAAATTAGCCAATTTGTTTTTCATCGCATTGCTCGTTTCAGCAGGCGTTCTTTTCATTCTAGGACTGCTCGGGTTGAAGGTCATAAACCGGGCCTTTGGCAAATCCCGCTTGCCCCTTCGACTCGCAGCCCGGTCTTTGGCCCGCAACCCGAGCAGTTCGACCACCGGTTTCGTAGCCTTGGGGATTGGGGTTTTGCTTCTCAGTTTGATCCCGCAATTCCAATACAGCCTTGAACAGGAAATCGGATTGAACCAATCGGAGAGCAAACTGCCCAAGCTTTTCCTTTTCGACATTCAGGAAAACCAAGTCGACAGGCTCGTCAACTTACTCGAGGAAAAGGGAAAACCCCTCAGCAATTTGACCCCATGGGTCCGGGGAAAGCTACTGAAGGTGAAAGGAGTGGACTACGAAAAGGTCGTGGACAGTAACCGCGAATCCACTGATCCCGACGAGCAACGCAGGAACAGATTCCGAAGACGTGGCTTCAACCTGAGCTACCGAGACCGTTTGCTCGACAGCGAGGAAATCCTACGCGGACGCATGGTCGTCTCCGAATACGACCCGAACTCTACACGGCCAGTCGAAATCTCCGTCGAGCAAAAGTACGCCGAATCTCTCGACCTCGACTTGGGCGACCAGATCGAAATCGAGATCGGAGGAGTATCCATTCTGTCCGAAGTGGTCAACCTGCGAAGAGTCCGATGGACAAGTTTTCAACCGAACTTCTTCGTTCAAATGCAACCCGGAGTCATCGAAAAAGCTCCCAAGACTTTCATCGGCACCTTGAACAAAATTGATTCGGGAGAAAAGGAAGCCATCCAAGATGCCCTTGTCAGCGAATTCCCGACGATTTCAATTCTCGACGTCGAACGGACCGGACAAACCATTCTCTCCATCGTCCGTCAAATGACCTGGGCTCTTCAGGTCATGGCCGGCCTTTCAATTCTTGCCGGACTGACCATACTTTTTTCAGTCTCCCGTGAAAAAGCGCACAAGCTCAGGTGGGAGCTCAACTTGCAGAAGGTTCTCGGAGCTTCCTTCACCGACCTGCGTAATCAAGTTCGCATTGAATTCGGCCTGCTAGGACTTTTCGCATCTCTCGTTGGAACTTCCTTGAGCGCTCTTGTAAGCTTTGTCTTTGCTGAAATAATTTTCGACCGGGTCTGGAGCTATCACTGGGGCTTGCCTTGCGCCATCACCTTGGCAGTCGTCATCCTGTCCGTCCTTACCGCCGAGTTCGCGGCCAAAAAAGTACTTAAGATGAAGCCGGCCTACTTACTAAGAGAGAACTAGTCCTTCAAGCATTCGACCTCGCGCTGAGAGCAAATGAATTCAGCGAGTGTAATCTTCAAAAGGCGTAATCCCGCCTTGGTCATCAATCACGATCGCAACCGCCTTCATTTCACGCATTATCTCCTTTGCCAAGGGGGCGAGAAAGGCTACTTTAGTCAAGGCATCCGCCAACATACAAGACTCGGCGAATACCGAAACACTATGAGAGGCGCGGACCGGCTCACGCGAATAAGGACAAAAAATCGGATTGGACCCGTCATGAAAACAGGGTGCGCTCGTTGCCACGGCGGACTCCTCCATAGGGCATTCCAATGATATAAAATAATCCGGGTCAGGCACTCGGATGCTCACATTCTTCTGAGCCCAAGGCCTCGTTCTCTGATGCCCCTCCAAGCTAACGGAATAATCGACGGTTTCACCTAAGGCGTTGGCAACCACGTCCACCAAATAGCCTTTGATCATACCCCCCAGGTCAATTGCCGCCGGCTGATTGAAGGTCAACTTCCTTCCTTCCAAAACCAAGTCTCTCCAAGTTGATTGACTGCGATCCCCCTCAAAGATTTTGGGGAGAAGCTCGTTTTCCACAAGGCAGGCTCCGATCGTAAGATCGTAATAGCCATCGCTCAAGGTACTTAACCTCAGGCCCAAACCCAAAACATCTGACATCTCCGGCGATATTTCCACAGGGCTCTCGTGAGCCATGCGGTTGATCATCGAGAGCTCGCTGGTCTCATCGTGAAAGCTCATGATCTTTTCTATGCGGGGCATTTGCTCAAAACACTTGTCGCTAATATCTCTCAACTCGGTTTCATCAAGATCACCTGTCAAGGAAAGCTCAATGCTTGATCCAAGAACTGATTTGGATACGCTAAAGTTTTGCATTCGACATCAGCCTGATCTCAACGCTCAAAATTTCATGGGCGCAAGGCATGTAAAATCATGCGGAAACTATTTCCGGGCTCCTTGACTTCCCACACAAATCAGCTCGCTTCCCGTGCGGATGACAAAGGAGTGGTTGATGGACGCAAACCCATAGATTCTCCCCTCGATCGAGAGTTTGTTCTGCGCCAAGACCTCATCACTGCCATCGTCCTTGATCACGACGGTGACCCCGTCCTTGGTAAAGAAATAAACGCGGCCCGAGCATGTCATGGGCGAAGCCCAGCAGGAAGCGGGCAAGCGGAGGTTCCACTTTTTTCTACCATCCTTCAAGTCATGACAGGTAGCAACCCCTGCCCTGTTGACCAGGTAGAGGTATTTCGCAGTGACCAAAGGCGAACCGAAACTGCTCGTTCCATCCTCCGCAATCCAAATGACGCTCGCATTGTCATCCGGCTTGGAGTTTTTGTCAAAGGCCGCGGTTTGGCCAGGTTTGGAAGAACCGACTATGACCAATTCATCAGAGAACGAAGGCGAGGCCACGGTGTTGCCTTCAACCCCACCGCGCATCCAAATTTTCTTCCCGGTCCGGAAGTCATAGGCTTCGACATTTCCGTTGGAACTTATGAAAACGGTTTCCTTGCCTTGAGACTCAACCAGGGTCGGAGTGCTCCAGGAAACCCGTTCCGGACGCTCGTTCCTCCAAACGTTTTTGCCCGTATTCTTGTCGATGCGAAGCAGATAGGAAGGACCCGAATGATCGACGAGCAGACCAAGAGCATCCTCCGACTGGAAAAGCGAAGAGCCAATGCCGTGATTGCCCAGCATCGGACCGTATTCTGCGGTCAAGGAACGTTTCCACAATTCTTCTCCCTGATGATCCAGGGCAAGAAGTTGTCCGCTCTCGAAAAACAGATAGACAGCCCTCTCGTCGACTACCGGACTGGGCGCGGCTTGGGAAACGTATTGACTGCGCTTGATTTTGACCGGAGAGACATAAGTCTTTTCCCACGCCAACTCCCCGCTCGAAAGCAGGTGGCAATGCACCAGCAGTTTCTCACTCTCGTCCCCTTTTGTAGAAGTGGTAAAAATGCGATCCCCCAAAACCACCGGGGTCGACTGCCCGTAGCCGGTAAGCTTTTTTCTCCAATGAAGGTTGTTTTCATCGGACCATTCAAGGGGGGGAGACTGAGCCAGAGAATGACTGTTCCCATCGCCCCGAAAGCCTTTCCATTGACTGCCTCCTGCATCCACCCCTTTTTTCTTTCTCTTCTGTCCCTTTGCGAACGAACGGGAAAAATCCAAAACCTCCAATGAATCCATGTGTCCGTCAAAATTTGCGCCACCAATGAATGCGACCTTTTTACCATCCAGCGGGATCATCCGATGGAAGAACCGCTTGCCCACTACCTTTGTCTTGGTGTCGGACCACGATGAATTGGAATCATTGAAGATTCTAGGTTGGTAACTAAATCCGCAGGCAAGCAGTCGCCCGCCAAGGTTGGAGGCTGCGCTTCCAAACGCTTTCAAGCGGTTGACGCCGGGGAAAGGGGCCTCTTCGGTCCATTTCAAGGACTTCAGGTCAAGCTTGCGCACCGCATTGCTCGTTCCATTGTCATCCAATCCACCGATTACGAAAAGGGAGTTTTTCACGATGGCCGCTGAATTGGCACGGACCTTCCACTTCGTCTCAGGTAGCTTGTTCCATTTGACAGGATTCTCGGACAAGTCCGCAACCAACCCATGACGATGCCAGTCCACCCCCTTGCCTCCCTGCATGCTCCAGCCACCGATAACATATAGTTTCCCCTTGTGAACAACCAGTTCATGAGATGAACGGGGTTCGGGAAGAGGCGTGGCCTTACCCCATTTTTTCTTTTCCGTATCGAAGACCGACACTTCCGCAACCGAACTGAGGTTGGACCTTTCATCCTCCGGGTTGGTCGCCTGCGATCCTCCGGCAATATAGATCTTGCCCTTGTACGCAGCCATTCCGAAGCCCTGCAATGGCCGGTTAAAAGGCAAGGTTTCCCACTCTGTTCCTTTCTTGAAATCAGTTCTCACAAAATGTGAAGAATGCGTCTTTTCCGAATAGACATGGGCATCTCCGGTATGACCGCCATAGACATAAAGAAAATTACCGGACTTGCAGGCGCCGAAGCTCGTTATCGGAAGCGGCAATTTCAGTTTATTCAAACTTGATTCCGCTCCCCATGATCCGAGACTAGCAATGGACAAGAATCCTACTATGCTGAAAGATTGTACTGTTTTATATTTCATTTATAAAAATTCTCCGTAACGACGCTGCCATCAGGTTATCCATTTTCAACGTAAAATCCAAACCCTATCGCTTGGAAGTTCCACTCTCGCAGACAACCGATTGATCAACAATTTGGTTACTACCGAATTTTCTTTATGACCAAGGTAACTAGCTTACAAGAACAATCTGAGAATAAGTCTCAATAAGGGCTTGAGTCCGGATAGAAATTCGGTCATTGCTTCAATCTTCAATGAACCAAGTCGTACAGGAGACAAAAAGAGCTGCCCAGGAGGAGGATCCTGTCATATGCAGTTGCCTCAAGGTAAAAGCCTCTACCATCAGGATGGCGATTAATTCCGGTGGGGCAGACTCGTGCGAGGAAGTCAGAGAGTTAACGGATGCCAGTTCCGGTTGTGGCGCATGCGCCTGCAGAGTCGAACGGTTGTTGGCAGGATTCCCTGCCCAGTGCGGCCCCTGCGCCCTCTGCCCGGCATGCGGACACATCTCAAAGTTGTGTCAATGCCAGTGCGCTTAACCCGCTTTTCATCCATTCTTCTCTTGAGTTTGCAGGGTCTGCGGGTATATTGCTCTAATGAAAGGAAATCCCGCAGTTATCGAAGGTCTGAATGCAGGTCTCACCATTGAGCTCACCGCAGTCAACCAGTACTTTATTCATTCAAAAATGTGCTTGGATTGGGGGCTCAACAAGCTCGCCCAGCATTACTACGCCGAGTCCATAGAGGAAATGAAACATGCCGAGGAAGTCATTGATCGTATCCTCTACTTGGACGGGGTGCCCGAAATAGCGAGGTACGACGTCATCCACTCGGGGAAATCCCCGGAAGAGCAAATCTCTCTTAACTTGGCGATGGAATCAAAGGGCGTATCGACCTACAACGAGGCCATTCAGGTTTGCATCGAGCACAAGGATTCCGGAAGTCGCGAATTGATGGAACGGATGGTAGTCGAATCGGAAGAAAGCGTCGATTGGGCCGAAGCTCAATTGGACTTGATCAAAATGGTTGGCTTGGAAAACTACCTCACCCAGCAGATTGGCGAGGCCAAACAGAACTGATCTACAACCCTGCCCTGGGTAACCGGATTTCCTTCGGACATCGATCATCCCCGACCCCTCGTCGTGACCAAGGATAACATCCAGCAGAAAAAGATCATTTACCCCGTAAGCGGGCTTTTGCGGGAGTACCTTGGTCACTACAAACGCGAAATGGCGTTGCCGGTAGGCTATGACAACCTGCTCCAAACCGTTGATTCCTATCCTCTCATGAATGAGATGAACGAAGACACTCTTTGGCAAACAATGGTTTACGACCAACACTATGGGCGTGAAATTTTCGAGGGCCTCAAGCAGATCTACGTTCTTTTAAGGTCAGGCGGGGACAAGAAAATCCTCCCCAATCTTTACGTCGATCGGGTTGACTACTGTACGTTTGGAAACACCAAGCCCTTCCGGGTTAGAATCGTCAATCAGTACAATGACAACCACGACTATTTTTACGTAAAGAAAGCGGATGCCTCCCGTATCTACGGATTGGAACTCGAGCAACTTCTTTCCCCCAACGAAATCAACTTCCACGTCGACCGAGAAACGCTCGTCGAAGAGCATATCATAGGGGTGCCCGGAGACGACTTCATCAATAATTTCCTTTCCCGCGAGGATCTCAACGAAGTAAGGCTCGCCAAGGAATTCATCAAGTTCAACGAACGCTGCTTCGTCCGCCTGCTTGGGGACATGAGAGCTTATAACTACGTCGTGGAGATGACCCCGGACTTCGAGCAAAACCAATACCGGGTCAGAGCGATTGATTTCGATCAGCAATGCTACGAGGGAAGAAGATCCTTCTACCTCCCTCAGTTCTTCAAGAATAACCTACCCGTTGTCGACCTCTGCAGTAACCTGATAAACGTGGAAACCAGTCATCAATACCAAAGGGAAGAAAGAACTTTGATCAAGCGGCGCTTCAACGTCTCGCCCACCCGCATAAAGAGCCTGAGGGAGTGCATGTGCGAAGAAACCATCTCAAGCGATGAGAAACTGTCTCAACTTCGCTCCGGGCTTGCCCGCATGCACAAGGACGAACGGTTCGAACAATGTAGAAACATGGGGGAAGTGACCTTTCTTAATATCGCGGTCGCCCTTGACCTCGAAGAAGAAGCTCCCTCCCGCTTGCTCTCATAGTCATTCCCCGCTTAATTAAAAAAACCTCCACTTCCAAACTTCAACCGGGCTACCATGCAACTTGACCAAAACCTAAAAAACCAGATTAGTAGCAATATGCTTAGAAAGACTTTCTATTTCCTTGCTCTTCCAATACTTGCTCAGGCAACACCCGAAAAACCGAACGTGGTCTATCTGATGTCAG